>NZ_JAVREL010000001.1:0-729468 GCF_031845365.1 Streptomyces litchfieldiae
GATCAAACTCTCCGTGAATGCTTCCAAACAGGAAACCATCCACACGAGATGTTCCTCGCTGAATAGTTACCAAAAAAATCTGGCGTTGACTTTTGGCACGCTGTTGAGTTCTCAAGGAACGGACGCTCCGTGTGCGCCTGCTCGTGCCGCTCGACGAGGCCGGGATGTTGAGCCTTCCCGGCTTCCCCTTGCGGCGGTGTCGTAAACCTACTGGAGCGGGGCGCCAGGATGCAAATCCTGGCGCCCCGCGGGCAGATGACGGTCAGACGTCCATGACGACCGGCATGATCATCGGCCTGCGGCGGTAGGTGTCGGAGACCCACTTGCCCACCGTTCGCCGTACGAGCTGCTGGAGTTGGTGGGGCTCAACCACGCCGTCCTGGGCGGAGCGCGCCAGGGCCTCGTCGATCTTCGGGATGACGGCCGCGAACTCGGAGTCCTCGATGCCGGAGCCGCGCGAGTGGATGCTCGGGCCGCTGACGATCTTGCCCGTGCTGCTGTCCACCACGACGAACACCGAGATGAAGCCCTCCTCGCCGAGGATCCGGCGGTCCTTCAGGCTGGACTCGGTGACATCGCCGACCGACAGGCCGTCCACGTACACATAGCCGGCCTGGACCTTGCCCACGATCTTCGCCTTGCCGCCGACCAGATCGACCACCACGCCGTCCTCGGCGATGACGATCCGCTCCGCGGGCACCCCGGTCGCGGCGCCGAGCTCCGCGTTGGCGCGCAGGTGGCGCCACTCGCCGTGCACCGGCATCAGGTTCTTCGGCTGGCAGATGTTGTAGAAGTACAGCAGCTCGCCGGCCGAGGCGTGTCCGGAGACGTGCACCTTGGCGTTGCCCTTGTGGACGACGTTGGCACCCCAGCGGGTCAGGCCGTTGATCACGCGGTAGACCGCGTTCTCGTTGCCGGGGATCAGCGAGGACGCCAGGATCACCGTGTCGCCCTCGACGATGCGGATCTGGTGGTCGCGGTTGGCCATCCGGGAGAGGGCGGCCATCGGTTCGCCCTGGGAGCCCGTGCAGACGAGGACCACCTCGCGGTCCGGCAGGTCGTCCAGCGTCTTCACGTCCACCACCAGGCCGGGCGGGACGCGCAGATAGCCCAGGTCCCGGGCGATGCCCATGTTCCGCACCATGGAACGGCCCACGAAGGCGATCCGGCGGCCGTGTTCGTAGGCGGCGTCGACGATCTGCTGGATGCGGTGCACGTGGCTGGCGAAGCTCGCCACGATGATGCGCTTCTCGGCGCGCGCGAAGACCTGGCGCAGGACGCCCGAGATCTCCCGCTCGGGGGCCACGAACCCGGGCACCTCGGCGTTGGTCGAGTCGGACAGCAGCAGGTCGATGCCCTCCTCGCCGAGCCGGGCGAAGGCCCGCAGGTCGGTGAGGCGGCCGTCCAGCGGGAGCTGGTCCATCTTGAAGTCGCCGGTGTGCACGGCCATGCCGGCCGGGGTGCGGATGGCGACGGCGAGCGCGTCCGGGATGGAGTGGTTGACCGCGACGAATTCGCACTCGAAGGGGCCGATCCGCTCGCGGTGGCCCTCCCGCACCTCCAGCGTGTAGGGCCGGATGCGGTGTTCCTGGAGCTTGGCCTCGAGGAGGGCGAGCGTCAGCTTCGAGCCGATCAGCGGAATGTCGGGCTTCTCGCGGAGGAGATAGGGGACACCGCCGATGTGGTCCTCGTGGCCATGGGTGAGCACGATGCCTTCGACGTCGTCGAGGCGTTCCTTGATGGAACTGAAATCGGGCAGAATCAGATCGATTCCGGGCTGCTCCTGCTCGGGAAACAGCACGCCGCAGTCGACGACGAGCAGTCGACCGCCGTATTCGAAGACGGTCATGTTGCGGCCGATCTCGCCCAGGCCGCCGAGCGGGGTAACGCGTAGGCCACCCTCGGGAAGCTTCGGCGGTGGGCCGAGTTCTGGGTGCGGATGACTCAAGAGACTCTCCTGACCACGCGCGCCACGTGCCGGATTCGGACACATGGCGCGCGTGACTGTGTGCATTGGTCGGTATTCAGTTATCACCTTCGGCGCAGAGATCGCGCTTTCGGTAACGTCCTTTGTTCTTAGATTTGTACCCCGCCGGCGGCGAGATCGCGCTTGAGCTGATCCGTCTCCTCCGCGGTGAGGCCGACGAGCGGGAGGCGGAGCGGACCGCCCGGCAGGCCCTGGAATCCCAGCGCCGCCTTGGAGGTGATCACGCCCTGGGTGCGGAACATCCCGGTGAAGACGGGCAGCAGCTTCTGGTGGATTTCGGCCGCCTTGGCAACGTCCCCGCTCGTGTACGCGTCCACGAGCGCGCGCAGCTCGGGCGTCACGACGTGCCCGACGACGGAGACGAAGCCCACGGCGCCCACGGACAGCAGGGGCAGGTTGAGCATGTCGTCGCCGGAATACCAGGCGAGTCCGGTGGTGGCGATGGCCCAGCTCGCGCGGCCGAGGTCGCCCTTGGCGTCCTTGTTGGCGACGATCCGGGGGTGCTCGGCCAGCCGGACCATCGTCTCCGTGGTGATCGGAACGCCGCTGCGGCCCGGGATGTCGTAGAGCATGACGGGCAGGCCGGTGGCGTCCGCGATCGCCGTGAAGTGCTGGCGGAGCCCTTCCTGGGGCGGCTTGTTGTAGTACGGGGTGACGGTCAGCAGACCGTGGGCGCCGGCCTCCTCGGCGGCGCGGGCCAGCTCCAGGCTGTGCCGGGTGTCGTTGGTGCCGACGCCCGCCACGACGTGGGCCCGGTCGCCGACGGCCTCCACGACGGCGCGGATGAGCCGTGTTTTCTCCACATCGCTGGTGGTCGGGGACTCACCGGTGGTGCCGTTGACGATCAGGCCGTCGTTGCCGGCGTCCACCAGGTGGGCGGCGAGGCGCTGGGCGCCGTCGACGTCGAGTGAGCCATCCGCGCTGAATGGCGTGACCATGGCGGTCAGGACCCGGCCGAAGGGGGTCTGCGGTGTGGAGGTCGGAGCCATAGGTTCCACGCTACTCGCAGCTCAGCGTGCCCGGGCCCATCGGGGCGGGCAACCGGTGGATCCCGGCACTGCCTGCTCGGGGGTTCAGACAGCGCCGGGTCCGTTCATTCACCCTAAATGAACTTCCCGAAATGTCGCAATACGGACACTTCGGTCGCCCTGGGGGCGGCCCCGCGCAATTCCTAGGGAGCGACACGGCCGTTCGCGTTGAACGCGGCGTGTGTCAGCGGCATCAGCCGCGCCCACTCCTCCTCCATCCGCTGCCCCACCATCTCGATCTCCCGCTGCGGGAAGCTGGGGACCCTGGCCCGCTCGTCCTGGGTGCGCAGCCCGAGGAAGTGCATGAGGGAACGGGCATTGCACGTGGCGTACATCGACGAGAAGAGGCCGACGGGGAGCACGGCCCGGGCCACCTCGCGGGCCACGCCGGCCGCCAGCAGCTCCTGGTAGGCCGCGTAGGACTGCCGGTAGGCGTCCTCCATGACCTTCCCGGTCAGCGCGTGCTGCTCGGCGGTCCCGGGCACGAACTCGTACTTCCCCGGCCGGCCGCGCTGGACGAGCCTGCGGTCCTGCCCCGGCACGTAGAACACCGGATCGAGCTGCCGGTACCGCCCGCTCTCCTCGTTGTACGACCAGCCGACCCGGTGCCGGTGGAACTCCCGGAAGACGAAGATCGGGGCGCCGATCAGGAACGTCATCGAGTTGTGCTCAAAGGGGCTGCCGTGCCGGTCCCGCATCAGGTAGTTGATCAGCCCCTTGGAGCGCTCGGGGTCCTTGTCGATCTCCGCCAGGGACTGCTCCCCCGCCGTGGAGACCCGGGCCGCCCACAGCACGTCCGTGTCCGCGGCGCTGTGCTTGACCAACTCGACGGAGATGTCGCTGCGGAAGCTGGGGGTCTCGGTCACCGGGGAGGTCCTTCCGGTCGCACGGGCGGTGGACGAAGCGGAACCCACCCTAAGCGCCGCCACCGACAGGACCGACGGGGCGCCGCCGGACGGGCAAAACGGACCCCGCGTCCGGAGTCGGATTGTTCACCTGATAACTTTGTTATTGGTCCATTCAGGGGAACCGGCCAAGGGAAGGGGCGCCCGTCATGACCTCTCGCGACGACTTCCGCAGCAACGTGACCGCGCCCCGTTCGCGGCCCTCCCTCCGCGGCATGATCGGCGGGGCGCTCGTCGGCCTTGTCGTGATATCCGGGCTGATAGGCGCCCTGCTGCTGGCCCGCCCCGCCCTCGATGTGGAACACCGGACGACTCCCGACGCACCCGAGGCGGCTCAGGACCGCTGAGGCGCGGTAGCCTCACCGTTCACAGCATCGTCCCCCCGCGTCCGCGTGATGCCGTCTGTGAATACGAACGAGGACCAGCCGTGCCCCTGACTTTCCTCGCGGCCGACCACGACTCCGCCGGTGCTCCGTCGGAGATCCCCCTGCCGCACACCGAACAGGACTACTGGCGCCGCCCCTACCGCCCCGGCCCCTGGCGGGTGGCCGTGGCCGCGGTGACGCTCCTGGTCGCCGCCTATCTGCTGATCTCGGGCGTGATCATCATCCTCGCCGGTTCTCCCACGGGCGCCGGTGCCACGGCGGTGGCGGCGGTCCTGGCGATCGCGTTCGCCCTGCGCCTGCTGCGCATCGGGATCTGGGTCAGCCCCCGCGGCCTGCGGCGGGTGGGCCTGCTGCGCACCCAGACGCTGCGCTGGCGGGACATCGCGCGCGTCTGCACCGTCCAGCAGCCCGTGAAGTGGCTCGGCCTGCCGCGCAGCGTGCAGGGCCAGGCGGTGCACATCGAACGCCGCCGCGGCGAGGCGCTGCGCACGCTGCTCACCGACCACAGCGCGGACTTCCTGGCCCGGCCCGAGGCGTTCGACCGGGCGGCGGACGTGCTGGAGGCGTGGGCCGCCGAGCGGCGTTAGGGCCCGGACCGGTGGCCGGCGCGGGGCGGCGTCCCGCGTGCAGGGCGATCGCGTGCTCCATCGCCTTGCGGGCGCGGGGCGTGTCCCGCGCGTCGTGGTACGCGACGGCCAGCCGGAACCAGCAGCGCCAGTCCTCCGGGTGGGCCTCGGTCTCCGCCCGCCGGGCGGCGAAGACGGCGTCGGCGGCCGCCTGGTCGATCCGGCCGCTCGGCGTGCGCGCGAGATTATCCACCGGGAGCCCGCCCTCGGCGTCCAGTTCGCGGGCCAGCCGGTTGGCGTTCAGCACGAACCGCAGGCTGCGCCACAGGAACCAGGCACCCAGCACCGGCAGCACCAGCACGGCCACGCCCAGCGAAACGGCCACCCAGGAGCCGTCCGCGATCAGCACCACGCCCCGGTGGCCGACCAGCCCGAAGTAGACGAGCAGGACGGCGCACAGCACCAGGTAGACGATCCGGTCGCGCACGGCTAGCCGTCCAGGTCCATGAAGTGCTCCAGCCCGAAGGTGAGCCCGGGGGCGCCGCCGACGCGCCGCACGCCGAGCAGCACGCCGGGCATGAACGAGCCGCGGTTCATCGAGTCGTGGCGGATGGTGAAAATCTCGCCCTCGTCGCCGAAGAGCACCTCCTGGTGCGCGACCAGGCCCCGGAGCCGCACGGAGTGCACCGGCACCCCGGCCACGTCCGCACCCCGGGCGCCCTCCAGCGCGGAGCTGGTGGCGTCCGGCTGCGGGCCCAGCCCGGCGGCGTGCCGGGCGTCGCCGATGAGCTGGGCGGTGCGCGCGGCCGTGCCGCTGGGGGCGTCGGCCTTGTTGGGGTGGTGCAGCTCGACGATCTCGACGGATTCGAAGAAACGTGCCGCCTGCTGGGCGAAGCGCATCGTGAGGACGGCGCCGATGCCGAAGTTCGGGGCGATGAGCACGCCGGTGCCGGGCGCGGACTCCAGCCAGTCGCGCAGGGTGGCGAGCCGCTCCTCGGTCCAGCCCGTGGTGCCGACGACGGCGTGGATGCCGTTGCGGACGCAGAACTCCAGGTTGGCCAGGACCGCGTCCGGGTGGGTCAGCTCGACGGCGACCTGGGCGCCGGTCTCGGTGAGCGTCTCCAGCTTGTCGCCCCGGCCGAGCGCCGCGACCAGTTCCATGTCCTCGGCGGCGTCCACGGCCCGGACCGCCTCGGACCCCATGCGTCCGCGGGCTCCGATGACGGCCACGCGCAGCTTGCTCATGCGATGAACTCCCGTACTTCCCGTTCTCCGGGATCTCTTGTGTCAGGCCACGGCGGCGGGCAGACGCGCGGCCTGCCGGTCGTTGAGCGGGCCGATGACGGACAGCGAGGGCCGGTGGCCCAGCACCTCGCGGGCGACCTGCCGGACGTCGTCCGGGGTGACCGCGGCGAAGCGCTCCAGCATCTCGTCCACCGACATCTGCCGGCCCCAGCACACCTCGCTCTTGCCCAGCCGGTGCATCAGGGAACCGGTGTCCTCCAGGCCCAGGACGGTGGACCCGGCGAGCTGGCCGATGGCGCGGCGCGTCTCGTCGTCGCTGATGCCGTGCTCGGCGGCGTCGGCGAGCTGCTCGCGGCAGATCTTCAGCACGTCGTCCAGCCGGTCGGGGCGGCAGCCGGCGTAGACGCCGAAGATGCCGCAGTCCGCGTAGCCGGAGGTGTGCGTGTAGATGTTGTACGCCAGGCCGCGCTTCTCGCGGACCTCCTGGAACAGCCGGGAGCTCATGCCGCCGCCCAGCGCCGTGGACAGCACGCCGAGCGCCCAGCGGCGGTCGTCGTGGCGGGAGACGCCGGGCATGCCGAGTACGACGTGCGCCTGCTCGGTGGGGCGTTCCTGCACGTCGACGCGGCCGGCCGTCTTGATCCCCCGCCGGCCCGTGCGGGGACCCACCGGTTCCGCGCTCTCGCCGGACAGGGCCCCGGCGCTCTCGAACGCGGCCGTGACCTGTGCGACGACGGCGGCGTGGTCGACGTTCCCCGCGGCGGTGACGACGAGCCTCGTCGGGTCGTAGTGCCGCCGGTAGAAACGGGCGATGCGGTCGCGGGTCAGCGCGTTGACCGTCTCCACCGTACCGAGCACCGGGCGGCCCAGCGGGCTGTCGCCCAGCAGCGTGTGCGCGAAGAGGTCGTGGACGCCGTCGCTGGGGTCGTCCTCCGTCATCGCGATCTCCTCGAGGATCACGCCGCGCTCGGCGTCGACCTCCTCGGCGGCGATCAGCGAGCCCGTGAGCATGTCGCAGACGATGTCGATGGCCAGCGGCAGGTCGGTGTCCAGGACCCGCGCGTAGTAGCAGGTGAACTCCTTCGTGGTGAAGGCGTTCATCTCGCCGCCGACCGCGTCGACGGCGGAGGAGATGTCCAGGGCGCTGCGCCGCCTGGTGCCCTTGAAGAGCAGGTGCTCCAGGTAGTGGGTGGCGCCGTTGAGGGCCGGGGTCTCGTCGCGCGAGCCGACCCGGGCCCAGATGCCGAAGGTGGCGGAACGGACGAACGGCACCGTTTCGGTGATGATCCGCAGCCCGCCCGGGAGAACGGTCTTGTGCACGGTGCCCGGCCCGGCGTCCGCGCGGCGCGGACGGGGCACGGCCCGCCCCACCGGTGCGGTGGGGCGGGCCGTCGTGCGGGTGGTACGCGTCACTTCTCGACGGCGTCCTTCCCTGCTTCGGTGCCGCCCTCGGCGGCGGGGGCCTCGGCGGCCTCCTCCTCGTCCAGGACGGGGATCAGCGACAGCTTCCCGCGCTGGTCGATCTCCGCGATCTCGACCTGGACCTTCTGGCCGACGCCGAGCACGTCGTCCACGTTCTCCACGCGCTTGCCGCCGGCGAGCTTGCGGATCTGCGAGATGTGCAGCAGGCCGTCCTTGCCGGGGAGCAGGGAGACGAAGGCGCCGAAGGTCGTGGTCTTCACCACCGTGCCCAGGTACCGCTCGCCGACCTCGGGCATCGTCGGGTTGGCGATGCCGTTGATCGTGGTGCGGGCGGCCTCGGCGGACGGGCCGTCGGCGGCGCCGATGTAGATGGTGCCGTCGTCCTCGATGGTGATGTCGGCGCCGGTGTCCTCCTGGATCTGGTTGATCATCTTGCCCTTGGGGCCGATGACCTCGCCGATCTTGTCCACCGGGATCTTGACGGTGATGATGCGCGGCGCGTTCGGCGACATCTCGTCGGGAACGTCGATGGCCTCGCTCATCACGTCGAGGATGTGCAGCCGGGCGTCCCGCGCCTGCTTCAGGGCGGCGGCGAGCACCGAGGCCGGGATGCCGTCCAGCTTCGTGTCGAGCTGGAGGGCGGTCACGAACTGCCGGGTGCCGGCGACCTTGAAGTCCATGTCGCCGTAGGCGTCCTCCGCGCCGAGGATGTCGGTGAGGGTGACGTAGTGGGTCTCGCCCTCGATCTCCTGGGAGATCAGGCCCATGGCGATGCCGGCGACCGGGGCTTTCAGCGGCACACCGGCGTTCAGCAGGGACATGGTGGAGGCGCAGACCGAGCCCATCGAGGTGGACCCGTTGGAGCCGAGCGCCTCGGAGACCTGCCGGATCGCGTAGGGGAACTCCTCGCGGGTCGGCAGCACCGGCACCAGGGCCCGCTCGGCGAGCGCGCCGTGGCCGATCTCGCGGCGCTTGGGGGAGCCCACGCGACCGGTCTCACCGGTGGAGTAGGGCGGGAAGTTGTAGTTGTGCATGTAGCGCTTGCGGGTCACCGGGGAGAGGGTGTCGAGCTGCTGCTCCATGCGAAGCATGTTCAGCGTGGTGACGCCCAGGATCTGGGTCTCGCCGCGCTCGAACAGCGCCGAGCCGTGGACCCGCGGGATCGCCTCGACCTCGGCGGCCAGGGTGCGGATGTCGGTGACGCCGCGGCCGTCGATGCGAACCTTGTCGCGGATGACGCGCTCGCGCACGAGCTGCTTGGTGAGCGCGCGGTAGGCGGCGGAGATCTCCTTCTCGCGCCCCTCGAACTGCGGCAGCAGCTTCTCGGCGGCCACCGTCTTGACGCGGTCCAGCTCGGCCTCGCGCTCCTGCTTGCCGGCGATGGTCAGCGCCTGGGCCAGCTCGTCGCGGACGGCCGCGGACAGGGCCTCCAGCACGTCGTCCTGGAAGTCGAGGAAGACGGGGAACTCGCCGGTCGGCTTGGCGGCCTTGGCGGCGAGGTCGGCCTGGGCCTTGCAGAGCACCTTGATGAACGGCTTGGCGGCCTCCAGGCCGGCGGCGACGACCTCCTCGGTCGGCGCCTGCGCGCCGCCCTTGACGAGCTCGATCGTCTTCTCCGTGGCCTCGGCCTCGACCATCATGATCGCGACATCGCCGTCCGGCAGGACCCGGCCGGCGACGACCATGTCGAACACGGCCTCCTCCAGCTCGGTGTGGGTAGGGAACGCCACCCACTGGCCGCGGATGAGGGCCACGCGGGTGCCGCCGATGGGGCCCGAGAAGGGCAGCCCGGCGAGCTGGGTGGAGCAGGAGGCGGCGTTGATCGCGACCACGTCGTAGAGGTGGTCGGGGTTGAGGGCCATGACCGTCTCGACGATCTGGATCTCGTTGCGCAGGCCCTTCTTGAACGAGGGGCGCAGCGGGCGGTCGATCAGCCGGCAGGTGAGGATGGCGTCCTCGGAGGGACGGCCCTCGCGCCGGAAGAAGGAGCCGGGGATCTTCCCGGCCGCGTACATCCGCTCCTCGACATCGACGGTGAGCGGGAAGAAGTCGAGCTGGTCCTTCGGGTTCTTCGAGGCGGTCGTGGCCGACAGCACCATCGTGTCGTCGTCCAGGTACGCCACCGCCGATCCGGCGGCCTGCCGGGCGAGCCGGCCGGTCTCGAACCGGATGGTGCGGGTGCCGAAGGTGCCGTTGTCGATCACGGCCTCGGCGTAGTGGGTCTCGTTCTCCACCTTGGAAATTCTCCTCTTCTGCGCCCCGCCGGCGGCGGGGCGGTGGAGCACCTCCAGACGGGCCGGCCATCGATCGAAGCTCCCGGGAGGTCAGCCCGGAGGCCACTACCGAGGACCGGCGACGGTGAGAAGGCGCTCCGCCTCGTACATACGTCGTTCTCGGTTGTGCCGTGGAACAAGCCTACAAAGGCGAGCGGTCCCCGGCTCGGTTTCCGTCCGTGACGGACCGGATACGGCGAAGGGAGCGGCCCCGCCGGCGGTGGCCGCTCCCTCCTGGGCGTGTTACCTGGCGCCCGCCGCGCCGCGGCGGATGCCGAGGCGCTCCACCAGGGTCCGGAAGCGCTGGATGTCCTTGCGCGCCAGGTACTGCAGCAGGCGGCGGCGCTGGCCCACCAGGAGCAGCAGGCCCCGGCGGGAGTGGTGGTCGTGCTTGTGGGTCTTGAGGTGCTCGGTCAGGTCCGAGATGCGGCGGGACAACAGAGCCACCTGAACCTCGGGGGAGCCGGTGTCGCCTTCCTTGGTGGCGAACTCGGCGATGATCTTCTGCTTGGTGGCGGCGTCGAGCGACGACACACGTACTCCTTGGCGCTATCCGATGTAGCCACCGAGTGCCCCTGGGCTGATCCGCAGGGGAGCTTCCGGAACTCGGGAGGCGGGGTCCGCTGAGCGCTTCCTCCAGAAGAATCCGGGGGCGCGTACGCAAACGGCCGCTAAGCAGGCTACAGCAGGATGGCGGCGCGAGCACATCGGGTGGCGTCCGGCCACGAGCATACCGGCGAACGCCCGAACCCGCCGAACGCCGAACGCTTATGCTGCTGCCGTGACTTCGACACAGCAGGGACTCACCCCGCGCCAGGCCCGCCGGCTCCGGATGGGCATCGCGGCGGTGGCGATGGTCGCGATGGCCGTCGTGCTCGTCATCCAGCTCGGCGACGGCTCCTCCTTGCGGTCCATAGGTCTGTACGGCGCGGCGTTCATTCTGTCCGGCGCCGTCATCGAGATGAGCCGGCGCGGCCGGACCCGGCTCGGCATGGCGGTACTGGTGGCCGGCTTCGTGCTGCTGCTGGGCGCCGACTGGTGGCTGCGCAGCCGCTGACCGCCCGGCCCGGCGGGGCCGTTCCTCGCGACCGGTACCGGTGTCGGTGCGCTGCGTTACGATCGCGGGCACAGGCATCCGTTGTCGCCGACCAGATGGGGAGGGCCGGACCGATGGCATCGACCGAGACTCCGGAAGAGATCGCCGCGCGCAAGGAGCGCGAGAAGAACGAGCTGTACGCGCTGGACATCTCGGGCGTGGAGTGGCTGAGCGCGCCGGACGGGCCGCAGGATGAGAAGGTGGAGATCGCGCACCTGCCCGGGGGCGGCGTGGGCATGCGGAACTCGAAGGATCCCGCGACGGTGCTGCGTTTCACCGCGGCCGAGTGGGAGGCGTTCGTCCTCGGGGCGCGCGACGGCGAGTTCGACATCACGGAGCCGGGTCCTCAGCCGTCGTAGGGGCGCAGGCTCCCGACGATCAGGTCGACGGTCTCCTGGGAGACCTCTCCCTCGTATCCGCGGTCGATGATCAACGACCAGGCGGACAGGTCGTCGTCGGCGTCGAGGTAGGAGACGGCGACACTCAGACCCGCCCGGATGTCGCAGGAGTCCTCCGGGTCGTCGGGGATGTCCTCGACCGTGGCGTACGCGATGTGCCCGGTGATGCCGTGGTCGTTCCGGTAGGGCTCCGGCTCCCGGAAGTCCGTCGTGCCCTCCTCCTCCTGGTAGAACGCGGCCCAGGCGGCGAGGCGGGCCGTGAGGTCCGCGCCCTCCTCGGTGCCGGTGGTGCCCTGGGCGCCGCGGGTGCCGGCGAAGCCGTGGACCCCGCCCGTGTCGCACTCCGCCCACTCCAGCACGGCGCCGCTCTCCAGGCTGAAGGCCGGGCGCTCGGCGTTCTCGTCGACCTCGTTGTCGATCCACAGCGGCTCGCCCTCGGCGGTCACCAGCCAGTCGGGCGGGACGTCGAAGGCGAGGTCGCGGCCGGAGCTGACCACGACCTGCCAGTCGTCGGCGACGACCGGCTCCCACTCCTCGGGCACGGGCGCCCGGGGGTCGTCCGGCTCGCGGCCGAACTCGTAGACGACTTCGCCGGGTTGGGCCGGGTCGTCGTCGCCGACCGCCGGCGGCTCGCCTTCGACGTCCCGGCCGTTCAGCAGGGACACCCCGAGGATCGCGGCGGTGCCGAGCACGGCCAGGGCGACCAGCGCCGCGAGCGCGGCACGGCCCCGGCGGGCGACGGGCGCGGGCGGGTAGGGATCGGGCTGCCGGTAGCCGGGCGTCAGATAGGGGTTGGTCCCCGGCGCGGGCGGCGGCGGGCCCGCTGCCGGGTCCTGGCGGTCGGACATGTGCGTTCCTCGACGGTATTGATGAGGCGGAATGGCGGATCAGCGGTAGGCGATGAGGAGCGACTCCTCCCCGGTGCCGGCGCGTGAAAGCAGTTCGAGGAGCAGGGCGTTCTCGGGGGCGACCCAGACCGTGCGCCAGTAGGTGCGGGAGAGGGCGTCGGTCATGATCCCCCGTTCCTCCGCGCGCTGGTTGAGCCGCATCACGTCTCTCGTCTCCTCCGTGGCGGGATCCAGCGCCCGCACGACTCCGCTGCCGCCCTCGGGCCCCTCGTAGAGGAGGACCTCGCCGTCCACGGAGCCGGCCAGCGTGACGATGCCGCCGTGCTCGGGGGTGATCTCGTACAGGGCGTGGCCCGCGGTGAGGTCGTGGACGCGGATCGAGTTGCCGATCAGGCTGTCCACCGCGTACAGCCGGTCGCCCTCGACCAGGGCGAGCGGGCATCCGGACAGATCGCCCCGGGAGCAGGGCGCGCCGTGACGGTCGTCGTCCCAGGCGATCTCGGTGGCGACCGACTCCCGCGCGTCGTCGACGACCAGGAACGCGACGTCGCCGCCGCCGTATCCCTGGCCGTACTGGCCGTACACCACGAGCGGTTCGACGGAGAGGACGCCGAGCACGGCGAACGCCTCGCCCTCCTCGACGCGCCAGCGCCACAACTCCCGGCCGCTCTCGGTGGTCGCGCGCACCCCGCCGCGGTCCCCCGCCCCCTGGGCGCAGGAGACGACGGAGACGAACATGTCGTCCCACACCGCGTAGCCCGTCTCCGGGCAGGTCTCGCCGGGCTCGGTGCGCCAGATCTGCTGCTCCTGGCTGATGCTGTAGCCGGCGCCGCCGGTGCCCGTGCCATAGCCGACGGCGACGGTGTCGCCGAGGATCGCCGGCACGTCGAACTGGCTGGGCGGCGGGTGGGAGGTCATCTCCAGCGACATGACCTCCTCGCCCGTGACGATGTCGAGGACCGTCAGGATCTCGCAGTGGAAACCCTGGTGGAGGGCGATGCGGCCGGCGTCGGCGGTCACCGAGGCCCGGCAGCCGAACTCGCCGGGCGCCAGCGGGAAGGTCCACGCCTCGTCGCCGGTGGCCGCGGCGAAGGCGGTGATGGCGTCGCCCATGTGCTTGACGACGAGGCCGTCCTGGTACCACAGGCCCCGGGCCTCGATCGATTGGCCGTCCCCGGCCGGGGCGTTGCCGGCCCAGGCCATCTCGGCGTCGATCACCTCGGCGGGCAGCCGGGGCCCGGCGGCGTCCCCCGCGGCGGCCTCGGCCTCGGTGCCGGACGTGCCGGACCCGCCGCGGTCCGCGAGCAGCAGGAGGGCGCCGCCGGTCACCAGGACGGCGACGGCGAGGACCACGGCGAGAACGGCCGGCCGCCACGCGCGCCGGCCCCGGCCGGGCGGCCGGGGCGGCGGCGTCGGGGGCGCGAGGGATCCCGCGGGGACCGGTGGGCCGAACGCGCCGCCGGGCGGCGGAACGGCCGGCTGCCGGTTCGGAAACGAAGGCTGTGCCATGGCTCTTCCCCCAGGATCGGCGCACCCGCGGTTCAACGAGCCGCCGCACCACGGCCGTTGACCTGGCCGGCCGCGCGCCGCCGTTTCCCTTCGAGGGCCAGCCGCGGCCGATGATAAGCACGCGGCCGGGCGTTCAGCGCTTGACGCAGGTATAGGCGCCGTACAGGCGCCCGGCGAACTCCGCGGCGACGATCTCGAATCCGGCGGTCTCCAGCATCGGTTCCAGCAGCCAGCGGTAGGTGCTGTGCTCGGTGCGGATGTGCTCGGCGTAGTCCTCGCGCGTGTAGCCCTCCGACGGGTCCGTCACCGCGCCGGCCTGCCACTCGGCGAAGACGTCGGCCGCCTGTGACGGGTGGAAGTCGTAGACGAGGTCCCGCAGGCGCAGCACGCCGCCGGGGCGGAGCACGCCGGCGATGCGCTCCAGGGCGATGGTCTTCCAGAAGTCGGGCAGTTGGTGGAGCGCGTGGCGGGTGGACACCGCGTCGGCCGGCGGGCCGGTGTGGGCGTAGCTGAGGAAGCCGGCGCGCACGGTCTCGACGTTGTCGAGGCCGGCCTCGGCCGCCCGGTCGGCGATCACGCGCGTCATGGGCGACGAGACGTCCACGGCGACGACGCGGCCGAACGCCCGGGCGGCGGCGAGCGCGAAGCGGCCCGTGCCGGCGCCGAGATCAACCACGGTGGCGCTCTTGTCCAGCCCGCGCGCCCGGAGTTCGTCGATGTCGGGGCCGGGGTCGGGGTAGCCCTGTTTGCGGTCGAATCCCGCGACGAAATCGGGGTCGAGGTGCTCGGGGCCCGCATGGGCGAGTTCGTCGATCATCCACGTCTCGGACATGGGGGGACCCTGCCACGGCGGCGGGGTGAACGCGCGGCATTTTCGACGGGCCCGGGCCGTTCACCTTCCCTTCCGCTTTGCCCCGTTTCATGGTGGCCGGAACGGTGGCCCGCCCGGGGAGGACTAGGGGAGTTCAGCGGGGACGATTAGGGTGAGGGAAGACGCGGCAGGAGTGCCGTGGGCAATGTCCCGAGCCCATGTCGCGGGAACCGCTCGGGGGATCCGGCCCGTCATCCGGATAAGCGGCCCCACGAGGTGTGGATCGGGAAGAAATACCAGCAGCGGGAGGCGTCGTGAACAGCGATCGGGACAGGGTTCGCACCGCGGAGGAGACCTCCGCCGACGAACGCCCCGATGACGGGCACCTCGAGGAGGAGTCCCACAGCACGGGCCAGTTCACCATCGACCACACGCCGCCCGCCTGGTACGCGGGGAGCGGTGTCGGCAGCACCCCGGACGCCACCGGGGGCAGCCGGCCCACCGCGCCGGAGGAGGGGCCGCGGGACGCGGCTCCCGGTGACGTGGTGAGTGGGGACACGATGCAGATCTCGACGGCGGCCGTGCGGAAGGCCGTGGCCGACGCGGAAGGCACGGACGGCACGGAGGAGAAGCCGCCCGCGCCCGCGGGTCCGGCGCCCGCGGCGGGCCCGGTGGGCGGTGGCCTGCCCGGCGGACTGCCGCCGCTACCACCGGACTTCCAGCTCAAGCCGCCCATGCCGGCCGGCGCGCCACCCGCCTTCCCCTCGGCCAACGAGGGGCCCATCGACGCGCAGCGGCCCGAGCCGTCCGACGCGGTGCCGGAGGGCGAGGAGGGCGCCGAGCCGCTGGGCGGTGACTTCACCAGGATGTTCACGCCCGGGCGCGCCGAGGAGCCGGAGAGCCGCGACGTGCGCGTGGAGTTCTCCCGGCCCGCCGCCGAGCCCGAGGTGGACGACGAGCCGGAGAGCGGCCCGGAGCCGGCCGAAGAGGGGCCCGCGGCGTCCGGTCCCCCGGCTCCGCCGCTGGGCCTGTCGCTGCCGCCCGTGCCGTCCGCCGCCGCGCGGGCGGCGGACGGGGAGCGTTCCGACCCCCGGTCCGCGGTGCAGCCGCCGGCCGAGGGCGCCGCGCCGCCCGCCGGGCTGCCGCCCGTTCAGCCGCCGCCCGTGCCGCCGCGGGCCCAGCCGCAGTCGTCGCCGTTCCAGCAGGACGCGACGCCGCCGACCGGGGAGCCCGCCGAGCGGCCGCAGCCGTTCCGGCACGAGCAGAGCGGGGCCCCCTCGGCGCCGCCGGCCGGCCTGCCGCAACAGGCCCAGGCGACGGGCCAGTTCACGTTCCCGCCGGCCGCCGCGCAGCAGCAGCAGCAGAACCCGGCGCCGCCCGCGGGGTTCCCGCAGCAGCAGAACGCCGCCGGCGGCCCGGCCGCGTTCCCCCCGGCACCCCAGCAGCCCAACCCCGCACTCCCCCAGCCCTTCCAACCGGGAGGCGGCAACCCCGCCCTCCCCCAGGCACCCCAACAGCAGCAGAACCCGGCGCCACCCCCGGGGTTCCCGCAGCAGCAGAACGCCGCCGGCGGCCCGGCCGCGTTCCCCCCGGCACCCCAGCAGCCCAACCCCGCACTCCCCCAGCCCTTCCAGCCCGGAGGCGGCAACCCCGCCCTCCCCCAGGCACCCCAACAGCAGCAGAACCCGGCGCTCCCGCAGGCGTACCAGCCGGGCGGCGCTGCCCAGGGCGGCCCGCAGGCGCTGCCCGCCGCGCCGGGTGCCGACCAGCAACAGCAGCAGTACGCCGGGCAGATGCAGCCGGGCGCGCTGGGGTACCAGGCGTCGGTCGAGCTGTCCTCGGACCGGCTGCTCCAGGACCGGCGGCGCAGCAGGCCGCGTTCGCAGGCGGCCAGCAAGCCCTCCTCCCGGTTCCGGCTGGGCGGCAAGACGGCGGAGGCGGAGCGGCAGCGCAAGCTGGACATCATCCGCACGCCGATGCTGAGCTGCTACCGCATCGCGGTGATCAGCCTCAAGGGCGGCGTCGGCAAGACGACGACCACCACCGCGCTCGGCGCGACGCTCGCCAGCGAGCGGCAGGACAAGGTCATCGCGATCGACGCCAACCCGGACGCGGGCACGCTCGGCCGCCGGGTGCGCCGGGAGACCGGGGCCACCATCCGCGACCTGGTCGGCGCGATCCCGTATCTCAACAGCTACATGGACATCCGCCGGTTCACCTCGCAGGCCCCCTCGGGCCTGGAGATCCTGGCCAACGACGTGGACCCGGCGATCTCGACCACGTTCAACGACGAGGACTACCGCCGCGTCATCGACGTGCTCGGCAAGCAGTACCCGATCATCCTGACCGACTCCGGCACCGGGCTGCTCTACAGCGCGATGCGCGGCGTGCTCGACCTGGCGCACCAGTTGATCATCGTCTCCACCCCCTCGGTGGACGGCGCGAGCAGCGCGAGCACCACGCTCGACTGGCTGTCGGCGCACGGGTACGGCGGGCTGGTCCAGCGCAGCATCACGGTCATCTCGGGGGTCCGGGAGACCGGCAAGCTGGTCAAGGTCGAGGACATCGTGGCGCACTTCCAGACCCGCTGCCGCGGCGTCGTGGTCGCGCCCTTCGACGAACACCTGGCCGCCGGCGCCGAGTTGGACCTGGACATGATGCGGCCCCGGACCCGCCAGGCGTACTTCGACCTCGCCGCGCTCATCGCCGAGGACTTCGTGCGGGCGCAGCAGGAGCAGGGTCTGTGGACACAGGACGGAGCCGCGCTGCCGCCGCACATGGCGCCGCCGCTGCCCGGTCAGGCCCAGGGGGCCCAGGGCCAGCAGGGCTATGGCTATCCGCAGCCCCAGCAGCAGGGCTACGGATACCCCCAGGCCCAGCAGCAGCCCCCGCAGCAGCAACAACAGCCGCCGCAGTACGGGTACCCGCAGCAGCCGGGCCCCTGGCAGCCGCCGCCCCAGGCATGAGCCGGGCGGGCTGATCCGGTCCGGGCGGGCCGGATCAGCCCTCGCGGGTGAGCTGGCGCACCATGCGCAGGTCCTCCGTGATCCGCTCCATCAGCGCGTCCAGGGAGTCGAACGCCTCCTGGCCGCGCACGAACGCCTGGAACTCGATGGCCGCCCACCGGTCGTACAGGTCGAGGTCCGTCCGGTCCAGCGCGTGCGCCTCGACGGTCCGCCGCGTGCCGTGGAAGTGCGGGTTGGTGCCGACCGAGATGGCCGCGGGAAGGCGTTCCCCGCCGGCCACCAGCCAGCCGGAGTACACCCCGTCCGCCGGGACGGCCGAGTGGGGCACGGGCTCCAGGTTCGCCGTGGGGATCCCCAACTCGCGCCCGCGCCGGGCGCCGTGGACGACCGTGCCCTCGACGCGGTGCGGGCGGCCCAGCACCTCGGCCGCGCCCGCCACATCGCCCTCGCCGATCAGCCGCCTGGCCAGCGTCGAGGAGAACGCCTCGCCACCGCCCGCCGCGCCCTGCTCGTACAGGTCGATGACCAGCACCTCGAAGCCATAGGTCTCCCCCAGCTCCGCCAGGGTCCCCACGGTGCCCGCGGCCCGGTGCCCGAAACGGAAGGTGGGCCCCTCGACCACCGCGCGCGCGTGCAGCTTCTCCACCAGCACCTTCACCACGAACTCGGCCGGGGAGAGCTGGGAGAACTCCTTGGTGAACGGCAGCACGAGCACCGCGTCCACCCCCAGCTCCGCCATCAGCTCCGAGCGCCGCGGGTGCGGCGCGAGCAGCGGCGGGTGGCTGCCGGGGCGGGTCACCTCCTTGGGGTGCGGGTCGAACGTGACCACCACCGCCGGGACGCCCAGCTCGCGGGCGCGCGCCACGGCCCGGCCGATGATGAGCTGATGCCCCCGGTGGACCCCGTCGTACGAACCGATGGTGACGACGCTGCGCCCCCAGTCCTCGGGGATGTCAGCCATGTCACGCCAGCGCTGCACCGTTTTCGCTCCTCGCCGTTTCTGTGGGCCCTGCCGGTCCAAGGTACCCGCCGTGCCTCGGCGGCCGGGCGGCCGGTTCAGGTGAAGACGGCCAGACTGCGGGACCGGTCGCCCGAGCTCTCGATCAGGGCGATGAAACGGTCCTCGGGGCCGAAGACGGCGACCGGTCCGGCGGGCAGCGGCGGGGTGGTGATGCGCGCGCCGTTGCCGAGGAGGGTGGCCTGCCGGTCGTCGACGTCCCAGCGGGGGAACGCCGCGGCGGCGGCCTCGCCCAGCGGCAGCACCGTCAGCCGCTCGCGCAGCGCGTCCAGCGTGTGCGCCACATCGAGGCCGTAGGGGCCGACCCGGGTGCGGCGCAGCGCCGTCAGATGCCCGCCGGTGCCGAGCGCGGCGCCCAGGTCGCGGGCGAGGGCGCGGATATAGGTCCCGGAGGAGCAGACGACCGTCACGTCCAGGTCCAGCACGGGAACGCCGTCCGGCGTGGTGAGCTCCTGCGCGTCGCGGACGGCGAAGGAGTGGACGGTGACCGGGCGCGCCGGGATGTCCACGTCCTCGCCGGCCAGCACCCGGCGGTAGGCCCGCTTGCCGTCGATCTTGACCGCGCTGACCTTGGCCGGGACCTGCATCAGGTCGCCGGTCAGCCGCGCCACCCCGGCGTCCACGGCCACCCGCTCGACACCCCGGGCGCCGGCGCTCGCGGTGACCTCGCCCTCGGCGTCGTCGGTCACCGTGGTCCGGCCGAGCCGGATGGTGCCCTCGTACTCCTTCTCGGTGAGCGCGAGGTGGCCCAGCAGCCGGGTGGCCCGGCCGAGGCCGAGCACGAGCACGCCGGTGGCCATGGGATCCAGGGTCCCGGCGTGCCCGACCCGGCGCGTGCGCGCGATGCCGCGCAGCACGGCGACGACGTCGTGCGAGGTGAAGCCGGCGGGCTTGTCGACCACGACGAGCCCATCCGTGGTGGTGCGGCTCATCGGCCGGTCAGTCCTCGCCCTCGTCCTCGGCGTCCTCGTCGGCCCGCTCGCCCTCCTTGACGTACGGGTCGGCGCCGCCCGCGTACTCGGCGCCCGCCGAGGCTCGCCGGACCTGCTCGTCGCGCTCACGGGCCTGAACGAACAGATCGTCCAGGTTCCGCGCGGTCTCGGGCAGCGCGTCGGGCACGAACTCCAGGCTGGGCGTGTGCTTCACGCCCGCCGCCGCGCCCACCGCGGAGCGCAGCACGCCCTTGGCGCTGCGCAGCCCGGCCGCCACCTCCTCGCGGTCGGTGTCGTCGCCGTACACCGTGTAGAAGACGGTCGCCTCCCGCAGGTCTCCGGTGACCCGGGTGTCGGTGATCGTCACCCTGGTGCCGAGCCGCGGGTCCTTGATGTCCCGGTGCAGCTTCTCCGCGACCACCTCGCGGATGAGGTCCGCCAGCCTCTTCGCCCGCGCCTTGTCGGCCACTGGTCCGTCTCCTTGCTCGTGCTGTGCTATTCGTCGTGCTCGCCGTGGATCCGCCGCCGCACGGACAGCAACTCCACCTCCGGACGCGCGGCCACCCAGCGCTCGCACCTGTCGAGCACGTCGGTGAGATGCGCGGCGTCCCCGGAGACCACGGCCAGCCCGATCTCGGCCCGGCGGTGCAGATCCTGCCCGCCCACCTCGGCGACACTGACCGCGTACGCGCGCCGCAGTTCCGCGACGATCGGCCGTATCACGGAGCGTTTCTGCTTGAGCGAGTGAACGTCGCCGAGCAGCAGGTCGAAGGACAACGTCCCGGTATACATGCAGTGATCGTAACGGGAGCGGCCGGGGCCGATCGACGGAGTTTCCTCCGGCCGACCGGCCCCGGCCGACTGCGTCACGCGCGGGGCTTCTCCCGCATCTCGTACGTCGCGATGACGTCGTCGACCTTGATGTCGTTGAAGTTCCCGAGGTTGATACCGCCCTCGAAGCCTTCCCGGATCTCGGTGACGTCGTCCTTGAAGCGACGCAGGCCCTCGATGGTGAGGTTCTCCGCGACGACCTTGCCGTCGCGCACCAGGCGGGCCTTGGTGTTCCGCCTGACCTCGCCGGACCTGATGAGGACACCCGCGATGTTGCCCAGCTTGGACGAGCGGAAGACCTCGCGGATCTCCGCCGTACCCAGCTCGACCTCTTCGAACTCGGGCTTCAGCAGACCCTTCAGGGCCGCCTCGATCTCCTCGATCGCCTGGTAGATGACCGAGTAGTACCGGACGTCCACCCCTTCGCGCTCGGCCGCCTGCGTGGCACGCCCCTCGGCGCGCACGTTGAAGCCGATCACGATGGCGTCGGAGCCGGCCGCGAGGTCGATGTCGGTCTCGGTGACCGCGCCGACGCCGCGGTGCAGCACCCGCAGATCGACTCCCTCGCCGACGTCGAGCTGGAGCAGCGAGGACTCCAGGGCCTCGACCGAACCGGACGCGTCGCCCTTGAGGATGAGGTTGAGCTGCTGGATCTCGCCGGCCTTGAGCACCTTGTCCAGGTCCTCCAGGGAGACCCTGCGGGTGCGCTTGGCGAAGGCCGCGTTCCGCTCGCGGGCGGCCCGCTTCTCGGCGATCTGCCGCGCGGTGCGGTCCTCCCCGACGACCAGGAAGTTGTCCCCGGCGCCGGGCACGTTGGTCAGACCCTGCACCAGGACGGGCGTGGAGGGCCCGGCCTCGGTGAGGTTCCGCCCGGTGTCGTCGAGCATGGCGCGCACGCGGCCGTGGGCGTCGCCCACCACCATCGTGTCGCCGACCCGCAGCGTGCCGCGCTGGACCAGCACCGTGGCCACGGCACCCCGGCCGCGGTCGAGGTGGGCCTCGATCGCGATGCCCTGGGCGTCCTGGTGCGGGTTGGCCCGCAGGTCGAGCGCCGCGTCGGCGGTCAGGACGACCGCTTCCAGCAGCCCCTCGATGTTCGTGCCCTGGCGGGCGGAGATGTCGACGAACATCGTGTCGCCGCCGTACTCCTCGGCCACCAGGCCGAACTCGGTGAGCTGTCCGCGCACCTTCGCGGGGTCGGCGCCCTCGACGTCGATCTTGTTGACCGCGACGACGATCGGCACGTCGGCCGCCTTGGCGTGGTTGAGCGCCTCGATGGTCTGAGGCATCACGCCGTCGTTGGCCGCGACCACGAGGATCGCGATGTCGGTCGACTTCGCGCCGCGGGCACGCATGGCGGTGAACGCCTCGTGACCCGGGGTGTCGATGAAGGTGATCGCGCGGTCCTCGCCGTTGACGTCGATCGAGACCTGGTAGGCACCGATGTGCTGGGTGATGCCGCCGGCCTCGCCCTCGATGACGTTGGTCTTGCGGATCGCGTCGAGCAGTCGGGTCTTTCCGTGGTCGACGTGACCCATGACGGTGACCACCGGGGGCCGGGAGACCAGGGCCTCCTCGCCGCCCTCGTCCTCGCCGAACTCGATGTCGAAGGACTCGAGCAGCTCGCGGTCCTCCTCCTCCGGGCTGACGATCTGGACGGTGTAGTTCATCTCGTCACCGAGCAACTGCAGCGTCTCGTCGGAGACCGACTGGGTCGCGGTGACCATCTCGCCCAGGTTGAACATGACCTGGACCAGGGACGCCGGGTTGGCGTTGATCTTCTCCGCGAAGTCGGTGAGCGAGGCGCCGCGGGAGAGCCGGATGGTCTCGCCCTTGCCGCGCGGCAGCATCACACCGCCGATGGACGGGGCCTGCATGGCCTCGTACTCCTGGCGGCGCTGCCGCTTCGACTTGCGGCCACGACGCGCCGGCCCGCCGGGACGGCCGAAGGCGCCCTGCGTGCCACCACGGCCACCGGGACCACCCGGCCGGCCACCGCCGCCCGGACCGCCGCCGAAGCCACCGGGACGGCCACCGCCGCCGCCGAAGCCGCCACCGCCACCCGGACGGGTGCCGGTGCCCGGACGGCCACCGCCGCCGAAGCCGCCGCCACCGCCGCCGGGACGGGGACCGCCGCGGCCGGCGAAGCCGCCGCCACCGCCGCCCGGACGGGGACCGCCGCCGCCACCGGGACGGCCGGCCGGGCCGCCGCCGGGACGACCGCCGGCCGACGGCCGCTGCGGCATCATGCCCGGGTTGGGCCGGCTGCCGCCGGGGCCGGGACGCGGACCCGCGCCGGCGGGACCGCCCTGCGGACGCGGCATGTTGCCCGGGGTGGCGCGACCGCCACCGGGCGCCTGCGGACGCGGACCCGGCCGGTCCTGGCCACCGGGGCGCGGACCGGGCCGCTCCTGGCCGCCCGGCCGCGGGCCGGGACCCGGACGGGGCGCCTGCTGGGGGCGCGCCATGCCGGTCGAACCGCTGGTCGTGAAGGGGTTGTTACCCGGGCGCGGGCCGGCGGGCCGGCCGCCCGGCTTGGGGGCGTTCGGCTTGGCCGGCGCCGGCTTCGGCGCCGGGGCGCCGCCGCCCGGACGGGGACCGGCAGGCCGGGCACCGCCCGGCCGGGGGCCCTGCTGGGCGCCGGGGCGCGGCGCGGCGGGCCGCGACGGGGCCGCCTCACCGGCGGGCGCCGTGAACTCGGGGGCCGCGGGGGCCGCCGGGGTCACGGGGGCCGGCTTGGGGCCGGGCCGGGGTCCACCGGCGGGCTTGGGGGCCGCGGCGCCCGGCTTGGGCGCGGGCGGCCTGGGGGCCATCGCGCCCGGCTTGGGCGCGGCGGGCCGCGGCGCGGCGGGCGCGCCCGGCTTGGCGGGCCGGCGGCCACCGCCGCCGTTGCCCGCGCTGAACGCGTCTGTCAGTTTGCGTACTACTGGCGCCTCGATTGTCGAGGACGCCGAACGGACGAATTCACCAAGTTCTTGGAGCTTGGCCATGACGACCTTGCTCTCCACTCCAAGCTCCTTGGCGAGCTCGTATACCCGGACCTTAGCCACTTCGCTCCTTTACGGTCCGGGGTCGGTCGTCCGCCGGACCTTCGCTACTTCTCGGGCGTACTCATCGCGTACTCATCGAGTGCTCATCGCAATCTCGACCTACTTCCGACTCGCGAGGTACCTACCGTGCGGACCATCCGCGACGGCGCTTCTTACGGTGCTGTCCGGCCGACGACCTGACGGAGCTGCTCCGTGTCAAGCGGTCCCTGGACCCTGAGGGCCCGGGGGAACGCCCGACGGCGGACCGCCAGCTCAAGACAGGCCGGCCTGGGATGCACATACGCACCCCGACCGGGCAGCGTACCGCGAAGATCAGGGACACAGCGATCCCCGATCACCACCACACGCAGCAGACCTTCTCGGGCTGAGCGCTCCCGGCAGCCCACGCATGTACGTTCAGGGCATGCGGACACGTGCGTCCGGCCAGACACTAAAGATTCTACCTCCCCGAGCGCCGGGCCCTCCCAGGTGGGCCCGGGGCAACCGTTCCGAAAACCACGCGGCGGGCGCCGTCATTCCCCGGCGGCCCCCGGCACGGCTCACGGCGCGGGCTGCTCGCTCTGCTCGGTGTCCGGCCGGATGTCGATGCGCCAGCCGGTCAGCCGGGCGGCGAGGCGGGCGTTCTGCCCCTCCTTGCCGATGGCCAGCGAGAGCTGGTAGTCCGGCACGGTCACCCGGGCGGAGCGGGCGGTCGGGTCGACCACGTCGACCTTGGTGACCCGGGCCGGGGAGAGGGCGTTCGCCACGAGCTCGGCCGGATCGTCCGACCAGTCCACGATGTCGATCTTCTCTCCGTGCAGTTCGGCCATCACGCTGCGCACCCGGCCGCCCATCGGGCCGATGCAGGCGCCCTTCGCGTTCAGCCCGGAGCGCAGCGAGCGCACCGCGATCTTGGTGCGATGCCCGGCCTCGCGGGCGATCGCGGCGATCTCCACCGAGCCGTCGGCGATCTCCGGGACCTCCAGCTCGAAGAGCTTCTTCACCAGATTGGGGTGGGTGCGGGAAAGGGTGACCGAGGGGCCACGCGCCCCCTTCACGACCCGCACCACGTAGGAACGCAGCCGCGCGCCGTGCGGATAGTTCTCGCCGGGGACCTGCTCCTGCGGGGGCAGGATCGCCTCCAGCCGGCCGATGTCCACCAGCACGCTCTTGGGGTCCCGGCCCTGCTGCACGATGCCGACGACCACGTCGCCCTCGCGGCCGGCGTACTCGCCGAAGGTGACGTCCTCCTCGGCGTCCCGCAGCCGCTGGAGGATGACCTGCTTGGCCGTGGTGGCCGCGATCCGCCCGAAGTCCCGGGGGGTGTCGTCGAACTCCCGCGGCTCGGCGCCCTCCTCGGCGTCCGCCAGGTCGTCGGTGTCCTCCTTGGCCCAGACCGTCACCCCGCCGGTCGAGCGGTCCAGGACCACGCGGGCCTGGCGGCGGCTGCCCTCGCTGCGGTGGTAGGCGATCAGGAGGGCCGACTCGATGGCCTCCACCAGCACGTCGAGGGAGATCTCCTTCTCCCGGACGAGCGCTTGCAGGGAATCCATGTCGATGTGCACGGCTACGCCTCCTTCAGGCTCTGGTCACCAGCCGGCCGACGGCTGAACTCGAGCTCCACCCGCGCCGCCGCGATATCGGCGAACTCGACCCGGCGGGCCGTGGGTTTGCGGCCCTTCTCCCCCGGAACCTCGAGATCAAGCCCGGTCTCGTCCAGGCCCGTGAGCCGGGCGGTCAGCTCGCCGCCCTCGCGCAGCCGGAGCCGGACCAGGCGGCCGAGGGAACGGCGGTAGTGCCGCGGCTCGGTCAGCGGCCGCTCCGCGCCGGGGGAGGTCACTTCGAGGGTGTAGGGGGCGCCGCCCATCGCGTCGCTCTCGTCGAGCGCCGCGGACACCGCCCGGCTCAGCTCGGCGCATGCCTCCAGGCCCACGCCGCCGTCCGCGTCCACCACCACCTGGAGCACCCGCCGGCGCCCGGCCGGGGTGATCCTGACGTCCTCCAGGTCCAGCCCGCGCTTGCCGGCCAACGGCTCCAGCAGCTCCCGCAGCCTGTCGATCTGGGTGGAACTCATCCGGGTGACTCCTCGGCCGCGTGTGCTGTTGTGGGTTGGTGCGTCTCGGGCGCTCTCGCCAACAGCCTATCGCCTACGGCACGCTACGCCGACCGACGAGAAGAGGCGCCGGGCACGCCGGTGGGAGGGGCGGCGCCGGGATAGGCGCAGCGCACAGGTACGCTCACGGGGCGGTGATCTCTCCGGCCGGGTCCGCCGACGCCAGGCGGGGCGGTACGGCGCCGAGGGCCACCGCAGCCCAACGGTCCACTTGCGAAGAGTCGGGGAAGCCATGTCCTTCGGCATCTCCTCCGGCGTCCCCAGACGCGCACTGCTGGCGAGCTGTCTGCTGGCCGGCACGCTGGCCGGGTGCACGTCCGGGGGCGGCACGGGGTCCGGCGGCCGGGCCGCCGCCGTCAGCACACTGGGACTGCGCCGCCGGGCGGCCCGCGACAGCACCGCGCTGCTGGCCCGCTACGACGCCACGGTGGCGGCCCATCCCTCGCTGGCCCGCTCGCTGTCGCCGTTCCGCGAGATCGTCGTCGAGCATCTGTCGGCGCTCAGCGAGGCCGACGCGGCGACGACCGGGGCGGCCGGGTCGCCGCCCGAGGTGCCGGGCGAGCCGGCGCGCGCGGTCTCCGCGCTGGTCGACGCCGAACGGCAGGCCGCGGACGAGCGGCTGCGCGCGCTGGGCGACGCCCCGCCGGAGCTGGCGCGGCTGCTGGCGTCGCTGGCCGCCGCCGGGGCGGCCCAGGCCCATCTGCTGAGCGAGGTCACCGCATGAGCGAGAGCACCCCCGAGCTGAACGCCGCGCAGGCCGCGCTGGCCGCGGAGCACGCCGCCGTCTACGGCTACGGCGTGGTGGGCGCGCGGATCGGCGAGGAGCGCGGCGCGGAGGCGCGCGAGGCGCTGACCGCGCACCGGTCGCGGCGCGATTTGCTGCACCGGGCCGTGCGGGACCTGGGCGGCGCGCCGGTGGCCTCGGCGGCCGGTTACGCGCTGCCGTTCGAGGTCACGGACGGGGCGAGCGCGGTGGAGCTGGCGGTGGAGCTGGAGACTCGGCTCGCCGGGGCGTACGCGGACCTGGTGCTCGCCTCGGAGGGCGAGGCCCGGCGCGGGGCCGCGGCGGCGCTGCGCGAGACGGCCGTGCGGGCGGCGCGCTGGCGCGGGCACGGCGAGCCGTTCCCGGGGCTGGCCGAGTACGCGGAAGAGGGGCGGTGACCGTGCCCGCGACCCTGTCCCCGCTGCCGCCGCAGCGGCTGGCCCGTGCCCAGGGGGCCGGGGCCGGCGACTGGCTGGCCGGACTGCCCGCGCTGGTCGAGAAGTTGCTGGGCCGCTGGGAGCTGACCGCCGAGCGGGTGGTGGCGCCGGGCGGGCGGAGCAGCGTGCTGGTGCTGGTGCGCGAGGCGGACGGCGGGCGCGCGGCGCTGAAGATCTGCGCGCCGGACGCCCCGGCCGCGCTGGAGGAGGCGGCGCTGCGGCACTGGGACGGGCTGGGCGCGGTGCGGCTGCTGCGAAGTGCGCCGGAGGACGGCGCGCTGCTGCTGGAGCGGCTGCACTGCGAGACGTCGCTGCGTTCGCTGCCGGACGCCAAGGCGATGCTGGAGGCGGTCTCGACCGCGCGCCGGCTGTGGGTGGAGCCGGGTCCGGGGCATCCGTTCCCGTCGGTGGAGGCGCGGACCGGGCGGCAGGCCGAGCTGATGCGCGCGGCCGGGGCCGGCGAGGAGACGGGGCCACTGGTGGCGGAGGCGCTGCGGACCCGGGCCGAGCTGGTGGCCGACGCGGGGGAACGCCTCCTGCTGCACGGCGACTTCCGGCAGGGCAGCGTGCTGGCGTCGGACGCCGAGCGGGCGCCCTGGCTGGCGGTGGGGCCGGAGCCGGTGGTGGGCGAGCGCGCCTACGATCTGGCGCGGCTGGTGCGGGACCGGCTGCACGACCTGGTGGCCTCGCCGGGCGCGGCGGCCATCACCCGGCGGCGCGTGACGCGGCTGGCGGAGTCGGTGGAGGTGGACCCGGAACGGGTGCGCGGCTGGGCGCTGTTCCGGGCCGTGGAGTCCGGCGTCCGGCATCTGGCGGCCGGGCAGCGGACGGACGGCGAGATGCTGCTGGAGTTCGCCACCTGGCTGTGACCGCCGCCGGTCAGGGCGAGGCCCCCGACCGGTCGGCCGGCGCCAGGTGCCGGGTCAGGAAGGCGGCGACCGTGTGCCAGCCCAGCAGGATGGGCCGGTCCGCTCTCTCGCGCGACGACAGCAGGACGGCGCCCCGGCCGACGGCGGGGTGGGTGAGGAACTCCTGCCACTGGCCGTGGGTGCCGCGGGGCAGCCCGATGAGTTCGACGTGTCCGCCGCGCTCGCGGGCGGCCCGCAGCAGCAGTTCGCTCTGGCCGTAGGGAACGAGGGGATCGCGCCGCCCGTGCAGGAGCAGCACGGGCGGGTGGTGGGCGCCGGCGTGGGTGAGAGGACTGGCACAGGTGGCCCGCTCGGGGAGCGAGTGCAGGGGGCCGCCGAGGAGCCGGGACTCGGGGGAGCTCGGGTCCCGGTGGCTGCTGAAGCCGCCGGAGGACCAGCGGATCAGCGCCTCGCGGACGCCGGGCGGGGCCTGCTCGTCCATCCGGAGCAGGTCCGCCGGCGGATAGAACGCGACCGCCGCCCGGACCGCGCGGGGGCCCGCCGGCTCGGGCGCGTCGCCGGTGAGGGCGGCCATCAGCGCCAGCCAGCCGCCGGACGACTCCCCCATGACGGCGAGGCGGCCGGCGTCCAGGTGGAGGGCGGCGGCGTTGTCCCGCAGCCAGCGGATGGCCGCCTCGATGTCGTGCACCTGTCCCGGGAACGGAGTGTGCCGGCTGGAGCGCACCGCGACGCCGGCCACCGCGAAGCCCCGGCCGCCGAGCGCCGCGGCCACCGCGCCGGTGCCGTCCCGCCCGCTCTCCTCCAGCCAGGCGGAGCCGTGCGACCAGTCGACCACCGGCCAGGGCCCGGGGCCGTCCGGCACATGGAGGTCGAGCAGGTGGCCCCGGCTGCCGGGCGGGTGCGCGGGGGCGTAGGCGATGTCCGTGTGGACCGGGCTCATGCGATCGGCAACCCCGTGTAGTTGTCCGCCAGTTCGGTGGCGAGCGCGGAGGACGAGGCGATCCGGTGGAGCTGGGCGAGCTGGAGCCGGGGCTCGAAGGGCTGCTCCGGGTCGGCGTGCAGCAGCGACGTCATGTACCAGGAGAAGTGCTCGGTCTGCCATACGCGGCGCAGGCAGGTGTCGGAGTACTGGTCCAGCAGGTCGGCGGAGCCCGTGGAGTTGAGGTGGGCGAAGGCGCGGGCGAGGACCGCGACGTCGGCGAAGGCCAGGTTGAGGCCCTTGGCGCCGGTGGGCGGGACGATGTGGGCCGCGTCGCCGGCCAGGAAGACGTTGCCGTGGCGCATGGGCTCGAAGACCGAACTGCGCAACGGGACGACGTTCTTGGCGGTGATGGGGCCGCGCTGGAGCTTCCAGTCGGCGTCCACGGCGAAGCGCTCGTCGAGCTCGTCCCAGATCCGGTCGTCGGGCCAGTCCTCGGCGCGGGTGCCGTTGGGTACCTGGAGGTAGAGGCGGGTGACGGTGGGCGGGCGCATGCTGTGCAGCGCGAACCCGCGCGGTGAGTGCGCGTAGATCAGCTCGTGGCCGGAGGGCGGGACGTTCACGAGGATGCCCAGCCAGGAGGAGGGGTGGATCCGGTCGTAGGTGCGCGCCACCGACGCGGGGACGCACGTCCTGACCACGCCGTGGAAGCCGTCGCAGCCGACGACGAAGTCGCAGGAGAGCGTCTTCTCGCGGCCCTCGTGGGTGAAGCGGACGGTGGGCCGGGCGGTGTCGGCGCCCTCCACCGCGTGCACCTCCGCCTCGAACAACAGCGGTGCGCCGGGCTCGGTGACCGCGCCGCCGGTGACGACGCGGGCCACCGGAACGTCGCTGCGGGTGCCGTCCGGTGCCGCCACCACCTGGACGTCGAGGACCGCGGGGTGGGCGGCGACGGCGCGCTCGATCTCCAGCGGGCTGACCATCTTCCCAGCGACGTTGATGATGTTCCGCAGGCGGCCGAGGAGGCGGACGCGCCCGCCGTCCAGCACGGCGAGGTCGCCGGTCCGGTACCACTCGCCGTCGAGTTCGAGGGGGACCACCCCGGACGGCCCGAGATAGCCGACGGCCAGCGCGTCGGTGCGCAGCAGCAGTTCCCCGCCCTGCGCCACGCCGTCGACCGGCTCCAGCTTCGCGGTGACGCCGGGCAGCGGGGTGCCGACGTCGCCGTCGGTGAACGCGGGGTGGGCCCGGGCCAGCGAGATCGCGCCGGTCTCGGAGGATCCGTAGCCGTTGTAGACGTCGAACGCGCAGCGCCGGGCGAGCACTGTCGCGACCTCGGCGGGCAGCGGCGAGCCGGAGGACACCGCGCGCCGCAGGGCGGGCAGGTCCGGGGGCCCGGCGGAGCCGGCCAGCAGCCGGCCGTGGAACGGGAGGGCGACCAGGGATTCCGCCCCGTGGTCCCGTACCGCGCGCAGCAGCTTGGACAGGGTGGTGCGCGGCTGGCTGAACCGCGTGCGCGCGCCGTACAGCAGCGGGGCGATCAGGCCGTAGGTGAAGCCGTAGGGGTGGAAGACGGGCGCGCTGACGACCACCGGCACGTTCTCCCCGTACGGCATGAAGGCTCCGATGCGGTAGCAGTCGGCGAGCACGACGGCGGCCCGGCGCACCACGCCGGTGGGCGCTCCGGTGGAGCCGGAGGTGAGGAAGATCTGGGTGCCGGCCGGTATCCCGGGCGGGACCTCGGGCTCGTCGGGCTCGGTGATCCACAGCGGGAGCGGGCCGTCCGCGCCGAGGGTGGGCAGGGTGTCCGGGAGGTCGTCCGGCGGCGTGTCGCGGACGACGGGGGCCGCTGGGTGACCGGCAGTTCCGGGTCGTGGTGCAGGACGGGGACGGTGGCGAGGTCGCAGGCGAGGGCCGTCACGGCGCGGGCCGGTGGGCCGGCGGCGTGGGCGATCACCAGGGCGGGCGGGCCCGGCCGCGGGTCAGCTCGTCGGCCAGGCGCTCGGCGGCGGTCAGCAGCTCCCGGGCGGCCCACTCCCGGCGGGCCCACACGAGCGCGGGGCGGTCCGCCCGGCCGGCGGCCTCGCGCACGGCGGCGAAGATTCCGGCGGCGGTCACGACTGGTCCCCGGACGGGCCGTGGGTCAGGACGAAGTCGACCATTTTCTCCACGGAATCGAAATTCTCGAAGGAAATCTGATCGTCCTCGAACTCGACCTCGAATTCCTCTTCCAGCCAGGTGAGGAGCTCCAGCAGGGCGAGCGAGTCGAATCCACCGCGGCTGTTGAAGGAGCCGATGCCGCGTCCGGTTCGCCCGGGGTGAGCTGCGCGGAAATCGCCTGCTCCAGGTATCTGCGGTGGTAGGCGTCCGCGCGCTGGGCGTGCCGGGCCTGCGCGGGCTGCTGCTCGAAGTCGGCGATGTGGCGCGGCTGCCACACCTTGGGCAGCACGGCCGCCGGGTCCAGGCTGAGTTGGCGGATCCCGCATGACCCACTCGGACCCTTCGTCCCGGCGACGCGTGCCGGGGATCTCCAGACGGCGTTTGTTCAGCGGCGCAACGGGTGCGTTCGCGGGCACGGCCCTCACCGCCGCGGCCTGGGCGCCCTATGTGCTGGCCTCCGACGGCAGCGCGGCGAAGACCCGGCCACTGCCGATCCCGCCCCTGCTCAGGCCCCGGCGGCGCGAGGGCACCTCCGTCTTCCGGCTGGACATGCGCCGCGGAACGCACGAGGTCCTGCCCGGTGTCCGCAGCAACACCATGGGGTTCAACGGCTCGTTCCCGGGCCCGACGATCCGGGTGCGCGACCGGGAGCGCGTCCGCGTGGAGATCACCAACCACCTCGGCGAGGACACCACCGTCCACTGGCACGGCGCGCACGTACCGCCGGACGTCGACGGCGGCATGCAGACGACCTTCGCGAACGGGAACTCCTGGGAGCCCGAGTTCACCGTCAATCAGGAGGCGGCCACGCTCTGGTACCACCCGCATTCCATGGGCACCTCGTCGAAGCAGATCGCGCACGGCCTGGCGGGCATGATGATCGTCGACGACGACTCCGCCGCCTCCCGGGCGCTGCCGCACCGCTACGGCGTGGACGACATCCCCGTCGTCCTCCAGTGCCGGGCCGTCGACCCCGCCGGGGCCCTGAAGTACGACTTCACCGGCTACAACGAGGAGGGCGTCCTCTTCCCCGTGCTGGTCAACGGGGTGAACGTCGAGGACACCACCCTCACCCTGCGGGCCGCCCGGTCCCGGCTGCGGCTGCGCTTCCTCAACGCCTCGCTCACCGACGTCTTCACCGTCTCGCGCGCCGACGGCCGCCCGCTCACGCAGATCGCCACCGAGGCCGCCTACCTGCCGGAGGCCACCGAGGTCGAAACTCGATCCGCCTGGTGGCGGCCTCCCGCGCCGAGATCGTCATCGACGCGGCGGACGCCGTCCAGCTCCAAGCCGTGGTGGAGACCGCCTGGGTCGAGGGCGGCAGCGGCACCTACCCCTTCCTGCGGATCACGCCGCCCGACCGGTACCGCCGGCCCCCCGCCCTCCCGGCCCGCCTCAACACCGTGCCGCGCTTCGACACTTCGGCCCTCACCTCGCGCGAGGTGACCCTGACCTGGAACTTCACCCCCCAGGGCATGGGCATCAACGGCATCGTCGGCACCTCGATGGAGGCCATGATGTCCAACGTCATCCACGTCCGGCTGGGCGACACCGAGGTGTGGGACATCGTCAACACCACCGGGCTGGAGCACTCCTTCCACCTGCACGACGTGCCGTTCCAGATCGTCTCCGTCGACGGGGTCCCGCCGACCGGCGTCGACCTGGGCTGGAAGGACACCGTCGAGGTCGGGCCGGAGTCCACCGTGCGGATCGCCATGCGCTTCACGGACTACGCGGACGACGAGTACATGTACATGATCCACTGCCACCTCTCGCCGCACGAGGACGAGGGAATGATGGCCCTCCTCATGGTCATGGACGAATGAGAAATCAACGGGAAACGAATGAGCGGCCTATCGATGGCCTCCAGGGCACCTATAGGTCATCGATAGGCAGCCCATAGAAATCGAAGCGCTTCACCGAATTTCCTTGCGGAGCCGGGTCGGAACGTCGTCCACCGGCAGCTCGAAACGGACTCCGGTGCGGCGGTCCTGCAACTCCACGCGCCCCTCGGGGGCGCCGCGGCCGGCGATCAGGATGGTGGGGACGCCGATCAGTTCGGCGTCGGCGAATTTCACGCCCGGGGAGACTCCCGCGCGATCGTCCACCAGCACCCGGATTCCGGCCGCGCCGAGGCGTTCCCCGAGGTCGCGGGCCAGCTCGGTCTGCACGGCCCGGCCCGCGGCCACGATGTGCACGTCGGCCGGGGCAACCTCCCGGGGCCAGCACAGGCCCCGCTCGTCCGCCGTCTGCTCGGCGAGGGCGGCCACGGCTCGCGAGACGCCGATGCCGTAGCAGCCCATGGTGACGCGGACGGGCCTGCCGTCGCGGCCGAGGACATCGAGTCCGAAGGCGTCGGCGTACTTGCGGCCCAACTGGAAGATGTGGCCGATCTCGATGGCCCGGTCCAGGTTCAGCCCCGCGCCGCAGGCCGGACAGGGGTCCCCCGGCTCGGCGACGACCACGTCCAGGTACCGGTCGGCCTCGAAGTCGCGCCCGGCCACCACGTACCGGGCGTGGGCACCCGGCTTGTTGGCGCCGGTGACCCAGGCGGTGCCGGGGGCGACGCGCGGGTCGGCGAGATAGCGGAACGCCTCGCCCGCCATCCCCTGGGGGCCCACATAGCCGCGCACGAGGTCGGGCCGGCCGGCGAAGTCCTCGGCCGTGACCACCTCGACGGTCGCCGGGGCCAGGTGCTCGGCCAGCTTGCCCAGATCGACCTCGCGGTCGCCCGGCACGCCGACCGCGGTGATCTCGCCGTCCACCTTCACCAGCAGGTTCTTCAGGGTGGCCGACGCGGGCACCCCGAGCCGGGCGGCGAGCGTCTCGATGGTCGGGGTGTCCGGGGTCGCCACCTCCTCCAGGGGCGGGTGGCCGGCCGGGTCGGCGGCCGGGACGCTTACCGCCACGGCCTCGGTGTTGGCCGCGTAGCCGCAGGCCGGACAGTGGGCGAAGGTGTCCTCACCGGCGGCGGCGGGCGCGAGGAACTCCTCGGAGGCGGAGCCGCCCATCGCGCCGGAGACGGCCGAGACGATCCGGTGGTCCAGGCCCAGGCGGGTGAAGATCCGGATGTACGCCTCGCGGTGCCGGCCGTAGGCGGCGGCCAGTTCCTCGTCGGTCAGGGCGAAGGAGTAGGAGTCCTTCATCAGGAACTCCCGGCCGCGCAGGACGCCGGAGCGGGGGCGGGCCTCGTCCCGGTACTTGGTCTGGATCTGGTAGAGCGTGACCGGCAGGTCGCGGTAGGAGGTGACCTGGTCCTTCACGAGCTGGGTGAAGATCTCCTCGTGGGTGGGGCCGAGGAGATAGCCGCCGCCCCTGCGGTCGGTCAGGCGGAACAGCAGGTTGCCGTACTCGGTGTAGCGGCCGGTGACGTCGTAGGGCTCCCGGGGCAGCAGCGCCGGGAGCAGGACCTCCTGGCCGCCGATGGCGTCCATCTCCTCGCGGACGATCCGGGCCACGTTGTCCAGGACGCGCTTGCCCAGTGGCAGCCAGCTCCAGATCCCGGCGGCCGAGCGGCGCACATAGCCGGCGCGCACAAGCAGCCGGTGGCTGCGGGTCTCGGCGTCGGCCGGGGCCTCGCGCAAGGTCTTGAACAGGATGCTGGAGAGGTACGACACGCTTGCTGCCATGACCGGGGAGCGTAGCGGCGGATCGGCGGGCGGCGCCAAGGAGTTATGGCCGAAGGGTCAGCGGCGCAGGGGGAGTTCGGCGCCCATCACCGCGTACGGGCAGGGCGCGGAGGGGAACAGGACGCGGCGGGCCAGATCGCGGTAGCCGAGCTTGCGGTACAGCGCGCGGGCCGGGCTCTCCGTGTCGATGGCGGACAGGATCGACCGCGGCTCGGTGGCGCTGTCGGTCAGGGTGGTGATGAGCCGGCGGCCTATCCCCCGGTGCTGGTAGGCGGGCAGCACGTGGAGCTCCGTGATGGTGAACGAGTCGTCCAGCCAGGCGTCGTTCCCCGCGCGCCGCAGATAGGGCTCGACGACGCTGGACCACCACTGCGCGCGGTCGTTCGGCATGCCGTAGACGAAGCCGACGAGCCGGCCGTCGGCGTTGGTCGCGCCCAGCGCGCGGGCGCCGGGGCTGGCGAGGTGGCGCAGCACGATGTGGTGGCGGACCGCCACCTCCTCGGCGCTCAGTCCGAACGCCTGCGCCTGCACGTCCAGCGCCTCGTCCACCGAGGCCGCGAGGTCGAGCGGCGCGACGACGATGTCCCGGGCGTCCGGGGCGGCTCCGCCGGCGGATGGTGTCATGCCGGGAGGCTAACGTGCCCGGCCGGGGAAGTCGCGTCCGGTCCCGCGAATGCTCAGAACAGCACGCTCATCAGGGTGCCGGAGCGGGTGAACCCGAGGCGGCGGTAGACGGCGAGGGCGGGCGCGTTGAAGTCGTTGACATAGAGGCTGACCAGTGGGGCCGTCTCGGCGAGGGCGTGGGCGAGGACGGTGGCCACACCGGCGGTGGCCAGGCCCTGGCCGCGGCGGTCCGGCGCGGTCCACACGCCCTGGAGCTGGCAGACCTCGGGGGTGACGGCGCCGATCTCGGCCTTGAAGACGACCCGGCCGTCCTCCACCCGGGCGAAGCAGCGGCCGGTGCCGACGGTCTCGGCGACCCGCGACTGGTAGGCGAGCCCGCCGTCCTCGGCGCCGAGCGGCGAGATGCCGACCTCCTCGGTGAACATCGCGACGGCGGCGGGGAAGACGAGGTCCATCTCGTCCTTGCGCACCCGCCGCACCAGCGGGTCGGGGGTGATCCCGGCCGGCATCGTGCGGGTGACCAGCAGCGGCTGGCGCGGGCGGAGCTGGCGGGCCGGGCCCCAGTGCGGCTCCAGGCGGGCCCAGAGCTGGGCGGTGGGGCCGGCCGGGCCGACCAGGGAGGAGCAGCGGCGCCCCTCGCGCAGGGCGCGGTCGGCGAAGGCGCGCACGGCCGCGGTCCCGGCGCGGATGGGGACGAGATTGGCGCCGGCGTAGCAGAGGGAGGTGAGCCGGCCGCGGCGGTAGTACCCCCACATCTCGCCGCCCAGGTAAGGGCGTTCCAGCCTGGATTCGAGGACTCGGGCGGTCACGAAGGCGTTCGCCACGGGATCCTCGTTGAGCACGGTCAGCGCGTCGCCGAACTCGCTGGGGTCCAGGACCCGAGTGGTTGACGTGGTCAGCACGGAGCGGGGCCTTGTGTTCTCGGGGACGTGAGTGCCCGCACCCTATCCCGGTCACCGGCCGCGCGGGATCCTCCCGCGGAAATCCCCGCGGTGGCCCGGGCCGGTGCGCCCGCCGGGGGCCGGCGGGCGGCGGGGCTCAGGAGACCGTGACCTCCGGCCGGCCCGAGGGAGTTCCTTCCTTCTCGAGCTGCTCGGCGATCTTCATGGCCTCGTCGATCAGCGTCTCGACGATCTTGGATTCGGGGACGGTCTTGATGACCTCGCCCTTGACGAAGATCTGTCCCTTGCCGTTCCCCGAGGCGACGCCGAGGTCGGCCTCGCGGGCCTCGCCGGGTCCGTTGACGACGCAGCCCATCACGGCGACGCGCAGCGGCACGTCCATGCCGGTGAGCCCGGCGGTGACCTCCTCGGCCAGCTTGTAGACGTCCACCTGGGCCCGGCCGCAGGACGGGCAGGAGACGATCTCCAGGCCGCGCTCGCGCAGGCCGAGGGACTCCAGGATCTGGGCGCCGACCTTGACCTCCTCCACCGGGGGCGCGGAGAGCGAGACGCGGATGGTGTCGCCGATGCCCTCGCTGAGCAGGGCCCCGAAGGCGACGGCCGACTTGATGGTGCCCTGGAAGGCGGGGCCGGCCTCGGTGACGCCCAGGTGCAGCGGGTAGTCGCACTGGGCGGCGAGCTGGCGGTAGGCGTTGACCATGACGACGGGGTCGTTGTGCTTGACCGAGATCTTGATGTCCCGGAAGCCGTGCTCCTCGAACAGCGAGCACTCCCACAGCGCCGACTCCACCAGCGCCTCGGGGGTGGCCTTGCCGTACTTGGCGAGCAGCCGCTTGTCGAGCGAGCCGGCGTTGACGCCGATGCGGATGGGGGTGCCGGTCTGGGAGGCCGCCCGGGCGATCTCCTTGACCTGGTCGTCGAACTTCTTGATGTTGCCCGGGTTGACCCGCACGGCGGCGCAGCCCGCGTCGATCGCGGCGAAGACGTACTTGGGCTGGAAGTGGATGTCGGCGATCACGGGGATCTGCGACTTGCGCGCGATCACCTTGAGCGCGTCGGCGTCGTCCTGCGTCGGGACGGCGACCCGCACGATCTGGCAGCCGGACGCCGTCAGCTCGGCGATCTGCTGAAGGGTCGCGCCTATGTCCGAGGTCCGCGTCGTGGTCATCGACTGGACGGAGACGGGCGCGTCACCGCCGACGGCCACCGACCCGACCTGGATCTGGCGGCTGGCGCGGCGCTCGGCCAGCTTGACGGGCACGGACGGCATTCCCAGCGAGATGGCTGTCATGGATGTATGCAACCCCACGTGTGGTCATGGTCCCGGAAGGCGCCGGGCTCCCCTTGGGTCGAGCCTACGGCACGGGTCACCCGGTCAGCCGCACCGGGCTGACGATGTCGGCGGCGAGCACCAGCAGCGTGAAGCAGATGAACACCCCGGCGACGACATAGGCGACGGGCATCAACTGGGCGACGTCGAACGGGCCCGGGTCGGGGCGCCGGGTGACCCGCGCGAAGCCGCGCCGCGTCGACTCCCACAGCGCGCCCGCGATGTGCCCGCCGTCGAGCGGGAGCAGCGGCAGCATGTTGAACAGGAACAATGACAGATTGAAGCCCGCGACGAGGAACAGCGCGGTGGCCACCTGCTGGCTGGCGGGGATGTCCAGGGTGAAGATCTCACCGCCCACGCGGGCCGCGCCGACGACGCCCATCGGGGAGTCCGGCTCGCGCTCGCCGTTGCCCAGGGCGGCGTCCCACAGGCCGGGGATCTCGGACGGGATGTCGATCAGGGCTTCCACGCCGCTGGACATAATGTCACCCATACGAGCGACAGCTTCGCCGAAATCCTGCTTGACGATTCCACTCGCGGGTGAGAACCCGAGGAAGCCGGCGGTGACGTACTCGCCCTCGACGTAGCCGCCGTCGCCGTCCGTCTTGGCGACCTGGTTCTCTATGAGGTTGGCGTGGAGGTCCAGCGTCCGGCCGTCGCGCTCGACCGTGATGGTGGCCGCGCCGGTGGTCTCCCGGATGCGCTCCTGGAGCGTGCCCCACTCGTCGATGGGCTCGCCGTTGAAGGCCACGATCGTGTCGCCCGCGCGCAGCCCGGCCTCGGCGGCGGGCGCCGGGCGGTCGCCCTCCCGGCAGTCGCGGGGCTCCTCGCTCTGGTCGACCACGCACTCGGAGACGGTGGCGACGGTGGTGGTCTGGGTGTTGATGCCGAAGCCCATCAGCACCCCGAGGAAGATGGCGACGGCCAGGATGAGGTTCTGCGCGGGGCCGGCGAACATCACGATCACGCGCTTCCAGGGCTTGCGCGTGTAGAAGAGCCGCTTCTCGTCGCCGGGCTGGAGCTCCTCGAACGCGGCGGCGCGGGCGTCCTCGATCATTCCGCGGAACGGCGAGGTGGAGCGCTTGCGGATCTTGCCGTCGTCGCCGGGCGGGAACATCCCGATCATGCGGATGTAGCCGCCGAGCGGGATGGCCTTGATGCCGAACTCCGTCTCCTTCTTCTTCCGCGACCAGATGGTGGGCCCGAAGCCGACCATGAACTGCGGCACGCGGACGCCGAACATGCGGGCGGTGGTGAAGTGCCCCAGCTCGTGCCAGGCGATGGAGATGAGCAGCCCGAAGACGAAGACGAGTATGCCGAGGATGAACATCAGGGCCGTCATGCCGTCATCTCCTGATTCGCTCCGCCGCCGCCGCGGCTGCTGTCACGGCCGGCCGTGCCGGCCAGCTCCCGGGCACGCCGACGCGCCCTCGTCTCCGCTTCGAGGACGTCCGAGAGGGTCAGTGAGGTTCCTGAACCGGCACTGCCCTGCTCCTCCACGACCCGGGCGACGGTGTCCACGATCCCGGTGAACGGCAGCAGGCCGGCGAGGAAGGCGTCGACGCATTCCTCGTTGGCCGCGTTGAACACCGCGGGCGCGGTACCGCCGAGGCTACCCACCTTCCGGGCGAGCGGCACCGAGGGGAAGGCATCTGTGTCCAGCGGCAGGAACTCCCACGTGTGCGCCCGGGTCCAGTCGCAGGCGGGCGCCGCGTCGGGGACCCGGTCGGGCCAGCCGAGGGCCAGCGAGATGGGCATCCGCATGTCGGGCGGGCCAGCCTGGGCCAGCGTGGAGCCGTCGGTGAACTCGACCATCGAGTGGATGTAGGACTGCGGGTGGACCACGACCTCGATGCGGTCGAACGGAATGCCGTACAGCAGGTGGGCCTCGATGACCTCCAGGCCCTTGTTGACCAGGGTGGCCGAGTTCACCGTGATGACCGGGCCCATCGACCAGGTGGGGTGGGCCAGCGCGTCGCCGGGCGTGACCCCGGCGAGCTCGGCGCGCGTCCGACCGCGGAACGGGCCGCCGCTCGCCGTGACGATCAGGCGCCGGACCTCGGCGCGGGTGCCGCCCAGCAGCGCCTGGAAGAGGGCGGAGTGCTCGGAGTCGACGGGGATGATCTGGCCCGGCTTGGCCAGCCCGGTCACCAACGGGCCGCCGACGATCAGCGATTCCTTGTTGGCCAGGGCGAGCAGCCGGCCGGCCTGGAGGGCGGCGAGGGTGGGCGCGAGGCCGATGGAGCCGGTGATGCCGTTGAGCACGGTGTGGCAGTCGCTCGCGGCCAGCTCGGTGGCGGCGTCCGGGCCGGCCAGGATCTCCGGCAGCGGCCGGCCGGCGCCGTACTCGGCGCGCAGCGCCTCGCGCAGCGCGGCGGCGCGGTCCGCGCGCGCGATGGCGACCGTGCGCACCCCGAGCCGGTGGGCCTGGCCGGCCAGCAGCTCCAGCCGCCCGCCGGCGGCGGACAGGCCGGTCACGCGGAACAGCCGCGGGTTGCGCAGGACGACGTCGACGGCCTGCGTCCCGATCGACCCGGTGGACCCGAGAATCACCACCTCCCGCGGTCCGTCGGGCCGGGGGGCGGCCGGTTGGCGCAGGTGCGGGTCGGCGAGGCAGACGGGGCTCTCGGTCATCCGCCCATTGTCGCCCGTCCGGCGCAGGCCCGGGACCGCGGGGCCCGCTCAGTCCCCGGGACGGATGAGGCGCCGGACGTCCTTGCGCCGGGCGGGTCCCGGCTCGGTCTCGGCGATCCAGGGACCGGGCGAGGAGGGGTCCGTGATGCCCTCCTCCAGCCAGGTGTGGGCGCCGTCCAGCACCTCGGTGACCAGTGCGCCGTCGGCGTCGTCGGTGTTGTGCCACAGGCGGTGGAACAGCTCGTCGACGCGCAGCCGGGCCTGCCGGCAGAAGACGTCGGCGAGCCGGTACGCCGGGCGGCCGTGGTCGTCCCGGGCGCGCAGTTGTTCGGCGTGCACACAGGCGGCGGTCATGGCGAAGAGCTCGGCGCCGATGTCGACGACGCGGCCGAGGAACGCCTGCTTGTTCTCCAAACGGCCCTGCCAGCGGGACATGGCGTAGAAGGTGGCCCGGGCCAGCCGCCGGGCGGCGCGTTCGACGTAGCGCAGATGCGCGGAGAGGTCGGGCAGCCGCGAGACGTGGAAGTCGCCGTAGGCGAGCGGCAGATGGCCCCGGCCGATGGCGAGGGAGGGCAGCCAGCGGGCGTAGAACGCGCCGGCCGCGACGATGGCCTTTCGTTTGCGGGTGAGGGAGGCGTCGGGGTCGATGAGACCGCCGGCGACCTTGAGGTGGGCGTCCACCGCCTCGCGCGCGATGAGCAGCCGCATGATCTCGCTGGAGCCCTCGAAGACGCGGTTGATGCGCAGGTCGCGCAGCACCTGCTCGGCGGGGATGGCGCGTTCGCCGCGGGCGGCCAGCGAGTCGGCGGTCTCGAAGCCGCGTCCGCCGCGGATCTGGACCAGCTCGTCGGCGATCCGCCACGCCGCCTCGCTGGCGTAGAGCTTGGCGAGGGCGGCCTCGATGCGGATGTCGTGGCGGTCCTCGTCGGCCAGCTCGCCGGTGAGTTCGAGGATGGCCTCCAGGGCGAAGGTGGTGGCGGCGATGTAGGAGATCTTGCCGCCGACGGCCTCGTGCTCGGCGATCGGCTTGCCCCACTGGACGCGGGCCCCGGACCACTCGCGGGCGGTCTTCAGGCACCACTTGCCGGCGCCGGCGCACAGCGCGGGCAGGGCGAGGCGGCCGGTGTTGAGCGTGGTCAGGGCGATCCGCAGGCCCGCGCCCTCCGCGCCGACGCGGTGGGCGGCCGGGACCCGGACGCCGTGGAAGCGGGTGACGCCGTTCTCGATGCCGCGCAGGCCCATGAACGCGTTGCGGTGCTCGACGGTGATGCCCGGCGAGTCGGCCTCGACGACGAACGCGGTGATGCCGCGGCCGGGCACGTCGGCCATGACGACGAGGAGTTCGGCGATCACGCCGTTGGTCGTCCACAGCTTGACGCCGTCCAGCACGTAGTCGTCGCCGTCGGGAACGGCGGTGGTGGCCAGCCGGGCGGGGTCGGAGCCGACGTCGGGCTCGGTGAGGAGGAACGCGGAGATCGCGCCGCGGGCGCAGCGCGGCAGGAAGGTTTCTTTCTGGCTGTCCGTGCCGAAGAGCGTCAACGGCCGGGGGACGCCGATGGACTGATGGGCGGACAGCAGGGCGCCGACGGCGGGGCTGGCCGTGCCGATGAGCGCGAGGGCGCGGTTGTAGTGGACGTGCCCGAGCCCCAGGCCCCCGTACCGGGGTGCGATGTTCATGCCGAAGGCGCCGAGCTCGCGCAGGCCGTTGATGACGTCGTCGGGAACGCGGGCCTCACGGTCGATCAGCCGGCCGTCGATCCGGGTGGCGCAGAACTCCCGCAGCCGGTCCAGGAACTGGTCCCCCTCGGCGCCGGCGAGGTCCGGGGCGGGGCGCGGATGGATGAGATCGAGGCGGAGCCGGCCGAGGAAGAGCTCCCCGGCGAAGCTGGGCCTGTGCCGGTCGCGCTCCCGGGCGGCCTCGGCGACCCGGCGGGCCTCGCGTTCAGAGACGGTCATGTGCACGCACCTCGTCCCGGTGATTCCCCGCAGGGGGTATGTACCCGTTTCTCCGTGCGGGAACTCGGGCTCTCGAGCGCCGTTGAAGCGCTTCGACACATCTCTGGACACGGGCAGTTGTGCGGTCTAGGGTCAACGCGATTACATAGACAGCCCCTATCGAAGCGCTTCACACAACGTCGGGTGTGTCCCCACTTATCACACCCCTCCTCATCCTCCTGGGAGAGCAGATGGTCACTCTCGCCGAGGTCGCCCGGCACGCCGGCGTCTCAGCCAGCACGGTGAGCTACGTCCTCAGCGGCAAGCGGACCATCTCCACCCGGACCCGGGAGCGCGTCGAGAAGAGCATCCGCGAGCTGGGCTACCACCCCAACGCCGGCGCCCGCGCCCTGGCCAGCAGCAAGTCCAACATCATCGCGCTGATGATGCCGTTGCGCACCGACATGTATGTGCCGGTGATGATGGAGATCGCCATCGCGGTGGCCACCACCGCGCGCGAGCGCGGGCACGACGTGCTGCTGCTGACCGGCCAGGAGGGCCCCGAGGCCGTGCGCCGCGTGGTCGGCAGCGGCCTGGCCGACGCCATGATCCTGATGGACGTGGAGCTCCAGGACCAGCGGCTGCCGCTGGTGCGCGAGGCGCCGCGGCCCGCCGTGCTCATCGGCCTGCCCGCCGACACCAGCGATCTGACCTGTGTGGACCTGGACTTCGTGGCCACCGGGCGGCAGTGCGTGGACCACCTCGCCGAGTTCGGGCACCGGGACATCGCCGTGGTGGGCGAGGCGGCCGCCGTGTACGAGCGGCACACCGGGTTCGCGGAGCGGACCATCCTGGGCGTGCGCGAGCGCGCCGCCGAGCTGGGCGCGCGCGTGCTGCACCGGCCGTGCGAGGGCAGTTACGAGTCGATGGCCGGCACGCTGGCCCGGATCTTCGACGAACGCCCCGGCACCACCGCCGTCATCGTGCAGAACGAGGCCGCGATCGGCCCGATGCTCAGCCTGCTGCGCCAGCAGGGGCGGGCCGTTCCCGAAGACATCTCCGTGGTGGCCATCTGTCCCGAACAGGTCGCCACCCAGCAGTCGGTGGCCCTGACCTCGGTCGCCATCCCGGCCCACGAGATGGGGCGGCGGGCCGTCGAGCTGGTCATGGCCAAGATCGAGGCGGCCGGCGGCAACGGCGCCGCCGAGGCGACCGGGCCTCACACCGAGATGCTGCCCCCGCAACTCACCGTCCGGGCCAGCACCGGCCCGGCCCCCTCACCGACAGGAGCGCCGTGAACGACTCGTCCGCCGTATCCCTGGCCCAGTCCTCCCCCACCGTCGGCACCTTCCACGAGCGCGCCGGGGCGCTGGAGTGGAGCGGCCGGCAGGAGACGTTGCGCATCGAGCCCTGGGGGCCGGACGCCCTCCGGGTCCGGGCGCGGCTCGGCGGCCCGGTGCTGGCCGACCTGCCCGGCGCGCTGCTGGAGGGGCCGCCCGACCCGGGGCCCGTGGCCGTCAAGATCGAGGACGGGCGGGCCACGCTGACCTGTGGCGCGATCACCGCCGAGGTGAGCGCCGAGGGCCAGATCCGGTTCGTGCGCACCGACGGCGGCGAGGAGCTGCTGGCCGAGGAGCGGGCGCACTTCTGGTGGCCTGGCCCGCGCCTGTACACGTCGATGGGCAACGGCTACCACCGGCTGGAGCAGCGTTTCGCCGCCTACCCGGACGAGAAGCTCTACGGGCTGGGACAGCATCAGCACGGGCTGCTGGACCAGAAGGGCGCGGTCCTGGACCTGGTGCAGCGCAACGCCGAGGTGACCATCCCGGTGCTGACCTCCAGCCGGGGCTACACGCTGCTGTGGAACAACCCGGCGATCGGCCGGGTGGAGCTGGCCGGGAACGGCACCCGCTGGGTGGCCGACAGCGCCCGGCAGATCGACTACTGGATCACGGCGGGCCGGCCGGCCGAGGCGCAGCGGCGCTACACGGCGGTGACGGGCCGCACCCCGATGCTGCCGGAGTGGGCGGCGGGCTTCTGGCAGTGCAAGCTGCGCTACCGCACCCAGGACGAACTGCTGGGCGTGGCACGGGAGTACAAGCGGCGCGGGCTGCCGATCTCGGCGATCGTCTGCGACTTCTTCCACTGGACGCACCTGGGCGAGTGGAAGTTCGACCCGGCCGAGTGGCCGGACCCCGCGGCGATGGTGCGGGAGCTGGGGGAGCTGGGCATCACGCTGGTGGTCTCGGTGTGGCCGTCGGTGTCGCCGCTGAGCGAGAACCATCCGGTGATGGAGCAGCGCGGGTTCTTCATCGGCACCGAGTACGGGCCGATGGCGCACGCGGACTGGCCGGACAAGGAGGTCGCCGAGCCGGTGCAGGTGGCGTTCTACGACGCCACCAACCCCGGGGCGCGCGACTTCGTGTGGGCCCGGATCCGGGAGAACTACCTGGAGCCGTACGGGATCACCGCGTTCTGGCTGGACGCCTGCGAGCCGGAGCTGAAGCCCGGCTTCCAGGCGAACCTGCGCTACCACGCCGGCCCGGGCCTGGAGGTCGGGAACCTCTACCCCCGGGAGAACGCCCGGACGTTCGACGAGGGGCTGCGGGCGGCCGGGGCCGGCGACGACGGGGTCATCACCCTCAACCGCTCGGCCTGGGCGGGCAGTCAGCGGCACGGCGCGGCACTGTGGTCGGGCGACATCGGCACGGACTTCGCGACGCTGCGGCGGCAGATAGCCGCGGGCCTGAACACGTCGCTGTCCGGGATCCCCTGGTGGAACACGGACATCGGCGGCTTCCACGGCGGGAACCCGGACGACCCGGAGTACCGCGAGGTGCTGGTGCGGTGGTTCCAGTTCGGCACGCTGTCGCCGCTGATGCGGCTGCACGGCTTCCGGGACCCGGGGATGCCGCTCGGTCCGGCGATGACCGGCGGGCCCAACGAGGTGTGGTCCTACGGCGAGGAGGCGCTGCCGGTCCTGGAGTCGTATCTGCGGCTGCGCGAGCGCCTGCGGCCCTACGTCCTGACGCAGATGCGGGCCGCACACGAGGAGGGGCTGCCGCCGATGCGGCCGCTGTTCCTGGAGTTCCCGGACGACGAGCGGACGTGGGACGTGGCCGACACGTATCTGTTCGGCCCGGATCTGCTGGTGGCGCCGGTGCTGGAGGCCGGGGCCCGCGAGCGCGAGGTCTATCTGCCCGCCGGGGCGCGCTGGACGGACGCCTGGACCGGGACGGAGTACGCGGGCGGCGCAACGGTGACGGTGCCGGCTCCGCTGGAGCGGATCCCGCTGTTCCTGCGCGACGGGGCACGCCTGCCGATCGCCGACTGACGATCGCCGGCCGGGACTCCCGCCCACCCGCCCCGTGCAGGGGAGCGGGTGGGCGGGCTGTTCGCGGTCCTGCGCTCCCGCGGACCGGATCGCCCCGCCGGTCAGCTCTCGCTGACGGCGAAGTTGTTGGTGACGAAGTCGAGTCCGCCGGCGGACGAGGTGATCTCGTAGCCGAACTGCACGTCACCGATGACCGTGCTCTGGCTCATCCAGCCCCGCTCCGTGATCCAGTCGAGGATCGGCAGGATGTCCACCTCGCCCGAGGTGGAGTCGCCCTGCCGCAGGAACGAGTAGACGTTGTTGCTGCCGTTGCTGCCGTTGTAGACGTCCCAGGTGTGGCCGCCCACGGTGGCCTGCCCGACGGGGGAACCGAGCGGGCCGACCGGGCCCGTCCAGTTCATCCAGAGCATGATCTCGTGGTCGTAGTTCACGTCCCAGACGTCGAACGTCGTGTTGTACGCGCCCGAGGAGGGCACCGTGACGTCGAAGGTGGCGCTGAGGGATCCGATGTCGGCGATCGGCTCGCCGACGATCCACTTGGCGTTGGGGTAGGACTTGATGCCGCCGGTGTTGGGGTGGTCGGCGGTCACGGACCACTGGGAACCGGAGTCGGCGGCGATGCACTGGCTGCCGGCGCCGGAGCCCCAGATGTTGTTGTAGACGATGTAGCCGTCACCGGGCTCCCAGTTGCCCCACTGGTCGCAGGACTCCCAGACGGCGGCGTGCGCGGTGCCCGTGGTCAGTCCCACGGCAGTGGTCAGGGCCGTGGCGCTGGCCACGGCGAGGAAGAGTCGGCGCATGTGCGGCTCCCTTGTGTGTGGGGGGTGAGAACGGCCGCGCCGAGCCGGTCCAGAGAGATCCCGGCCGGGTGGGCGTGGCCGGTGAGCAGGTCGGTGTGGGGGTGGGGCAGGGGGACTGTGACCTGCTCACGACTGTGGTTGAGGAGGAAGAGCAACTCCCCTCGGCGGACGGCCTCGACGCCGGGCGGCAGCCCGGGCAGCACGGGCGTGACGCCCGCGGCCCCGGCGGCGGAGGCCAGCAGCTCGGCCAGGGCGGGCGGCTCCGGCAGCGTGGAGACGTACCAGGCGGTGCCGCGCCCGTACGTGTGCCGGGTGACGGCGGGGCGGCCGGCCAGCTCGCCGTCGGCGTAGGCGGTGACGGTCTCGGCGCCGGCGGGCTCCAGGTCCTCGCTCCAGAGGGCGCCGGTGGTGCCGTCGGTGAGGTGGACGGCCGAGCCGGCCGGCAGCGGCCACCATTCGTGGACGGCGGCCAGGCCCAGCACCTCGCGCAGCCGGGCGTCGGTGCCGCCCTCGCGCACGCGGTCGTCCTCGTCGGCGACGCCGGTGAAGAAGCCGCTGACCAGAGTGCCGCCGCCGGCGACATAGGCCGCGAGGTTGTCCAGGGCGGCGTCGGTGAGGAGGTAGAGCTGCGGGATGACGACCATGCGGTAGCCGCCGAGGTCGGCCTCCGGGTGGGCGAAGTCGCAGGTGAGGTTGCGCTGCCAGAGCGCGTGGTGCCAGGCGGACAGGATCGCCCGGTAGTCCAGTTCGGCGGAGGGACTGCCGGGCTGTTGGGTGGCCCACCAGGCGGACCAGTCGTGCAGCACGGCGATGTCCGCGGTGACCTCGCCGCCCAGCACCGGGGCGAGGCGGCCGAGTTCGGCGCCGAGGTCGCGGATCCGGGCGAACGCGGGGGAACCTTCCCCGGAGTGCGGCAGCATCGCCGAGTGGAACTTCTCGCTGCCCTGGCGGGAGGCGCGCCACTGGAAGAAGCACACGCCGTCGGCGCCCCGGGCGACGGCCTGGAGCGACCACAGCCGGGTCACGCCGGCCGGCTTCGGCTGGTTGACCGGGCGGAAGTTGACGGCGGAGGCCGCCTGTTCCATCAGCATCCAGGGGCCGCCGGCCTGGGAACGGGTGAGGTCCTGGACGAGCGCGCCGTGGGCGGGGCCGGCCGGGTCGTCGAAGGAGGCGGCGGGATCCGGGTAGATGTCGACGGAGACGACGTCCTCCTCGGCCGCCCAGCGCCAGCCGTCCTGCCCTACGAAGAGGGGCATGAAGTTGGTGGTGACGGGGATGTCGGGGCTGTGCGCGGCGACGATGTCGCGCTCGGCGACGAAGCACTCGAGCAGGGCGTCGCTGGTGAAGCGGCTGAAGTCCAGCGACTGCGCCGGGTTGTTGAGGTACTGGGCGCGGCGGGGCGGGACGATCTCGTCCCAGGAGTCGTAGCGCTGGCTCCAGAAGGCCGTGCCCCAGGCGGTGTTGAGCGCGGCCAGGGAGCCATAGCGCTCGCGCAGCCAGGTCCGGAAGTGGCGCGCGGTGGTGTCGCACCAGCAGGCCGTGCCGTACTCGTTGTTGATGTGCCACATCCGCAGCGCCGGGTGGGACCCGTAGCGGACGGCGAGGTCGGCGGTGATGCGGGCGGCGTGTTCGCGGTAGACGGGCGAGGACGCGCAGAACTGGTTGCGCGAGCCGTACCAGATCACCGTGCCGTCCCTGTCCCGCGGCAGCGTCTCGGGGTGCTGGGCACCCAGCCAGGGCGGCGGGGAGGCGGTGGGAGTGGCCAGGCAGACGCCGATGCCGCCCTCGTGGAGCAGGTCCAGGACGGTGTCCAGCCAGCCGAACTCCCGGGCCCCCGGGCGCGGTTCGATGGTGGCCCAGGAGAAGACGCCGACGGTCGCCAGGTTGACGCCGGCCTCCTTCATCAGGCGGATGTCCTGCGGCCACACCTCGGCCGGCCACTGTTCGGGGTTGTAGTCCCCGCCGAACAGCAGCCGTCCTCGGGTGGCGTCGTTGAGTGCTGCCATGGTGGTGTCCTCTCAGCCCTTGACGGCGCCGATCAGCATGCCCTTCTTGAAGTGACGCTGGACGAACGGGGAGAGGATGGCGACCGGCAGGAGCGCGAGTATCATCACGGCGGTCTGCACGGCGAGGCTGGGTATCTGCCCGGTGCCGATGACCTGGGCCATCCCGGCGGGCCGCTCGTTGGCCACCACGATCTGCTGAAGGACGTTCTGCAGCGGCAGCTTCTCCTGGTCGGTGATGTAGATGAAGCCGGCGAACCAGTTGCCCCAGTACGCCACGGCGTAGAAGAGCGAGATGACCGCGAGCACGGCCCGGGACAGCGGCAGCACCATCTGCCACAGGATGCGGAAATCGCCCGCGCCGTCGATGCGCGCGCTGTCGATGATCTCCTGGCCGACGTTCATGAAGAACGCGCGCAGCACCAGGATGTTGAAGACGTTGACCGCCATGGGGAGGATCAGCGCGGCGTAGGTGTTCATCAGACCCAGGCTCTGGATGAGCAGGTAGGTCGGGATGATGCCGGCGCCGCCGAAGAACATGGTGGCCAGCAGCGTGAACAGCAGCGTGCGGTGCCACAGCGAGCCGAGCCGGGACAGGCCGTAGGCGGCCAGCACGGACACGGTCATGCTGAACAGCGTGCCGACGAGCGTCACGCCAATGGAGACCATCATGGCGCGGGACACCTCGCCGCCGCTGAGGAGTTCGCGGTAGGCGGCGAAGCTGATGCCCTCCGGCCAGACGACGAGGCCGCCGGTCTCGTTGATGGTCTCGGCGTCGGAGAGGCTGGTGACCAGGACGATCCAGATCGGGAAGAGGATGGCCAGCACGGCGATGCCCAGGATGACGCCCTTGGCCGTCAGCCCCACGCGGGTGGGCGGCTCCTCCCAGGCGGGCCGCTGCCGCTTGCCCTTGGGCTCGTCGTCGTCCGTGACCAGGACGCTGGTGTCGGTCATGGTGCTCATCGCCTCGAATACACCCCCTGCTCGCCCATCGCGTGGGCGACTCGGTTGGCGGCCAGCACCAGGCAGAGGCTGAAAATGCCCTTGATGATGCCGATGGCCGCCGCGTAGCTGAAGTCCCCGTTCGCGATGCCCCGGTTCCAGACGTAGGTGTCGAGCACCTCGGAGGCGCCGGGGCCGACGGCCGTTCGCTGGATGAGGAACTGCTCGCCGCCGATGGTCAGTATGTTGCCGACCTGGAGGACGAGCAGCAGGGCGATGACCGGGCGCAGCGCGGGCAGCGTGATGTGCCACATGCGGCGCCAGCGGTTGGCGCCGTCCGCCGCGGCCGACTCGTACAGCTCGGTGTTGACGGTGGACAGGGCGGCCAGGAAGACGATGATGCCCCAGCCGGCGTCCTTCCAGATGACCTGGGCGGTGATCAGCCACTTGAAGAAGCCCGGGTCGGTCATCAGGTCGAAGCTGTCGGTCAGGCCCCAGTCGCGGAAGAGCTGGGCGACCAGCCCGGCGCCGCCGAACATCTGCTGGAAGACCGTGATGACCAGCACCCAGGAGAAGAAGTGCGGCAGGTACAGCACGGCCTGGGCCCAGGCGCGGACCTTGCTGTGCAGCACGCTGTTGATCAGCAGGGCGAGCGCGATCGGCACCGGGAAGAAGAGCAGCAACTGGAGCGAGGAGAACATCAGGGTGTTCTGCACCGCGTTCCAGAAGTCGGAGTCGTCGAGCATCCGCTCGAAGTTCTCCATGCCCGTCCAGGCGCTGTTGGCCATGGAGTCGAAGAAGCCGTCGCCGGCGTACGGGCTGTAGAACTGGAACGCGATGACGTTGCCGGCGATCGGGATGTAGGCGAAGACCAGCAGCAGGATGACGGCGGGCAGCGTCATCAGGACGAGCATGTAGTCGCGGCGCAGGCGGTGCCGGAAGGCGATGCCGCCCTTCAGGCGGGGGTCGTCCTTGCGGCGCCGGCGCGTCGCTTTCTTCGCCGTGGCGGGCTTCTCGGCTGGCCCGCCGCTCTCCCGTGGCACGGGCGGGCGCGGGACCGTGCTCTGGGACACGGGCTTCTCCTTGCTAGCGGCGGGTCCCAGCCGGGTGGCCGGACCCGCCAGGTGACGAGGACGGGGGCGGGCGGTGGTCAGGCGCCTTGTTCTTCGTCGAGCAGTCCCTGGTAGAACTCGCGCAGCTCGTCGCCGCCGTTGCGGCGCCACTCGGCCACGGCGTTCTGCATGTCGCGGATGGACTGGCGGCCGCGGACGACGTCGTCCTCCAGCAGCTCGAACTCGCCGTCGATGCTGGCCAGCCGGGCCGGCTCCTGCACCTGGCGGCCGAAGAACATCGGCTCCTTGGTGTACTTCATGTGCCGGCTCATCCAGCCCACGTGGTCCTCGACATACTGCGGGGTGTCGGGACCGGCGATGACCTGGCCGTGGCAGGCGACGAAGGGGTAGGTCTCGGGCACGACCTCCTCCTCGCCCTGCGGGGTCCGCACGGGCAGCCCGTCCTCGAGGGTGTAGTGGGTGCCCTCGATGCCGTAGGAGCGCAGCCGCTGCTCGCGGGTGCCGTACGGGGCGGCGGCGAAGTTGGCGATCTCCAGGGCCTCGCGGATGCGCTCCTCGGGGAGGTTCTTGTTGACGAACGTCCAGATCCCGGCGCCGTTGGCGAGGTACATCACGGGGTCGTTGCCGTCGACGCCGAAGTAGTCGAAGGCGTTCATGCGGAAGTCGGGGTTGGCCGTCCGCTGTTCCACCACCGCGCCCTGCCAGGCACCGTCACCGGTGTTGAACATCAGCGACTCGCCCGCGGTGAAGCGCTGGAGGGAGTCGCCGGAGGCGGCGACCGCGTCCGGGTGGACGACGTCGGCCTCATAGAGCTTGCGGGTCCACTCCAGCGCCTCCAGGTAGGCGTCGGTCTCGTAGCGGTTGATCAGCGCGCCGTCGTCGCCCTGCGTCCAGTACTGGGGCTTGTTGGGCACCACACCGAAGATGATGAACGCGGACCACTTGAAGTCCTCGACGGCCCAGATCCGGTTGCGTGCCGAGGTGACGTCCTTGCAGAAGGCGACGAAGTCATCCAGGTTGGTGGGCACCTCCCAGCCGTTGGCCTCGAAGATGTCCTGCCGGAAGTAGGGCACCACGCCACCGATGGGCGGGCCGGGCCGGGGCAGCCCGCGCAGGGCCCCACCGAAGATGGCCGACTCCCAGGCGGCGGTGGGGATGGCAGCGAGGTTGGGGTAGTCCAGCACGGCGTCGCCGGAGAGGAACGGGCCCAGGTCCGCGAACCGGCTGCTGATCGCCTGCGGGATCTGTCCCGCCATCTCCCAGCTCGGGACGCACACCAGGTCCGGAATGTCACTGCCGGCCAGCACGGCGCCGAGCTTGTCGCCGTACGTCATGCCGTCCTGGGTCTGCCAGTTGATCTTGACCCCGATGCCCTCGTCCATCGTGGTCCAGAAGACGTTGCCGCCGCCGGGCGGGGTGCCCCACAGTGGGGTCATGATGGTGTACTCGCCGCCCTTGCCGCGCGGTTCGGGCACCGAGACGCCGAGCTGGTCGTCGGGTATCCAGGTGGTGTAGCCGGGGCTGGCGCCGTTCTCGCCGGGGATGTCCGGCGGGAAGGCGGCGTCCGACTCCTGGAAGGTCGGCAGGATGCTCTGCACCTCCTGGTCCGACGCCGCGCCCTCCTGGCCGCCACCACCGCCGCCGTCACCGCCGCAGGCGGAGAGCAGGGGCACGCCGCCGGCGGTCGCCGCCGCTGCAAACGCCGATGAGGCGAGGAATTTTCTGCGGCTGGGAACGGAGCGTGAGTTCGGCATGGCGTCAACCCTTCAAGGCTCTGCGTCTTCGCAAATGACCGTGGCGGCAACCTGGTCGAAGCGCTTCGATGTTGGGCTGAGGCTAGAACCCCTCAGCGGGCGGCACAAGCCCTGTTTCGCAGAAACTTCGACGCCGTTTCGACATGGCTCTGACCTGTAGACGCTAGGAGAAGGCGAGTCGATACCGAGTGGTGTCTTGACAGGGAGGGGCGGGGAAACTCAGCATCGAAGCGCTTCGAACGTCGCCCGCGAAGATCGCTTCGCGGGACAGCCGCCACCACCGCGAGGGGACCGCACGTGACTGCCCAACCGCCGCCCTTCCGCGATCCCCGAGCGAGTGTCGAGGTGCGGGTCGCCGACCTGTTGGGGCGCCTGACACCTGCCGAGCGGATCGCGATGCTCCACCAATACACCCCGGCCATCGAGCGGTTGGGCATCCCGGCCTTCCGCACCGGGCAGGAGGCCCTGCACGGCGTGGCGTGGATGGGCCGGGCCACGGTCTTCCCGCAGGCGGTGGGCCTCGGCGCCACCTGGAACGACGAACTGGTGCGCCGCGTCGGTGAGGCCGCCGGCCGCGAGGTCCGCGCGATGCGGGCCCACGACGAGCGGGTCGGCCTCAACGTCTGGGCCCCGACGGTCAATCTGCTGCGCCACCCGCTGTGGGGCCGCAACGAGGAGGGCTACGCGGAGGACCCGCACCTGACCGCCGCCCTCGCCACCGCCTACACCCGCGGCCTGCGCGGCGACCACCCCGTCTACTGGCGCACCGCACCGGTCCTCAAGCACTGGCTGGCGCACAACCACGAGCGGGACCGGGTCACCGCCAGCACCTCGGTGCGCGCCCGCGTGCTGCACGAGTACGAACTGCCCGCGTTCCGCGGCCCGGTGCGGGCCGGCGCGGTGTCCGGCGTGATGCCCGCGTACAACCTGGTCAACGGCCGGCCCAACCACCTCTCCCCGCTGCTCGCCGACGAGCTGCGCACCTGGACCGAACTGCCGCTGGTCATCTGCTCGGACGCCGCCGCGCCGAGCAACATCGCGGGTCTCCAGGGCTATCTGCCCAGTCACGCGGAGGGCCTGGCCGCCGCCCTGCGGGCCGGTGTGGACAGCTTCACGGACGACAACGAGGACTCCGCCCCGACCGTCGAACGCCTCACGGCCGCCCTGGAGCGGGGGCTGATCACCCAGGAGGACATCGACGTCGCCGCCGCCCGGCTGCTCGGCATGCGCTTCCGCCTCGGCCAGTTCGACCCGGACGACGACCCGCACATCAAGGACGCCGCCTTCGACACCCCCGAGCACCAGGAGCTGGCGCTGACCGCGGCCGAGCAGGCCGTGGTGCTGCTGAAGAACAACGGGCTGCTGCCGCTGCGCTCCGGCACCCGGCTGGCGGTCGTCGGGCTGCTCGCCAACGAGGTCAAACTCGACTGGTACAGCGGCTCGTTGCTGCGCCGCACCAGCCCGCTGGCCGGGCTGCGCGCCCACCCGGGCGTCGCCTCGGTCACCTTCGCGGAGGGCGCCGACCAGGTGCGGCTGCGCACCGAGCGGGGCTGGGTCCACGCCCACGCGGCGCCGGGCGCCGAGGACGGCGAGCCCACGGCGACGGCCGCGCTCGACCCGGCGCTGCTGGCCGGCCGCACCGACCTGCCGCCGCTGACCGTTGGCCCCGAGGCGGAGGCCACCACGTTCGCGCTGATCGACTGGGGCGACGGGGTGCTCACCCTGCGCGCGCCGGACGGGCGTTACCTGTCCGTCGCGGACGACGGCCTGGTGCGGGCCTCCGCCGATCAGCCCGGCGGCTGGGTGGTCCAGGAGACGTTCGCTCTGGAGCCGCACGGCGGAGGCCACCTCCTGCGGCATCGAGGTACCGGCAACCATGTGTCTGTCGCCGCCGACGGCCTGAAGGTTGCCGAGGAGGGCGACGTCTTCTTCCTGGAGACCGTCGAACGCGGCCAGGACGCGGTGGCCGCCGCCGCGGCCGGCGCCGACGTGGTGATCGTCGTCGCGGGCAACGACCCGCACATCAACGGCCGGGAGACCGAGGACCGCACCACCCTGGCCCTGCCGCCCCAGCAGGACCGGCTGTGGCGCGCCGCCCACGCGGCCAACGAGAACACGGTCCTGGTGCTGACCTCCGCCTACCCCTACGCCGTGCGGGACGCGGACGCGGCACTCCCCGCGCTGCTGTGGACGGCGCACGGCGGGCAGGCGGCCGGCACCGCGCTGGCGCGCGTGCTGTGCGGCGACGTCTCGCCGGCCGGCCGGCTGCCACAGACCTGGTACGCGGACGACGCCGAGCTGCCCGGCATGCTGGACTACGACCTGATCGGCTCCCGCACCACCTACCTGTACTACGACGGCACGCCGCTCTACCCGTTCGGCCACGGCCTGTCCTACACCACCTTCGACTACACCGCCCTGACCGCGTCCGCCGACGGCACGGAGCTGACCGCCGAGGTGACCGTGGCCAACACCGGCGGCACCGCGAGCGACGAGGTGGTCCAGCTCTACGCCCGCGCCACCGACCCGAGCGTGCCGCGCCCGCACCGGTCGCTCATCGCGCACCGCCGGGTGCGGCTGGCGCCGGGCGAGTCCCGGGAGCTGTCGTTCACCGTGCCGCTCGCCGAGGCGCTGGGCTTCTTCGACGTCGCGCACTCCCGCTGGACGGTCGAGCCGGGCGCCTACGCGGTCCAGGCCGGCGCCTCCAGCCGCGACATCCGCCGCACGGCGACGCTGACCGTGGCCGGCGAGCCGGCCGGGCCGCGCCCGGTGCGGGACGCCGGGCTGGCCGCCGCCGCGTTCGACGAGACCTCGGGGACCGAGCTGGTGGACACCGCGCGGGAGGCCGGCGACGCGGTGTCCGCCGGCGCCGACGGGGTGGGCGAACTGACCTTCCGCGCCTGCGACTTCGGCACGGGAACGACCACGGTGGACCTGCGCGCGGCCCGCGCGGAGGCCGGCGAGGCCACCGTCGAGCTGCACATCCCCGGCACCGGCTGCCGCGCCACCCTGCGGGTGCCGTCCACCGGGGACCGTTACGCCTACACGACGGTGACGGCCGAGCTGCCCGGCGCCCCCGCCGGGGTGCACGACCTGTGCCTGACGCTGCACGGCCCCGTCCGGGTGGACCGGCTGACCTTCACGTAACGGTTGAGCTGCGCGTAACGGTTAAGCTGTCCGGCGCCATGAACACGTACGGCCTGCTGCTCCTCCCCTCCCACAACCGTGTCTACGCGCAGGCGTCCGCCGCGCTCGCCCACGCCGAGCTGCTCGTTCTGAGCGGCGCGGTGCTGGGCGGGCGGCTGACCGGAGTCGCCGAGACGACCCTGGGCGGGGTGCCCTATCTGACGTTCCGCGCCGACGGGCTCTCCCCCGGGGACATCCGCCACCTCGCCAACCTCTCGTCGCTCTACGCGCTCTTCGAGATCCAGGACGGGAAGCTGCTGCGCCCGGTGGAACTGACGAGGCTGGACAAGTTCAGCAGCGATCTGATCACCATCCAGAAGTACCCGGGCAAGACCAATGAGGACTTCACCAAGCTCCTGCTGAACGTGACGGCGATGTCCTGCGCCACCCCCGAGCGGCTGCTCACCGGCGAGCTGCGCGTCCTGGACCCGCTGTGCGGCCGGGGCACCACGCTCAACCAGGCGATGATGTACGGCCTGGACGCCGCCGGGGTGGAGCGGGACACCAAGAGCTTCGAGTCCTACGGCAACTTCCTGCGCCAGTGGCTGAAGAACAACCGCGTCAAGCACCGGGCGGAGACCACCACCGTCCGGCGCGACCGCCGCTCGCTGGGCCGGCGCTTCCACGTCGCGCTCGGCGAGAGCAAGGAGCTGTACAAGAAGGGGCAGGAGATCGAGGTCACGATGGTCAACGCGGACACCGCCGCCAGCGGCGACTTCTTCCGCCCGGCCTCGTTCGACCTGATCGTGACCGACGCGCCCTACGGCGTGCAGCACGGCGCCACGGCGCGGGCCACGCTCTCGCGCAGCCCGCTGCCGCTGCTCCGGTCCGCGCTGCCGGCCTGGACCCGGCTGCTGCGCCCGGGCGGCGCCATCGGCATCGCGTGGAACACCTATGTCGCCCGCCGCGAGGAGCTGGCCGGACTGCTCGGCGACCACGGCTTCGAGGTCCCCGACGCCGAGCCGTACCACGGCTTCCGGCACCGCGTGGACCAGGCGATCGTCCGCGACCTCATCGTGGCCCGCCGGACCGCCGCCGGGGACTGACCCAGGCGGCCGGGCCCGGCGCGGTCAGAGCTCCAGCCCGGTGAGGACCATGACGCGCTCGTACGTGTAGTCCTCCATCGCGAACCGCACCCCCTCACGGCCCACCCCGGACTGCTTGGCCCCGCCGTAGGGCATGTGGTCGGCGCGGTAGGAGGGCACGTCACCGACCACCACGCCGCCCACCTCCAGCGCGCGGTGGGCGCGGAAGGCGGCCTGGATGTCGTGCGTGAACAGGCCCGCCTGGAGGCCGAACTTGGAGTCGTTGGCCGCGGCGAAGGCCGCCTCCTCGCTGTCCACCCGGGTCACCGTCATGACCGGGCCGAAGACCTCCTCGCGGGAGACCTTCGCGTCGCGCGGAACGCCCTCCAGCACGGTCGGCAGATAGCTCGCGCCCTGCCGCGCCCCGCCGGTGAGCACCTTGGCGCCGGCCGCGGTGGCCTCGTTCACCCAGGTCTCCACGCGGCGCGCCGCCTCCTCGCTGATCAGCGGGCCCACGTCGGTGGCGTCCTCGCGCGGGTCGCCGGTGACCAGCGCCTCGACGGCGGCGATCAGCCGGGGCAGCAGCCGGTCGTACACGGCGGTGTCGGCGATGACGCGCTGCACGGAGATGCAGGACTGGCCGCCCTGGTAGTTGGAGAACGTGGCGATGCGCTGGGCCGCCCAGTCCAGGTCGGCGTCCGAGGAGTAGTCGGCGAGCACGACGGCCGCGCCGTTGCCGCCCAGCTCCAGGGTGACGCGCTTGCGCGGCACCGAGTCGCGGATGGACCAGCCCACCGGGACCGAGCCGGTGAACGAGATCACCGGCAGCCGCGGGTCCTGCACCAGCGACGGCATCGCGTCGTTGGGCACGGGCAGCACGCTCCAGGAACCGGTGGGCAGGTCCGTCTCGGCCAGCAGCTCGCCGAGGAGGAGCGCGGTGAGCGGCGTCGCGGGGGCGGGCTTGAGGATGATCGGCACGCCGGCCGCCAGCGCGGGGGCGACCTTGTGGGCGCAGAGATTGAGCGGGAAGTTGAACGGGGCGATGCCGAGCACCGGGCCGTAGGGCACGCGGCGGGTGAGCGCGAGGCGGCCGACCCCGGCGGCGTCGGTGTCCAGCCGCTGCGCCATGCCGCCGTTGAACCGGCGCGCCTCGTCGGCCGCCCAGCGGAACACCGAGATGCAGCGCGACACCTCCAGGCGCGCCCACTTCATCGGCTTGCCGTTCTCCGCGCAGATCAGCCGGGCGATCTCCTCGGCGCGCTCGCCGAGCCGCCGGTGCACCCGGTCCAGCGCGGCGGCCCGCGCGTGCGCGGGCGTCGCGGCGAACTCGCCGGCCACGGCCGCGGCGGTGGCGACCGCCTCCTCCGTCTGGGCGGCGGTGGGCACGCTGACGCTGCCCAGGTCGCCGTTGTCCCAGGGGGAGGTGACCTCCAGGGTGCTCTCACCGGTCGCCTCGCGGCCGGCGAGCCAGAACGGGTGCGGGGATGTCGCTGTGGTCATCGCGGGTGCCGCCCTTCCGAAGATGTCGCTTCCCGCCCTCCACCGTAGGCGCTCGGGTCCGTCCCCTCCCTTGTCCGGCGCGGCCGAATGTGTCCATACCGTGCTCCGTTTCGGCAGGACTCGGAGGCCATATTGACCGGGCCATGCCACTTTCGAAAGCATGTCCGCCACCCCTCACCGTCGCGCTGGAACACCCCACCAGGAGATGCGATGCGCATGCTCAGATCCGGCAAGCGGACCACCACGACCGCCGCCGCCGTCCTCACCCTCGCGCTGGCCCTCATATGCGGCACCCAGGCCACCGCCGCTCCCCCGCCCGCCGCGCCGGGCTCCGACACCGCCGTCCGGCAGTACGAGGTCGCCGGAGTGGCGACCGCTCCCGAACGGACCGCCCTGACCCGCACGGGCACCGCCATCGACGAGGCCGGTCCCGGCTCCGTGGTGATCACCGCGGACGCCGCCCAGGCCGAACGGCTGCGCGGCCTCGGCTACGAACTCACCGCGCTGACCGCCCCGGTTGAACGCCAGGCACTCCCCCGCGCCGCCGCCCCCGGCGACTACCACACGTACGGCGAGACGCTGGCCGCCGTCGCCGACGCCGAGGCCCGCTACCCGGACCTGGTCAGCAGCCAGGTCATCGGCCGCTCCCACCAGGGCCGCGACATCGTCGCCGTGAAGATCAGCGCCAATGTGGCCGTCGACGAGGACGAGCCCGAGGTGCTCTTCACGCACAACCAGCACGCCCGCGAGCACCTGACGGTCGAGATGGCGCTCTACACGCTGGCCGAACTCACCGCGCAGTACGGCACGGACGCCGAGATCACCGAGCTGCTGGACTCCCGCGAGGTGTGGCTGATCCCCTCGGTCAACCCGGACGGCAAGGTGTACGACCAGGAGTCCGGCTCGTTCCGGAGCTGGCGCAAGAACCGCCAGCCCAACTCGGGCTCCTCCGCCATCGGCACCGACCTCAACCGCAACTGGGCCCACCAGTGGGGCTGCTGCGGCGGCTCCTCCGGCTCGCCGAGCAGCGACACGTACCGGGGAACGGCCGCCGAGTCCGCCCCCGAGACGGGCGTGGTCGCCGACTTCGTGCGCGGCCGGGTGATCGGCGGCGAGCAGCAGATCACCGCGCACATCGACTTCCACACCTATGGCGAACTGGTGCTGTGGCCCTACGGCTACACGTACGCCGACACCGCGCCGGGCCTCACCCAGGACGACGCCGACGCGTTCGAGGCGCTGGGCACCGCGCTGGCGGACACCAACGGATACACCCCGCAGCAGGCCAGCGACCTGTACATCACCGACGGTTCGGTGGACGACTGGATGTGGGCCGACCAGGGCATCTTCTCGTTCACCTTCGAGATGTACCCGACCTCCTCGCTGGGCGGCGGGTTCTATCCGCCGGGCAGCGTGATCGACCGGGAGACCAGCCGCAACCGGGAAGCCGTGCTGACGCTCCTGGACTACGCGGACTGCGCCTACCGGATCATCGGCAAGGAAGCTCAGTACTGCGCGGCCTGAGCCCCTCTCCCGCCTAGAAGGCCCTGTCCGGCCGATCTTGCCGGGCCCACGACGCCATACACGGCACCTCGCTGCTCCCCCAGACTTCGTCCGGGAGGTGCCCCCAGTCGCATCGCGCGAGTACGGCCAAGTACGAGCTGCGATACTCCGCCTTGCGATGCACCGCGTCGTGGGGGTACCTCCCAGGCCCCCGAGGGCCTGGGGGAGCCAAGGGCTGATCCGACAAGACCGACCGGACAGGACCTAACCGCCCCGGGCCGGGGCGGTCAGGTCGCGGCGGGTGGCCGGTTCGTCGCCTTCAGCGCGAGCCACAGCTCCATCCGGACGTCCGGGTCGTCCAGGGACCGGTCCAGGATCTCCTCCACCCGCCGCATGCGATAGCGCAACGTGTGCCGGTGCACGCCCAGATCGGCCGCCGCGGCGTCCCACTGGCCGTGCCGGGCGAGCCACGCGCGCAGCGACGCGACGAGGTCCCCGCGCCCGCGCTCGTCGTGGTCGCGCAGCGCGCGCAGCATGCCGTCGGCGAACGCGCGCACCGCCTCGTCCGCCAGCAGCGGCAGCACCGAACCGGTCGCCATCTCGTCGTGCTCCACCAGCGCGCGCCCGCGCCGGCGCGCCACCAGCAGCGCGTCCCTGGCCTGTTGATAGGCGCTGTCGGCCGAGGCGGTCCCGGTCGGCGCGGACATCCCCAGCACCAGCCCGCCGCGCGGCTCCTGGCGCCCCGCGTGCTCCACACAGGCCGCCAGGGCGGCGCCGCCGTCGGCGGCCAGCAGCACCAGCCCGTCGCCGTCGGCCGACGACAGCACCGACTCCCCGGCGCGCGCGGCGGCGGTCTCCACCGCGGTCACCAGCTCCCCCAGGGCCTTCGGCCCGTCACCGGCCGACGCGACCAGCACCCGCAGCGGGGCGTCCAGCAGCGCGCCGTAGAGCTGCCCGGCGACGGCCCGCGCGTGGTCCGGCTCACCGCTCAGCAGCATGCGCAGCACCGCGCTGCCCAGCCGAGCCTCGGCGTCGCGGAACGCCCGCGACCGCTCGGTCAGCAGCGTCAGCACGGCCACCGCGGACTGCGCTGCGAAGCGCTCGCCGGTGCCCAGCGGCGCGGCGGTGCCGATGGCGAGCACGGCGTGCGGCGGCGGGCCGGTGCCCAGCGACTGGAGCTCGACCCGGTCGTCGTCCGCGGCGGTCTCGCACACGGCGCTGGCCGGCGCCGGGCGGGCGCCCAGGCGGCGCACCTCGGCGGCGGCCTTGGCGGCTCGCCGCGCGGCCCAGTCCGGGGCGACGGCGGTGACGGCGCCGGACAGGTCGTACAGCGCGGCCCAGCCGCCGACCTGACCGGCCAGCTTCGCCAGCAGCGCCCCCGGCCCGCCGTCGGAGAGCGCGGCCCGGGTCAGCTCGCGCTGGGCGGCGAACCCGGCCGTGACCGAGCGGTACTGCTCGGCCGCGATGGCCGCCGAGACCACCTTGCTGATGGCGATGAACGGGGTGGGGCGCGGCACTTCGAGCAGCGGCAGCCCCGCCTCGGTGACCGCGGCGAGCAGCGCGGGCGGCACCTCGGGATGGTTCACGCCGACGCCGAAGCCGAGTCCGACCACGCCGGCCGCGGCGAGCCGGGCGACGTACTCGCGCATCGACTCGGCGTCGGCCACGGGCAGGTTCAGCCCGGTGGTGAGCAGCAGTTCGCCGCCGTCCAGCCAGGGCGTGGGGTCGGTCAGCTCACTGGCGTGCGCCCAGCGGACCTCGGTGTCCAGCCGGTCCGCCCCCGCGAGCACGCCGAGCCGGAGGGCGCTGTGCTGGACCAGGGAGGCGAGCGTCGGATGCATGGATCACCTTGTCGGAGGCATGGATCACCGTGGCGGGCCGGGACAACACGTGCTCACGGTACAGGGGGCGGCAAGGGCGCTCGGACGGCGCCCGCGGCATATGCGGCGCGGGCCGGCCGCGCCGCGCGCCGACGTCAGCCGAGCTGCACCAGCACCGGCGGCCCGGGCTCCCCGGAGACGCTCGTCATGGAGAGCACCGCGTGCCGCGGCGGCACCCGGTGGGCCAGCTCGGAGGCGGACCAGCGTTCCCGTTCGACCCGGCGCACGGTGACGGACTCGGTGGTGGTCTCGCGCCCCGTGAAAAGCTTGCGCACCCCGCGCGCGGCCCGCCGGAACGTGCCCCCGCTGCGGTCGGGGGTGCGGGTGATGTCCTGGTCCTCGGTCCACTCCTTGCCCCAGGCCCGCGCGAAGTGCTCGGCGTCCCAGGTGGTGATCCCGGAGAACGCCATCCGGCAGCCCACCGCGCCCAGCAGCCCGGTCCGCAGCTCGGCGGGCACGTCGTCCAGGGTGCGCAGCGCGAGCACGGCCCCCGCGTTGGCCGGCCGCAGATGGGTCAGCCCGCGCACGGTGCCGGCCGTGATGGCCGCGGTGGCGTCGTCGAGCACCAGGCAGGCGAAGAGGGAACGGTCCGGGCGGGTGGTGACCGCCGCGGTGAACTGGGCCAGCAGCAGCCGGGTGATGATGCGTCCGGCCTCGGCGTGCCCGGTGGCCGGCAGGTCCACGCGCACGCGCAGCGGGTGCACCAGGGAGCCCAGCGAGAACGGCCGGGTGCGGCGGGCCCCGTCGCCCTGCGAGAACCCGGCCCGGTCCAGCAGGGCCAGGCGGTCGGCGAGATGCGGGCCGAGGTCGTCGGGGCGCTGCGCCTGCCGGGCGCGGGCGTCGAGTTCGCGCTGCTGGTCCCAGGCGCCGGCCAGATTGAGGTCGTCGCGCAGGGTGGCCAGCAGGGCGGGCGCGCCGTCGAGCATGGCGCGCAGCTCGGGCACCCCGGGCAGTTGTCCGTAGGCGGCCTGGTAGGGGCCGATGAGCTGGACGAGAACGGCCGCGGCCTCCCGGGGCTCGACGCGGGAGCCGCCCACCAGCGCCTCGGCCAGCAGCGCGGCGGCCTCGTCGGTGTCCGAGGCGCCGCCGTAGAGGTCGAGTTGGTGGGTGCTGGCCGGGTCGCCGACGCGGACGATGATGTCGAAGGCGGCGTCGGGCCCGAGGCCCGCGCTGGCGGTGCCCACGGCGACGACGGCGGACTGGCCGGTGAGCGCGTGCAGGCACAGCGCCTCGGTGACCGGCCGTATGACACGGCCGGTCTTGCCGGAGCCGGGCGGGCCGACGGCGAGCAGCGAGGTGCCCAGCACGGCCGGGTCCAGCGCGACGTCCTCGCCGCGGTACTCGTACGGGTTGCGCTCCTCGTCGGGCGCGGTGCCGATGCGGACCTGGCGGGTGAGCAGGTCGTGCCGGGCCGCGCGCACGGGCAGGTCGCGGTCGCCGGAGGGATGGACGAACGCGGCGGCGCCCTGGGCGCGGGCCGCGTCGCCGAACGCGGGCAGTTCGGTGGGCCGGGCGCGCACGGCGCCCCAGGCGTGCGCGATGCGGGCGTAGTCCACGTCGCCCATGGCGCCGTTGCGCACCTCGTCGGCGAGCCGGTCGGCGGCGGCCCCGGCGCCGGCGGCGCGCAGCTCGGTGAAGTCGGTGAGCCGCGCGAGCTCGGCGCGTTCGTCCGCGGTCGCGGCGCCCCGGGAGCGGCGCAGCGGATCCAGCGGGAAGTGCCGCAGGACGCCGCGCCAGTCGCCGAGCGGGGCGAAGACGGCCACGATCAGGGCGGTGTAGAGGGCATACCAGAGGTTGGCGAGGGCGTACGCGGTGGTCTCGCGGTCCTGCCACCAGTTGTTGGACGCCTCGTCGGGCACCATGGCGAACAGCGGGTCGAGCCAAAACCCCCAGAAGCCGTCGGCGTTGAAGCTGAGCCGCCACACGACGTAGGCGCCCAGCAGCCCGGCCGCCGCGCGGAGCGTGCGGCGGCGGGACAGCGGCTCGATGTCCCGCCTGCCGCACAGCAGCCGCAGCGCCTGGGGCCGCCAACGGCGCCACAGCATGGGCCCGTTGCCCACCCGGCCGAAGGCGTAGAAGAGCAGGCAGGCGAACAGGACGTCGTACACGTACGACACGCTCCGGCCGACCGTGGTGGTGCCCCTCCACCGGGCGTCCAGGCCGATCCAGTCCAGCGGCCAGGTCACCGCGCCGAGGTAGCCGTTGATGTAAAGCGACCAGACCAGCCAGCCGGCGAGCAGCGCCAGCAGCGCGGTGCCGTGCAGCTCCCGGTCGCCGAGCCGGTCCGGGTCCTCCGGCGGCTTGGGCACGTGACCGGCGCGCCAGACGCCCGGCTTCGCCGCCGGGCGCGGGGTGTGCAGCCAGCGGACCAGCGGGGGCCCCTCGGTCTCCGGCGGCTGCCGGGGGGCCGGGGGCACGCCGGTGGCGAGCGGGACGGCCTGCGCGCCCACGCCTGGGTCCCGCGCGTCCCGCGGGCGGTTGGTGCTCATTCCGTGCCAAGCCCCCTGATCAGGCCATCGGCTGACTGTGCGTCGTCGTTCAAATCTAGTGCAGACCGGCCGGTCGAATATGCGCCGGGCCAACCTGTGCATACCCGTTCCCCTGGGATATCCGGTGCGCTACGTTCCTGCTTCACCGCTGGCTCAAAGACGACCCCGGGCGGAAACGTCATGACGCGCGCCATTTCATTGCGAGAAGTCACCAAGATCTATCCACGCAACGTCGTTGCCGTGGACCGGCTTTCGCTGGACATCGAACCGGGTCAGTTCGTCGTGCTGCTCGGCCCCTCGGGCTGCGGCAAGTCAACGGTGCTGCGGATGATCGCCGGCCTGGAGGAGATCTCCTCGGGCGAACTGCTGCTGGACGGCGAATACGCGAACGACCTGCAACCGGGCCAGCGGCAGCTCGCCATGGTCTTCCAGCACTACGCCCTCTACCCGAACATGACGAGCCGTCAGAACATCGGCTTTCCGCTGCGCATCGAGGCCCCCCACGAGGACGGCGGCCCGCGCATCGCCGAGGCCGCGCGGCTGCTGGGCATCGAGGACCTGCTCGACCGCTACCCGGGACAGCTCTCCGGCGGCGAGCGGCAGCGGGTGGCGATGGGGCGGGCGATCGTGCGCCGCCCGACGGCGTTCCTGCTGGACGAGCCGCTGTCCAACCTGGACGCCAAGCTCCGCAACCGGCTCCGGGCCGAAATAGCCACTCTCACCCGGCACTTGGGCGTGACCACGGTCTATGTCACGCACGACCAGGCGGAGGCGATGTCGCTGGGCGACCGGGTCGCCGTGATGCGCGACGGGGTGCTCCAGCAGCTCGGCACCGCCCGGGAGGTCTACCGGCTGCCCGAGAACGTCTTCGTGGCGGCATTCGTCGGCACCCCGCGCATCAACCTGCTGCGCGCCACCGTGCACGCGCCGCTCGACAGCCGGATGAGCATCGACTTCGGCACCCAGCGGATGATGCTGCCGCAGCCGCTGAGCCCCGACCACCAGATGCTGCGCATCCAGATGGGCCGGGAGATCACGGTGGGCGTGCGGTCGGAGGCCGTGCGGATCGCCTCGCCCGAGGAGATGCGCCCCACCGAGGCGCTGCTCAACGGGGTGGTGCAGCACGTCGAGTACCAGGGCCACGAGTCGCTGGTGCACGTGAGCACCGGGGCGCGGCCCGCCGACGTGGACGGCCTGGAGGCGCCCCGCCCCCGCCCACCCGTCCGGTCGCGCGGGCGGCGGCCGGGGCAGGGCAAGCTGGGGCGGCTGCGGAGCTGGGCCGGCCAGGTCTCCGGCGGCGGCGCGCCGGTGACCACGCTCGAACGCCCACCGGCGTCCCCCTCCCCGACGCCCGCCGGAAGGATCAGCGACGGGCTGGTGGTGCGGGCGAGCACCGATGTGCAGCCGCGCATCGGGGAGCGGGTGCCGCTGCTGCTGGACCTGGACCAGCTCTACGTCTTCGACGGCGACGGCCGCCGCATCTGCCCGGCCCCGACGGGCCAGCCGCGCCTGGACCGTTAGGCCCTGTCCGGCCGGTCTGGCCGGTCAGGGCCAGGGGCCGAGCTCCGGCAGCGGCGCCGGGTCGGCGTCCAGCGGGCCGGGGGCCGTCCGGCCCGCCAGCCAGGCCGTCAGGTCGGTCAGCCGGCCGCGCACGGTCACCGGCTCGCCCGTCCCGAACGCGCGCCGTTCGGGACCGTCCGTGGCGACGAGGACCAGGCGCGCACCCTCCGGCGCGCGGGGCGCCAGGAAGTCCAGGGCGTGGTCACAGAACGCGCGCGACCAGTCGTCCGGGCCCGGGCCGAGCAGCGCGTCGGCGCCGTGGATCTCCGCCTCCCGCCACCAGGCGCGCAGGGCGGCCCGCAGCTCGCCGTCGCGGTAACGCACCGGCCGGGCCCAGTCGTCGGGGCCGACCGAGCGCCAGACCGCGCCGGCCGCAGCGAGCGCCCCGGCCACCGCCTCGCGCAGCTCGTCGGCCCCACGCGCGGCCCCCGCCTCGATGGCGGCGTCCCGCGTCGGCCGGCCGCCGTCGTACACCTCGACCAGCTCGCCGCGCAGGGCGTACTCGGCCTGCCGCGCCAGCGCCCGGCAGACACCCTCGATGTGTGAGAACAGGTGCGCCCGGCTCCAGCCCGGCAGCGCGCTGGGCGCGCGCACCGCCTCTTCGGTCAGGCCGGCCGCCAGGGCGCCCAGCCGCTCGTGCGCGGCCAGGACGGCGTCCACCACCCGGGCGTCGTCGGCCACGGTCTCGGTCAGGGCCACAGCAGCTCCTTCGTCCAGCCGGTCCCGGTGCGGCGGTACGCCAGCCGGGTGTGGTCACGGTCGCGGTCGCCCTGCCAGAACTCGACCGACTCGGCGCGCACCGTGTAGAGCGTCCACTCCGGCGGCACCAGCGCGGGCTCGCGCTCGATACGGGCGCGCGCTCCGGCGAGCGCCGCGCGGCGGGCGGCCGGGTCGGTCAGCGGGCTGCTCTGCCGGCCGAGCAGCGCCTCGGCGCGGGCCCCGGCCCCGCGCGCCAGGAAGTCGGCGGCGCCGCGCTCCGCGCTCTCGGCCACCACGGGCCCGCGCACCCGGACCTGGCGGGCCAGCGGCCCCCAGTAGAACGTCAGCGCGGCGTACGGGCGGTCGGCGAGATGGCGCCCCTTGACGCTGTCGCGGTGGGCGGCGAACTGCCAGCCGCCGTCCGGGCCCGGCTCGACGTTCTTCAGGATCAGCACGCGCGCGGCGGGGGTGCCCGTGGCGTCGGCCGTGGCCAGGGTCATCGCGTGCGGCTCGCGCACGCCGGCGGCTATCGCGCCGAGCAGCCAGTCGGTGAACAGCTCGACGGGGTCGTCGGGGGTCGGATCAGGGTCGAAGGTCGGCAGGTCTCCGGCGAAGACATCAAGCTCGCGCAGCAGTTGGCGCAGTTCCGGCATCCCCGCCCTCCTCTCGGTCACGCTGTCGCCGGGAAAGGGCGACTAATGGTTGAGCAGGATGCTACCATTAGCCCATGTCTCCCTCGCCACCTCCGACCGATCCCGAAGAGCCCGGCTCCCGCCTGGCCCTGGCGCTCGCCGTCACCATCCGGCACGACGGACACGGCGGCGTGGCCGACGATCTGCGCACCCCCGACGGGCTCACCGCCTGGGTCACCGAGCACGCCGGCGCGCTGCGACACGCCCTGGACGCCCGGGAGTTCATCGCGGACGGGGCCGCCCTTTCGGCCGTGCGCGCGCTGCGGGAGGCGGTGCGCGCCCTGTTCGCCCGCGCGGTGCGGCCGGGGCCGCCGAGCCGGGCGGACGCCCACCGGCTGCTGCCGGAGCCGGAGGCCGTGGCCCGGCTCAACGCGGCCGCCGCCCTCGTTCCCGCCGCGCCGGCCCTGCACTGGCCGCCCGGTGCCGCGGCCCCCACGGCCGGTGCCGCCTGGCCGCCCGGCCCTCCGGCGGCCGACCGGCTCACCGCCGCGCTGGCCCACGACGCGATCGCGTTCCTGGCCGGACCCGACCGCGCGCGGCTGCGCGCCTGCCAGGGCCCGCGCTGCGTGCGGTACTTCATGAAGGACCACCCGCGCCAGGAGTGGTGCAAGCCCTCCTGCGGCAACCGCGCCCGGGTCGCCCGCCACCACCGCCGCCACCGCGCGGAGTCCTGACCGCCCAGCCCGGACACGCTCCAGGACGGACAACGGCGGTCGGCGACCACTCCGTCGCGGCGCATGCCGGGAGGCCCCGCGCACGCCTAGCCTGGCCAGGAGTGAGCGGAAGCAGCCCCTTCGCGACGAGGAGTGCACGCATGAGCGCCATGACCGAACAGTCCGGCGGCCCCACCCTCCCCCAGCGCCGCCGGCTCGTCACCGATATCCCGGGCCCGCGCTCGCGGGAGCTGATGGCCCGCAAGCGGGCCGCCGTCGCCGACGGGGTCGGCACCGTGATGCCCGTCTTCGCGGCGCGGGCCGGCGGCGGGGTCGTCGAGGACGTGGACGGCAACAGCCTGATCGACTTCGGGTCCGGCATCGCCGTCACCGGCGTGGGCAACAGCGCGGAGGCGGTGGTGCGCCGGGCGTCCGCGCAACTGGCGCGGTTCACCCACACCTGCGCGATGGTCACGCCGTACGAGAGCTATGTGGCCGTCTGCGAGGAGCTGGCGCGGCTGACCCCCGGCGACCACGCCAAGAAGTCGATCCTGCTCAACTCCGGCGCCGAGGCGGTGGAGAACGCCGTCAAGATCGCCCGCTACCACACCGGCCGCCAGGCGATCGTCGTCTTCGACCACGGCTACCACGGCCGCACCAACCTCACGATGGCGCTGACCTCCAAGAGCATGCCGTACAAGCACGGCTTCGGACCGTTCGCACCCGAGATCTACCGGATGCCGATGGCCTACCCCTACCGCTGGCCCACCGGCCCGGAGAACTGCGCCGAGGAGGCCGCGGCACAGGTCATCGACCAGATCGGCAAGCAGGTCGGCGCGGCCAACACGGCCGCCATCGTGATCGAACCGGTCCTCGGCGAGGGCGGGTTCATCGTGCCCGCGCGCGGCTTCCTGCCCACGCTGGCCGCGTTCGCAAAGGAGAACGGCATCGTGCTGGTCGCCGACGAGATCCAGTCCGGGTTCTGCCGCACCGGCCAGTGGTTCGCCTGCGAGGACGAGGGCATCGTGCCCGACCTGATCACCACCGCCAAGGGCATCGCGGGCGGCCTCCCGCTGGCCGCCGTCACCGGGCGCACCGAGATCATGGACGCCGCGCACGTGGGCGGGCTCGGCGGTACCTACGGCGGCAACCCCGTGGCGTGCGAGGCTGCGCTCGGCGCGATCGAGACCATGCGCGAGCTCGATCTGCCGGCGAAGGCCCGCCGCATCGAGGAGATCATCAAGCCCCGGCTGCTGACCATGGCCGAGAAGCACCCGGTGATCGGCGACGTGCGCGGGCGCGGCGCGATGCTCGCGCTGGAGCTGGTCAAGCCGGGCACCAAGGATCCCGATCCGGCCGCGACGGCCACCCTGGCCGGGGCCTGCCACCGCGCGGGCCTGATCGTTCTCACCACCGGCACCTATGGCAACGTGCTGCGGTTCCTGCCCCCGCTGGTGATCGGCGAGGACCTCCTGAACGAGGGGCTGGACATCCTTCAGGACGCGCTGTCGCGGCTGTGAGCGACGTGTGGGGCAGCACCGGAGATCGCGGTGGTGCCCCATGGGTGCGCGGTACCGGCCGGCTGTGAGTTCGGCTGGCCGCAGCGGCGAGCCGGGCGCCCAGGAAGATCGCCGTTCGGTGCCGTCGTGGCCGTGGGGAGGCCGGGCGGGGGCACCCGGCCTCCGGGAGGCGGATCCCGTCCCCGGCACGGCGTTGTCCGCCGCCCCGGCCGGAGCCGGCGGCCGCGGATGTGCCGGGCCTGAAGGACGCGTTGCGCCGGTGACCGGCCGGTCTTCCGCCCGATCCGGACGCGGGGCGCGTGCCACCGGGCCATGCGACCTGTCACGGTGATGGCCTGACCTCGGCCCTGGGCAGCCGTGCGTGCCAACGGCGATCCGGAAGGGGGGGTTCCGTCGCCGTCCGGCAGGTGAACGCCCTGCCGCGCCGGGCCGGAAAGCCCTAGGATCGTGAGCGCAGCCGGTTCGCCCTGCCCGCCAGGCAGGCGCGTCGTAAGAGGGAACCCGGTGAGAATCCGGGACTGCCCCGCAGCGGTGAACGGGAACGACCGCCGTCATCACGCACTGGGCCCGCAGGGGCCCGGGAAGCGACGGCCAGTAGGTGTCCACTCCGGTGGACGTGCCCGTAAGTCCGAAGACCTGCCGCTGCCCGCTCGCCACCGGCGTGCGGAGTTCCGGACGACCTCGTGGGCGGGTCGGAGGAAGCACGGGCGGCGCATGCGCGGCAGCGCGCGCTCCCGGCGTTCCCCTCCCTTCGCGCGCCCGGGAGCGTTCTTCCGGACGAGGACGCGCACTCGCGAAGGAGAGAGTCCCATGTCCACCACCAGCCCTGTCCGTGCCACCGTGTACGGCTACCCCCGCCAGGGCGGGGGCCGGGAGCTGAAGAAGGCCATCGAGGGCTACTGGGCCGGCCGCGTCACCGCCGACGCCCTCCGGACCGCGGCCGCCGAGCTGCGCCGGGCCAACTGGCGGCAGCTCGCCGCCGACGGCATCCACGAGGTCCCCACCGGCGACTTCTCGCTCTACGACCACGTGCTCGACGCCAGCGTGCTGCTCGGCGTGGTCCCCGACCGGCACCGAGCGGCCGTGGCGGCGGACGCCCTGGACGGCTACTTCGCCATGGCGCGCGGCACGCAGGACGCGCCGCCGCTGGAGATGACCAAGTGGTTCGACACCAACTACCACTACCTCGTCCCCGAACTGGGCCCCGCCACCGTCTTCCGGGTCGACCCGGCCAAGCAACTCGCCGAGTTCGCCGAGGCGCGGGCGCTCGGCCTGACCGCCCGCCCGGTGCTGGTCGGCCCGGTCACCTACCTGCTGCTGGCCAAGCCCGCCCCCGGGGTGGCCCCCGACTTCGAGCCACTGGCCCTGCTGGACCGGCTGCTGCCCGCCTACGCCGAGATCCTGGCCGCGCTGCGCGCCGCCGGAGCCGCGTGGGTCCAGCTCGACGAGCCCGCGCTGGTACAGGACCGCACGCCGGCCGAACTCGCCGCCGCCCAGCGCGCCTACCGGGCGCTCGGCGGCCTCGCGGACCGGCCGAAGCTGCTGGTCGCCTCCTACTTCGACCGGCTGGGCGCGGCACTGCCGGTTCTGGCCCAGTCCCCCGTCGAGGGACTCGCGCTGGACTTCACCGGCCCGGCCGCCGCCAACCTCGGCGACCTCGCCGCCGCGGGCGGTCTGCCCGGCAAGCGGCTCGTCGCCGGCGTCGTGGACGGCCGCAACGTATGGATCAACGACCTGGAGAAGTCGCTGACCACCCTGGGCACCCTGCTCGGCCTGGCCGGCCGCGTGGACGTGGCCGCCTCCTGCTCCCTGCTGCACGTGCCGCTGGACACCGCCGCCGAGCGCGGCATCGACCCGGCGATCCGGCGCTGGCTCGCCTTCGCCCGCCAGAAGACCGCCGAACTCGCCACCCTCGCCAAGGGACTGACCCACGGCACCGAAGCCATCGCCGGCGAACTCGCCGCCAACCGCGCCGACCTCGCCTCCCGCGCCGGATCGCCCATCACCCGCGACCCCGCGGTGCGCGCCCGCGCCGCCGCCACGACCGAAGCGGACGCCCGCCGCGCGCACGCCTACCCCGAACGCGCCGCGGCCCAGCGTGCCCACCTCGGCCTGCCGCCGCTGCCGACGACCACCATCGGCTCCTTCCCCCAGACCGCGGCCCTGCGCTCCGCCCGCGCCGGGTTGCGCGCCGGACACATCGACACCGCCGCCTACGAGGAGCGCATCGAGGCCGAGATCCGCGAGGTCATCGCCTTCCAGGAGGAGGCCGGTCTCGACGTCCTGGTCCACGGCGAGCCGGAACGCAACGACATGGTCCAGTACTTCGCCGAACAGCTCACCGGGTACCTGGCCACCCGGCACGGCTGGGTCCAGTCCTACGGCACCCGCTACGTCCGCCCGCCCATCCTGGCCGGCGACATCTCCCGACCGGGTCCGATGACGGTGCGCTGGACCTCCTTCGCGCAGTCCCTCACCGAGCGGCCCGTCAAGGGCATGCTCACCGGCCCGGTCACCATGCTGGCCTGGTCCTTCGTCCGCGACGACCAGCCCCTGGCCGACACCGCCCGGCAGGTGGCCCTCGCCCTGCGGGACGAGGTCGCCGACCTCGAGGCCGCCGGGACCCGCGTCATCCAGGTCGATGAACCCGCCCTGCGGGAAACGCTCCCGCTGCGGGCCGCCGAACACGGCTCCTACCTCGCGTGGGCCACCGAGGCGTTCCGCCTGACCACCGGCGGCGTGCGGCCCGCCACCCAGATACACACCCACATGTGCTACGCCGAGTTCGGCGACATCCTGGCGGCGATCGACGACCTGGACGCCGACGTCATCAGCCTGGAGGCCACCCGCTCCCACATGCGCGTCGCGGAGGAACTCGCCACCGCCGGCTACCCGCGGGAGGCCGGTCCCGGTGTCTACGACATCCACTCCCCCCGGATCCCCGGCCCGGACGAGGTCGCCGCGCTGCTCCGCGAGGGGCTGGCGGCGCTCCCGCCCGACCGCCTGTGGGCCAACCCCGACTGCGGCCTGAAAACCCGTGCCTGGCCCGAGGTCCGCGCCGCCCTGACCAACCTCGTCACCGCCGCGCGCCGGATCCGCGCCGAACTCGTCACCGCCGCGGAGTGACACCGCCGGGCCGGGGCCCGTCCGCGTCACGCGCGCGGACGGGCCCCGACGGCCGCGCCGCCGGCGCCGGGCGGCGAGGTGACGCGGCCTTCCCGCCCGGCCCGGCGCGGTCTCACCAGATTTCGGTCCAGGTGAAGGCGACCTCGTCGCCTTCGGCGAGCAGGAACTGGCAGCCGCCGACCGGGGTCGGGGTGCCGTTGACGCTGATCTCGTAGAAGTGGTCGGCGTCCTGGCTGTAGCCGTCGATGGTGGTCACCAGGTAGTCCTCGAACGAGCTGTACCAGACGCCGGCCCAGTCGAAGCCGTTGTCGTCGGCGGCGTCATCCAGCGCGGCGGTCGGGGTGGCCCCGGCGGTGGGGTTGGCGCCGTTGTTGGTGCCGTCGCACAGGTGCGCGCCGCCGGAGACGGGCGTGACCGTGTGGCCGGTGGTGGTGACCTCGCCGTCGAAGATGAGGCCGGACGGACCGGTGAGGGTGAGGGAGACGGTGACCGGGTCGGCGGCGGCGGCCGGTGTGGCGGTGCCGCCGGCGAGCGCGAGCGCGGCGGTGACCGCGGCGGTCAGGGCGGTTGCGGCACGGCGGGTCAGGGTTGCGGGCATGGCTGATCTCCTCGGTGACATGGAAGGTGTTGGTGGGTCGGTGGTACGGGTGGCGGTGGCCGGGACCGGCCACCGCCGGTCAGCGCGCGGCCCGGCCGCGGCGCGCGACGAGGCAGACGGCCGCTCCGCAGGCCAGCAGGGCGGCGGCTCCGCCGAGGACGGCCAGCGACGAGGAGCCGGTGGCGGCCAAGCCGCCGGAGCCGCCCGAACCGCCCTGCGGTGCGGGGTCGTTGCCGCCGGGGCCGCCGGCGGTGTCCGTGCCGCCGGCCGAAGGGCCCTGTGCCGACGCGCCCCCCGCGGTGCCCGGCGTGCCGGAGGCGGCGTCGCCGCCTTCCGCGCCCTGCGCCGCGCCGTCCGAGGCGCCGTCGGAGGCGCCGGCCGAAGCGCCGTCGGAGGTCCCGCCGGACGCGCCCTCGGAGGTCCCATCGGAGGTCCCGTCGGAGGCGCCGTCCGCGGTCCCGTCGGACGTTCCCTCGCTGCCGCCCTCGCTCGCGCCCTGCGGGTCTCCCGGAGTCCCGGGACCGCCGCCCGGGCCGCCGCCGGGGGCGCAGTCGATGAGGACGGCGCCGGGCGCGGAGTCCGCGGCGTCGATGTCGCCCAGCGGCACGCCGGCCAGGGCCGGGATGGCCTGGGCGGTGGCGCGCAGCGCCATGCCGTCCGCGACCGGCTCCTGGTAGCCGACCGCGCCGCGGTCCCCGGCCTCGCCGGCGCAGCCGACCTGCATCGAGCGCAGCCAGGCCAGGCCCCGTTCGGCGGCCTCGTCGCGGTCGCCCGCGACGAGGGCCTGGACGGCGAGCGCGGTGGAGTTGGAGTTGGGGTCGCTGGTGGTGTCGTAGCCGAAGCCGCCGTTCTCCCGCTGCCGCCCCTCCAGCCAGTCCAGGGCGGGTTCGGCGTCGGCGGTGCGGCCCACGGCCAGCAGGGCCTGGACGGCGAGTCCGGTGCTGTCGGTGTCGGAGGTGCAGCGGTCGGGGTTGCGGCGCAGGGAGAGGGGGTAGCCGCCGTCCGGGCACCGGGTGGAGGCCAGGAAGTCCACGGCCGAGTCGGGAACGTCGCCGGTGCGGTCCAGCGCGAGGACGGCGAGGGACTGGGTGAACTGGTTGGACATGTCCCCGGTGGGCGCGGCGTCGGTGAAGCGGCCGGACTCCTGGAGGCGGCCCAGCAACAGGCCGGTGAGGTCGTGGCCGCCGAAGTCGCCGGGATCGCGGTGCTCGACGGCGGCGACCAGGGCGAGCTTGGCGGTGCCGCCGGCGAAGACCGTTCCGCTGCCGGGGGCGCCGCGGGTGATGTAGTCGCCGGCGTTCGCCTCCAGCCAGTCACTGGCGGCGCGCTGGGTGTCGCCGGCGGTGCCGGTGGCGGCCAGGCCCAGGACGATGTCGGCGGTCAGGCCGTGGTCGCCGGAGGCATGGGTGCCCTCGGTGAGCTTGGATATGGACCAGGTCGCGGCGGCGGCCGCCGGGTCGTCCGGCCCGGGCGGCGCCTCGGCACGGGAAGCGGTGCCGGACATCACCAGCGCCGCCGACGCGAGCAGGGTGGCGGGCAGCAGGGCCGCGGCGGCATGCCGCAGAGATCTGTTCATCGGGTGAGTGCTCTTTCGTCGCTCGGTGTGGACGATGTCGTGGCGGCGGGCGCGGTGGCCGCCGATGCCGGGCCGGCGAAGGTGACGGGGGTGTCGAAGGCGGCACGCCGGGCGGCGCGGCGCAGCGTGGTCAGGACGGCGGGGCCGAGCGCGCAGATGGTCAGGACGTTGGTCAGCGCCCGGCCGGTGTCCCAGCCGAAGGTTGAGGTGGCCAGGGTGTAGAGGACGAAGGTGTGCAGGTTGTCGGTCCAGCCGGCGTCCGGGTCGATGGACAGCTCGGTGCCGGGGCCGGTGGCGTACGGCCAGAACCAGAGGTTCATCACCAGGCCGAACGCGTAGGCCGCGAGGACGCCGTAGCCGGCCAGCAGCGCGATCTCGGCCCGGCCGGAGGGACGGCGGGGCAGCAGCCCGGCGCCCAGGCCCACCCAGCCGGCGGCCATCATCTGGAATGGCAGCCACGGCCCGACCCCGGCCGTCAGGAGTGCGGAGGCGAACAACGAGACCGCTCCCAGCGCGAAGCCGAAGCCGGGGCCGAAGACCCGCCCGGCCAGGATCAGCAGGAAGAACACCGTCTCGATGCCGGCCGTGCCCGCGCCGAGCGGCCGCAGCGCGGCGTTGACGGCGGCGAGCACGCCCAGCAGCGCGAGGGTCCTGGGGTCGATGCCGCCTTCGGAGATCTCGGCGAGCACCAGTCCGAGCACGACCGGCAGCAGCAGGACGAACAGCAGCGGGGCGTGCCCGGCGTGCGCCATGGCCTGCGGCTCGGGCGGGTCCAGCAGCGGCCAGCAGAACATGGCCAGCCCGATGAGGCTCGCGAGCAGGAGCACCGCGGCGGCACGCGGGCCGACCCGCAGGGCGGTGGCGCGCCGCGGGAGGTGAGGCGGGGTCATCGGACGGCCTCCGGTGCGGGGGGCGCGGTCAGGGCACTGGCCACCTGGTCGGGGGTCAGCCAGGGCAGCGGGCGCAGCACCTTGGCGACCTGGGGGGCGAACGCCGGGGAGGAGCACAGCACGTCGGCCGTGGGGCCGTCGGCGACGATCTCACCCTCGGCCAGCACGGTGACCCGGTCGGCGGTGGCGGCGGCGAACTCCACGTCGTGGGTGGCGATCAGCACCGCGCCGCCGCCGGCCACCAGGTCGCGCACGGTCCGGCCGAAAGCGCGCTTGGCGTGGTAGTCCAGGCCCCGGGTCGGCTCGTCCAGCAGCATCACCCGCGGCGCGGCCGTGAGCTGGACGGCCAGCACCAGCGCCAGGCGCTGCCCCTCGGACAGATCCCTCGGGTGGTGGCGGCCGGGAACGCCCGGCGCGAGCCGCTCCAGCAGGGCCCGGCAGGTGCCGGGCGACGCGTCCGACTCGGCGTCGGCCTGGGCGCACTCCTCCTCCACGGTGTGGAGATAGAGCAGGTCGGCGGCGGACTGCGGCACCAGCCCGACCAGGGCGCGCGCCTCGTGGGCGGCGAGTTCGCCCGGGTCGGCGCCGGCCACCGCGACGCTGCCCGAGCGGCGCGGCCCCGAGCCCTGCAACGCCCACAGCAGCGAGGACTTGCCCGACCCGTTGCGGCCCATCAGCGCGGTGACCTCGCCGGCCCGCAGGGTCAGGTCCAGCTCGCGGACGGCCACGGCCGTTCCGTAGGCCACCGTGATCTTCCGGGCGGCCAGGGCGGGTTCGCCCGTGCCATGCCCGGCCACCGCCGGGGGCGGGAGGACGCCGTCCAGTCGCTGGCGCAGCGCCGGGGCATGGCGGCGGGCATCGCGAACGGACAGCGGCAGGGGCTCCCAGCCGGCGACCCGGCCGAGGTGCACGACGGGCGGCGCCACGTCGATGTCCGCCATCAGCTCCGCGGGGGCGCCGTCGCGGACGGTACCGTCGCCGGGCAGGTACAGCAGCCGGTCGGCGTACTGCAGCACGCGCTCCATCCGGTGCTCGGCGATCAGCACGGTGGTGCCCAGGTCGTGCACCAGCCGCAGCACCGCCGCCAGCACCTCCTCGGCCGCGGTCGGATCCAGCGCGGAGGTCGGCTCGTCCAGCACCAGCACGGCGGGGTGCGCGGCGAGGACCGACCCGATGGCGACCCGCTGCTGCTGCCCGCCGGAGAGGGTACGAAGCGCACGGCGGCGCAGGTCCGCGATGCCCAGCAGGTCCAGCGTCTCTTCCACGCGCTTGCGCATGGTGTCCGGGACGATGGCCAACTGCTCCATTCCGTAGGCGAGTTCTTCCTCCACCGTGTCGGTGACGAAGCCGGCCAGCGGATCCTGGCCCACCATGCCGACCAGGTGGGCGAACTCCTGCGGGGGGTGGCTCTCGGTGCCCTGCCCGGCGACCGTGACCCGGCCGGCCAGGGTACCGCCGGTGAACCGGGGCACCAGGCCGTTGACCGCGCCCAGCAGCGTTGACTTGCCCGCGCCGGTGCGGCCGGCCACCAGGCACAGCTCGCCCTCCCCGATCCGCAGGTCCACGCCGGCCAGCGCGGAACGTGGCGCTCCGTGGTAGGTGAAGCTCACCTCCTCGAACGTGATCACGCGGCTCCGCCTTCTTCCCGGATTCGCTCCAGCCATGCGCAGGGTTGCGGCACCCGGGAGGGCCGGGGGTGGCTTTCACGCGGCCGCCGTTCACGGCTCAGGAGGCTTGGCCGCCCGGCCCTCCACGACGACTCCACCGCCGATCGGGGAGGGCGGGAAGGTCGCTGTGCGGAGCGATGCCGGTCGGCGGCGGCCCGGACGCGTGCCCCACCGCGGACCGCCTCGCGGCCTTCGGCGGCGTCGCCCCCGCCCCTCGCGACTCCGGCAGGACCCGCGGCAACTTCCACCGCCCGCAGCGGTATCACCGGCGCCTGCGGCGCGCCTTCTCCACCTCCGCGCCGGTCAGCACCTGGACCGGTCCGAGCTGCGAGCGGTTCCACCAACACGAGAGATCCGAAGGGAAGCGGCACACCCAGGCTGTGATCGCACTCGCCCGCCGCAGGGCGAACGTCTCGCGGGCCCTGGTCCATGACCGACGGTGCCACCCACCCGCACCACCTGTGATCAGCACGGCTTGACAACGTCATGCGGAAGCCCCCTGGAGCTGCGGGACGGACGCGGAGGGCGCCAGCGGCGGGGGCGGACTCAAAACGGCCGGCAACAGGCCCGTCAGCACAGCCAGCAGCGGCAGCGGCGAGACCTCAGGCCAGGCCAGCGGGGTCAGCGACGGATAGAGGTCGGCCGGGTCCACCCGGGTGGACAGGTACATCAGCGCGGCGGCGGCCAGGCCCGAGGCGGCGGTGAGGAGTTCACCGGCCCGCCAGCGGTCCGGGCGGTAGCCGCTGCGCCGCACCCGCCGCCCCCCGAGCGCGAATCCCGCGACACCGGCGGCGACGCCGGTCAGCAGCAGCGGCAGTCCCAGGTAGCGGGGGGCGGAGGAGTCCAGCAGCCCGTAGAGCCCGGCCGCGATGCCCAGCAGCCCGCCGAGCACCAGGATTCCGACCGCGAGCCGGGCCTTGCCCGCAACGGTTCCGGTGCGGCCGTAGCCCCGCGAGGCCATCGCCGCGGCCAGCGCCAGCGAGCGGTTGAGCGCGTCCTCCAGCACCGGGATGACGATGCCGCGCAGCGCCCCGCGTCCCTTCTCCCGCGCGCCGCGCAGCCGCCGCGCGCGGCGCACCCGGTGCACGCTCTCCACCAGTTGCGGGGCCACCGTCAGCGCGACCACCACCGAGGTGCCCACCTCGTACAGGGCGCCGGGCATCGCCTTGAGCATCCGCTTCGGGTTGGCCAGGGCGTTGGCCGCGCCCACGCAGACCACCATGGCCGCCAGTTGCAGACCGGCGTAGAACCCGCCGAGCACCTCCTCCGCCGCGACCGGACCCAGCAGCCGGATCCCGGCCGCCGCCTCGGGCAGCGGGATCTCCGGCAGCGTGACCAGAACCGTCTCCCCGCCCCCGCCGCCGAAGACCACCCGGAAGACCACCCGCATCACCACGATCACCGCGCCGAAGAGCAGATACATCCGGAACGACAGCGCCCACGGCGCGTCCGTGCGCCGCCGCACCACGACCAGCCCGGCCACGGCCAGGACGAGCGCGAGCAGCACCGGGTTGGTCGTCCGGCTCGCCGCCGCCGCCAGGCCCAGCGCCCACAACCACCAGGCCCCCGGATGCAGCGCGCGCGGCAACGGCCGGGTCGCCGCCCTGAGGACAGCCGTCATCCGGCACCGTCCGCGCCCGCGCCGTCCGCAGCGGCGCGCCGGCGGCGCCAGGCGGCCAGGGCGCCGCCCACCGCCAGCGCGGCCGCGAGGCCGACCGCGGCCAGGGTGGACAGCGGCGGCCCGCCGCCATCCCCGTCGGCGGCCCGCTGCTGTTCGAACTCCTCGTCCTCACCGCTCCATTCGGCAGCCTCGGTGGGCGTCGGGCCTGCCCCCTCGTCGTCGGTGGGCGAAGGGCTTTCCGTCCCCTCCCCGGCCGGGTCCGTCTCCGCGTCGCCGGGCTCCCGGGGTGTCTGTTCGTCGCCCGGTTCGCGCTCCCCGGGGCCGGGCTCCTCCGGCCGGCCGCCGTCGGTGGGCGGGCCGCCCGGCTGGAGGTCCGCGCCGCCGCCCGGCCCGTCGGCGCCACTACCGTCACCGGAGGTGCCGCCGACCGCGCCCCCGCCGCCGCTGCTCCCGCCGTCGTCGCCGCCACCACCGCCGTTCCCGCCGGCGCCGCTACCGTCGCCGTCACCCGAGCCTCCGCCCGAGGTGTCGTCCCCGGAGGCCGGGCGGACCGGGGGCACACCAGGGGGCGGAGCCTGCTCCTCCCCCTGATCCAGGGAGAACGACCAGCCCTCGAACGTCCCCTCGTCCGGCGTGCGGTAGGTGGCGCCGCGCTGGCTGTAGGTCCACTCCCCGCCGTTCTCCGCGTGCCAGTACGACCAGTACGCCGACGCCGGCGGGGTGTCCACACACGGCTCGCGATCCGCCCCCGGACGGCCGTTGATCCGGCAGACGAACGCGTCACCCCACCGATTCGTCCCCGCCACCTCGAACCCCGCGCCCCGCAGCGCCGCCAGCCCGTCCGCCGGCGCGCCCGGCGCGCAGCGCACCACCCGTCCCCCGCCCAGTTCACCGAAGTCGACCACGACCGTCACCCCGGAGGCGTCGGGACAGAAGCCGGGCGCCCCGGCCATCGGCCGGGCGGCCTGGGCAGTGGCCTGAGGCAGCAACGCGTGCAGCAGACCCAGCAGTGCGGCGATGGCGGCGGCCCGTATCGCGGCGGTGCGGGGACCTTTGGCGCGGGGCATCGCGAGCCTTTCCGTGCGGCAGGCGAACCCCATGCGCCATCCATGGACACCGGAAAATCCCTGGCGCGCATTCGGTGAACGAAGCGAGCGGCAGGGGCCGACGGGCCGGAGGGCCGAGGGCTCCACGCTGCGAACCGTGACAGTGAGAAGCAGTTCACGCGTCACGCCGAGCATTCCGACTCGTGCCCCACCGGGACACACACGGTTGCAGGTCAGCGCCGGACTCTCACCGGCTTCCCTCGCACGCACGCGCATTCAGTTGTCTTCCGCCGGCCCCGGCGGCGCACAGCCACCCGGCCCGGCGTCAGAAACTCTACGCCGCTCCCGCACACATGACCAGGCTCTGTGAAGAACCATCAACGGGCCACTCGCCGCGATGCCACCACTCACGGGCGCCCGAGCGGCGGCACCCTCCCGACGGCCGGGCGGCCAGCGGGCCCGGACACCGCACGGGGCGGCGGAAACGCGGCCGCCGGCGGAAAGCCGCACGCGGCCGGCACCCGCGCCGCGCGGCCCGGAGAAGCGCGCGAGACCAGGGCTGTGAGCGCCATGAAGAACGTGCGGGGATGTGATGCGGATCCGGCGGCGGGCCGCGCCCGGCGCCCGGCACCTGCCGTACGGTCGACTCGGTAGCGAGGGCAGCCAGACTCCCGCACTCCTCCGGACCGGTTCCGCCCGCCCCACACCCCCCGGGGCGTGCGGCCGTCCGGTCCAGCGACGACACACTGCCCCGGGGAGTCGTTCCGCCGGGGCAGTCGCCGTTCAGTCCCGGCCCGCGCGCTCCCCGCGGCCCGCCCCGCCCACGATCGCCGCCGCCTCGTGCATGGCCAGTTCCAGCACGGCGGGATCGGTGAGCACCCCCGAGCCGTCCGGCGGCACCAGCCAGCGGACGCCGTGCGCCGTGCGCGTGGGATGCGGGACGACTATCCAACTGCCGCGCCCCGCGGCGCGCACCCCGGTGCCCAGCCAGCGGCCGGCCGTGCCGGGCGGCACGAAGAAGCCGATCCGGACCATCCCGTGGTCCGCCAGCACCGGACCCGGGCGGTCGAGGACGTGGATGAGCACGTCGAAGGTGGGGTAGCCGAGCGGGCCCGGCAGGATGAGCACATCCCACAGGCGGCCGGCCGGCAGCAGCGCCACCCCCATGGGATGGCGCTCCCACTCCCACCGGCAGGCGGCCGGTTCGGGCGCCGCCGCCGCCAGCCACGCCATGGCCGTTCTCGTCCGATCACTGCCGCACATCGCGCGCCCTCCTCGTGCCCCCCGGCCCGCGGACCGGGCCGGCGGGGTCAGGAGGAGGGACGGGGGGCCGGGAGAATCATTACGCCACTTCGCGGGATTTCTCTCCCACGCGCCGGGGGCGGCAAGAAGCCCGCGGGGGGCGGCCGGCGCGGCGTTCAGGCCTCGACCCCGCCGGAGCCGCCCGTGTCACCCGAGCCGTCGTCCGGATCGCCGCCCGAGCCGCCGCCGGGCAGGTCGAGGTCCCAGAACGCGAACTCGTACTCGTCGCCCGGCGCGAAGTCCACGGAGACGACCGCGGTCTCGGGCGTGGGCAGTTCGACGCGGTAGTCGACCTCCGCGCTGGCCCCGGACGCCAGCGTGGCGGGCCAGTCGGCGCCGCGCCACAACTGCCCCTCACCGAGCCGGTCCTCGTTCACGAAGGCGTCGAACTCGGCGCCGTCCAGGTCGGCCTCGCCGCCGCCCTCGTTGGCGATCCGGACCGTGATGGTCACCGTGCCGTCGGCGGCGTCCCGTTCCGGCGCGGCCAGCGAGACCACCAGGCCGTCCTCGAAGACCACCTCGTCCCCGGCCCCGGCCAGATGCGCCGAGCCCGCCTCCGACTCCACCACGATCGGGTCGGTCACCCAGATCACGAACAGGACGGTGAGCACCGCGGAGACGGCCGCCGCCCCGGCCCCCGTCCACACCCCGCCCAGGGCGACACCCCGGTTGGTCGCCGTGCCCCGCCTGGCGCGGCCGGTCCCGATCAACCCCAGGATCACCGCGAGCACGCCGAGGACCAGCCCGAGCACGCTGAACACGAACGTCCAGCACAGCGTGGCCGCGATCACCCCGAGCACCAGCGCGGCGGTGCCCGTCGCGTTCCGCGGGCCGGCGTACGGCGGCGGCCAGCCGCCCGGCGCGCCGGGGTGACCGCCCCAGCCGCCGGGCGCCGGCGGCGGAAGGGGCCGCTGGGGCGACACCGCCGCGAACCCGCCGGGCGGCGGCAGCGCCGTGGCCGCCGACTGGGGACCGGCGGCCGGCGCGGGCGGGAACGGCGGCGGAGTACCGCCGTGCGGGGGCCCGGGCCGGGGCTGCCCCGGGGCGAGTCCCGGGGGAAGGTTCGGCTGCCGGTCAGCGCTCACAGGACCTCCACAATCGTTGGCCCATACCCTACGGCCAGCAGCGGAGCCCGGATGCCGCCTGCCTACGATGAAGGGGCACCGACTGCCTCCGGAGGGTCCGTTGACCGATCTGACCGCCTTCATCGCCGGTCTGCCCAAGGCCGAGCTGCACGTCCACCACGTCGGCTCGGCCTCGCCCCGCATCGTCGCCGAGCTGGCCGCCCGGCACCCGGACTCCCCGGTGCCCAAGGACCTCGACGCGCTGGCCGACTTCTTCACCTTCCGGGACTTCGCGCACTTCATCGACGTCTACATCTCGGTCGTCGGCCTGATCCGGGACGCCGAGGACGTCCGGCTGCTGACCTACGAGGTGGCCCGGGACATGGCCCGGCAGAACGTCCGCTACGCCGAACTCACCGTCACCCCGCACTCGTCGGTGACCCGCGGGATCCCCGACGTCGCGTTCATGGAGGCCATCGAGGACGCGCGCACCGGCGCCGAGCGCGACCTGGGCGTCGTGCTGCGCTGGTGCTTCGACATCCCGGGCGAGCTGGGGCTGCCGGCCGCCGAGGAGACCACCCGGCTGGCCTGCGACCTGCGGCCCGAGGGCCTGGTCTCGTTCGGCCTGGGCGGGCCGGAGATCGGCTGGCCCCGCCCCCAGTTCAAGCCCTACTTCGACCGCGCCATCGCCGAGGGCCTGCACAGCGTCCCGCACGCCGGCGAGACCACCGGACCCGAGACCGTCTGGGACGCGCTGCGCGAGCTGCGCGCCGAGCGCATCGGGCACGGCACCAGCGCGGCCCGGGACCCGGAGCTGCTGGCGTATCTGGCCGAGCACCGCGTCCCGTTGGAGGTCTGTCCCACCTCGAACGTCGCCACCAGGGCCGTGCCGTCGCTGGAGGAGCACCCGCTGCGGCAGATGGTGGACGCGGGCGTGCTGGTGACGATCAACAGCGACGACCCGCCCATGTTCAGCACGGACCTCAACACCGAATACGCCGTCGCCGCGCGGCTGCTGGACCTGGACGCGGCCGGCGTCGCGGCGCTGGCGAAGAACGCGGTCACGGCCTCGTTCATGGACGCGCCCGGCAAGGCCCGGCTGTCCGCCGAGATCGACGCGTACCTGGCCGCGTGGCCCGGGTGACCGCGGTCGCCCACCGGGGCGACCCCTACCGGGCGCGCGAGAACACCCTGGCCTCCTTCCGCTCCGCCATCGCCGCGGGCGCCGACGCCATCGAGCTCGACGTCCGCACCACGGCGGACGGGGTGCCGGTGGTGCTGCACGACCGCACGCTCAAGCGGCTCTGGGGGCGGGACGTGCCGGTGGCCGCGCTGACGGCGGCCGAGGTCGCCGAGGCGACGGGCGGCGGCGTGCCGACGCTCGCCGAGGCGCTGGCCGTCACCGCCCCGGTGCGCACCCTGATCGACCTGCCGGAGCGCTCGCCCGCGCTCGCGGGCGCCGCGCTCGCCGTCGTCCGGGAGACCGGCGCCGGCGCGCGCGTCTACTACTGCGGCGACGTGGGCGCGCTGCGCGCCGTCCGCGCCGCCGACCCCGGCGCGGAGATCGCCCTCACCTGGAAACGGACCGCCCGGCCGCGCGACACCCTGCTCGCCGAGCTGCGCCCCCGCTGGCTCAACTACCGCTTCGGGCTGATCACTTCGGCCACCATCGAGCAGGCGGCGGCGCGGGGCTGCGCGGTCGCCGCGTGGACCGTGGACAGCCCGCGCATCATGCGCCGGCTGATCGGCCTGGGCGTGACCGCGATCACCAGCAACCGGGTGGCCACGCTGCGCCGGGTGCTGCGCCGCGCCGGGGCCGGCTGAGCACGGCCCCGGCGCGGCTCCGCGCGGTCAGAGCGCGGTCATCACGTGCTTGACGCGGGTGTAGTCCTCCAGGCCGTAGGCCGAGAGGTCCTTGCCGTAGCCGGACTTCTTGAAGCCGCCGTGCGGCATCTCGCCAACGAGGGGGATGTGCGTGTTGATCCACACGCAGCCGAAGTCCAGCGCCTTGGACATCCGCATCGCGCGGGCGTGGTCGCGGGTCCAGACCGAGGAGGCCAGGCCGTACTCCACGCCGTTGGCGAAGGCCACCGCCTGCGTCTCGTCGGTGAACTTCTGCACGGTGATCACCGGCCCGAACACCTCCTGCTGGACGATCTCGTCGTCCTGCCGGCAGCCGGTCACCAGGGTCGGGGCGTAGAAGTATCCCTTCTCGCCGACCCGGTGGCCGCCGGTGACGACGGTGGCGTGCTCGGGGAGGCGGTCGATGAAGCCGGCGACCTTGGCCAGGTGGGTGGGGTTGTTCAGCGGGCCGTAGAAGCAGTCCGGGTCGGCGACGTCCCCGGTCACGACCTCCTCGGCGGCCTTGGTGAGCGCGGTGACGAAGTCGTCGTGGACGGACTCGTGCACCAGCACGCGGGTGGCCGCGGTGCAGTCCTGGCCGGCGTTGAAGAAGCCGGCGTCCCGGATGCCCTCGACGGCCGCCGCGAGGTCGGCGTCCTCGAAGACCACACAGGGCGCCTTGCCGCCCAGCTCCAGATGGACCCGCTTGAGGTCCTTGGCGGCGCCGGCGGCCACCTCCATGCCGGCGCGCACCGAGCCGGTGATGGAGGCCATGGCCGGGGTCGGGTGCTCGACCATGAGCCGGCCGGTGTCCCGGTCGCCGCAGATGACGTTGAAGACGCCGGCGGGCAGGATCTCGCCCAGCAGCGCGGCGGCGAAGACGGTGGAGGCGGGCGTGGTGTCGGAGGGCTTGAGCACCACGGTGTTGCCCGCGGCCAGGGCCGGGGCGAACTTCCACACGGCCATCATGATCGGGTAGTTCCACGGGGTCACCTGGGCGCAGACCCCCACCGGCTCGCGCCGCACGAACGAGGTCATCCCCGTCATGTACTCCCCGGCGGACTTGCCCTCCAGCATGCGGGCGGCCCCGGCGAAGAACCGGATCTGCTCCAGCATCGGGGGCAGCTCCTCCTGCCGGGTGAGCTCCAGCGGCTTGCCGGTGTTCTCGCACTCGACGGCCAGCAGCTCGTCCGCGTGCTTCTCGAAGGCGTCCGCGATCTTCAGCAGCGCGAGCTGCCGGGCCGCCGGGGTGGCGTCCCGCCAGGCGGGGAACGCGGCCTCGGCGGCGGCCATCGCCGCGTCCACGTCCGCGGCGCCGGAGAGCGGCGCCGTCGCGTAGGGCGTGCCGGTGGTGGGATCCACCACGTCCATGGTCCGCCCGTCCACCGCGTCGCGGAACTCCCCGTTGATGTAGTTGCGCAAACGGCGTGGCTCGATGGTCACCGCACCCTCCTGTCTCCCGGTCCTGTAGGGGCCTCGGACCCGCCCCCGGCTATGCAGCCTATGCCCCCACCCCGGTCACACGACACTGCCACGGACCACAGATCCGTCGATCATCGGGGCATCGCCACGGAAAAACACCGCTGATTCACCCGGGACAAGGGATTTCTTCCGCGACTGGCTCGGCGGCTGTCCACCGTCCGGAGGATTCTTCGGACTACTCGACGAGTCGCCGGGGAGCGGCCCGAGGCGTTGTGTCAGCGTGCCGGAGTGGCAGTGACCGTTCCCCGGCCGCGCGCCACCCGGCCGGGGGAGCCAAACGACATGAGCGGAGGTGCCGGGCACCATGGCCCCACCCGACAACGAAGTGCTCTGGGCGCGCGACGTGCACTACGCGCACGGCCGCTCGCCCGCCCTGCTCGGCGTCTCCCTCGGCGTCCGGCAGGGCGAGATCCTCGCCGTCACCGGCCCCCGCGGCAGCGGGAAGACCACCCTGCTGAACTGCCTGTCCGGCCAGTTGGTGCCGGACAGCGGCGAGGTGTGGTTCAACAGCATGCCGGTCCACACCCTCACCCCCACCTCCCGCGAACGGCTGCGCCGGGACCGGTTCGGCTGGATCGGCGACAGCCCGCAGTTGGTGCCCGAGCTGACCGCCTGGGAGAACGCCGCGCTGCCGCTGCTGCTGGCGGGCACCGGGCACCGCAGGGCGCGGCGCACCGCGATGGAGTGGCTGGACCGGCTCGACGTCCTCGAATGCGCCCGCAAGCGCCCGGCCGCGCTGCTCCAGGCGCACCGGCAGCGGATCGCCATCGCCCGGGCGCTGGTGCACCAGCCCGATGTGCTGTTCGCCGACGAGCCCACCGCGCCGCTGCACCGGGCCGACCGGGCGCAGGTGCTGCGTACCCTGACCACCGCCGGCCGCTCGCACAGCATCACCGTCGTGCTCGCCACGCACGACGCGGAGGTGTCCACGCTGGCCGACCGCACCCTCACCATCGTCGACGGCCGCGAGTCGGACCCGTCGAACGCGGCCGCATGCTCGCTCTCCGCCTAGCCCGCGGCTCCGCCCCGCTGGCGCTGTGCCGCCGGCTGTTGCTCGCCTGCGCGGCGGCGGGCGTCGGATTCCTGCTGCTCGCCGCGCTCGCCCACGCCACCGCGCACCCCGGCGGCGGCCGGGACTCCGTGCTGCGGCTGGCCTGGTGCCTGGTGCCGCTGGCCGCCACCGTGCAACTGGCCGTGGCGGTGGCCCGCGCCGATCCCGCCGCCCGGCCCCGGTCCGGCCTGGATGTGGCCGGCATGGGACCGGCGCGGATGCCGGTGCTGGCCGCCGCGTCCACCGCGGTGGCCGGGCTGCTGGGCAGCGTGCTGGCGCTGGCGGTGTTCCTGCACCTGCGCGGCGACATCGCCGGCCTGCCCTTCGACGGGGCGGCGGCCGCGGCCCTCGCCGGGGACCGGCCGCTGCCGGTGGGCGCCGCGCTGACCCTGCTGACGGTCGTGCCGGCCACCGCCGCCGTGGCCAGCGCGCTGGCCCTGCGCCGCCCGCCGCCCCGGCCGCGGCCCGAGCCGGCGCCCCCGCCGCCGGACGACCCGGCCGAGCCCGCCCGCGCGCAGCCGCCCGTGCCGCCGCCCGCCGGGCTGCCGTGGGGCACCGCGATGACCACCGGCGGCATCGCGCTGTGCGCCTACGCCGGGAACGGCACCGCCGCCGCGCCCACCGAGGGCTGGCTGCCGGTGGCCGGCACGCTGGCCGGGGTGGCGCCCGGGGTGGTCGGCGGCTGGCTGCTGATCGCGGCCGGGATCGTGCTGGCCGCGCCCGGCCTCGTGCACCTGTGCGGCCGGCTGCTGTGCGGCGGCCGGCCGGGGGTGCTGCGGCTGCTGGCCGGGCGCGCGCTCCAGGAGGAGGCGCGGCGCCTGGGCTGCCCGCTGGGCGCGCTGTGCGCGGCGGCGGCGGCCCTGCTGGCCGCCCTGGAGCTGGACGGGCTGCGGGAGTTCGGGCCGCTGGGTGCGCTGGGCGCCGCGGTGGTGGTGGTCTGCGCCGCGGGCACCGTGGCGACCGTGGCCGACGAGGCGCGCGCCCACCGCCGGTCGGCCACCGCGGCCCTGCTGCGCCTGGGCGCCCCGCGCGGGCTGCTGCGCACCGCGGCGCTGCTGCGGGCCGGGACGCTGGTGGCCGTGCTGCTGCCGGTCACGGTGCTGGCCGCGCACCTGATCGCGCTCCCCGCGGGCCGCTGAGGCGCGGCGCGCGGGGAGCGGTCCCGGCCGAGGCGGGTCAGCGCGGCGCGTGAAGGGCGGGGAAGTCCGCCTCGGCGATGTCGCCGCGCCGCACCCGGACCGTGGTGAGCGGCACGCCCGCCACGCCGTCCGGCAGGTCGACCCGGGCCAGATAGCGACCGGGCGGCACGTGCGCGAAGCCGAACCAGCCCGAGCCGTCGGCGCGTTGAGTGTGCCGCTCGCCGCCGGGCCACAGCGGGATCAGCGTGACCTCGGCGCCGTCCAGCGGGGTGCCGTCGCGCAGCGCCAGCTCGCCGGTGACGTGCCCGTCCGAGGGTGCGGACTTCCACACCATGTCCGGCACGGCCGCCTCCTCGGCGAACGGCGCGTCCGGGCCGGTCGTCAACGCCTCGGCCAGCCGCTGCCGTTCGGCCTCCCGGCCGTTCGTGGCGACGTCCATGCTGGGGTTCGCGTAGGAGTAACCGCTCCAGCCCGCCGCCGTGTTGCCCGCCGCGGTGGGAGTGAGCGCGAGATTGGCCTGGGCGACGCTGTCGGCCACCGAGTTGAGATAGAGCGCGGGCCCGTTGACCGCCTGCCGCTCGCCCTGGGCGTCGGCCAGGAACTCGGACCACTCGGCGAACATCCGCGCCTGGTCGGGGTTCCAGTTCCGCTTGTAGTTCATGGTCACGACCGTGTCCATGATCCCCTCGTCCAGCCAGCCCGCCCAGTCCTGGAGCACCTCGGCGTAGGTGCGGGTGGACTCCCAGCCACCGACCGACTGGGGGCCGAAGCCGTAGGTGATGGCGTCCATGGACAGCCGCGCGCCGGGGTCCTCCTCCCAGATGCCCAGGTAGACGCGGCGCACCAGGTTCGTCACCTGGTCGCGGCGCCAGTCGCTCCACTGCGGGTCGGCCGGCGCGGGTATGTCGGTGCGGCCGGTGGCCCGCTGGAACCGGGCCAGGGAGACGTCGTTGTAGCCCCAGTCGCTGTGGGTGGTCTGCGCGCTGCCGTCCGGGTAACGGATGTAGTCGAGGTTGATGCCGTCGACGTCGTACTCGGCGACAATGCTGCGGATGGCCGACACGATGTACTCGACGGCGTCCGGGTGACCGGGGTCCACATAGGCGTTGGCGCCGACGAGTTCGGTGCCGTCGGCCTTCTTGTTCAGCCAGCGGCCAGCGCCCTGGGCGGTGGGGCCGTGCTGGTTGAAGACGTGGTCAGGGGAGCGCGGCGGAGTGGTGCTGTTCCACATGGTGTTGACGTTGACCCAGGCGTGCACCTCGAGCCCGGCCGCGTGTGCCTGGGCGATGACCTCGTCCAGCGGGTCGTAGGGGGCCGGGTCGACGGCGGCGTCGGTGCGCGGGTACAGGGCCCGGTTGCAGAAGCAGTCGTAACGGCGGGCCGTCTGCACGATGACGGCGTTGGCGTTCACGGCGAGCGCGTCGTCGATGAGCGTGCTGACCTGATCCGGCGTGTAGATGCCCGCGTTGAAGGCGTCGACCCAGTAACTGCGCCACTGCTCGGGCGGGTTGTCCTCGGCCTGCGCGGGAGCGGCGGCGGCGAGGCTGCCACACAGCAGGGCGAGACAGGCGAGCAGGGTGGGCAGGATCCGTCTCATACGGGCCCCTTTCGGGGGGAGTTGGTGGCTGCGGCCGACAATTTACTTCGCCACGGCCACCCCGCCTAGACGGAAACTTTCATCTTTTTCCGGGGAGTTGGGCAGTCAGGAGGGGTCGACCGGCAGTGCCACGACCTCCGCCGCGTCGAAGCGGACGCGCACCGTCGCACCCTCCGCGGGGGCGTCGCGCAGCGGGCAGGCGGCCTCCAGCAGCGGGCCGCGTTCCGGCGCCAGGTGCAGCAGCACGTGGTCCCCGCGGAACGTCCGCGCCCGCACCGTGGCGGACAGCCCGTCGTCGGCCGTCCGGAGGCCCGAGGGCCGGACCAGCAGCAGGCAGTGGCCGGGCGCGGTGCCCTCCGGGACCGGGACGGTGCCCCACGGCGTGTCCGCCGCCGCGCCGCCGGAACGGACCGTGGCCTCGGCCAGGTTGCGGAAGCCGAGGAAGCGGGCGACGAACGCGTCGGCCGGCCGCCGCCACACCTCGACCGGGGTGCCCGTCTGGGCGACCCGGCCCGCGCGCATCACCACCACGCGGTCGGCCAGCGCGAACGCCTCGCCCTGGTCGTGGGTGACGGCGAGCACGGTGGTGCCCAGCGTCCGGAACAACTGCCGCAGCTCCACCACCAGCCGCTCCCGCAGATCGCGGTCCAACTGCCCGAACGGCTCGTCCAGCATCAGCAGCCGGGGCCGGGGCGCCAGCGCCCGGGCCAGCGCGACGCGTTGCTGCTCGCCGCCGGACAGGGCCGCGACGGAGCGCCGCTCGGCGCCCGGCAGCCCGACGAGTTCGAGCAGTTCGGCCACGCGCCGCGCGGCCTCGTCCCTCGGCACCCGGCGCATCCGCAGCCCGAACGCGATGTTGCCGCCGACGTCCCGCTGCGGGAACAACTGGTGGTCCTGGAACATCAGCCCAAGCCCGCGCCGGTGCGCCGGCACGCCCGCCTGGTCGCGGCCGGCCAGCCGGACCGCCCCGGTGGATATTCCGGTCAGGCCCGCGACCGCGCGCAGCAGCGTGGACTTGCCGCTGCCGCTGGGGCCGAGCACGCAGACGGTCTCGTGCTCGGCGACCGCGAGGTCCACCGCGTCCAGCGCGGTGCGCGGCCCATAGGCCACGCTCACCTTGTCCAGTTCCAGCAGGGACATCACGCCACCAGCTCACTCGTGCGGGCCGGGCGGACGCTCTCCAGCAACAGCAGGGTGAGCGCGCACACCAGCATCAGAATCGTGCTCAACGCCATGGCCTGCCCGTAGTTGAGCTCCCCCGCCCGGCCGAGCAGCCGGGCCACGGCGACCGGCAGCGTCGGGCTGTCGGCGCGCGCGATGAACACCGTGGCGCCGAACTCCCCCAGCGAGACGGCGAACGCGAAGCCCGCCGCGACCAGCGCCGCCCGCCGCACCAGCGGCAGGTCGACCTCGCGCCAGGCCCGCCACGGCGAGGCGCCGAGCACGGCCGCGGCCTGCCGCAGCCGGTCGTCGACGGCGCGCAGCACGGGCAGCATCACGCGCACCACGAACGGCACGCCGACCAGCGCCTGGGCCAGCGGCACCAGGATCCAGGAGGCGCGCAGATCCAGCGGCGGCTCGTCGAGCGCGATCAGGAAGCCGAAGCCGACCGTCACGGCGGAGGTGCCCAGCGGCAGCATCAGCAACGCGTCGAACCCGCGCGTGAACCGGCCCGCGCGCCGGGTGAGCGCCGCCGCGGCGAGGCCGCCCACGGCCAGCGCGATCAGCGTGGCCACGGCGGCGTACGCGAGGGAGTTGCCGACGGCCTCCCAGGGCGCGACGAGGAACGTGCCGCCGTCGGCCGAGGCCAGCGCGCGGTAGTGGGCGAGGCCGTATCCGTCGGGTCCGGACAGGGACCGTTCGACCAGGACGGCGAGCGGCAGCAGGAGCAGCAGGGCGATCACCGCCAGCGTGCCGCCGAGCAGCGCCCACTGCCCCCCGCCGCGCGGCCGGTGGGCGGTGTCACCGGGGTCCACCAGAGCCAGCGCGGACTCCCGGCGCCGCACGATCCCGGCGTGCGCCGCCAACAGGGCTGCCACCGCGGCGAATTGGAGCAGCGTAAGCACGGCCGCGGTCGGCAGGTCGAGCAGTTGCGCGGTCTGCCGGTATATCTCCACCTCCAGCGTGGCGTACCGGGGGCCGCCCAGGATCTGGACGGCGCCGAAGGAGGTGAAGGTGAACAGGAAGACCATCAGCGAGGCGGCGGCCACCGAGGGCGCCAGCGCGGGCAGCGTCACCCGCCGCCAGGCGGCGAACCGGCCCGCGCCCAGCACGCGGGCGGCCTCCTCCTGCCGGGGGTCGAGCTGCGCCCACAGCCCGCCGACCGTCCGCACGACGACGGCGTAGTTGAAGAAGACGTGTGCCAGCAGGATCGCCCAGACACTGGTGTCCAGGCGCACGCCCCACAGCTCGTCCAGCAGCCCGCCCCGCCCGACCAGCGCGAGGAACGCCGCGCCGGTCACCACGGTCGGCAGCACGAACGGCACCGTGATGACGGCGTGCAGCAGCCGTTTGCCGGGGAAGCTGAGCCGGGCGAAGACATAGGCGCCGGGCAGTGCGACGGCCAGCGTCAGCCCGGTGGAGGCGGCGGCCTGCCACACGGTGAACCACAGCACCTGGGCGACGTCCGGATCGGTCAGCACCTCGCCGGCCCGGCCGGGCTGCCAGACCCCGTCCGGGCGCAGCCCGCGCCCGGTGATGGCCGCCACCGGATAGGCGAAGAACAGCGCGAAGAACGCCAGCGGCACCGCCAGGAGCGCGAGCCGGCCGAGAGCGGCGCGGCTCATCTGACGACCAGCGAGGTCCAGTCGTCGATCCACTGCTCCCGCGAGGCCGCGATCAGCTCGGGATCCATCGTCAACGGCTCCTCGATGACCTCCCCGTAACGGGTGAATTCCTCGGGGAGTTCGACGTCGTCGCGCACCGGGTTGACGAACATCTGGAGGGGCATGTCCTCCTGGAACTCCCGGGTCAGCAGGAAGTCGAGCAGCGCCCGGCCGCCCTCGGGGTTGGCCGCGCCCTCCAGCAGCCCGGCGAACTCGATCTGCCGGAAGCACGTTCCGGTGGACACCCCGGTGGGCGCCTGGTCCGGCCGTTCCTCCCCGCCGTAGACGACCCCGGCCGGCGGCGAGGAGGCGTAGGACACCACCAGCGGCCGGTCGCCGTCGCCCGCCCCGGAGAAGCGCTCGTTGTACGCCTGTTCCCAGCCGTCGACGACCTCGACGCCGTTGTCCACCAGCCGCTGCCAGTAGTCCTGCCAGCCGTCCCGGCCGAACTCGGCGACGGTCGCCAGCAGGAAGCCGAGCCCCGGCGAGGAGGTGGCCGCGTTCTCCACGACGAGCAGGTCCCGGTAGGCCGGGTCGGCCAGGTCCTCGAACGTCTCCGGCGGGGCGAGGCCCGCCTCCTCGAAGTACGCCCGGTCGTAGTTGACGCAGATGTCGCCGGTGTCGACGGGGGTCACCCGGTGCTCGGCGGCGTCCAGTTGGTACGCCTCGGGCACCGCGCCCAGGCCCGCCGCCTCGTGCGGGGCGAAGATCCCCTCGTCCAGGGCGCGGGAGAGCAGCGTGTTGTCCACGCCGAAGAGCACATCGCCCTGCGGGTTGTCCTTGGAGAGCACCGCCTGGTTGACCATCACCCCGGCGTCGCCGCCGCGCAGCACGCGCACCGTGTAGCCGGTCTCCTCGGTGAACTGCTCCAGCACCGCGTCGGAGACGGCGAAGGAGTCGTGGGTGACCAGGGTGACTTCGTCGCCGCCGGAGCCGCTGTCGCCGCCACAGGCGGTCAGCAGGCCAAGGCCCAGGAGTCCTATCAGGGTGCGCTTCATCGTGCTGCTTTCGTCACGGGGCACACGCGGGCAGCACGGGAGAGGTGTCCGAACTTCCTACCCAGCATGACCTGGGCGAGGTTCGAGGGTCTGCGGCCGGTGCCGCACTCTCAGCGCTGCGAGCGCTCCCCTGTCGGAATGTATGAGGATATGTTTTCCGGCCTTACGATAGCAGCAGCGCCCGGCCACAACCGGGCCGCCGCGATCAGCGTTCGGCCGCCGCGAGCTGCCCGCAGGCGCCGTCGATCTCCTGGCCGCGGGTGTCCCGCACGGTGACCGGCACGCCCTGCGCCTCCAGCGCGGCGACGAACGCCCGCTCGTCCTCGGGGCGCGAGGCCGTCCACTTCGAGCCCGGCGTCGGGTTGAGCGGGATCAGATTGACGTGCGCGCCCCGGCCCTTCAGCAGGCGGCCCAGCAGATCGGCCCGCCACGCCTGGTCGTTGACGTCCCGGATCAGCGCGTACTCGATGGAGATCCGCCGCCCGGACTTGTCCGCGTACTCCCACGCCGCGTCCAGCACCTCGGCGACCTTCCACCGGGTGTTGACCGGCACGAGTGTGTCCCGCAGTTCGTCGTCCGGGGCGTGCAGGGAGACCGCGAGCCGGCAGGAGAACCCCTCGTCCGCGAAGCGGCGCATCGCGGGCACCAGCCCGACGGTGGACACGGTGATGCCGCGCTGGGAGAGCCCGATGCCGTCCGGGTCCGCGTCGGTCAGCCGGCGGATCGCGCCGGTCACCCGGCGGTAGTTGGCCAGCGGCTCGCCCATGCCCATGAAGACGATGTTGGACAGCCGGGCCGGGCCACCGGGCACCTCGCCGTCGCGCAACGCGCGCATGCCGTCCACGATCTGGTGCACGATCTCGGCCGTGGACAGGTTCCGGTCCAGTCCGGCCTGGCCGGTGGCGCAGAACGGGCAGTTCATCCCGCAGCCGGCCTGTGACGAGACGCACATGGTGACGCGGTCCGGGTAGCGCATCAGCACGGACTCCACGAGCGTGCCGTCGTGCAGCTTCCACAGCGTCTTGCGGGTGGCGCCGTCGTCGCACTCGACGTGCCGCACCACGGTCATCAGCCGCGGCAGCAGCTCGCCGGCCAGCCGCTCCCGGGCGGCGGCGGGGATGTCCGTCCAGTCGGCCGGGTCGTCGGTCAGCCGCGCGAAGTAGTGCCGCGAGAGCTGGCGCGCGCGGAACGGCTTCTCCCCCAGCTCGGCGAGCGCCGCGCGGCGCTCGTCCGGGGTGAGGTCGGCAAGGTGCCGCGGGGGCTTGGCGGCCCCGCGCGGCGCGACGAACGTGAGCTCTCCGGGTACAGGCATGGTGCAGCCAGTGTCGCAGATCCCCGGACTACCCCGCGCCGACGAAGGCGAGGTACAGCAGCCAGACGGTGGGGGCGGTCGGCAGCAGCGAGTCCAGCCGGTCCATGATCCCGCCGTGCCCGGGCAGCAGGGTCCCCATGTCCTTGATGCCCAGGTCCCGCTTGATCATGGACTCTCCCAGATCGCCCAGGGTGGCGCTGGCCGCGACGCCGAGTCCCAGCAGCAGGCCCTGCCACCAGGTGCCGTCGTCGATCAGGAAGTGCATGCACAGCGCACCGGCGGCCATCGCGAACACCACGGCGCCGGCCAGCCCTTCCCGGGTCTTGCCGGGGCTGATGCGCGGCGCCAGCTTGCGGCGGCCCAGCCGCCAGCCCACGGCGTACGCGCCGGTGTCGCTGACCACGGTGAGCAGCAGGAAGGTGAGCACCCGCCAGGAACCGTCGTCGGCGGCGAGCATCAGGGCCACGAAGGTGGCCAGGAACGGGACGTAGAAGGCGACGAACACGCCGGCCGTGACATCCCGCAGATAGTTGTCCGGCGGCCCCGCCATCCGCCACAGCAGCACCCCCAGCGCCGTGAACGCCACAGCCACCCACGCGCCCTCCGCACCGCGCAGATAACCGGCCAGCACCATGGCGGCACCGCCCGCCACCAGCGGCGGGAGGGGCACCCGGATCCCCTTGCGTTCGGCCAGCCGCGAGGAGAGTTCCCCCACTCCCACGACGACGGCCGCCGCTATCACGCCCAGGAACGCGGGCTTGTAGAGGAAGAGCGAGACGGCGACCAGGATTCCCAGCCCCAGTCCGACCCCCACGGCGGCACGGAGATTCCGGCCGGCGCGTTTCCTGGGCCGCTGCTCCGGACGGTCCGGACGCTGCTCCGGCTCATCGCCGGGGTCGGGCACGATCGACATAGGGGGAGTCTGCGCCGCCTCCCGGGAAACGCGCGCGGGACCCGCCGGTGGGATGCGGGCGGCGTGCTCGGTCCGCCTGACGTACCCGGCGGCCGGGGGCGGCCCCCAGGATGATTCGTTCAAGGTGACAGCGTCCTTCTGCGTCCCTCGGGCTCTCTTGTCCTCGTGGGCCCCGGTCAGACTTCGAGCAGCTCGGCTTCCTTGTGCTTGAGCAGCTCGTCCACCTGCGCGACGTACTTGGCGGTGGTGTCGTCGAGCTCCTTCTCGCCGCGGCGGCCCTCGTCCTCGCCGACATCGCCGTCCTTGATGGCCTTGTCGATGATCTCCTTGGCCTTGCGGCGGACCCCGCGGATCGAGATCTTGGCGTCCTCGCCCTTGGACTTGGCGACCTTGATGAACTCGCGGCGGCGCTCCTCGGTGAGCTCCGGGAACACCACGCGGATCAGGTGGCCGTCGTTGGTCGGGTTCACCCCGAGGTCGGAGTCGCGGATCGCCTGCTCGATGTTGCGCAGCGCGCTCTTGTCGAACGGGGTCACCACGGCCATGCGCGCCTCGGGCACCGAGAACGACGCGAGCTGGTTGATCGGCGTCATCGTGCCGTAGTACTCGGCCACGATCTTGTTGAACATCGCCGGGTGGGCACGGCCGGTGCGGATCGCCGCGAGATCGTCCTTGGCGACCAGGACGGCCTTCTCCATCTTCTCCTCAGCCTCGAGGAGGGCTTCTTCGATCACCACGTGCTCCTGGTTTTCGTGTGTCCGTGAATGACGCGGCGGTCCGCTTCAGGCCCGCCGGCCCTGGCTGTTGACGAGTGTGCCGATCTTCTCACCCTTTACCGCGCGGGCGATATTGCCCTCCGCGAGCAGTTCGAAGACGAGGATGGGCAGCATGTTGTCCCGGCACAGGGTGATCGCGGTGGAGTCGGCGACCTTCAGGTCGCGGGTGATGACCTCGCCGTAGTCCAGCGCGTCGAACTTCACCGCGTCGGGGTTCTTCGCCGGGTCGGAGTCGTAGACGCCGTCCACCCCGTTCTTGCCCATCAGCAGCGCCTCGGCGTGGATCTCCAGCGCGCGCTGCGCGGCCGTGGTGTCCGTCGAGAAGTAGGGCATGCCCATGCCCGCGCCGAAGATGACGACGCGGCCCTTCTCCAGATGGCGCACCGCGCGCAGCGGGATGTACGGCTCGGCGACCTGGCCCATGGTGATGGCGGTCTGCACCCGGGAGTCGATGCCCTCCTTCTCCAGGAAGTCCTGGAGCGCCAGGCAGTTCATGACGGTGCCGAGCATGCCCATGTAGTCCGAGCGGGCCCGGTCCATGCCGCGCTGCTGGAGCTCGGCGCCCCGGAAGAAGTTGCCACCGCCGATCACCACGGCGATCTGCGCGCCGTCCCGCACCACCGCGGCAATTTCCCGAGCCATCTTGTGCACGACATCGGGGTCGACACCGAGCCCTCCGCCGCCCGCGAAGGCTTCTCCCGACAGCTTCAGCAGGAAACGCCGGGGTTTGTCGTCCTGGTTCATGGAACTCTCCTCGTGCACACACCAAGGAGGCCATTGCCAGTGGATCCTTGCGGTCCCCTGCTGGGCAATGGCCTCCTCGTCACAACTGCGGTCGCGCCGGCCATGGGGTGCCACGGCCGGACGGCCTTCCGCCCGACAATAGCCGGGTCACGTCCGTTCCGCCGCCGTTGGCGCGGCGGAACGGTGCGTTCCCCGAGGTCAGGCGCCGACGCGGAAGCGGGCGAAGCCCTTCAGCGTCACACCCGCCTCGGACAGCACCTTCTGCACGGTCTTCTTGTTGTCCTTGGCGAAGGGCTGGTCCAGCAGCACCTTCTCCTTGAAGAAGCCGTTCACCCGGCCCTCGACGATCTTCGGCAGGGCGCCCTCGGGCTTGCCCTCCTCCCGCGCGGTGGCCTCGGCGATGCGGCGCTCGCTGTCGACCACGTCGGCGGGCACCTCCTCGCGGGTGAGGAACTGCGGGGAGAACGCGGCGATGTGCTGCGCGACGTCCTTGGCGACCTCGGCGTTCTCCTGGTCCAGCTCGACCAGCACGCCGACCTGCGGGGGCAGGTCCGGGCTGGTGCGGTGCAGGTAGGAGGCGACGAACGCGCCGGCGTACCGGGCGTAGCGGTCCAGGACGATCTTCTCGCCCAGGGTCGCGTTGGCCTCGTCGACGTAGTCCTTCACGGTCTTGCCGTCCTCGATCTCCGAGGTCAGCAGGTCCGCGAGGTCCGCCGGGGCGGTGACGAAGACGTGCTCGGCGATGGCCTGGGCGACCGCCTGGAACTTCTCGCCCTTGGCCACGAAGTCGGTCTCGCACTTGAGCTCGACCAGCACGCCCGAGGCGTTGTCCTCGGCGATCAGCGCCACGACGGCGCCGTTCTCCGCGGTGCGGCTCTCGCGCTTGGCGACGCCCTTCTGGCCCTTGACGCGCAGGATCTCGACGGCCTTGGTGACGTCGCCCTCGGCCTCGTCCAAGGCCTTCTTGCAGTCCATCATGCCGGCGCCGGTCAGCTCCCGGAGCTTCTTGACGTCGGCGGCGGTGAAGTTCGCCATGGTTACGTGATTCTCTTCCCGGATGTGGTTCGGATCGCTTGGCGTCAGGCCTGCTCGGCGGGCGTCTCCGTGGCCTCGGCGGCGACGGGCTGCTGCTCCTCGGCCGGCTTCTCCTCGGCCTCGGCCTTGGCCTCCGCGCCCTGGAGCAGCTCGCGCTCCCACTCCGGCAGCGGCTCCCCGGCCGGCTTCTCGCCGCCCTTGGCCTCGGCGGCACCGGAGCGGGCGATGAGGCCCTCGGCGACGGCGTCGGCGATCACGCGGGTGAGCAGCGTGACCGAGCGGATCGCGTCGTCGTTGCCCGGGATCTTGTAGTCGACCTCGTCGGGGTCGCAGTTCGTGTCGAGGATCGCGACGACCGGAATGTTGAGCTTGCGGGCCTCGCCGACGGCGATGTGCTCCTTCTTGGTGTCCACGATCCAGACGGCGCTGGGCACCTTCTGCATGTCGCGGATGCCGCCCAGCGTCTTCTCCAGCTTGGCCTTCTCGCGGGAGAGGACGAGCAGCTCCTTCTTGGTGAGGCCGGAGGAGGCGACGTCGTCGAAGTCGATCTGCTCCAGCTCCTTCAGGCGCTGCAGCCGCTTGTGGACGGTCGAGAAGTTGGTGAGCATGCCGCCCAGCCAGCGCTGGTTGACGTACGGCATGCCGACCCGGGCCGCCTGCTCCGCGATGGCCTGCTGGGCCTGCTTCTTGGTGCCGACGAACATGACGGTGCCGCCGTGCGCGACGGTCTCCTTGACGAACTCGTAGGCGCGGTCGATGTACGACAGCGACTGGAGCAGGTCGATGATGTAAATGCCGTTGCGCTCGGTGAAGATGAAGCGCTTCATCTTCGGGTTCCAGCGACGGGTCTGGTGCCCGAAGTGGACGCCGCTCTCCAGCAGCTCCCGCATCGTGACGACGGCCATGGCCGTTCTCCTTGTGGATGCTCGGTTGTCCGCGCCGCCCGGGTGGACGGCGCTCCTGACGCCCCGGCGCGCTGTGCCGTGGGGCCGCCTGGCGTGAGGCCGCTCCACGGACCGAGATGCGCGGCCACCGAAGCGCCGCGGAGGGACCGGAGCGCCGAAGTGGCGGGGCATGCGAGGTCGATCCGGGACCCCGGATCGCCACCAGAAGTGTACGGGACCGGAACAGGCCGGGGCGACAGCCCAACACGTCCCCCGGACGGGTGAGGGAGTTGTCCACAACGGGCCGGCTGTCCACAGATCTTCACCGCGTGCCCCGGGCCGCGCCTCGGATCGTCACACTGAGTGATGGAGGTGATGCGGGATGAATCAGCGAGGAGCGCTGGGCCGCTTCGGGGAGGACGTGGCCGTGCGGCGGCTGCGGGACGCGGGGATGACCGTTCTCGAACGGAACTGGCGGTGTCGCGCCGGCGAGATCGACATCGTGGCGCAGGACCGGGACGCGGGCGGCCGGACGCTGGTGGTGTGCGAGGTGAAGACCCGCCGGGCCGGCCGGTTCCAGCACCCGATGGCCGCGGTCACGCCGCTGAAGACGGAGCGGCTGCGCCGGCTGGCGCAGTGGTGGCTGAGCGAGCGCTGGCTCACGGTGTACGGGATGCCGCCGCCGGGCGGAGTGCGGATCGACCTGATCGGGGTGCTGCTGCCCGAGCGCGGGGCGCCGCTGGTCGAGCACGCCCGGGGGGTGGCGTGATGGCGTTCGCCCGCACCTGCGCGGTGGCCCTGATCGGGGTCGAGGGCGTGGTGGTCGAGGTCCAGGCCGATCTGGAGCCGGGGGTCGCGGCCTTCTCGCTGGTCGGCCTCGCGGACAAGTCGCTGAGCGAGAGCCGGGACCGGGTCCGCGCCGCCGTGATCAACTCCGGGGCGCAGTGGCCGCAGAAGAAGCTGACCGTCGGGCTGAGCCCGGCCGCGGTGCCCAAGTGCGGCAGCGGCTTCGACCTCGCGGTGGCGTGCAGCGTGCTGGCCGCGGCGGAGCGGATCGACCCCCGGGTCATCGCGGACGTGATGATGATCGGCGAGCTGGGCCTGGACGGCCGGGTCCGCCCGGTGCGCGGGGTGCTGCCCGCCGTGCTCACGGCGGCCGACGCCGGGTACCGGCAGGTGGTCGTGCCCGAACAGGCCGCCGCCGAGGCCGCGCTGGTGCCGGAGATGGCGGTGCTCGGCGTGCGCAGCCTGCGCCAGTTGATCGCGGTGCTCGCCGACGAGCCGGTGCCCGAGGAGCCCGCGGAGGACGAGGCGGGCGGACCCGTTCCGTCGCCGGGGCCCGGCTGGGGATACCCGCCGCCGGGAGGCCTGTACTACGCGGCCGGCCAGGAGGCCCCGCCCGATCTCGCCGAGGTGTCGGGGCAGCGGGTCGCGCGCCGGGCCCTGGAGGTCGCGGCGGCCGGCCGTCACCACCTGCTGTTCAAGGGCCCGCCCGGGGCCGGGAAGACGATGCTGGCCGAGCGGCTCCCCGGGCTGCTGCCGCCGCTGAGCAGACAGGAGTCCCTGGAGGTGACCGCCGTGCACTCGGTCGGTGGCTCGCTGCCGCCGGGCCGGCCGCTGATCGACCGCCCGCCGTACTGCGCGCCGCACCACTCCGCCTCGATGGCCGCGCTCGTCGGCGGCGGCAGCGGGCTGCCCCGCCCCGGCGCGGTGTCCCTCGCCCACCACGGCGTGCTCTTCCTGGACGAGGCGGCCGAGATGAGCAGCCAGGTGCTCGACGCGCTGCGGCAGCCGCTGGAGTCGGGGCACGTCGTGGTCGCGCGGGGGGCCGGCGTGGTGCGGATGCCCGCCCGGGTGCTGCTCGCCCTGGCCACGAACCCCTGCCCGTGCGGCAGGCACGGCTCCCCCGGCGGGGACTGCGAGTGCCTGCCGAGCACCGTCCGGCGGTACCGGGCGCGGCTCTCCGGACCGCTGCTGGACCGCGTCGACCTGCGGGTCCCGGTGGAGCCCGTGAGCCGGATGGAGCTGGTGGCCACGGCGGGCGGCGAGTCCACGGCCGTGGTGGCCGCCCGGGTGCTCGCCGCCCGGGAGCGGGCCCGCGCCCTGTACGCGGACACCCCATGGAGGACCAACTCCGAGGTGCCCGGCCATGAGTTGCGCACCCGGTGGGCCCCGCGGCCCGGAGCCCTGGCCCGCGCCGAGCAGGACATGGACCGGGGTCTGCTGACCGCCCGGGGCCTGGACCGGGTGCTGCGCGTGTCCTGGACGGTCGCCGATCTGGCGGGGCACGACCGGCCCACGGCCGAGGACGTCGACACGGCCCTGGAGCTGCGCACCGGCGTCCGGCGCGGCGCGGGCGTGGCGGGGAGCCTGCCGTGAGCGGCGCGGACGAGGAGACCCGGCAGGCGCGGGCGGCGCTGGCGCGGATCGCCGAGCCGGGGGACGAGGTGCTGGGGCGGTGGGTGACCGCTCTCGGCCCGGTGGAGACGTGGCGCGCGCTGCGGGAGGGCGACGGCCCGCCGGCCGGGGCCTCGCCGGACCGCTGGGCGGGGATGCGGCTGCGCGCGGGGAACACCTCGCCGGAGGCGGATCTGGCGCGCATCGCCCGCCTGGGCGGGCGGTTCGTGTGCCCGGAGGACCGGGAGTGGCCCCGCCAGTTGGACGACCTGGGTCCGGGTCAGCCCGTGGGGCTCTGGGTGCGCGGCCCCTGCTCGCTGCGCTTCGTCGCGCTGCGCTCGGTGGCCCTGGTGGGCGCCCGGGCCTGCACGGACTACGGGGCCCATGTGGCGGCCGAGCTGGCCACCGCGCTGGGCGACCGCGGCTGGACCGTGGTCTCGGGGGCGGCGTACGGGATCGACGGAGCGGCGCACCGGGGCGCGCTCACCACCGGCGGCTCGACGATCGCCGTGCTGGCCTGCGGGGTCGACGTGAGCTATCCGGCCGCGCACCGCGAGCTGCTGGGCCGCATCGCCGAGCGCGGCCTCCTGGTCGCCGAGCTGGCGCCGGGCGACCATCCCACCCGCTGGCGCTTCATCCAGCGGAACCGGGTCATCGCCGCGCTGACGCGGGGCACGGTGGTGGTGGAGGCGGCCCGGCGCAGCGGGTCACTGGTCACCGCGCGGCACGCGAGCCGGCTCGGCCGGCATCTGATGGCGGTGCCCGGGCCGGTCACCTCGGGGCTGTCGGCCGGGACCCACCGGCTGATCCGGGAGGAGGCCACGCTGGTCGGCGACGCGGCCGACATCATCGAACTGGCGGGAGACATGGGCGACCTGGCCGCCCCCGAGGCCGCGCCGGTGGTGCCGCGCGACCTGCTGGCGCCCCAAGTGGGCGAGGTCCTCGACGCGCTGCCCGCGACCGCTCCCGCGACGGTGGAGGAGGTGGCGCGCGGCGCGTGCACCAGCCTCGCGGCGGCCGGGGCCCGGCTGCGCGAGCTCACCTCCCTGGGCTTTGTCGAACGCGTGGGCGACCGCTGGCAGTTGTGCCGGGCGGGCCCCCGACACGCGGGACCGGCCGATGTGTCCGGCGACGTCCCCGCGTAACACCACGGTGCGGGCAGCGGAACGTATCTGCGCATACCCGGGGACCGGCACATGCGCAACGCGACCCGGCAGTCACGCTACGCTCACAGGGTTCCGCCGTCTCCCGACCCGCATCACACGCACGCAACCCCGCAGAACGGCTCAAGACCACGTATGCCACAGCACTCCATGGGGCCTCGACACGCGGCTCCGGCAGCGCCGACCGCGGCGGACGGCGCCACCACCACCGCCGCCCCCACCGCGCTCGCCGAGCTGTGGCGCTCCTACAAGACCACCGGGGACGAGCGGCTGCGCGAGCAGTTGATCCTGCACTACTCCCCGCTGGTCAAATATGTGGCGGGCCGGGTGAGCGTGGGGCTGCCGCCCAATGTGGAGCAGGCCGACTTCGTCTCGTCGGGCGTGTTCGGACTGATCGACGCCATCGAGAAGTTCGACCCGGAGCGGTCCATCAAGTTCGAGACGTACGCCATCACCCGCATCCGGGGCGCGATGATCGACGAGCTGCGCGCGCTGGACTGGATCCCCCGTTCGGTGCGGCAGAAGGCCCGCGCCATCGAGCGCGCCTACGCCACCCTGGAGGCATCCCTGCGGCGCACGCCCTCGGAGTCCGAGGTGGCCGCCGAGATGGGCATCTCCCTCGACGAACTGCACACCGTCTTCAGCCAGTTGTCCCTGGCGAACGTGGTGGCCTTGGAGGAGCTGCTGCACGCCGGCGGGGAGGGCGGGGACCGGCTCAGCCTGATGGACACCCTGGAGGACACCGCCGCCGACGACCCCGTCGAGGTGGCCGAGGACCGCGAGCTGCGCCGCCTGCTGGCCCGCGCCGTCAACACGCTGCCCGACCGCGAGAAGACGGTGGTCACCCTCTACTACTACGAGGGGCTCACCCTCGCGGAGATTGGTGAAGTACTCGGGGTGACGGAGAGCCGCGTCAGCCAGATCCACACGAAATCCGTCCTTCAGCTCCGCGCCAAGCTGGCCGATGTGACCGGCTGATCCGGTCCGGGCGCCCCGGCGGCCCCCCGGCATCTACAGTGGGGACGTGCCCAGGATCCGAGCGGCCACCGTGGCCGAGCACCGCAGAATGCAGCGCGCCGCACTGCTGGACGCCGCCAGATCCCTGCTGGCCGAGGGCGGCGTGCGGGCGCTGACGTTCCCCGCGCTGGCCGAGCGCACCGGGCTGGCGCGCTCCTCCGTCTACGAGTACTTCCCGTCCCGGACGGCCCTGGTCGAGGAGCTGTGCGCGTCCGACTTCCCGCTCTGGGCGGCCGAGATCGAGGCGGCCATGGCCGCGGCCGACACCCCCCGGCAGAAGATCGAGGCGTATGTGCGGCATCAGTTGGCGCTGGCCGCCGACGACCGGCACCGCGCCCTGGTGGCCGTCAAGGCCGAGGAGCTGGGCGCGGCCGCCCGGGCCGGGACACCGCCGGACGGCGGCGCCTGGGAGCGGATCGGGGCCGCGCACGCCGGGCTGACGGACCTGGTCGTCGAGGTGCTGCGGGACCTGGGCCATCAGGAGCCGCGGCTGGCCGCCACCCTGCTCCAGGGCGTGGTGGACGCCGCGGTCAAGAGCGCCGCCCCGCCCGCCGGCCGCCCGGCCGACCTGGTCGCCGAGACGGCCGTGCGCCTGGCCCTCGACGGTGTGGCCGGCGGCCTCCTCGGGGAGCGGGACACCCTCGGTGGGCAGCAGCCGGGAGGGTCCGCGGCGTAGCAGCCGCGGGGGAAGCAGCGACAGCGGATCCAGATAGGTCTCGCCGCGCAGCAGTCCCCAGTGCAGACAGGGCCCGGCGCAGTGGTACGGGCCGTCCGCCAGCTCACCGACGACCGCGCCCGCCGCCACGTGGTCCCCCACCGCGACCGACACGCGCACCGGCTCGAAGGTGGTGCGCAGGGGCGGGGCGTCCGCCCCCGCGCCCGTCAGCTCGATGGTGAGCACCCCGCGCCCGGCCACCTGCCCGGCGAACGTCACCCGCCCGGCGACGGGCGACCGCACCGGGGCCCCGGCGTCCGTTTCCAGATCGACCCCGCGGTGCCCCGCCGCCCACGGCTCGGGCGGCGGCTCGAACAGCCGGGCGATCACCGGGCGCGCGGCGCCGTCCGCCCCCGGCACCGGCCAGGTGACCCCCGTCGCGGCGGGCCCCTCGGCGGCCATGGGCAGCGTAACCAAGATCACGGAAAGCAGCGTGGACAAGACCTTCATACCGGCAGCGTGCCCCGGCGGAGCCCGCCGCGGGGGCCCAGCCCGGAATCTGTGGACAACTCCGGATCTGGGGAAACCTCCGCCACCCAATCGGGTGAGACGGCCTCGCTCAGCCGTTCCGGCCGCCGCCGAAGCCCGAATCCTCGGGGAGGTCGAGCTCGCTGCGGTTGAGTTCCTCGATGTTCACGTCCTTGAACGTGAGGACACGCACCTGCTTCACGAAGCGGGCCGGGCGGTACATGTCCCACACCCAGGCGTCGGCCATGGAGACCTCGAAGAACACCTCGCCCTGGACCGAGTGCACCTGCATCTCGTAGTCGTTGGTGAGATAGAAACGCCGCTCGGTCTCGATCACATACGTGAATAGCCCGACCACGTCCCGGTACTCCCGGTAGAGCTTCAGCTCCATCTCGGTCTCGTACTTTTCGAGGTCTTCGGCACTCATGGCGTGATCCCCTTCAGCCGTGCGTCCCCTCATTGTGCGTCACCCGCGACGTCCGCACGCCGTGGCGGTCCGGACCGGGACGCACGGCGCGCGAGCGGAGCGTACGCCGCCCCCGCGAGGATCAGCACCGCCCCCGCGGTGGTCACATAGAACAGGGGTCGCAGCGGACCCGCACCCGATATTCCGCCGGGCAGGTCCGTGAAGCCCGTCGCCCGCGCCAGCAGGCCGACCCTGCCCAGCGGCCACACCGTCGCCTCCACCCGCCCGGACACCGCGTCCCGGGGAACGGTGCCGGCGCTCGTGTCGGTGAGCAGGCTGCGGGAGTCCCGCGAGTTCGACCGGTCGTCGCCCAGCAGGAACAGCTCGCCCTCGGGCACCTCGGCCTCGAAGCCGGTCAGCGAGGCACCGTACTCGTCGTCCACATACGGCTCCGCCACCGGCTCGCCGTTCACACTGAGCCGGCCCTCGGCGTCACAGCAGGCCACCGTGTCCCCACCCACGCCGATGACCCGCTTGATCATCAGCGAGTCGCCCCACTCGGCGTCCCGGAAGACGACGACATCGCCCCGCCGCACCTCGCCCCCGTCGATGCGCTGGGCCAGCACCCGGTCCCCCGCCGCCACCGCGGGCGACATCGAGTCGGTGGGCACCGTGTAGGGCTGGTAGAGAACCGCGGCCATGACGAAGCCGCCCAGCAACATCACACAGCCCACCCCGACGGCGGCGTTGGACAGCACACGGCCCAGTCGCCCCCGGCGGCGCGCGGGTCCACTCATGACGCCCCCTCCTGATCAGTGTTCAGGAGGCGACCCTATCCAGGCGCCGGTCGGGGGTCAGCCCTGCGGGGGTGCCGAGACCTTCGCCGACTCCGCCGCGACGGCCCTGTTCAGCAGCCTGCGCCGACGCCACAGCACGAGCGGCAGAGCCCCGGCCACCCCCAGCGCGGCCGGAGTGGCCGCCGCCGCGGCGGTGCCCACCGCGCCGTACCCGTCCGGCACGGGCAGCGTGCCCCAGCGGTTCACCGGCCAGGCGATCACGATGGCCCGGCCCACCACCTCGTCCACGGGCACGGCGCCGCCACCGGCCAGATTCTGGTGGTACCGCGAGTCCAGGGAGTCCTGGCGGTGGTCACCCATGACCCACAGATGGTCCTCGGGGACGGTGATCGGCCCGAACGGCCGGTCGCCGCAGGGGGTGTTCCCGGGAAAGAGGTAGTCCCTCTCGTCGAGTCTCTCCCCGTTCACCATGACCTGGCCGCCCTCGGTGCACGCCACCTCGTCGCCGCCCACCGCGATCACGCGCTTGATCAGGTCCTGGTCCTCCGCCGACGGCATCAGCCCGATGAAGCTCAGCGCGCTCTGCACCGCCGAGCCGATGCCCCCGTCGTCCGGGGGCGCCTCGCCCAGCCAGCCGCCCGGGTCGTGGAACACGACGACCTCGCCGCGCTCCGGCTCGTTGCCGAACCACGGCGTCAGCTTGTCCACCAGCACCCGGTCGCCCTGCTGAAGGGTGTTCTGCATGGAGTTCGACGGGATGGAGAACGCCTGCACCAGGAACGTCTTGATGAGCAGCGCCAGCACGATGGCGATGCCGATCAGGAGCGGCAGCTCCTTCCAGAAGGAGCGCTGCTTCGCCGCCCGCCTGCGCCGCGCCCGCTCGTCCTGGTCCGCCTCGCCAGCCGCCTCGGCGGTCTCGGCGTCGGGCTCTCCGGCCGGCTCCTCGCCGGGCCGCTCACCCGTCCGATCCGCGCGGTCCCCTGCCAAGTCTTCGCCGCCCGCGCCGACCGCCGAGCCTGCCGCGACACCGGGGGATTCCTCGGCGGGCGTCTCGCCCTCCGGTCGTCGTGGACGCTCGTCCGGGTCGTCCGAGCCGGATCGCGCGTCCACCGCTACATCCCCCACAATCACTCCTCACGCTCCGCTGCGGCCCGTCCCTGGTGCGCAACAGGCCCACTACTCCCATAACGAGCGGGAGTTCCACAGGGGTCGGCAGTTGTGCCAATTCCTTCCGCGCGCCGGGGACACTCTCCCCGGCAGCCGCGCGGGCGTCGACAGCGCCCGAACCGGGCTCCGGCACATCGGCGAAGGCGTCCGATCCGCCCAGTCGTTGCCAGTGCCCGAAGGGCCAGGCGATCACCACGGCCCGGCCGACGACCGAGTCCACGGGTACGGTACCTTGCCCCGGGTCCTCCAGGTGGTAGCGGGAGTCCGCCGAATTCGACCGGTGATCGCCCATCACGAAGATGCGGCCCTCCGGGACCGTCACCTCGAATTCGATCTGCGAGGGCGGGTTGCCCGGGTAGAGGTACGGCTCGTCCAGCGGGGCGCCGTTGACGGTGACCCGGCCCTCGGCGTCGCAGCAGGCCACCGTGTCCCCGCCGACGCCGATGACGCGTTTGATCAGATCCTGGTCGTCGTCCGAGGGCAGCAGTCCGATCCAGGTCAGCGCGGCCCTGATGTGCCGGATCCCGAACGGGCCCTCGTCGTCGGAGTCGGCCGCCTGTTCGGTGGCCAGCCAGCCGCCCGGGTCCTTGAAGACGACCACCTCACCCCGGGAGGGCTCCCAGCCGAACCAGGGCGTGAGCTTGTCCACCAGCACCCGGTCGTCGATGCGGATCGTCTCCTCCATCGAGCCGGAGGGAATGACGAACGCCTGCACGAGGAACGTCTTGAGCACCAGCGCGATCAGCAGCGCGGTGCCGATGAGTATCGGTATCTCCCGGGTGGCGCGAAGCCGCCGGCGGCGCTTGATCCGCTTGGCCGCCCGGCGCCGGTCCGCCCGGCCCTCGCCCGGGCCGCGCAGCGTCGGGCGCGGCTCCGACTCGTCGGCGAACGCCGCGTGCTCGTCCCCCGCCCCGTCCGGCGCGACGTGTCCGTGTCCCTGCCCCTCGCCGCCGGCGCGCCGGGGTCCCGCGGCCCGGCGGTGACCGGACCGGGGCTTGCCGCGTTCACCCATGGTCCGACCGAAGCCAGCCCCAGCGGTCCACCGGCCAGCCGATCAGCTCAACGCGGCCGATCACCTTGTCCTCGGGGACCGTGCCGCCCCCCGGGGAGCCGAGATACTCCCTGGAGTCCGCAGAGTCGGAACGGTGATCGCCCATTACCCACAACCGTCCCTCCGGCACCCGGATATCAAACATGACATTCGAAGGCTGGTCCCCCGGATAGAGATAGGGCTCGTCGAGCGGTTCGCCGTTCACCTCGATCCGCCCCTGGTCGTCGCAGCAGCGAACCCGGTCCCCGCCGATGCCGATCACCCGCTTCACATAATCCGTCTCGGACGACTGCGCGAGGCCGACGGCCGCGCCCGCGGTGCGCAGCAGGCCGCCCAGCAGCCCCGGGTCCGAGTCCTCCGCGACGAAGGAGCCGGTGCCGTCGAAGACGATGATGTCGCCGCGCTGCACCTCACCGCCGAAGCGGTACGCCAGCTTGTTGACGATCACGCGGTCGCCCACCTGGAGCGTGCCCTCCATCGATCCGCTCGGGATCAGGAACGGCTGCATCACGAAGGTGCTGGTGAGCATGGTGAGCACCACGGTGCTCAGCGCCACCACCACCCACAGACGCACCGAGCGCGACCAGCGCCGCCAGCCCGTGGGGGGACTGGCAGGGCGGTCGCGCTCCGGAGACTGTGCGTCGGAATCGGTCACGCCGCGATGGTAACCGGCAGCGGGACCGGGTCAGTTCTCCCGCTTCTCCTTGATCTTGGCGGCCTTGCCGCGCAGGTTCCGCAGGTAGTAGAGCTTGGCGCGGCGGACGGCGCCGCGGGTCACGACCTCGATCTTCTCCACCACGGGGGTGTGCACGGGGAAGGTGCGCTCGACGCCGACGCCGAAGCTGACCTTGCGCACGGTGAAGGTCTCCCGGATACCGGAGCCCTGGCGGCGGATCACCACGCCCTTGAACTGCTGCACACGGGAACGGTTGCCCTCGATGACGCGCACGTGGACGTTGATGGTGTCCCCGGGGCGGAAGGCCGGTACGTCGTCGCGCAGGGACGCGGAGTCGACACTGTCCAGGAGGTTCATGACCTGCTGCTCTCCTCGCCGATGCCACAGGTCATCAGCGGAAACGATGGTGTTGGCGGATGGAATGCGGCTCGTTCGCGCCGGCGGCGTCGGTCCCCCTGTGGCAGGGTCGCACGCCGGATGGCGAGAGCCAGCGGCCTATTCTTCCACGTCGGCCGACCGGCGCCCAAATCGGCCGTCGGGGCCCGGCTGCCAGCCGAGCTCGGCCAGGGTGGCGCGGTCGGCCTTGTCGAACGCGGCCGGGTCGCAACTCTCGATCAGGTCCGGCCGGTTGAGACTCGTGCGGCGCAGCGCCTCGTCGCGGCGCCAGCGGGCGATCTTCCCGTGGTGCCCGCTGATCAGCACCTCGGGCACCGGCCGGCCCCGCCACTCGGGCGGCTTGGTGAAGACGGGACCCTCCAGCAGGCCGGCCATCGGACCGGGCGCGAAGGAGTCGTCCCGGTGGGAGTCGGCGTTGCCGAGCACGCCGGGCAGCAGCCGGGCGATGGCCTCGACCATGACCAGCACCGGCGCCTCGCCGCCGGCGAGCACATAGTCGCCGATCGACAGCTCGCGCACGTCCAGCCGCGTGGCGTAGTCGTCGATGACGCGGCGGTCGATGCCCTCGTATCGGGCCGGGGTGAAGATCAGCCAGGACCGGCCGGACAGCTCCTCGGCCAGCTCCTGGGTGAACGCCCGGCCGCTGGGCGTGGGCACCACCACCACCGGCTCCGGCGGCCCCTCGGCCAGCACGGCGTCCAGCGCCTCGCCCCACGGCTCCGGCTTCATCACCATGCCGGGGCCGCCGCCGTAGGGGGTGTCGTCCACGGTGTGGTGCCGGTCGTGGGTCCACGCGCGCAGGTCGTGCACCCGGACGTCGAGCTGCCCCCGGGCCCGCGCCTTGCCGACGAGCGAGACGTTCAGCGGCTCCAGGTACTCAGGGAAGATCGTGATGACGTCGAGCCTCATGCCTCCTCGGCTCTCCCGTCGAGCAGCCCCGGCGGCGGGTCCACGACGGCCCGGCCGACGGCCAGGTCGATCTCCGGGACGATCTCGCCGACGAACGGGATCAGCGCCTCGCCGCCCTCCGGCCGCTCGACGATCAGCAGGTCCTGGCCCGGCAGGTGGGCGATGTCGCTGACGGTGCCGATGAGGGCGCCGTCCACGGTGACCGCCTCCAGGCCGACGAGCTGGTGGTCGTAGAACTCCTCCGGGTCCTCGGGGAGCTCCTCCGGGTCCACCTCGGCGACCAGCAGCGTGTTCCGCAGGGCCTCGGCGGCGGTCCGGTCGGGCACCCCGGCGAACCGCAGCAGCAGCCGGCCGCTGTGCACCCGGCCGCTCTCGATGGTCAGCGGACCGTTCTCGGGCGGGTCGGTGGTGAGCCGCTCGCCGGGGGCCAGGCGCAGCTCGGGCTCGTCCGTGCGTACTTCCACGGTGACCTCGCCCTTGATGCCATGGGCGCGGCCGATGCGCGCGACGACGACTTGCACTGTGTCCGTTCTCCACTCTCCACGGGCACCACAGGCACCGAGGGCCGGGGCGGCGGTTGCCGCGCCCGGCCCTCGGTGCGATGCCGGTGGTGCCGTCAGCGAACCTCGTCCGCGTCGACGAGGTCGACGCGGATTCCCTTGCCGCCGAGTGCGCCCACGACCGTACGCAGCGAGCGCGCGGTGCGGCCGTTGCGGCCGATCACCTTGCCGAGGTCCTCGGGATGGACCCGGACCTCCAGAACGCGGCCGCGGCGCAGGGTGCGCGAGGCGACCTGGACCTCATCGGGATGATCGACGATGCCCTTCACCAAGTGCTCCAGGGCCTCTTCGAGCATTCTCAGCCCTCGGTCGACTCGGCCGGGGCCGGAGCCTCGGCGTCGGCCTTCTTCTCGGCCTTCTTCGCCTTCGGGGTGATGGCCTCACCCTTCGGCTCGCCGCCGGACTCCTTGGCCGCGGCCTCGAACAGCGCGCGCTTGTCCGGCTTGGGCTGGGGGACCTGCATCGGCGGCGGGGCCGGCAGACCCTTGAACTTCTGCCAGTCGCCGGTGATCTTCAGGATGGCCTGGACCGGCTCGGTCGGCTGGGCGCCGACACCGAGCCAGTACTGCACGCGCTCCGAGTCGACCTCGATGCGGGACGGGTTCTGCACCGGGTGGTACAGGCCCAGCTCCTCGATGGCGCGACCGTCCCGGCGGGTGCGGGAGTCGGCGACGACGATGCGGTAGTGCGGCGAACGGATCTTGCCCAGTCGCTTCAGCTTGATCTTGACTGCCACGGGTGTGGTGTCTCCTGCATGTTGACGTGGTGGACCGCGCCGGAGGCCGCGTGGGGTTGCGGCGCCGGGGAGTCCGATGGACGCGTCAGCCGGAGGAGAGAGGGGTCCTGTGCGACTGCCGAGTTCAACCGCCAATTGTGCCACAGGCGGTCAGGAGGAAACCGCCACGGTCAGGGCTTCGGCGATCTGGAACGGCTTCTTGCACGCACCGCACACGATCGGGGCCTGTGCCAGGACGGACGGAACGACGCGGACGTTGCGACCGCACTCGCACACCGCCTTCACCCGCACCCCGCCGCCCGAGGACCCGTGCCGGGCCGCCGGGCCGCGGAAACTCCGCTTGGTGTCGGTCGCGGTCGCCGCCACATGCGCCTTCAGCGCGCGCTGGAGGCGCTCGGCCGTCGGCCGGTACCGGCGCCGGGTCTCCGCGTTCATCGTGACCAGCGAGAAGCCGCTGCTCGGATGCGGATCGTCGGTGTGGTCGAGGCCGAGCTCCTCCGCGATCGCGAGAAAGCGGCGGTTGTGATAGCGCCCCGCGCGGGAGGTGTCCCGGACACCCCGGGCGGCGGCGATACCGTGCACGGCCTCGTGCAGCAGTCGTTCGAAGGAGAGCTCGGAGCCGCAGGCGGACGAGGACTCTCCGATCAGGGATTCGGGCGCGGCCAGGTCAGGCAGCTCCGGGTGGTGCCGTTGAATGTCGGCCCACGCGTGCGCCAGCTCGGCGGCGAGAACTGGAACTGGTTGTGTCGTGCTCACGTCGTAGCTAACGAGCGAGCCCCCCGGGGTGTTCCGATTCCGGGGCAAGTCCACGAATTTGCACTTACTAGTCAGTTCGCCGCCATTGCGGCCCTCCGTGCCCTTCGGAGGGCCGCTCAGCGGTGCTTAGTAGGCGCGGCCGACGATGGCGATCGTGCCGGGGGCGTCGTCGGACTCGGGCACCGAGCCGTCCTCGGCCACCAGGCAGCGCACGGTGACCGCGTCCTGTGCCAGCCGGGCCTCGCCCTCGGCGCCGAGCTCCGACCACGGGATGCGCGCCCAGCCGCCGGCGGCCGCCGCGGCCACGGCGTCCTCGATGGTCCGCACGTCCGTCGTCCGCTCCTCGCGGCGCTCCCGGGACTGCCGCAGCAGCAGCGCCTGGTCCTCCTCCAGCACGCCCGGGAGCAGGGTGGGCAGCGCGTCGATGGCGACCGGCTCCTTGCCGCCGGGGATGCGCCGGGCCAGCATCGCGGTGCCGGCCGCGAGGTCGCGCGGGCCCACCTCGATCCGCGCCGGAACACCCTTGAGCTCCCAGTCCACCGCGCGGCGGCCGAACGGCGTGTCCGTGCGGTCGTCCACCTCGGCCCGGATGCCGGCGGCCGTCAGCGCGGCGCCGATCTCGCGGACCTTGGCCAGCACGGCCTCGTCGTCCTTGATCGCGAGCACGACGACCTGGACCGGAGCCAGCCGGGGCGGCACGCGCAGCCCGTTGTCGTCGCCGTGCGACATGATCAGCCCGCCGACCATGCGGGTCGAGGAGCCCCAGGAGGTCTGCCAGACCAGCTCCCGGGAGCCGTCCTTGGACAGGTAACGGGTGTCGAAGGCGCGCGCGAAGTTCTGCCCGAGTTCGTGGCTGGTGCCCATCTGGAGCGCCTTGCCGTCGCGCATCATGCCCTCCAGCGTGAGGGTGTTGATCGCGCCGGCGAACCGCTCGGCCGGGGACTTGCGGCCCAGCACGACGTCGATGGCGAGGGTGTTCACCATGAAGTCGGCGTAGACGTCCCGGTGGATGCGGGCGGCGTAGTCGCGGGCGTCCTCGTAGGTGGCGTGCGCGGTGTGGCCCTCCTGCCAGAGGAACTCGGTGGTGCGCAGGAAGACCCGGGGGCGCATCTCCCAGCGGACCACGTTGGCCCACTGGTTGATCAGCAGGGGCAGATCGCGGTAGCTCTGCACCCACTTGGCGAAGTAGTCGTTGATGATCATCTCGGAGGTGGGCCGGACGACCGCCGGCTCCTCGAGCTGCTTGCCGCCGCCGTGGGTGACCACGGCCAGCTCGGGCGCGAAGCCCTCGACGTGCTCGGCCTCCTTCGCCAGGTACGACTGGGGGATGAACAGCGGGAAGTACGCGTTGCGGGCGCCCGCCGCCTTGATGCGGGCGTCCAGCTCCTGCTGCATCCGCTCCCAGATCCCGTACCCGTACGGTCGGATGACCATGGTGCCGCGGACCGGGCCGTTGTCGGCGAGCTCGGCCTTGTTGATCACGTCCTGGTACCAGCGCGGGAAGTCGTCCGCCTGGGGGGTGAGTACGGGAGCCTTAGCCATGGCGGGAATGGTACGGCTCCCGGGACCTCAAACGTGAATTGGGCTACTTCGGCGGCAGCATGTCCCGGAACTCCTTGGGGAGTTCGAAGTCGGCGGGGTCCGGGACGCCGTTCTCGCCGGTGCGCTGGGCCGCGGCCCGCTCCTCGGCCTGGCGCTTCATCGGGTTCCCCGAGCGGCGGGCGCCCTTGCCCTTCTTCTGCGGCTTGGCCTTGCGCTTGCCGCCGCCCATGCCGGGGATCCCGGGCATGCCCGGGACGCCGCCGCCCTGCGCCATGCGGGACATCATCTTGCGGGCCTCGAAGAAGCGCTCCACCAGGCCCTTGACCGCGCTGACGTCCACGCCGGAGCCGCGGGCGATACGGGCGCGCCGCGAGCCGTTGATGATCTTGGGGTCGGCGCGCTCGCCCGGGGTCATGGACTTGATGATGGCGGCGGTGCGGTCGACCTCGCGCTCGTCCAGGTTGTTGATCTGCTCGCGCATCTGCCCCATGCCCGGCATCATCCCGAGCAGCTTGGAGATGGAGCCCATCTTGCGGACCTGCTCCATCTGCGACAGGAAGTCGTCGAGCGTGAACTCCTTGGGGCCCTTGGCCAGCTTGCTGGCGAGCTTCTCCGCCTCCTGCTGGCTGAACGTCCGCTCGGCCTGCTCGATCAGGGTGAGCACGTCGCCCATGCCGAGGATGCGGGACGCCATGCGGTCCGGGTGGAACGCGTCGAAGTCGTCCAGCTTCTCGCCGTTGGAGGCGAACATGATCTGGCGGCCGGTGACCTGCGCGATGGACAGCGCGGCACCGCCGCGGGCGTCGCCGTCGAGCTTGGAGAGGACCACGCCGTCGAAGCCGACGCCGTCGCGGAACGCCTCGGCCGTGGTGACCGCGTCCTGGCCGATCATCGCGTCCACGACGAACAGCACCTCGTCCGGGCGGACCGCGTCGCGGATGTCGGCGGCCTGCCGCATCATCTCCTCGTCGATGCCCAGCCGGCCGGCGGTGTCGACGATGACGATGTCGTGCTGCTTGTCCCGGGCGTAACCGATGGAGTCCTCGGCGACCTTGACCGGGTCGCCCACGCCGTTCCCCGGCTCGGGGGCGAAGACGGCGACTCCGGCGCGCTCGGCGACGACCGCGAGCTGGTTGACCGCGTTGGGGCGCTGGAGGTCACAGGCGACCAGCAGCGGGGTGTGACCCTGCTCGCGCAGCCAGCGGCCGAGCTTGCCCGCGAGGGTCGTCTTGCCCGCGCCCTGGAGGCCGGCGAGCATCACGACGGTCGGCGGGGTCTTGGCGAACCGCAGGCGCCGGGTCTCGCCGCCGAGGATCGCGACGAGCTCCTCGTTGACGATCTTGATGACCTGCTGCGACGGGTTCAGCGCCTTGGACACCTCGGCGCCCATGCCCCGTTCCTTGACCTGCTTGATGAAGGCCCGGACGACCGGCAGGGCGACGTCCGCCTCGAGCAGGGCGATACGGATCTCGCGCGTCGTGGCGTCGATGTCCGCCTCGCTCAGGCGGCCCTTGCCCCTGAGGTTCTTGAACGTTGCCGCAAGGCGGTCGGAGAGAGTGTCGAACACGGCGCTGGCGGATCCTTACACGTCGGTGGTCGGGTCGGCGGTGCCCTCCAGCGTATCCGCCCGGCAGCGGAACGGTCAGCCCGCGGTCGCGCCGGAGCCGGGCGGGAACTGCTCGGCCAGGGCCCGCTCCAGGTCGCGGGCGAGGCCGGCGGCCTCGTCGGCGGGCAGCGGAGCGCCCGCCAGGTCCGTGACATAGAACGCGTCCACCGCGTTGGAGCCCAGCGTGCTGACGTGCGCGCTGCGCACGATGACGCCGGCGGCGTCCAGCGCCCGCCCGATCCGGTACAGCAGTCCGGGGGCGTCCTGGGCGCGCACCTCGATGACCGTGGCGACCTGCGAGCCGAGGGGCGCGACGGTCACCCGCGGCGGCGGGGTCAGCGGCAGCCGGCGGCGCGGGCGGCGGTAGGCGGCCTCGCGCTCGGCGAGCCGGCCGGCGATGTCGAGGGAGCCGTCCAGCGCGCGCACGAGGTCGGCGCGGAGCCGTTCGGCCTGCGGCAGCGAGCCGTACTCGGCGGCCACCCGCCAGTCCAGGAGCAGCACCGGGCCCTGGCCGGCCGGATCGATGGCGCGCAGCTCGGCGGAGCGGACCGCGAGCCGGTGCAGGGCCAGCACGCCCGCGACCGCGGGCAGCACACCGGGGCGCTCGGGCAGCGCGACCACCAGCTCGACGCCGACCGGGTCGGGCTCGGCGTCCGGGCCGCCGTCCTCGACGGCGGGCCGCGGCTCGGGGCGCGGGTGCAGGGCCAGCACGGGGGAATCGGTGCGGAACGCCTCGATCGCGAGCCGCTCGGCCGCGACGGTCGGCTGGGCCGGGGTGGCGCGGGGCGGCGCGCCGCCGTCCTCCAGGCCGGCGGAGACGCGCTTGACCAGGTCGGTGACCAGCGAGGCGCGCCAGGCGGACCAGGCCGCCGGGCCCGTGGCGAGGGCGTCGGCCTCGGTGAGCGCGTGCAGCAGTTCCAGCGTGCTCTGGCTGCCGACGGCGCGGGCCACGTGCTCGACGGTGGCGGGGTCCTCCAGGTCGCGCCGGGTGGCGGTCTCGATCAGCAGCAGGTGATGGCGGACCAGGGTGGCGAGCACGTCGACGTCGGCCGGGGAAAAGCCGATCCGGGCCGCCATGTCCCGCACGATCGTCTCGCCGGCCACGCTGTGGTCGCCCGGCCAGCCCTTGCCCATGTCGTGCAGCACGGCGGCGACGAGGAGCAGGTCGGGTCGGCCGACGCGGCGGGTGAGGGCCGAGGCGCGCACGGCGGTCTCGACGAGGTGGCGGTCCACGGTCCAGCGGTGCACGGGGTTGCGCTGGGGGCGGCAGCGGACCCGTTCCCAGTCGGGCAGCAGCCGGGTGATCAGCCCGGCCGCCTCCAGGGCCTCCCACACGGGCACGGTGTCGGGTCCGGCGCCGAGCAGGGTGATGAACTGCTCGCGCGCCTCGGCCGGCCACGGCACCGGGAGCGCGGCGTCGGCGGTGGCCAGCGCGTGCGCGGCGGGCAGCGCCAGCGGCAGGCCGGCCTGGGCCGCCGCGGCGGCGGCGCGCAGGGGCAGCACGGGGTCGCGGTCGGGCCGGGCGGAGCGGGCGAGGACGACCTCGCCGTCCTGCTCGACAACGCCCTCGGCGAGCGGGGTGCGCTCCTCGGCGGGGCCGCGCCGCGCGGCGCGGCCGGGGATCAGGCCGCGCAGTCGGCGCCGGGCGGAGCGGGCGCGCAGGACACGGCTGACCTCGCGCCAGGTGACGTCGGAGGCGTAGGAGATGGTGCGGGCGGCCTCGTAAACCTGGCGCAGCAGGGTGTCGGCGTCCAGCACGCCGAGGGCGCGGGCCACCTGCTCCTGGTCCTCCAGGGCGAGCCGGTCGGTGGCGCGGCCGGTGGTCAGGTGGAGGGCGTCGCGCACGTCGAGGAGGGTGTTGCGGGCGGCCTCCAGTCCCTGGCGGGGGGCGTCGGCCAGCCAGGAGGCGGCGACGGCGCGCAGGGCGGTGGCGTCGCGCAGGCCGCCGCGGGCCTCCTTGAGGTCGGGTTCGAGGAGGAACGGCAACTCGCCCTGGCGGCGGGCACGTTCCCGGCCGAGCTCGTGCAGCTCGGGGAGGCGGGCGGGGGCCTGGGCGCGCCACTGGGCGAGCAGGCCGGTGCGCAGTTCGGCGGTGAGGGCGCCGTCGCCCGCGACGTGGCGGGCGTCCAGCAGGCCGAGGTGGACCTTGAGGTCGTCCGTGGCGGTCTCCTGGGCCTCGGCCAGGGTGCGCACGGAGTGGTCGAGGGCGATGCCGAGGTCCCAGACCGGGTACCAGAGCCGGTCGGCGAGCGCGGCGATCTCGGCGGGGGCGGCCTTGCCGTCGTGCAGAAGGAGCAGGTCGAGGTCGCTGCGGGGCGAGAGCTCGCTCCGGCCGTAGCCGCCGACGGCGACGAGGGCGACCCGCGTGGGGCGGCGGGCGTCGCCCAGCAGCCCGGCGAGCCAGTCGTCGGTGAGGCGGGAGAGCCGCGCGCGGCGCGGCGGCCCGGACTGCTCCTCCTGGGTCAGAAGGTGCAGCCGGGCCGCCGCGTAGCCACCGCTGGGGCCCGTCTCCTCGTGGGTGATCGGTGTCGTATCCGCCGTCATGCGGTCCCCAACTCCTGGTGTTCTCCTAGAGGGCGTCCGGACCGCGCTCGCCGGTGCGGACCCGGATCGCGGTTTCGACCGGCAGGCTCCAGACCTTGCCATCACCGATCTTGCCAGTACGTGCCGCCTTGACCACGACATCGATGAGCTGCTCGGCGTCGGAGTCCTCGACCAGGATCTCGATGCGGATCTTGGGCACCAGGTCGACCGTGTACTCGGCGCCGCGGTAGACCTCGGTGTGACCGCGCTGGCGGCCGTAGCCGCTGGCCTCGGTGACGGTCAGGCCGTGCACGCCGAACGCCTGGAGGGCGTCCTTGACCTCGTCCAGCCGGTGCGGCTTGATCACCGCGGTGATGAGCTTCATGCGTCCACCTTCTTCCCACCGGCAGCCGCGTCGGCGGAGGCCGGAACACTGACGGGCACGGAACCGGTGCCGGTCTGGGTGAAGTCGTACCCCGTCTCGGCGTGGTAGGCCAGGTCCAGACCGGCGACTTCCTCTTCCTCGGAGGCGCGGAAGCCGATGGTGCGCTGGAGGAGCTGCGCCAGGACGTAGGTGACGATGAACGAGTAGGCCAGCACGGAGAACGCGCCCAGCGCCTGCTTGCCGAACTGCCCGAAGCCGCCGGCGATCGTGTTGACGCTGTCCGAGGCCAGGAAGCCGACCATCAGCGTGCCGATCAGGCCGCCGACGAGGTGCACGCCGACGACGTCCAGGGAGTCGTCGTAGCCCAGCTTGTACTTCAGGCTGACGGCCCAGGCGCAGACCGCGCCCGCGACGACGCCGATGAGCAGCGAGGACATCGGGGTGACGTGCCCGCCGGAGGGGGTGATGGCGACCAGGCCCGCGATCGCGCCGGAGGCGGCGCCCAGCGTGGTGAACGCGCCGTGGCGGATGCGCTCGTAGATCAGCCAGCCGATGATGGCGGCGGCCGTGGCGAGCTGCGTGTTGAGGGCCATCAGGGCGGCGGTGCCGTTGGGCGACAGGGCCGAGCCGGCGTTGAAGCCGAACCAGCCGAACCACAGCAGCCCGGCGCCGAGGAGCACCATCGGCAGGTTGTGCGGGCGCATGGGCTCCTTCTTGAAGCCGACGCGCTTGCCGATCACCAGCACCGCCGCGAGCGCGCCGGCGCCCGCGTTGATGTGCACCGCGGTACCGCCCGCGAAGTCGATGACCTCCTCGCCGAACAGCCAGCCGTCGGCGGCCCAGACCCAGTGCGCGACCGGGAAGTAGACGACCGTGACCCACAGCGCGACGAACAGCGCCCAGCTGCTGAACTTGACGCGGTCGGCCAGGGCACCGCTCATCAGCGCCGGGGTGAGCACGGCGAACATGAGCTGGAAGAGGGCGAAGGTGAGCGTGGTCGCGCTCTCGGGGTTGACGGTGCCGTCGGTCGTGAAGATCAGGTCCTTGAACCCGATGAAGTCAAGGTTGCCGATGAGGCCGCCGTCGTCGGACTCGGTGAAGTTGGATCCAAAGGTGAGGCTGAATCCGTACAGCACCCACAGCACGCTGACGATGCCCAGCGAGATGAACGACATCATCAGCATGTTGAGCGCGCTTTTGACCCGGACCATGCCCCCGTAGAAGAAGGCGAGCCCTGGAGTCATCAACATGACCAATGCGGCACAGATCACTACAAAAGCGATATCCGCTGCTTCCAACGTGAACGTCTCCTCGGAGTTACGACCCGTGCGGGCAGGATCTTGGGCGGGTCAGGATTCGCCACAGGCTCTCCGAGAGCCGTTTCGGTCGATGGAGCCGCATGTTTCGCCGATGTGACGATGACGCGCGGCGTGTTACACGGCAATGAAATGAATCAGCCACTCCCCGGTGCCGGGTTACTGTGTCCGGCACCGTCGCCCGATGCCGTCCCCGCGGTACCGCCGGGCGGGAACCGGCCGCGGCGGCCACCCAGGGTGACCTGGCATGGGGGAGCCGAGTCGGGCTGTTCGGGGTGGCCGGCGCGGCCGGCGCTGGAGGGGCGGGCGGTTCCGTCAGACGGCCCTGCTGGCCTCACTTTCCGGGAGTTCCGTGGTGAGGCGCTCGGCCACCTCGCTGACCGCCGGGTCGCCGGGGAAGTCCCGGCGGGCGGTGGACCAGGTCTTCCGGAGCCGGTTGTTGACCCGCTCCGAGCGCAGGCTTCCGGCCAGAGTCATGGCCTTCGTGGCCTGTGCCGCGCACGCCTCGGGCTCCTTCCCGAGGAGATGCACGGTGGCCATGCCGATGAGGTTGAGTGCATACGAACGCTGGTGGCCGCCGCCCGGGTCCTCCTCGCACTCGCGCGCGAACAGGTCCACGGCCCGTTCCATCAGGGGCCTGGCCCGGGAGAGATAGGCCGGGCTGCGCCCCGCGACATAGGCCAGATCGCGGTAGGAGTGGGCGTTCTCCGCGTGCAGCTCGGCCTCGGAGAAGAACCGGATCCAGTCCGGCTCCGGCTCGCGGGGGTCGATCTCGGCGAACGCGTCCTCCGCCATCCGCACCGCGCGGTGGCACTTGGGCGGCTGGCCCAGCGTGGCGTAGGCGCGGGCCTCCAGCGCGTACAGCATCGACTGGGTGCGGGGGGTGGCCCGTTCGCGGCTGCCGTACTGCGCGAGATGGATCAGCTCCAGCGCGTCCTCGCCGCGCCCGAGGTGGATCATCTGCCGGCTCATCTTGGACAGGACGTAGGCGCCGAGCGGGCGGTCCTCCGCCTCCTTGGCGGCGTGCAGGGCCAGTACGAAGTACTTCTGGGCGGTCGGCTGGAGCCCGATGTCGTAGCTCATCCAGCCGGCCAGCTCCGACAGCTCGGCCGTGATCCGGAACAGCCTGCGGCGGACCGGCTCGGGGTGCGACTCCTGGAGCAGATCGGTGACCTCGTGAAGCTGGCCGACCACGGCCTTGCGCCGCAGCCCGCCGCCGCACTGCGCGTCCCACCGGCGGAACTGCCCGGTGGACTCCTCCAGTTGGGACAGCTCGGGCTCCGAAAGACCGGTCAGGCGGCGCCCCTCGGCGTCCTGCTGGGCGGGCAGCGCGGTCAGCCGGGCGCCCGTGAGCGCCTCGGGGCCGCCGGGCGTGGGCACCAGCCAGCGCTGCATGGGCTCTATCAGGGCGGGGCCCGCCGACATCGACAGCGAGGTGCCGAGGAAGCCGCGCCGCCCGAGCATGAGGTCGCTGCGGGAGAACTCGTTGATGAGCGCGACCGTCTGGGAGCCCGCCCAGGGCAGGTCGATCCCGGAGACGGCGGCCGAGCGCGGGGCCGAGCGCAGCCCGAGGTCCTCGACGCTGACGACGCAGCCGAAACGTTCCGAGAAGAGCTCGGAGAGGATCCGCGGAATCGGCTCCCGCGGCTGCTCCCCGTCCAGCCAGCGCCGCACCCGGGAGGTGTCCGTACTGATGTGATGCGCGCCGAGCTGGCGCGCGCGCCGGTTGACCTGGCGGGCCAGCTCGCCCTTCGACCAGCCGCTGCGGCGGAACCAGGACCCCAGCCGCTCGTTCGGTCGCCTCGCGGAAGTCCCGCCGCCGTTGCCGTCCACAGTTACGCCCCCCATCAACGGTGCTGGACAAGGAAGTTGACGGAGCGTCTGCTGACACCGCGTCCATGAGTGCACCGAAAGTAATCCTACGATCACCGGTGTGGCGAGGGGGCAGCCGTCAATCGCCACCATTCGCCACCCCCCACCGAGAACACTCTTGCCCGTCTCGCACGCTTCACTGGTACGCGCGTCGTTCAACTTCTGGTGAGCTGAAGCACAACAGGGGCGCGCGAGGGCGCGCGCACTCCCCCCGCGGCTCGCCCGCCCGATCCGTAACCCGCGGCAGAGCGGACCCGTTGGAGAGTACATGGGCTTCACGATCGCCGGAATGCGCGAGATCCGGGAGCTGCGGCTGGCCGCACGGCGGCCCGGGCGCCACGGCCGAGGCCCCATCTCGACGGCCGTGGCCGAGTACACGGGCCTGTGGGGCTGGGAGGTGGTGCCCGGCGCGCGGGTGCGGCGTTCCGCCGTGCACCCCGGCCGGATCGAGTGCTCCTGCGGCCGGCGCGACTGCCCCGCCCCCGGCGCCCATCCGCTCGCCCCGGACCTGGCCATCCCGGCCGGCACCACGCTGGAGAGGGCGCTGCGCGCCTGGGAGCGCACGCCCGACGCGAGCGTGCTGCTGCCGACCGGGCACAGCTTCGACGTGCTGGAGGTGCCGGCGCCGGCCGCCCGCCGGGCGCTGCCCAGGCTGGAGCGCATGGGCCTGCCGCCGGGGCCGGTGGCGCTGGCGCCGCACGGCCGGGCCTGGTTCCTGGTGGCCCCCGGCGCCGCCGCCGAACTGCCCGGACTCCTCTACCGCATGGGCTGGGACGGCGCCCTGCTCGACCTGCGCGCCCTGGGCGCCGGTCGGCACATCACCGCGCCGCCCTCCGACCACGCCGGGCGCGGCCCGGTCCGCTGGCTGCGCGCGCCGGACCTGGAGTCGGCGGCGGCCCCGCCGCGGGCCCGGCTGCTGCTGGGCACGCTGGCCTATGCCTGCCACCGCGCCTGACGGCCCTCAGGCCAGCAGCGCGTCGACGAACGCCTCCGGCTCGAACGGGGCCAGGTCGTCCGGGCCCTCCCCCAGCCCCACCAGCTTCACGGGCACGCCCAGCTCGCGCTGCACCGCCACGACGATACCGCCCTTGGCGGTGCCGTCCAGCTTGGTGAGCGCGATACCGGTGATGTCCACCACCTCGGCGAACACCCGCGCCTGAACGAGGCCGTTCTGCCCGGTGGTGGCGTCCAGGACCAGCAGCACCTCGTTGACCGGACCGTGCTTCTCCACCACGCGCTTGACCTTGCCGAGCTCGTCCATCAGCCCGGTCTTGGTGTGCAGCCGGCCGGCGGTGTCCACCAGGACCACGTCGGCGGCCTGGGTGATGCCCTCCTTGACCGCGTCGAACGCGACCGACGCCGGGTCGCCGCCCTCCGGCCCGCGGACGGTGCGGGCGCCGACCCGTTCGCCCCAGGTCTGGAGCTGGTCGGCGGCGGCGGCCCGGAAGGTGTCGGCGGCGCCCAGGACCACGGAGTTGCCGTCGGCGACCAGGACCCGGGCGAGCTTGCCGGTGGTGGTCGTCTTGCCGGCGCCGTTGACCCCGACGATGAGCACCACGGCCGGCCGCTCCTCGCCCTCCTCGGACACCCCGCCCTCGGTGTGCACGGTCCGGTCCGTGCCGGGGCCGAGCTGCGCCAGCAACTCCTCGCGCAGCAGCGCGCGCAGCTCGTCCGGGGTGCGGGTGCCCAGCACCCGGACGCGCTCGCGCAGCCGCTCCACCAACTCCTGGGTGGGACCGACGCCGACGTCCGCGGTCAGCAGCGTGTCCTCGATCTCCTCCCAGGTCTCGTCGTCCAGCCGCTCCCGGGACAGGAGGGTGAGCAGGCCGCGGCCCAGCGTGTTCTGCGAGCGGGCGAGCCGGGCCCGCAGCCGGATCATCCGCCCCGCGGCCGGCTCGGGCACCTCCAGCTCGGGGGCCGGCGGCGCCGGAGCCGTGGCGGCGGGCAGCGTGACGTCCTCGACGGTCCGGCGTTCCTCCTCGGCCGGAGCCGCCGCCTCCTCGCCGACCTGTGGCTCGACCGGCGGCGCGGCCGGGGCCGCCCGGCGCTCCTCGGTGGGTGGCGCCTGCTTTCTGCGGCTGCTGACGACGAACCCGCCGATCGCGGCGACGGCGACCACGGCGATGATGACGACAAGGATGAGGATGTCCATCGGTTCCCTTGCTGGGCCTGCGGAGGGGCAACGCGTCCTAACGGTACCGCCGCCCCGGCCCGCGGCGGTGTCAGCCCATCTCCTCCAGCGACTTGCCCTTGGTCTCCGGCACCCAGGCGAGGATGAACGGGATCGAGAGCAGGGCGAAGACGGTGTACATCGCATAGGCGCCGGAGAGGTTCCAGTCCGACAGGGTCGGGAAGCTCTGGCTGATGGCCCAGTTGGCGACCCACTGCGCGGACGCGGCGATGCCGAGCGCGGCGGCGCGGATCCGGTTGGGGAACATCTCGCCGAGCAGCACCCAGACCACCACACCCCACGACAGGGCGAAGAAGAGCACGAAGCCGTGCGCGCCGATCAGCGCCGCCGTGCCCTGGGCGTCCGGCAGCCGGATGCTGTCGCCGGTGCCCTCCTTGAAGGAGAACGCCCAGGCGGTGAGGCCCAGGGAGACGGCCATGCCGGCGGAGCCGATGAGGGCGAGCGGCTTGCGGCCGATCCGGTCGACGAAGATCATCGCGATGACGGTGCCGATGATGTTGATGATCGACGTGGTGAAGGAGTAGAAGAACGACTCGCCCGGGTCGATCCCGACGGACTGCCACAGCGAGTTGGAGTAGTAGAAGATCACATTGATGCCGACCAACTGCTGGAAGACCGACAGGCCGATGCCGACCCAGACGATGGGCAGCAGCCCGCCCCGCCCGCCGATGAGGTCGCGCCAGGTGGAACGGTGCTCGGTGTGGATCTTCGCGTCGACCTCGGCGATCCGGGCGTCCAGGTCGGTGCCCTTGCCCTCGACGTCGGCCAGGACCCGCTTGGCCTCCTCGGTCCGCCCGCCCGCGATCAGGAAGCGCGGGGACTCCGGGATGCCCAGGGTCATCATGCCGTAGAGCAGCGCCGGGACGACCCCGACGCCGAGCATGACCTGCCACGCCTCCAGGCCGAGCAGCGAGCCGCGCTGGTCGCCGTCGGCGAGGTTGACCAGGCCCCAGTTGACCAACTGGGAGACGGCGATGCCCAGCACGATGGCCGCCTGCTGGAACGAGGCCAGCCGCCCGCGATACGCGGGCGGGGACACCTCGGCGATGTAGGCCGGGGCGATCACGGAGGCCATGCCGATGGCGACGCCGCCCAGCGTGCGCCAGAAGGCGAGGTCCCAGATCGAGAAGGGCAGCATCGACCCGATGCTGCTGATCACGAAGAGCGCCGCGGCGACCTGCATGACGCGGATGCGGCCGAGGCGGTCGGCGAGCCGGCCGGCGACGACGGCGCCGAGGGCGGCGCCGAGCAGCGCGATCGCCACGACGGTGCCGAGCCGGCCCGAGGAGACGTCGAATCTGCCGCGTATTCCCTCGACGGCGCCGTTGATCACCGCGCTGTCATAGCCGAAGAGGAAGCCGCCCAGCGCCGCGGTGGCGGCGATGTAGATCACGTAGCTGAGGTGCGGAGGGCGCTTGGCCCCCGTCTCCCGCTCGGCGTTCGTGGTTGTGCTCACGATGTCTCCCGGGTTCCGGCAGCTCTGCCGGACGTACGAGTGCTCGCACGGCCAGGTCGGTACACGTCCGTGCGAGGGCCACCAGTTGAAGAGATAGGCCGCCTCGCCGAGGGTAAGACTTCATGTCTTGAAGTCAAAGTCAGGATGAACGCCATGATTCACCTCACCTCCGACCACGCTCACCGCGAGATCGTTCAACTCATGAAGAGAGGCGCTGGCTAATGACCTTCGAGACGCCGTCGCCCTGCATGGAGACGCCGTACAGCGCGTCCGCGACCTCCATGGTCCGCTTCTGGTGCGTGATCACGATGAGCTGGGAGCTGTCCTTGAGCTCCTCCATGATCCGGATCAGCCGCTGGAGGTTGGTGTCGTCGAGCGCCGCCTCGACCTCGTCCATCACGTAGAACGGGCTCGGCCGCGCCTTGAAGATGGACACCAGCAGGGCCACCGCCGTCAGCGAGCGCTCGCCGCCGGAGAGCAGCGACAGCCGCTTGACCTTCTTGCCCGGCGGCCGGGCCTCCACCTCCACACCGGTCGTCAGCATGTCCGAGGGGTCGGTGAGCAGCAGCCGCCCCTCGCCGCCGGGGAAGAGCCGGGAGAAGACGCCCTCGAACTCCCGGGCCGTGTCGTGATAGGCGGCGGTGAAGACCTGCTCCACGCGCTCGTCCACCTCCTTCACGACCTGAAGCAGGTCGGCGCGCGTCTTCTTCAGGTCCTCCAACTGCTCGCTCAGGAACTGGTGGCGCTCCTCCAGCGCCGCGAACTCCTCCAGCGCCAGCGGGTTCACCTTGCCCAACTGCTTGTAGGCGCGCTCGGCGGCCCGCAGCCGCTTCTCCTGCTCCGCGCGGACGAACGGCCGGGGCTGGTTGCGCGGGTCGGCCGGGTCCTCGGGCAGCTCCTCGCCCTCGGCGGGCGGCGACGGCGGAACAAGCTGATCGGGGCCGTACTCCCGGACCAGGACGGCCGGTTCCACGCCCAGCTCCTCCAGGGCCCGGTTCTCGAGCTGTTCGATCCGCAGCCGCTTCTCGGCGCCGAGCACCTCCCCGCGGTGCACGGAGTCGGTGAGCTTGTCCAGCTCCTCCTTCAGCTCGCGCCCGGCGTTGCGCTCGGCCGTCAGCGCCTGCTCCCGGTCCGCCCGGGCCCGTTCGGCGGCCTCGCGCTCGGCCACGGCGCGGGCCAGCGACTCCTCGACATGCGCGAGCAACTGCCGGGCGCCGACGGCCACGGCGGTGGCGACCTCCGCCTCGTGGCGCATCCGGGCGCGGCGCCGCTCCGCGCGCGCCCGCGTCTCGCGCTCGGCGCGCGCCGCCCGGTCCAGGGAATCCGCCCGCCCGGCCAGCCCCTTGACCCGCTCCTCGTGGGTGCGGACCTGGAGCCGGGCCTCCATCTCGGTCTGCCGCGCGTTCGCCCCGTCCGCCGCCAGCCGGTCCCGGACGGAGGTGTCCGGCTCCTCGTCGCCGTCCGCGGCCTCCTCGGCGACCGCGAGCCGTTCGGCCAGTTCCTCGGCCTGCTCGACCGCGCGGCTCAGCTCCTCCTCGGCCCGGGCCACCGCGGCGCCCGCGCGCTCGGCCTCGCCGGCCGCTGCGCGGGCCTGGCCGGCCAGCCGCCCCAGGTCCTGGGCCACCCGTGACTTGGCGCGTTCGGCCGCGCTGCGCCGCTGGGCCAGATCCTCGACCGCGGCGGCGCACGCGCGGCGCCGCTCGGTGGCCTCCCGCTGGGCGGCGGCCAGTTCGGCGCTGCGCTCGGTCAGGGCCCGCAGTTCCGCCGCCGCCTCGTCCACCGACGCCTGGACCTCCAGCAGGCTGGGCGCCCCCGCCGAACCGCCCTGGGCCAGCCGCGCGGAGAGCACATCGCCCTCGGCGGTCACCGCGGTGAGCCCTGAGTGTTCGGCGATCAGCCGCTGGGCGTCCTCCAGCGTGGCGACCACGACGACGTCGCGCAGCAGGCGGCGCACCGCGGGCAGCAGGCTCTCCGGGCCGCGCACGAGGTCCGCCGCCCAGGGCGGTCCGTCGCCGGGGCCGAGATCCGGGCGGTGCCCGGGCTCGTCGGGGGCGCCGCCGAGCAGCAGGGCCGCGCGGCCCGCGTCGTCCTTGCGCAGCAGGCGCAGCGCGTCGGCGGCGGTGGCCGGGCCGTCGGCGGCGACCGCGTCGGCGGCGGCGCCCAGCGCGGCCGCCAGGGGGACCTCGAAGCCCGGGGTGACCGTGAGCAGTTCGGCGGCGGGGCCGAGCAGCCCGGGGAGCCGGTCGGCGGCGGCGAGCAGCGCGCCGGTGCCGTCCTTGCGGCGCAGCCCGAGGGCGAGCGCGTCGTGCCGGGCTGCGACGGCGGCGCGCTCCCGCTCCGTCGCGGTCGCGGCCTCGCGGGCGGCGCCGAGCGCGGCCTCGGCGGCGGCCAGCTCGCGCTTGGCCGCCTCGTGCTCGCCGGCCAGCTCGGTGTCGCCCGCGTCCAGGCCGTCGACCTCGGCGCGCAGCGTCTCGTACTCGCGCTCAGCGGCGGCGGCCCGTTCGACCGCCTCGTCGTGGGCGGCGGTCAGCCGGTCGATACCCGACTGGGCGGCGGCGGCCCGGCTGCGCGCGGCGTTGGCCTGCCCGTGCAGCCGGGCCAGGCCCTCGCGCCGGTCGGCGATGGCGCGGGCCGCGTCCTTGAGCCGCCGCTCCTCCTCGGCCAGCCGGCGCTCCAGCTCGGCGCGGTGCTCGACGGTGTCCTCCAGCGCCCGGGTGGCCGCCTCCAGGGCCGCGGTCAGCTCGGCCTCCTGCTCACGGATGCGGGCGGCCTCCCGTTCCATGTCCTCTGGGTCGCGGCCCCGGCGCTCCTCGGGGACCTGGGCCCGGGCGCTGGTGACCCGGGCGTCGGCGAGGCTCACGGTGCCCCGGACCCGCTCGGCCAGTTGTGAAAGCTCATACCAGGTCGTCTGGGTGCGCTGAACGCGCGGGGCGAGCGTCCTGACCTCCTGTTCGAGCTCCGCCTCCCGGCGCGAGGCTTCGCGCAGGCGCGCCTCGGCTGCTTCTTTGCGCTCCTTGAGAGCCGCCTCATCGGCCACCTCGGCCCGCAGGGCGGCACGCTGAGTGACCAGATCGTCGGCGAGCAGCCGCAGCCGGGCGTCCCGCAGGTCGGCCTGGATGACGGCCGCCCGCCGGGCCACCGCCGCCTGCCGGCCGAGCGGCTTCAACTGCCGGCGCAGCTCGTCGGTGAGGTCCTGGACGCGGGCGAGGTTGGCCTGCATGGCGTCCAGCTTCCGCAGCGCCTTCTCCTTGCGCTTGCGGTGTTTGAGAACGCCGGCCGCCTCCTCGATGAACGCGCGGCGGCCCGTGGGGTCGGCGTGCAGCACGGAATCGAGCTGCCCCTGGCCGACGATGACGTGCATCTCGCGGCCGATGCCGGAATCGGAGAGCAGGTCCTGGACATCGAGAAGGCGGCAGGTGTCGCCATTGATCTGGTATTCGCTGCCGCCGTTGCGGAACATCGTCCGCGTAATGGTGACTTCGGTGTAGTCGATCGGCAGGGCACCGTCGGAATTGTCGATCGTGAGGGAGACCTCGGCCCGGCCCAGCGGCGGGCGGCCGGTGGTCCCGGCGAAGATCACGTCCTCCATCTTGCCGCCGCGCAACGACTTCGCGCCCTGCTCCCCCATGACCCAGGAAAGCGCGTCCACCACATTGGACTTGCCGGACCCGTTCGGCCCCACCACGCAGGTGATGCCGGGCTCGAAGCGCAGCGTCGTGGCGGAGGCGAAGGACTTGAACCCTCGCAGCGTCAGGCTCTTGAGGTGCACGCCGTGCGACTTTACCCGCCGCTCTTCGGCAATTCGCCGTTTCGACGCGGGGGATGCAGGGCACATCCACTGTGAGCCAACCGACGGTGCTCGGAGTCCCGGACATGACGAAGGGACGCCGAAGCGTCCCTCGCATTAACTCCGCAAGCGAAAGCCCTCGCGGCCTGCCCTCTTCGTCGAGGTCAGGTCAGGGCGGGCTCCGCCTTGGGCACGTCGATGCTGTCGAGCACCGAGTCGCCGTGCCGAGCGGCGGCGGCGAGCGCGTCGTTCTCCGCCTGGACCCGGAGGAGCTGGGTCTCCAGGTCCTGTACGCGCTGCTGTAGCCGTCGCATCTCGGCGAGGACTCGGGGGTCGGAACCGCCGACGTGACCGAGAAGCGCCTTTGCCATGATGGATGGTCCTCCACACTGAGTGACCGACCGAAGCCGTGGTGGGTCGTGAGGGATTGAACCCGCGACGTGTCCTCTGCCTGTGTTCCAGGGCCACATAGCCGAGATGCGCGGGACTTTCAGCGTCTCACCAAAAAGTGGGACGGTCAACACGATCACACCGCGTATCGCCCGTGCGCCGGGCCGGTCAACCACCCTCTGCGAGGGGGGACCGGGTCGCGCCTCACCGGCTCGCGAATCGCCGCCGGGCGGGGGTCGTGGCCGCAGCCTTGCACGTCGGAGCGGGGATGGCAAGCAGTTTCCGGGACTTTCCCGGGGTCCCGGCGGCGGCTCCTCAGCGGATCGCGAACCCCTCGTAGCCCCCGCGAGGTGTGTCCCAAATCTCGGTGACGCCCTCCACCCGACCGGGCGTGTCGCCCTCCCGCAGCCACTCCAGCAACAGCGCGCAGCGCTCCCGGCTGCCCTCGGCCACGACCTGGACCCGGCCGTCCCCCAGGTTCGAGACGAATCCGCGCAGCTCACCGATGGCGAGCGCGCGGGCCCGGGTGTGCCAGCGGAAGCCGACGCCCTGCACCCGGCCGCGCACCCAGGCGGTCATCCGGGCGGCCTCGGAGTCCTCTGCGGGCGGCGGCGACGGTCGGTCCATGTGACGCACGCTATCCCGTCATTCCCGTTCGGAACACTGGCACCGGCGCGGCCATGCCGTACAGTCACGCGTTGAAGAATCACCTGTTCGGGTGATTTGTGATCTTCGAGTGGACGAGGACGGTGCTGCTGATGGGACGCCATCGCCGCCGCCGGGGGCACGCGCGTACCGGTCTTATCGGTGCCTCCGCGGCACTGGCCGTGGGGGCGGTGGCGGTGGGCGCGGGCCTGCTGCCGGGCATCGGGGACGGCCTCATGTTCTCCGACTCCGAGGACGTCGGCGCCCAGGACGGGCGCGTGGCCTCCGAGTCCGCGGCGCCGACGTCGGCACCGGACCGGGAGCGGGACCGGGACCGGGAGAAGCCGGACCCGGAGACCAGCGAGCCGGCCGAGGAGACGACGGAACCCGCCCCGCCCACCGAGGAGCCGTCCCCGTCGCCCTCCACCGAGGCGCCCGAGGAGACCGAGCCTGCCGCCCCGTCGCCCGAGCCCGAGCCGAGCACCGAGGAACCGCCGCCGGACCCGGCCCCCGAGGAGCCCGAGCCGGCCGCGGATCCGGAGACGGCCGAGGCCGAGGCGGTGCTGGCGCTGGTCAACGAGGAGCGGACCCGGGCGGGCTGCCGCCCGGTCACGCTGGACCCGGCGCTCACCTCGCTGGCCAACGCCTTCAGCCGCGACATGGCCGAGCGCGGCTTCTTCGACCACACCGACCCGGACGGCCGCGACCCGTGGGACCGCGCGGAGGCGGCGGGCATCACGTACCTCGGCGGCGAGAACATAGCGCTCGGCCAGCAGGACGCCCAGGCGGTGATGGACGCCTGGATGAACAGCGAGGGCCACCGCGCCAACATCCTCAACTGCGAGTTCACCACCCTGGGCATCGGCGTGCACATCGCCGACGGCGGCCCGTGGTGGACGCAGGACTTCGGCTTCTAGGCGGAACGCCCCGCCGCCGCCCTCGGCGGGCGCTGGCAGCGCGGGCAGAAGTAGCTGGAGCGGTTCATCCAGGGCCGCCTGCGGACCGGGGTCGCGCAGCGGCGGCAGGGCTGGTCCTCGCGGCCGTACACGTCCAGCGACCGTTCGAAGTAACCGGACTGGCCGTTGACGTTCACATAGAGGCTGTCGAAGCTGGTGCCGCCCGCGGCCAGCGCCGCCGTCATCACGTCCCGGATGTGGATCACCAGCGCGGCCGTCGCCGGGCGCGTGAGCGTGGCGGTGGGCCGGTCGTAGTGCAGCCCGCTGCGCCACAGCGCCTCGTCGGCGTAGATGTTGCCCACCCCGCTGATCAGCGACTGGTCGAGCAGCGCGCGCTTGACGGTGGTCCGGCGGCGGCGGAGCGCGGCGTGGAAGGCGTCCTCGTCGAACTCCGGGTCCAGCGGGTCGCGGGCGATGTGCGCGATGACGTCCGGCAGCCCGTCCGCGGTGACCGGGTGCAGCGAGAGCCCGCCGAACGTGCGCTGATCGACGAACCGCAGCTCGCCGCCCGCCGGATCGGCGAACGTGACGCGGATCCGCAAATGCTTCTCGTCGGGGGCCCGTTCCGGCTGGACGAGCAGCTGACCGCTCATCCCCAGGTGCGCGAGCAGTGCCAGATCCGCGCCGAGCGGCAGCCACAAGTACTTGCCGCGGCGGCACACGTCCCGCACGCGGGTGCCCGCGAGCCGGTCGGCGAAGTCCTCGGCACCGGCCGCGTGCCGGCGGACGGCGCGGGGGTGCAGCACCTCGGCCCCGGCGACGGTCCGGCCGCCGACCCACCGGTCGAGGCCGCGCCGCACGACCTCCACCTCGGGCAGCTCAGGCAACGGACGCCTCGCCCGAGGGGGCCTGGCCGTTCTTGCCGTCGATGGCCGTGCGGATGGCGCGCCAGGCGTTCTCGGCGGCCTGCTGCTCCGCTTCCTTCTTGCTGCGGCCGGTGCCGGTGCCGTAGGTCTCGCCACCCACACGGGCCGCAGCGGTGAAGGTCTTCTCGTGGTCCGGGCCGCTCTCCGTGATCACGTACTCCGGCACGCCGAGGCTCTCGGCGGCGCTGAGCTCCTGGAGGCTGGTCTTCCAGTCGAGACCGGCCCCGAGGTTGGCGGAGCGTTCGATGACGGGGTCGAAGAGCCGGTGCACCAACTCGTCGGCGGCGGCGAGGCCCTGGTCCAGATAGACCGCGCCGATCACCGCCTCCAGGGTGTCGGCGAGGATCGATGCCTTGTTCCGGCCGCCGGTGCCCTCCTCGCCGCGCCCGAGCCGGACGAAGGCACCCAGGTCGAGCCCGCGGGCCACCTCGGCCAGTGCGCGCGCCTGGACGACCGCGGCCCGCAGCTTGGCGAGCTGGCCCTCGGCCAGATCGGGGTGCCTGCGGTACAGCGTGTCGGTGACGACCAGACCGAGCACGGAGTCCCCGAGGAACTCCAGCCGCTCGTTCGTGGGCAGCCCACCGTTCTCGTACGCGTAGCTGCGGTGGGTGAGCGCACGCACCAGAAGGGCGGGCTCAAGCCTGTAGCCGAGCCGCCCTTCCAGAATCGCAAGGGACGAGGCTGTGTCCGCCGACGCCTGGGGTTGCGACCTCCTGGCGTGTGACATGGAGCCTGTCACCCGCCGATCAGACCTCGAGGACCTGACGGCGGTTGTACGTGCCGCAGTTGCCGCACGCGGTGTGCTGCAGCCTCGGCTCCTGGCAGCGCTCGCAGCGCACCAGAGTGGGGACCGCAGCCTTCCACTGCGACCGGCGGTGGCGCGTGTTGCTGCGCGACATCTTCCGCTTCGGAACAGCCACGGCTACTTCTCCTGTGATTCGTCCCCGCTGGCGCGGGGTGCCTTCTCTTGCTTGTCCTGCCTGGCGGAGGGCTCCTCCGGCCGCGAAGTGCCGGCGAACTCCCGCAGCGCCGCCCAACGGATGTCGACGGCTTCGTCGTGGTGGTGGTCGGGGTCCTGCGCGAGCGGTACCCCGCACTCGGGGCACAGGCCCGGACAGTCGTCCCGGCACACCGGCTGAAGGGGCAGTGACAGCACCACCGCGTCCCGCAGCACGGGCTCAAGGTCGAACAAGTCGCCTTGAAGGAAAAGCGTCTCCTCGTCCCCCTCGGCCTCGGCGGCCTCCGCCTGACGGCGGGCCGGCCCCTCGGTCTCGGGGTACGAGAACATCTCCTGGAAGTCCGCCGAGCCCTCGCGGGCCAACGGCTCCAGACACCTTACGCACTCCCCCGCCAACGGCGCACGGACGGTGCCGGTGACGAGCACACCCTCCATGACCGACTCCATGCGGAGCTCGATCTCCATCGGCGCCCCCGCCGGCACCCCGATGACCTCGGTGCCGAGATCCTCCGGGGCCTCCACCGTGCGCGAGATCCTCTTGAGCGCACCGGGACGCCGCCCCAGCTCACGTGTGTCGAACACGAGAGGGGCTCGGTGATCCAGCGGGGCGTTCAGGGCTTTCTGCTTTCTCATGATGGCTGGGCTGGCCGACCGCGACGGAGCCGCACGTCGGTCTCTCTCGACGAGAAGCCGGGCGGGCAGCCGTGACTTCGATTCGTGCCACGACCGAAGGGCCAGCATACTTCACGGGCCGCCGGGCACCCAATCGGCGAGAGTCACTGCTGGCCCTGCTGATAACGGCGCAACTGCTCGGCGTCGATCATCCCGGTGTCGAAGAGGCTGGTCTCCTCCAGGGTGCCCGGCGCCTGGTAGCCGTAGTCCGGCCGGGCGGGCTGCTGGCCGTAGGGGTCCTGCGGGTAGCCGCCGGTGCCGTACGGGTCCGCGGCGTAGGACTCCTGTCCGTAGCCCTCCTGTGGGTAGGTCCCCTGGCCGTAGCCGTCCTGGGCGCCGTAGCCGCCGGCCGCCGCGGTGGGCTGGAGACCGTACGTGTCGGCCGGCTCGTACCCGCCGCTCCCGGGCGCGGGCGCGACCGGGGCGGGGTCCGCGGCCGGGGGCTCGGACTCGGGCCGGGGCTGGGGCACGCCCAGGTAGTCGTACGTGTCCTGCTCGGCCAACTGGCCGAAGTACCCGTCGGCCTGCTGACCGGCGTCCGCGGCCTCCTGGGCGGCGACGTGCTCGGCCAGCTCGTCGATGGGGCGGTGCCCGGTGAGCTTCTGCCGGCCGCGGCCCACCGCCTCCAGCGTCTTGCGCAGCACCGCCTCGATGGCGCCGAACTGGGCGTCCACATAGGCGTCGGCCTGCGCCAGCAGCTCCGCGGGGTCGCCGCGGTCGGGGCCGAGCAGCTTGTTCCGCCCGCGGTCCACCGAGCCGATGGTCTTGCCCAGGACCACCTCGAAGTTCGCCAGCTTGCTGTCCACGTAGTCGTCGGCCTCGGCGCGCACCTCGTCCGCCTCGCGGCGGGCCTCGGCCAGGATGCGGGACGCCTCGGCCTGGGCCCGTTGAACGATCTCGGTGCCGTCGATGAGCGTGCCGCGTTCGGCGTGCGCGGCCTCGACGATGCGCCGGGCCTCCTGCTGGGCGTCGGCCACCACCTGCTCGCGGCCTCCCAGCACCTCCTGGGCCTCGGCCAGCGAGCCGGGCAGCGCCTCGCGCACCTCCTCGAGCCGGGCGAGAAGCTCGGACCGGTTGATGACGCAGGACGCCGACATGGGCATGCCCTTGGCGCTCCGGACCGCCGTGACGATCTCGTCGAGTTTCTGCTGTACGTCCACGAGGCGACTGTACGGCCAACGGGGCACCGACGGGCACTTGTTCGCCGGCCGGTGCGGTCCGTGTCAGCCGTGCTTGGCGGTGAGCGCCCGCAGGACGGGCTCGGGCACCAGGTGGGAGACGTCGCCGCCCCAGGCGGCCACCTCCTTGACCAGGCTGGACGACAGGAAGCTGTAGACCGGGTTGGTCGGGATGAACATGGTCTCGACACCGGAGAGTCCGTTGTTCATCTGGGCCATCTGAAGCTCGTAGTCGAAGTCGCTGACCGCGCGCAGGCCCTTGACGATGGCCGGGATGTCACGCTGCTTGCAGTAGTCCACCAGCAGGCCGTGGAACGCCTCCACCACCACGTTCCCATAGGTGCTGGTGCACTCCTCGATCAGCGCGATGCGCTCCTCGACGGTGAAGAGGCCCTTCTTCGACTTGTTGATCATGACGGCGACGTGGACGACGTCGTAGAGCTTCGAGGCGCGGGCGACGATGTCGAGGTGCCCATTGGTGATGGGGTCGAAGGACCCCGGACAGACTGCGCGGCGCAACGGTCTCTCCTCGCTCTCCCGGCCCCTCATGACCGGTCGCTGACGTGGTGGACGGCGAACCGGCCATACCAGAGCGTTCCCTCGCCGTAGCGGCGTGAACGCAGACTCCGGAATCCGGCCGGCCAGCGGAAGGCACCCCCTCGGGTGCCCCGCTCCACCGTGACGAGCGCGTCGTCGGCGAGCCAGCCATTCGCCCCGAGTGTGAGCAGGATCTCTCCAAGATCGTCATCACCCACGGCGTAGGGCGGATCGAGAAAGACCAGATCGAACGCGCCGTCGGGCGGCGGTGGCCCGGCGGCGAGCTGCTCGGCCCGCGCCGTGCGCAGCTCGGCGCCCGGCAGGCCGAGGGAGCGGATGTTCTCCCGGATGGTGCGGGCGGCCCTGGCGTCGGACTCGGCGAGCAGGGCGTGGGCGGCCCCCCGGGAGAGCGCCTCCAGCCCGACGGCGCCCGAGCCGCCGTACAGGTCGAGGACGCGCGCCCCGTCCAGCGGCCCCCACAGGGCCGACCAGGTGGAGAACAGCCCCTCGCGCGCCCGGTCGGAGGTCGGCCGGGTACCGCCGCCGGGAGGCACGGCCAGCCGCCGGCCACCTGCGGTCCCGGCGATCACGCGGGTCATGAGGCTCCCTCACGGCACTCATCGATCAGCTTCCGCCTCCACGCTATACGGACCGCGCGGGCGAGTGGCCCGCCGGGGCGCGGGGCCCGTTCAGCCCTTGTCGAGGAACTCCTCACGGTCGGCGTCCAGGAGGGCGTCGAGGGCGGCGCGCAGGTCCGGGGAGTCGTCCAGCTCGGGGTCGCGCTCGACCAGGGCGACGGCCTCGGCGCGGGCCTCCGCGATGAGCTCCTCGTCGTCGATGACGGCGAGCATCCGCAGGCTGCTGCGCCCGCCGGACTGCGCCTGGCCCAGGACGTCGCCCTCGCGGCGCTGTTCGAGGTCGATGCGGGACAGCTCGAAGCCGTCGGTCGTGTCCGCCACCGCCGCCAGCCGGTCGCGGGCCGCGCTCCCCTCCGGCGCCTCGCTCACCAGCAGGCACAGCCCGGGGGCGCTGCCGCGCCCGACCCGGCCGCGGAGCTGGTGGAGCTGGGAGACGCCGAAGCGGTCGGCGTCCATGATCACCATGGCGGTGGCGTTGGGGACGTTGACCCCGACCTCGATCACGGTGGTGGCGACCAGCACGTCGATCTCGCCCCCGGCGAAGCGGCGCATCACATCGTCCTTGACGTCCGGGGCCAGCCGGCCGTGCAGCACCTCGGTGCGCAGCCCGCCGAGCGGGCCGCCGGCCAGCTCGGCGGCCACGTCGAGCACGGCCAGCGGCGGGCGCACGCCCTCCCCCGGGCCGTCCCCGTCGTCACTGCCCTTGCCCGGCGCCGTCGGCTCATCCCCGTCGCCGATCCGGGGGCAGACCACATACGCCTGGTGCCCGCCGGCGACCTCCTCGCGCACCCGCTCCCAGGCGCGGGTCAGGAAGTGCGGCTTGTCGCGGGCGGGGACGACGTGGCTGGCGATGGGCGAACGGCCCTGCGGCAGCTCGTCCAGGACGGAGGTCTCCAGGTCGCCGAAGACCGTCATGGCGACCGTGCGCGGGATGGGGGTGGCGGTCATGACCAGCAGATGCGGCGGCCGTTCGCCCTTGGCGCGCAGGGCGTCGCGCTGCTCGACGCCGAACCGGTGCTGCTCGTCGACCACCACCAGGCCCAGGTCGTGGAACTTCACGACGTCCTCGATCAGGGCGTGGGTGCCGATGACGATGCCGGCCTCTCCGGTCGCCGCGTCCAGCAGGGCCCGCCGCCGGGCCGCGGCGCCCATGGAGCCGGTCAGCAGCACCGCCTTCGTGGCACGCTCGGCGCCGCCGAGCATGCCGCCCTCGGCCAGGTCGCCCATCATCTCGGTGATCGAGCGGTGGTGCTGCTGGGCCAGCACCTCGGTGGGCGCGAGCAGCGCCGACTGGCCGCCGCTGTCGGCGACGGCCAGCATGGCACGCAGCGCCACCAGCGTCTTGCCGCTGCCGACCTCGCCCTGGAGCAGCCGGTGCATCGGGTGCTCGGCGGCCAGGTCGGCGAAGATCTCGTCGCTGACCCGTCGCTGGCCCGCGGTGAGCGTGAACGGCAGCCGCTCGTCGAAGGCGTGCAGCAGGCCGTCGGCGGCCGGGCGCCGGGGGGCCGCCGGGAGCAGGGCGGCGGCGCGCCGCCGCCGGGCCAGCGCGACCTGGAGCACGAACCCCTCGTCCCACTTCAGCCGGGACCGGGCGTCGGCGATGTCGCTCTTGCTGCGCGGCCGGTGGACCTTCTCGAACGCCTCGGGCAGCGGCAGCAGTCCGCGCCGGGCGCGCAGCGCGCCGGGCAGCGGGTCGATCAGGCCCTGCCAGCCGACGGCCGCCAGCGAGTCGAGCACGACGCCGACCGACTTGGCGATGCGCCAGGACTCGAGCTGCTTGCAGGCCGGGTAGATCGGCAGCGGCCGGCCGGCGAACTCGGCGACCGCCGCGGAGCCGCTGTCCTCGTCCAGCAGCTCGTAGGCGGGGTGGGAGAGCTGGAGCTTCCGGTTGAACCGGGAGACCTTGCCGGCGAACATCCCGCGCCGCCCGGGCAGCAGCACCTTCTCGTGGTGGTGGACGGCGCGTCTGCCGAAGAACACGAGCTGGAGCCGGCCGCTGCCGTCGGTGAGCGTGACCTCCAGGCGCACGCCCCGGCCGCGGTTGAACGTGTGGGAGCGGGTGTCGGCGACCTCCGCGACGACGGTGACGTGCTCGTCGACGGGCAGGTCGGCCAGGCGGGTCAGCTCGCCGCGCTCGGCGTACCGGCGCGGATAGTGGTGCAGGAGGTCGCCGACCGTGTGCAGGTCGAGGTGGGCGGCCATCACCTTGGCGGTGGTGCCGCCGACGACCTTGGCGAGGGGCTCGTGCAGCGCGGTCACGCTGCCATTGCACACCATGCCGCCGACAGTCGCCGTCACTCGACCCCGATGAGCAGCGGCGCGCTCTGCCGCCCCTCGTACACGACGGTGTCCACGCCGTAGTGGCTGCCCCGCACCTGGGCCTCCAGCCGGGCGGCCAGCCCGTCCGGGGCGGTGGCGCCGAGCACGAGGGTGACCAGCTCGCCGCCGGCGGACAGCATGCGCTCCAGGACGTCGCCGGCCACCTCGGCGAGGTCGCCGCCGATCACCGCGACATCGCCCTCCACGAGGCCCAGCACGTCCCCGGCCTGGCAGATCCCGGCCGTTGTCCAGGACTGCCGTTCGGCGACGGCCAGTTCACCGAAGCGGGTGGCCCCGGCCGCGGCGGTCATGGCGACCACGTCCTCGTCGAACCGGCGCTCGGGGGCGTGCACGGCCAGCGCCGCGAGCCCCTGCACCGGGGAACGGGTGGGCACGACGGCGACCCGCACGCCGTCGGCGCGCGCCTGTTCGGCGGCGGCGGCAGCGGCGTGCCAGAGGGCGTCGTCGTTGGGCAGCAGCACGACCTCGCGGGCGCGGGTGGCGAGGATGGCCGCCGCGAGCTCGCCGCCGCCGGGCGGCTCTTCGGGGCGGACGGTCAGGGTGGTGGCGCCGGCCTCCGCGCACAGCCCGGCCAGCCCGTCGCCCGGCAGCACCGAGACGACGGCGCGGGGCGCGCGGTCGGGCCGGCGGGGGGCTTCGGCGGCGAGCGCGGTGATCCGCACCCGGTGCGGGCGGCCCACCTCGATGCCCGCCTCCACGGCCGGGCCCGGCTCGGCGGTGTGCACGTGGATGTGCCACAGGCCGTCGCCGCCCACGACGACGAGGGAGTCGCCGAGCGCGTCGAGGCGTTCCCGCAGGGCGGGCACGGCGGCGTCGGGGGCGTCCAGCAGGTAGATCACCTCGAATTCGAGCTCGGCCGGGGCGGCGACCGGCGCGCAGTGGGCGTCCGGGTGGGCCCCGGCGGCGCGGGGGGCGCCGGTGCGGCCGAGGGACAGCCGGTCGCGTATGGAGGCGTCGGGGGCGCGTCCGGACAGGGCCGCGTCCAGGGCGTCGAGCACGGCGACCAGCCCGCTGCCGCCGGCGTCGACGACGCCCGCGTCGGCCAGGACGGGAAGCTGGCCCGGGGTGGCGGCCAGCGCCCGGCGCGCGCCCGAGCAGGCTTCCGCCATCACCTCGTCCGCTCCGCCCCCGGCCCGTTCGGCGGCGTCCGCGGCGGCGGCGGCCACGGTGAGCATGGTGCCCTCGACGGGGTGGGCCACGGCCTCGTAGGCGGAGCCGGCGGCCCGGCGCAGCGCGTGGCGGAGGGTGTCGGGACCGGCCGGTTCGGGGCCGGCGGCCAGCACCTCGGCCATGCCCCGCAGCAGTTGGGCGAGGATGGTGCCGGAGTTCCCGCGGGCACCGATGAGGGCGCCGTGCGCCATGGCCCGGGCTGCCTCGGCCAGGGTCGGGGCGGCGGTGTCGGCCGCCGCGACGGCCTGGGCGGCGGACTCGACGGTGAGGTAGAGGTTGGTGCCGGTGTCCCCGTCGGGCACGGGGTAGACATTGATCGCGTCGATGTCCTCGCGGGCCCGGCCCACGGCGTCCAGGGCGTTGCGGCACCAGCGCCGTACCGCTGCGGCGTCGAGCGGCTGCGGCACGTGCGGACCTCCTGGACGGGCGACGGGGGCGGCGGGTGCAGCTTAAGCCCTCGTTCACCGAAGGGTGCGATTTCGCCCGGAGGGAACGGCCGGGGTATGCTGCCCCGGTTGCCTGGTGTTGTCCATTCACATCCGGCGCTTTACCTTGAGGCCAGTGACCTCGGGGGATCCCGACGTACGTTTCTGTCGCCCTGTGCACATGGGGTGACCTGTCTTTGGAGTGACCCGTGGCTGCCAACTGCGACGTCTGCGGCAAGGGGCCGGGCTTCGGCAACCGTATCTCCCACTCGCACCGGCGCACGCCCCGCCGTTGGAACCCCAACATCCAGCGGGTTCGTGCGGTGGTCAACGGGACGCCGAAGCGGCTGAACGTCTGCACCTCGTGCATCAAGGCGGGGAAGGTCTCGCGCTAAGGCCCTCGGCTGCTCTCAAGCCGGTCCACCGGTCACGGTGGGCCGGCTTCTTGCATGGCCCGGCCCGGCCCGCGGCCCCGGGCCAAGATCAGATGCGGTGGCCGTGGTGGACCGGGCCTATGCCGGCGCCCAGCGGGAAGCCCGCGGCGATGGCGCCGGTGACGTACTCCTTGGCCGCGGCCACGGCCTCCGGCACCGAGTCGCCCATCGCCAGCCGGGCCGCCGTCGCGGAGGCCAGCGTGCAGCCGGTGCCGTGGGTGTGGCGATTGTCCAGCCGGGGGGCGCGCAGCCAGTGCTCCTCGTTGCCGTCGGTGAGGAGATCGACGGCCTCGCCGGGGAGATGGCCGCCCTTGATCAGCACCCAGCGCGGGCCGTGCGCCAGGAGCGCGGCGGCGGCCCGCGGCATGTCTGCCTCCGACTCGACGGCAACGCCGGTGAGCTGAGCGGTCTCCGGCAGGTTCGGCGTGGCCACGGTGGCCACCGGCAGCAGCTTGGCGCGCACGGCGTCCAGCGCGTCGGGGGCGAGCAGCGGGTCGCCGTGCTTCGAGACGCCCACCGGGTCGACGACCACGGGCGCGGCGACGGTGGCCAGCAGCCCGGCGACGGTTTCCACGAGTTCGGCCGAGGCGAGCATGCCGGTCTTGACGGCCTGGACGCCGATGTCGTCCACCACGCTGCGGAACTGCTGGACCACGGCCTCGGCGGGCAGCTCCCAGGCGCCCTGCACGCCCAGGGAGTTCTGCGCGGTGACGGCCGTGAGCACGCTCATGCCGTGGGTGCCGAGCGCGAGCATCGTCTTGAGGTCGGCCTGAATGCCCGCGCCGCCGCCGGAGTCGGAGCCCGCGACCGTGAGAACGCGTGGAGGTGCCTGCATGGGTACGACAGTACTCAGGGGCCCGGTCAGGAGCCGAAGTGGTCCCAGCCGCCGGCCTTGTCCCACGCGGCGCCGTCCACGGTGACCGGCGGGGTGGTGCGCCCGCGGGCCGGCAGGACCTCGCCGATCCGCCGCCAGCGGGCGGGCAGTTTGGTCTCGGGCGGGAACGTGGCGACGATCGCGTGGTCCTCGCCGCCGGTGAGCACCCAGTGCAACGGGTCGACGCCCACGGCCTGCCCGATGTCGGACATCTGGGCGGGCACGTCGAGCGAGGCGGAGGCGATGTCGACGCGCACGTTACTGGCCTGGGCGATGTGCCCGAGGTCGGCGACGAGTCCGTCGCTGACGTCGGTCATGGCGGTCGCGCCCAGCGCGGCACCGGCCGGGCCGGCCGCGTAGGGCGGTTCGGGCCTGCGGTGCGCCTCGACGAACGCGCGCGGCGAGCGGAAGCCGCGGGAGAGTACGGCGTGACCGGCGGCCGACCAGCCGAGCCAGCCGGTGACGGCGACGATGTCGCCGGGCATGGCGCCGCTCCTGGTGACCGGCTCCCGGCCGCCGAGATCGCCCAGCGCCGTGATGGACACGGTGATCGCGTCGCCGCGGACCACGTCGCCCCCGGCCACGCCCGCGCCGGCGACGCGGCACTCGTCTCTGATGCCGTCCATCAGTTCCAGGGGCCAGGTGGCGGGCAGTTCGGCCGGCACGACGAGGCCGACGAGGACGGCGGTGGGCACGGCGCCCATGGCGGCGACGTCGGCGAGGTTCTGGGCGGCGGCCTTGCGGCCGACGTCGTAGGCGGTGGACCAGTCGCGGCGGAAGTGCCGTCCCTCCAGCAGGATGTCGGTGGTGGCGACGACCCTGCGGTCCGGGGCCGCGATCACCGCGGCGTCGTCCCCCGGGCCAAGACGCACCGCGGGCGTGCCGGTGATCCGGGACGTCAGCTCCCGGATCAGCCCGAACTCCCCGAGCTCCCCCACACTGCCCTTCACTCAGCTCTCCTCATGCTCGTGTCGCCGGCCCTCCGCCGGGCCGCTGATCGCGGCAACGGCCGGATGTCTCCCCGGTGCTGGTCGTGACGCGCTACGGTAGCGCCCCCGCTCCTCGTAGCCGCTGTGGAGGACCCGTGGTACAGGCGTACATCCTGATCCAGACCGAGGTGGGCAAGGCATCCACCGTGGCCGAAGTCATCTCCGGGATCCCCGGCGTGCTGACGGCCGAGGACGTGACGGGGCCCTACGACGTCATCGTGCGCGCGGAAGCGAAGACCGTGGACGAACTGGGTCGGCTGGTGGTCGCCGAAGTGCAGCGCGTGGCGGGAATCACACGCACCCTGACCTGCCCCGTCGTTCATCTGTGACACCCCGTATGCTCGCCGGGTGAGTTCCACCGTACGCCGTGTGCTCCCCGTCGTGTCCGCGCTGTTGGTGCTCTCGTCCTGCACCTCCGGCTTCGGCGAGCCGGAGGTCGCCCTGCCCTCCCCCACCGGCGAGGCCGCCGACGCGTGCCGCGCACTGGCGGAGGAGCTGCCGGACGAGGTGGACGGCGTGGAGCGCGGGGAACTCCCGGAGAGTTCCCCGTTCGCGGCGGTGTGGGGGGATCCGGCCATCGTGCTGCGCTGCGGCGTCCCGCGCCCGGAGCTGGTGACTCCGGGCAGCGAGACGTACGACCCGCTGGGCGCCGAGTTCGTGGGGGTGAACGAGGTGACCTGGCTGCTGGAGGAGCAGTCGGACGGCGTTCGTTTCACCACCCAGGAACGCGCGGTGTTCGTCGAGATGACCGTGCCGGACGACTACGCCCCCGAGGTCAATCCCCTGCTGGACGTCGCCGCCCCGATCGACCGCGCCATACCGCCGGACGACCTGCACGCGGACCCGGAGTCGGAGTGACGCCCGGCTCCGCTTCGCCCGCTAGCGCAGGCCGGTGGAGCGGCGCAGCGCCGCCTGGATGAGGCGGTCCACCAGCTCGGGGTAGTCCACGCCGGTCGCCTCCCACATGCGCGGGTACATGGAGATCGGGGTGAAGCCGGGCATGGTGTTGATCTCGTTGATGACGAACTCGCCGTTGTCCTGGAGGAAGAAGTCCGCGCGGACCAGCCCCTCGCAGGAGGCCGCCTCGAAGGCGAGAACGGCCAGCTCCCGCACGCGTTCCGTCTGCTCGGGGGTGAGCGGGGCGGGCACGATGCCCTCGGCCGAGTCGATGTACTTGGCCTCGAAGTCGTAGAAGTCGTGGCTGGAGACCGGGGGGATCTCGGCGGGCACGCTGGCGCGCGGCCCGTCCTCGAACTCCAGGACGCCGCACTCGATCTCGCGTCCGCTCAGCAGCGACTCGACGATGATCTTCGGGTCGTGGCTCTGCGCCTCCGCGATGGCGGCGTCCAGTCCGGAGACGTCGGTGACGCGGGAGATGCCCATCGAGGAGCCGGCGCGGGCGGGCTTGATGAACAGCGGCCAGCCGTGCTCCGCCGCGAAGTCGACGATCTTCTGCCGGGCGGCGGCCGGGCCCGCGCGCCACTCACGGGGGCGGATGACCGTGTAGGGCCCGACGGGCAGACCGAAGGAGGTGAAGACGCGCTTCATGTACTCCTTGTCCATGCCGATCGCCGAGGCCAGCACGCCGGCGCCGACATAGGGCACTCCGGAGAGCTCCAGGAGCCCCTGGAGCGTGCCGTCCTCACCGTAGGGGCCGTGCAGCAGCGGCAGGACCACGTCGACCTCGCCGAGGTCCTTGGGCACCGAGCCGGGCTCGGTGTAGACGACCTCGTGCCGGCCGGGGTCCACGGGCAGCAGCACGCCGCCGCTGCCGGGCTCGGCGACCTGCTCGACGCTGGGCAGCCGCCGTTCGCTGATCGCCATCCGCGCGGGGTCGTCGGCGGTCAGCGCCCATTGGCCGTCGGTGGTGATGCCGATGGGGAGGACGTCGTACCGGGTGCGGTCGATGGCGCGCAGCACGGCTCCGGCGGTGACCACCGAGATGGCGTGCTCGGAACTGCGGCCGCCGAAGACGACGGCGACGCGCGGCTTGGGGCTCTGTGGTGAGGACTCGCTGCTCATAACCCCCTGAGGCTACTCCGCGGCGCCCCGGGGAGTCAGCGGTGCTCGGCCTTGGCGGTTCGCGACATCAGTTCCTTGACCGCCACCTGGGGCGAGGTGCCGCCGTGCACGATGCCCACGACCGTTTCCGTCAGCGGCATGTCGACCTGGTGACGGCGCGCCAGGTCCAGTACGGAACGGCAGGACTTGACGCCCTCGGCGGTCTGCTTGGTGACCGCGATGGTCTCCTGAAGCGTCATGCCGCGGCCCAGGTTGGTGCCGAAGGTGTTGTTGCGGGACAGCGGGGAGGAGCAGGTGGCGACGAGGTCGCCCATCCCGGCCAGGCCCGCGAACGTCTGCGCGTCGGCGCCCAGGGCCAGTCCCAGCCGTGTGGTCTCGGCGAGCCCGCGGGTGATGAGCGACGCCTTGGTGTTGTCGCCCAGGCCCATGCCGTGGGCGATGCCGACGGCGAGCGCGATGACGTTCTTGACGGCGCCGCCGAGTTCGCAGCCGACCACATCGGTGTTCGTGTAGGGGCGGAAGTAGGCGGTGTGGCAGGCGGCCTGGAGCCGGATGGCCACGGATTCGTCGCGGCAGGCGACCACCGAGGCGGCGGGCTGGTGTTCGGCGATCTCGGGGGCGAGGTTGGGGCCGGAGAGCACGGCGACCCGCTCCGGGCCGACGCCCGCGACCTCCTCGATGACCTCGCTCATCCGCTTCGCGGTGCCCAGCTCGATGCCCTTCATCAGCGAGACGAGCACGGTGTCGGGGGGCAGCAGCGGGGCCCACTCGGCCAGATTGCCCCGCAGGGTCTGGGAGGGGATGGCGAGCACCGTGAACTCGGCGCCGGAGGCCGCCTCGGCCGGGTCCGCGGTGGCCCGCACGGTGGCCGGGAGCCGGACGCCGGGCAGGTAGTCGGGGTTGGTGTGGGTGGTGTTGACGGCCTCGACGAGCTCGGGGCGCCGGGCCCAGAGCGTCACGTCGCAGCCGGCGTCGGCGAGGACCATCGCGAACGTGGTCCCCCAGGAGCCGGTTCCATAGACGGCGGCGCGTGTCACTCCGCTTTCTCCTCCTTGGACACGTGTGGCCGGTCACGTCGTTCCGGCGAGGTGCTGCGGTGAATGTAGCGCTCCGCGGGCACCGGTTCGTTCCGCAGGTCGGCCAGCAGCGCCGTGATGGCGTCCATGATCGTGTCGGTGACCTCGCGCAGCACCTCGGTGGTGGGCTCCTTCCCGTAGAACTCGCCCAGGTCCACGGGGGGTCCGGCGACCACGGTCAGCGTCTTGCGCGGCAGCAGCCGCAGCCGTTTCTTCTTGGCGTAGGGCGGCATCGCCTCGTGGGCGCCCCACTGGGCCACCGGGATCACGGGCGCGCGGGTGAGCAGCGCGACGCGGGCGGCGCCGGTCTTGCCCTCCATGGGCCACAGTGCGGGGTCGCGGGTGAGGGTGCCCTCCGGGTAGAACGCGACGCACTCGCCGGCGTGCACGGCCGCGACGGCGGCGCGGAAGGCGTCGGCGGCGTCCGAGGAGTTGCGGTAGACGGGGATCTGGCCGGTGCCGCGCATGAAACAGCCGACCATCCCGGTGTTGAAGAGACTGACCTTCGCCAGGAATCTGGGCACTCGCCCGGTGTTGTACTGGAAGTGCGCGTAGGAGAGCGGGTCGAGATAGGAGTTGTGATTCACCGCGGTGATGAATCCGCCCTCGGCGGGAATATGCTCCATTCCCCGCCAGTCTCGCCTGAAGAGCACCAGCAACGGTGGTTTCACCAGAAATGCGGCCAATCGGTACCAGAAGCCGATTTTGCGGCGAGACACTCGGTCACCATCTCCTCTTGCACTGCTCCGGCGCGGTCTGCTGCGGACAGCCGCACAAGTGTCGCCCCCGCGTGGGGGGCTGTCCAGCGGATGGTCTCACCGCCTTGGTGGTCCCTTTGCACCCTAATGCGAAGCGCCCCGTAGCGTCCCGGAGGGCACCGGACAGCGGCCGCTCGAGCCGCCCGGGAACGACCAGAGAATGGAGAATGGCACGATGCGTGACACCCGGTGGTCGCTGATCGTCCCCCTGAAACCGCTGCGGCTGGCCAAGAGCCGGCTGGCCGCCGTGGCCGGGGACGCCCTGCGCCCCTCGCTCGCGCTGGCCTTCGCCGAGGACACGGTGGCCGCGGCGCTGGCGTGTGCGGCGGTGCGGGACGTGGTGGTGGTCACGGACGACCCGTTCGCGACGGGGCGGCTGGCGCGCCTCGGGGCGCGGATCGTGCCCGATTCGCCGGCCCGGGGGCTCAACGCGGCGCTCGCGTACGGCGCGGAGGCCGTCCGCTCGGCGGCGCCCGGCGCGGCGGTGGCCGCGCTCAACGCCGATCTGCCCGCGCTGCGGCCGGCGGAGCTCGCCCGGGTGCTGACGGCGGCGGGGACTTACGCGCGCAGCTTTCTCGCGGACGCGGCGGGCGTGGGCACGACGCTGCTGGCGGCGGCGCCCGGGGTGGCGCTGGCGCCGGCGTTCGGCGGGGCGTCCCGGGCCCGTCATCTGGCTTCCGGGGCCGCGGAACTGCGGCCGGCGGAGGTGGACAGCGTGCGCCGGGACGTGGACACCGGCGAGGACCTGCGCGCGGCGCTGGCGCTGGGCGTCGGGCCGCGTACGGCGGTGGGCGCGCGGCGTCTTACAACGTTTGCAGGGTCAGATAGGTGACGTGGCGCTCGGCGCCCTCGCCGGTGACTTCGATGCGCACGCGCTGACCGGGGCGCAGCAGCCGCAGACCGCCGGCGTCGAAGGCGTCGGCGCCGAAGTCCAGGGGTGTGCCGTCGTCGAGCAGCACGCTGCCGGAGCGGGTTCCGGGGTCGAAGGTGTATGCGGTGGCCTGCATGCGGCGAGCCTAGCGGCTGCCTCCGACGGCCGGAACGACCGCGGGCCGGGCTCCCGGTGGGGAGTCCGGCCCGCTGGGCGGCCTGGTCACTTGCGTCGTGCGGTGGCCTTCTTGGCGGTGGTCGCGCGGGACGGGGCCCGCTTGGCCGGCGCCTTCTTGGCCGTCGTCTTCTTCGCCGGGGCCTTCTTCGCGGTGGCCTTCTTGGCCGTCGTCTTCTTCGCCGCCGTCTTCTTCGCGGTGGCCTTCTTGGCCGTCGTCTTCTTCGCGGCGGCCTTCTTGGCCGGGGCCTTCTTCGCCGCGGCCTTCTTGGTGGTGGCCTTCTTGGTGGCCGCGCCGCCCGAAAGGCTTCCCTTCGGGGCCTTCTTCACCGCGACATCGTGCTTGGGCAGCTTCTTGGTCCCGGCGACCAGGTCCTTGAAGCCCTGACCGGCGCGGAAGCGGGGCACGGAGGTCTTCTTGACCCGTACCCGCTCGCCGGTCTGGGGGTTCCGCGCGTACCGGGCCGGCCGGTCCACCTTCTCGAACGAGCCGAAGCCGGTCACCGAGACCCGCTCACCGGCGACCACCGCGCGGATGATGGCGTCGAGCACGATATCGACGGCGTCGGCCGCCTGCTGGCGGCCACCGAGCTTGTCGGCAATCGCTTCTACGAGTTGCGCCTTGTTCACGTCTTCCCCTTCGCAGACCTTGCTGGAACGAATGTGTTCAAGCTTTTTCGCACGTTAGGCAGATATATTCCGCAAATCAAACGCGAAACGGGCGAATCACCCTTGTGTCGCAACGAACTCGACCATCACGGAGATCCGTCACGGTCGCCGCCCGCCCGGCTCGCGGGCAGTCGTCCCGCGTCAACGTCCTCCATGAGCCGGTCCAGACGCCGGGCGGCGCCAGGCAGGTCGTGCTTGGCGGCCGCGGTGATGATCAGCAGCTTCCGGGTGAGGGCCTGCCGTACGTCCTGCGGCACTTGCAGGGATCGCACCTTGCGGTGCGCGTCCCTCAGGCGAGCGGCGACGCGGTCGTAGAGTTCGAGTTGACCGTCGCGTTCCATGCGGCCGATTGTGCCACCTTGGGCCTGTTATCGCCCCCTAAGCCCTCAACGCCCGTGTCGTGATGGGGTGTCAGCACAGATGCCCCCGTCGGCCGGGCCGACGGGGGCATCTGATGACGAAGCGTCAAGAAGCTTTGCTGGTAACGGGTTTGAAGCCGGGGCGCCGCTCCTCGAAGGCGGCGATCGCGTCCTCGTTCTGCAAGGTGATGCTGATGTCGTCGAGTCCTTCGAGCAACCGCCAGCGGGCGTTCTCGTCGAGCTCGAAGGATGCCTCGATGTCGCCGGCGGTGACCTTGCGCTCGACCAGGTCGACGGTGACCGCGGCGGTCGGGTCGGCCTCGGTCAGCTCCCACAGCGCGTCCACGGTCTCCTGCGGCAGCACCACGGTCAGCAGGCCGTTCTTCAGCGAGTTGCCCCGGAAGATGTCGGCGAACCGGGACGAGATGACCGCCTTGAAGCCGTAGTTCTGCAGGGCCCACACCGCGTGCTCGCGGGAGGAGCCGGTGCCGAAGTCGGAGCCGGCGACCAGGACCGTGGCCCCTTGCCGCTCCGGGCGGTTGAGCACGAACTCCGGGTCCCTGCGCCAGGCCTCGAACAGCCCGTCCTCGAACCCGTCGCGCGTGACCTTCTTCAGCCAGTGCGCCGGAATGATCTGGTCGGTGTCCACGTTGGAACGGCGCAGCGGGACGGCCCGGCCGGTGTGCGTGGTGAAAGCTTCCATGACTCAGACCTCCACGGGGGTGGGAACGTCGGCCAGGTCGGCCGGGGACGCGAGGTGACCGGTGACGGCGGTGGCCGCGGCGACCTGCGGCGAGACCAGGTGGGTGCGCCCGCCCTTGCCCTGCCTGCCCTCGAAGTTGCGGTTGGAGGTGGAGGCGCAGCGCTCGCCCGGGGAGAGCTGGTCCGGGTTCATCCCGAGACACATCGAACAACCCGCGTGCCGCCACTCGGCGCCGGCCGCAGTGAACACCTTGTCCAGCCCCTCCTCGACGGCCTGGAGGGCGACGCGGACGGAGCCGGGCACCACCAGCATCCGTACGCCGTCGGCCACCTTGCGGCCGTCCAGCACGGCGGCGGCCGAGCGCAGGTCCTCGATACGGCCGTTGGTGCAGGAGCCGACGAACACGGTGTCCACGGTGATGTCCCGCAGCCTGCGGCCGGGCTCAAGCCCCATGTACTCCAGCGCCTTCTCGGCCGCCAGGCGCTCGCCGGGGTCGGCGAACGAGGCCGGGTCGGGCACGGAGGAGGACAGCGGCGCACCCTGCCCGGGGTTGGTGCCCCAGGTGACGAACGGGGCCAGCTCGGCGGCGTCGATGACCACCTCGTGGTCGAAGACGGCGTCGTCGTCGGTGCGCAGCGTCTTCCAGTAGGCCACGGCCTCGTCCCACGCCGGGCCGCTCGGGGCGTGGTCGCGTCCCCGGAGATAGGCGAACGTGGTCTCGTCGGGGGCGATCATGCCGGCCCGGGCGCCCGCCTCGATCGACATGTTGCAGATGGTCATCCGCGCCTCCATCGAGAGCTTCTCGATGGCCTCGCCGCGGTATTCGATGACATAGCCCTGGCCGCCGCCGGTGCCGATCTTGGCGATGATGGCCAGGATCAGGTCCTTCGCGGTGACGCCCTCGGGCAGCTCGCCCAGCACGGTCACCGCCATGGTCCGGAACGGGGCCATGGGCAGCGTCTGGGTGGCCAGCACGTGCTCCACCTGGCTCGTGCCGATGCCGAACGCCAGCGCGCCGAAGGCACCATGGGTCGAGGTGTGGCTGTCGCCGCACACCACCGTGGTGCCCGGCTGCGTCAGCCCGAGCTGCGGGCCGACGACATGGACGACGCCCTGCTCGGCGTCGCCGAGCGGATGCAGCCGCACGCCGAACTCCGCACAGTTCTTCCGGAGGGTCTCCAACTGCGTGCGGGAGACGGGGTCCGCGATCGGCTTGTCGATGTCGAGGGTCGGGGTGTTGTGGTCCTCGGTGGCGATGGTGAGGTCCGTGCGGCGCACCCGGCGCCCGCTCTTGCGCAGCCCGTCGAACGCCTGCGGGCTGGTCACCTCGTGCAGCAGGTGGAGATCGATGTAGAGAAGATCGGGCTCTCCTTCCGCACGCCGGACGACGTGGTCGTCCCAGACTTTCTCCGCCAGTGTCCGTCCCATGGCTTTTCCTTCCGGGCTTGCCGCTGGTCTCATGGCCGCCATCCGTTCCCCTCGCACCGGACGGTGGCCGCGTCCCGCGCATGTGACGCGGACCGTGGCACCAGCCTGGCGCTTCCCCCGGGAAATTGGACTTGCGTTTCACACTGTGAGACGCGAGTATCGTTGCATGGACAACTCTAGCGGCGACTCCAGCGGAGTGGGCGTACTGGACAAGGCGGCTCTGGTCCTGGGAGCCCTGGAATCCGGACCGGCCACGCTCGCCGGGCTGGTCGGGGCGACCGGGCTGGCCAGGCCGACGGCGCACCGGATGGCCGTGGCGCTCGAGTATCACCGGCTGCTGGCCCGGGACATGCAGGGCCGCTTCGTGCTCGGCCCGCGCCTGGCCGAGCTCGCCGCCGCCGCCGGAGAGGACCGGCTGCTGGCCGCCGCCGGGCCGGTGTTGACACATCTGCGCGACGTGACAGGTGAGAGCGCCCAGCTTTACCGGCGCCAGGGCGACATGCGTATCTGCGTCGCCGCGGCCGAGCGGCTCTCCGGCCTGCGCGACACCGTGCCGGTGGGCTCCACGCTGCCGATGAAGGCCGGCTCCGCCGCCCAGATCCTGCTGGCCTGGGAGGAGCCGGAGCGGCTCCACCACGGCCTGCAGGGCGCCCGCTTCACCGCCACGGCGCTCTCCGGCGTCCGGCGCCGCGGCTGGGCCCAGTCGATCGGCGAGCGCGAGCCGGGCGTCGCCTCGGTCTCGGCGCCCGTGCGCGGCCCGTCCAACCGCGTGGTCGCCGCGGTGTCCGTCTCCGGGCCCATCGAGCGGCTGACCCGCCACCCGGGCCGGATGCACGCCCAGGCGCTGCTGGACGCCGCCGCACGCCTCACCGAGGCCCTCAAGCGGAACGGCTGACCATCCCCCTCCGGCCGCCGCGGCCGGCCGGTCACAGCGACAGGCGCTCGGCGGCGCCCTCGCCGCGGCGGGCCACCGGCACCACCTCGGTCGCCGCACCCAGGCCGAACGCCGGCATGTTCACATAGACCGCCTCGTGCGCGCCCGCCGGGACCACATAGGTCTCGTGCCAGAAGCCCACCCGCCCCTTGCCGGCCCGCAGTCTGCGGTTGAACGCGGCCCAGGCGGGCCGGTGCTGCTTGTCGGGGGCCGAGGCATAGGCCAGCAACTGCTCGTGGGACGCCCAGTACTGCACCACGTAGATCAGGCGGGGACCGCCGAACAGTAGCCGGTATCCCAGGAATCCGCTGCCCTTGTCCCGCGACAGCTCCCTGAGCATCTTCGGCATCGCCGTGAAGACCGGCCACCAGCTACGCAGCCGCAAGAAACTGTTGATCCGCATGCCGATCAGGAACACCGTCACCCCCTGACCGCCCGCCGCCGTCATGCGCCCTTCGATGATCCGTCGTCCCATGGCACGCCTCCCCGCGCTCCCGGCCGTCGCGCCGACCGCCGGTATCCAACTTGGATAGCTCCACTATCCATGATTAGATAGTGCCACTCTCCAACCAGAAGCGCAAGGGAGCCGGCGAATGCGGCTGTCGGAGCTGAGCAAGCGCAGCGGGGTCTCCACCGCGACGATCAAGTACTACCTGCGGGAAGGGCTGCTGCCCCCGGGCGAGCGGATCACCGCGACCCAGGCCGACTACGACGAGGAGCACTTGCGCCGGCTGCGGCTGGTGCGGGCGCTGGTCCAGGTCGGCCGGGTGCCGGTGGCCACCGCGCGCGAGGTGCTGGCCGCGGTGGAGGACGAGTCGTCCGACCAGCTCTCCCGACTGGGCACGGCGGTCGGCGCGCTCCCCCACGGCCCCACGACCACCGGTGACGACGCGGCCACGGAGCGGGCCGGGCGCACGGCCGAGGAGGTGCAGCGCCGGCTGGGCTGGCGGATCGTGCCGGGGAATCCGGCGCACCGCATGCTGATCTCCTCGCTCGCCACGCTGATCCGCCTCGGCTATCCCTGCGAGGTGGATCATCTGCTGCCCTATGGCCGGGCGGCGGCCGGGATCGCGGAGCACGAGCTGGCGCTGATCGGTGAGTTCGAGGCGCCGACCACGCAGTTGGAGGCCGCCGTGGCGCTCACCGTGCTCTACGAGCCGGTGCTGCTCGCCCTGCGGCGGCTGGCCCAGGCCGAGGAGGCCGGGCGCCGCTTCGGCGCGAACAGGGGCGCCGGCGCGGACCCGGCGGCGGACGCGGAGGGCGAGGGGTGAGACGGCATGGCAAAGGCCCCTCGTCATCGACGAGGGGCCTGCTGCGATCGAGTACCCCCGACCGGATTCGAACCGGCGCTACTGCCTTGAGAGGGCAGCGTGCTAGGCCGCTACACAACGGGGGCCCTGCTCAGATCCGGTCATCCCGGACCAGTACCCCCGACCGGATTCGAACCGGCGCTACTGCCTTGAGAGGGCAGCGTGCTAGGCCGCTACACAACGGGGGCTCGATCTTGTTGAGAGATCGCGCTGGGGTACCAGGACTCGAACCTAGACTAACTGAACCAGAATCAGTCGTGCTGCCAATTACACCATACCCCACCAAAACGCAACCCCACTCGGGGGTATTGCTCAGGTGGTCGCTCGGGATTCGGATCTCCGACTCGCCCTTGCGACGCGCCAAACAATACCCGATCGAGAACGGTGCCCCAAAACGAGATCCGTTCCGGGGCCCCGCGCCCCGCTCAGGCGGCCAGCCGGGACAGGGCGGCGTCGACCCGGGCCAGGGTGCGCTCGCGGCCCAGCAGCTCCAGGGACTCGAAGAGCGGCAGGCCCACGGTGCGGCCGGTGACCGCCACGCGGACCGGGGCCTGGGCCTTGCCGAGCTTCAGCCCGTGCTCCTCGCCGGCGGCCAGCACGGCCTCCTTGAGCGCCTCCGCGGTCCACTCGGGGGCCGCGGCCAGCCGCTCCCGGGCCGTGGCCAGCACGGCCTCCGCGCCGGGCTTCATGGCCTTGCTCCAGGACTGCTCGTCGGAGACCGGCTCGTCGAGGAAGAGGAAGTCGACGTTGTCGGTGATGTCGGACAGCACCGTGACGCGAGTCTGGGCGAGCGGCGCCAGCGCGGCGAACGCGGCCGGGTCGTACGCCTCCGGCTTCCAGGGCGCGTGCGGGGCCCGCAGCCACGGCTGGCACGCCTCGATGAACTGCTCCACCGACAGGTGCTCGCGGATGTGGGTGGCGTTGATCGCCTCGGCCTTCTTCAGGTCGAAGCGCGCCGGGTTGGCGTTCACCGCGCCGATGTCGAACGCGGCCACCATCTCCGCCATGGAGAAGATGTCCCGGTCCTCGGCGAGCGACCAGCCCAGCAGGGCCAGGTAGTTGAGCAGGCCCGAGGGCAGGAAGCCGCGGTCCCGGTAGAGGTTGAGCGAGGACTGCGGGTCGCGCTTGGAGAGCTTCTTGTTGCCCTCGCCCATCACATACGGCAGATGCCCGAACGCGGGCGTCGCGCCGTTGCCCACGCCGATCTCCGCCAGCGCGCGGTAGAGCGCGATTTGGCGAGGGGTGGAGGACAGCAGGTCCTCGCCGCGCAGGACGTGGGTGATCTCCATCAGCGCGTCGTCCACCGGGTTGACGAGCGTGTAGAGCGGGGCGCCGTTGGCCCGGACGATGCCGTAGTCGGGCACGTTCTCCGGGGTGAAGGTGAGCTCGCCGCGCACCAGGTCGGTGAACGTGATCGGCTCGTCGGGCATCCGGAAGCGCACGATGGGCTTGCGTCCCTCGGCCTCGTAGGCGGCCATCTGCGCCTCGGACAGCGAGCGGCACGCGCCGTCGTACCCGGAGGGCCGGCCGGCCTTGCGGGCGGCCTCCCGGCGGGCCTCCAGCTCCTCCGCGGTGCAGTAGCAGTGATAGGCATGGCCGGCCCGCAGCAGCTTGCCGGCGACATCGGCGTAGACGTCCATCCGCCGCGACTGGCGGTAGGGCTCGTGCGGTCCGCCCGCCTCCGGGCCCTCGTCCCAGTCCAGGCCGAGCCAGCGCAGGGAGTCCAGCAGGGCCTCGTAGGACTCCTCGGAGTCCCGGGCCACGTCGGTGTCCTCGATGCGCAGGACCAGGGTCCCGCCGTGGTGGCGCGCGTAGGCCCAGTTGAACAGGGCGGTGCGGACGAGGCCGACGTGCGGGTTGCCGGTCGGGGAGGGGCAGAAACGGACGCGAACGCTAGTCACGCTTGACAACCTTGTTGGTGAGAGTGCCGATGCCTTCGATGGTGACGGCGACCTCGTCGCCGACGTGGAGGGGTCCGACGCCCGCCGGGGTGCCGGTGAGGATGACGTCCTGCGGCAGCAGGGTCATCGACTCGGTGATGTGCACGATCAGGTCCTCGACGCCGCGCACCATCTCGCTGGTGCGGCCGAGCTGCCGCTGCTCGCCGTTGACCGTGCACATGATCGCGAGGTCGGAGGGGTCGAGGTCGGTCTCGATCCAGGGGCCGAGCGGGCAGGAGGTGTCGAAGCCCTTGGCCCGCGCCCACTGGCTCTCGCGCTGCTGAACGTCGCGCGCGGTGAGGTCGTTGGCGCAGGTGTAGCCGAGGATGACGTCGCGGGCGCGCTCGCGCGGGACGTCCCGGCAGAGCCGGCCGATGACCACGGCGAGCTCCGCCTCGTGGTGCACATCGGAGGAGATGGCCGGGTAGGAGATCTCGTCGCCGGAGCCGATCACCGAGGTGGAGGGCTTGAAGAAGGTGACCGGGACGTCGGGCACCTCGTTGCCCAGCTCCCGGGCGTGCTCGGCGTAGTTCCGCCCGATGGCCACGATCTTGCTCGGCAGCACCGGCGGCAGCAGCCGGACCTTACTCAGCGGCACCCGGCGGCCCGAGCGTTCGAACTCGGCGAAGGGGTGGCCCTTGATGATGTCGAGGGCGAGCTCCCCGCCCTGGGACGGATCGGGTTCCAGCACGCCGAAGCCGACGGTGCCGTCGATGGAGAATCTGGCGATGCGCACGGCGCCAAGCCTAGCCAACGGCCTCCCGGACCCTGGAGTCCGAGAGGCCGGACGGCCGGGGTCTCAGCGCAGGCGGGCCATCAGGGCGTGCTCGACGAGGGTGATCAGCGCGCTCTTCGCCTCCGTGCGGTGACGCGCGTCGGTGGTGATGATCGGGGCGTCGGGCCCGATCTGGAGTGCTTCGCGGACTTCTTCCGGGGAGTAGGGCTGGTGTCCGTCGAAGCCGTTGAGGGCGATCACGAACGGCAGGCCGCTGTTCTCGAAGTAGTCCACCGCCGGGAAACAGTCCGCCAGCCGGCGCGTGTCCACCAGCACGATCGCACCGATCGCACCGCGCACCAAGTCGTCCCACATGAACCAGAAACGATCCTGCCCGGGCGTCCCGAACAGATACAGGATCAAATCCTGATCCAGCGTGATACGCCCGAAGTCCATCGCCACCGTCGTGGTGGTCTTCCCCGCCGTATGCGTCAGATCGTCGATCCCCGCCGACGCCGACGTCATCACCGCCTCGGTCCGCAGCGGATTGATCTCCGACACCGACCCCACAAACGTGGTCTTCCCCACGCCGAACCCACCCGCGATCACGATCTTCGCGGAGGTCGTGGAACGCGACGGCGCGGAGAGACCGGCGTCGTTAGAGCTTGCGAAGTCCACTGAGCACCCTTTCGAGCAGTGTCACATCTGGCTGGCCACCGGGCTCTGCGTCATGACCCGGCTGGTGAATGGCGACAAGCCCGGCCTCGGCGAGATCGGCCACCAGAATCCGCGCGACCCCAAGCGGGATGGAGAGCAGCGCGGAGACCTCGGCGACGGACTTGACCTCGTAGCAGAGCTGGCAGATCCGCTGGTGCTCCGGCAACTGGCCCTGCAACTGCATCGGCTCGGCCGTGGTGCTCACCAACGCCTCGATCGCGAGCTGATACCGCGGCCGGGTCCGGCCACCGGTCATCGCGTACGGACGCACCAGCGGCTGCGGGACCTCTCCGTCGCCGGCGCGCCGCGGCCGCTCGGGCGGCTGCTGCTGGGAGGGCTGCGCCGGCCACTCCTCGCGCTCCGGCACCCCCCGGCCGTCCGGGCCCGGTCCGGGCGGGCGGGCCGCTCCCGGCTGGGGCGGCGGCGTGCGCCGCGCCTCGGGGCCGGGCTCGGACTCCGGCCGCGCGGCCGCGTGCCGTTCCGGCATGGGCCGCCGGTGTCCGCCGCTGGGCGCCGAGGGGAAGTTGAAGCGCCCGGTGCGGCCACCGCCGTGTGGCTGCGCCGGGTACTCGTTGCCGTAAGGTCCGCCTGGGGGCGTTGCCACAGTTCCTCCTCCGACTGCCTTCGCTGTCCGCGGACGCCGCGCTCATCGCTTCGCCATGCCCGCACCTTATGGGGCGCGGCCCCAATCCGCACAAGTCGTCTACTAGTTGAGCAAGCTCCCCTGCAGCTCGGCGCGGAGGTCGGGAGTCAGAACCGTACCCGCACGATCGACCAGCAGAGCCATCTCGTACCCCACCAGACCGATATCGGCCTCCGGATGCGCCAACACCGCCAACGACGAACCATCCGAAATCGACATGATGAAGAGGAACCCCCGCTCCATCTCCACCACCGTCTGATTCACCGCACCACCCTCGAAGATCCGCGACGCACCAGCCGTCAACGACGTCAGCCCCGAAGCCACCGCCGCCAACTGATCAGCACGATCCCGCGGAAACCCCTCGGACAACGCCAGAAGAAGACCATCAGCGGACACCACCACCGTGTGCGACACCCCCGGGGTGTTCTCCACGAAGCTGGTGATCAACCAGTTCAGGTTCTGCGCCGCCTGGCTCATCGGGCTCACACTAACGCTCCTGATCGTTGTTCTGCGTGCCGCGGCCACCGCTCGCGCCGCGGCCCTGCTGTACCCCGCGGTGCAGGCTGCTGAGCCTGCCGCGGACGTCATTCGGATCCCGGGAGACGGCGGGCCCCTCCGGCACGGGCTCCACAGGAGTGTGCTCGGCCAGATTGGCGCGCGGTACTCGCCGGGGGAGGCCGGAGGAGGTGACGCCGCCGGTGCGCTCCTCCCGGCGTGGCCCGCGCTCCCACCGCGCCTCCTCGGGGGCGTGGTGCGCCGGGGTCTGGTACGCCGGGGGTTCTTCCCGCAGTGGCTGTGCCGGCTCCTCCTCGGGCTGCCAGTGTCGTTCGCGGCGGGGAAGCCCCGCGCCGGTCGTCGAGCGGTACTCCGCCGCGAGCGGATCCGGTCCACTGAAGCCTACGCGCTGTGCGCCGTTCCCGGGACCACTGTGAGGAGATTGTGTGTGTGGCTGGAACGCGCCGAATCCGGGTGCCCGGGTGGCGTGTTCGTCCTCCCCGACGGGCGGCGCGAACCGCGGGTCGGCGGGTGCCGGCGGCTCCCCCGGCAGTTCGCGGGGCGGCTCCTGGCCCGGCGCTCCGCCGCCCGGCAGGGCGTGGCCGACCACGGAGAGGGCGACGGTGTCGCCGGGCGTCGCGTAACGCGAGTCGTCGAAGCCCAGTTCGGCGGCGGTCCGGGCACCGGCCTGGCGGTCGGCCTCGGAGATGTACGACTCGTCGGGAACGATCCGCGAGACGCTGAACTCCTGCTCGGGCGGCTGCGGGGCGCTGCCGCCGTGGGTGATCCGCTCGGGCAGCATCACCAGCGAGGTGGTGCCCGACTGCTCGCCGGAGGGGCGGAGTTGGACGCGGATCCCGTGCCGCTCGGCGAGCCGGCCGACCACGTAGAGCCCCATGCGCCGGGAGATGGCGGCGTCCACGGCCGGCGGGTCCGCCAGCCGCTTGTTGATCTCGGCGAAGTCCTCCTGGGTGAGGCCGATGCCCTTGTCATGGATCTCGATCATGATCCGGCCGTCCGGCAGCCGGGTGGCGGTCACCCGCACCTTGGTCTGCGGCGAGGAGAACGTGGTGGCGTTCTCCAGCAGTTCGGCGAGGAGGTGCACCAGGTCGTTGACGACCGCGCCGTGGATCTCGCACTCCGGGACGCCGGTCAGCTCGATGCGGGCGTACGCCTCGACCTCGGAGGCGGCGGCGCGCATCACGTCGACCAGCGCCACGGGCTGGTTCCACCGGTTCCCCGGCTCCTCACCGGCGAGGACCAGCAGGTTCTCACCGTTGCGGCGCATGCGGGTGGCCAGGTGGTCCAGCTTGAAGAGGTTCTCGAGCTGCTCGGGGTCGGCCTCGTTGTTCTCCAGGTCGCTGATCAGGCCGAGTTGGCGCTCGATGAGGCCCTGGTTGCGGCTGGAGAGGTTGGTGAAGATGGCGTTCACGTTGCCGCGCAGCAGGGCCTGTTCGGCGGCGAGGCGCACGGCCTCGCGGTGGACCTGGTCGAACGCCCGGGCCACCTCGCCGATCTCGTCCTGGCTGTTGATGTCGATGGGCGCCACGCGGGTGTCCACGTCGCCGGGGTTGGTGCGCGAGAGCTGGTCGACCAGGGTCGGCAGGCGCTGCTCGGCCACCTCGAAGGCGGCGCCGCGCAGGCGGCTCATGTTGCGGCTCATCGACCGGGCCATCAGCGCGGCCAGCACAAAGGCGATCACCAGGGAGCCGAGCACGACGACGGAGTTGACGATCATGTCCCGGCGAGCGGTGGCGGCGATGTCCTGCGCCTCGGCCACGGCGGTGTCGACCAGCTCGCGCTCGACGGTCCGGTAGGCCTCGAACTCGGCGGTCGCCGCCGTGAACCAGCTCTCCTCGGTGACGCCCTCGGCGGCCAGGTCACCGGCCGGGCCGCCCCCCGCGATGAGCGACACCATGGTGGCCAGGTCGGGAGAGCTCGGCGGGGCGCCCGCGGCCATCGCGTCGGAGAGCCGCCGGATGTCCTGGGGGGTGCCGGCCGAGCCGAACTCGGCGCGGGCGATGTCCTCCAGATACGCGTAGGAGCCGAACGCGGTGAGCTGGAGGGCGGCGGCCTCCTCGCCCGGCCCGGGGGCGACCAGCAGATGGGTGCCGATGGACCGTTGCAGCGAACTGGCCGCCTTGGCCAGCGAGACGGCGTACACCGCGCGGCCGTAGGAGGTGATGTTCGCGGTGCCCAGGCCGAGTTCGTTGGCCAGCGACATCAGGGGGTGCTGAATGGTGACGTACCCCTCCTCGGTCTCGACACCCGGGAGCTGGTCGGTGAACGCCTGCTCGCGGAGCCCGTCGAGCCGGGGCTCGGCCTCGGTGACGGCGTCGATCCGGCGCCGCAGGCTGGCGCTTTGCGGGGCGTCCTCGACCCGCGCGTGGAACACGGCACGCGCCTCATCGGTGCGCTGACGCGCCTCGCCGATGACGGGATCCTCCGTCTCGCCCCTCAGCAGCGCGCCGGCGGTGACGTCGCGCTCGTCGATCAGCGCGTGGGCGTAGGCGGTGGACGCCTGCACCAACTCCGCTATGCGCTCGGCGTCGTCGGCCTCCTGCCAGGTGTCGTACGCGTCGTAGACACGGAAGCCACCCAGCGCGAGGGCGACCAGCACAGGGATCAGGAGGATCGCGTACAGCTTGGTGGCCACCCGCCAGTTGCGGGGCGCGAGTCTGGAGCCGGTCGCCGGGGGCGCGGGCGGCTGACCGGCCGGCGGTACGGTGACCGACGGCGGTGTGAAGTTGCCCCTCCCGGACCCACGGGGGTCTCCCGGGGTCGTCGGGCCGTCGGGGCTCGCGCTGCTGCGCCTCACTGGGCTGTCACCTCTCGGCATCGGCGGGGCGTGGCTGCCGGCTGTCACGACTGCGGAGTTGGGTGGATTCCAGCACGTCGGGACTTGACTTTCCAATCCCCTGAGCCATCCCGATTTCAGCCAACCATGAATGAGTGAAATCGGGCATTGCGGCCGAGAACGGCAAAAGACCGGGTTTTCGTGTGCGGAGAGGAACGGAACGCTCGCCGGGCGTGCGTATTCCGTGTGGTTCGCCTCTTGAATTGTCGTGGACTTCGGAAGGAGACGTGTTCAATGCCACAGGCCGTGCGGCCCGTACGATCAGTGCAGCCGGGCGAGCAGGGCGTGCTCGACGAGGGTGATCAGCGCGCTCTTCGCCTCGGCCCGGACCCGGGCGTCGGTCACGATGATGGGGGTGTCCGGTCCGATCTGGAGTGCTTCGCGGACTTCTTCCGGGGAGTAGGGCTGGTGTCCGTCGAAGCCGTTGAGGGCGATCACGAACGGCAGGCCGCTGTTCTCGAAGTAGTCCACCGCCGGGAAACAGTCCGCCAGCCGGCGCGTGTCCACCAGCACGATCGCACCGATCGCACCGCGCACCAAGTCGTCCCACATGAACCAGAAACGATCCTGCCCGGGCGTCCCGAACAGGTACAGGATCAAATCCTGATCCAGCGTGATACGCCCGAAGTCCATCGCCACCGTCGTGGTGGTCTTCCCCGCCGTATGCGTCAGATCGTCGATCCCCGCCGACGCCGACGTCATCACCGCCTCGGTCCGCAGCGGATTGATCTCCGACACCGACCCCACAAACGTGGTCTTCCCCACGCCGAACCCACCCGCGATCACGATCTTCGCGGAGGTGGTCGACTGGGAGGGCGCCGGCCGGCCCGCGGCGCTAGAGCTTGCGAAGTCCACTGAGCACCCTTTCGAGCAGTGTCACATCTGGCTGGCCACCGGGCTCTGCGTCATGACCCGGCTGGTGGATCGCCACCAGCCCCGCCTCGGCCAGGTCCGCCACCAGGATTCGGGCCACCCCCAGCGGCATCCCCAGCAGCGCCGACACCTCCGCCACCGACTTCACCTCGAGGCAGAGCTGGCAGATCCGCTGGTGCTCCGGCAGCAGCCCCTGCAACTGCATCGGCTCGGCCGTGGTGCTCACCAACGCCTCGATCGCGAGCTGATACCGCGGCCGGGTCCGGCCACCGGTCATCGCGTACGGACGCACCAGCGGCTGGTCGCCCTCGTCGTCGAACGAGCCGTAATGATGCGGAGCACCGTACGAGCCCTGCGAGGGTGGCGGGGTGATCATAGCTCCTCCGAGCGTTACATGAGATCGGCGAGGCGGATGGTGGTGCTCATGTGGGGGGAGCTGGGGGTCAGTTAAGCAGACTTCCTTGAAGTTCCGCGCGGAGGTCGGGAGTCAGAACCGTACCCGCACGATCGACCAGCAGAGCCATCTCGTACCCCACCAGACCGATATCGGCCTCCGGATGCGCCAACACCGCCAACGACGAACCATCCGAAATCGACATGATGAAGAGGAACCCCCGCTCCATCTCCACCACCGTCTGATTCACCGCACCACCCTCGAAGATCCGCGACGCACCAGCCGTCAACGACGTCAGCCCCGAAGCCACCGCCGCCAACTGATCAGCACGATCCCGCGGAAACCCCTCGGACAACGCCAGAAGAAGACCATCAGCGGACACCACCACCGTGTGCGACACCCCCGGGGTGTTCTCCACGAAGCTGGTGATCAACCAGTTCAGGTTCTGCGCCGCCTGGCTCATCGGGCTCACACTAACGCTCCTACTGCTGGTACGTGGGGCCGAAGCCCCGGTCGTTGCGGCCGGCCGCGGTACCGGCCTGGCGCCCCTGCTGGATTCCCCGGCGGAGGTTGGTCAGCCGGCCCCGGACGTCGTCCGGGCGGCGGGAGACCAACGGTCCCGAGGGAGCGGCGGCCTGCTGCTGCGACTGCTGCGCGGCACCGGCCACGAGGTTGGCACGCGGAACGCGCCGCGGAAGACCCGAGTTAGTGACGCCGCCCGCGGTGGGCTGACGCAACTGCTCCGCCTGGCGCCAGCGTTCGTCGTTGGGCGACGGCCGCCAGGGCGCGCTCGGCTCGCCGCCGGACGCGGGGCGCTGAACGGTGGGCGGGGCGACGGGCTGCCGCTGGACGGGCGGCGGAGCGGGCGCCTGGGCCTGCGGCGGAGCGGCCGGTTCCCGGGCGGGCGCGGGAGGCGGCGGCGCGGTGGCCCGGCGGAGGCCGAACCACGTCGACTCCATCTCCTCGAAGATCGGCGTGCGTTCGGAGGGGCGCTCCGGCGCCGCGGGCGGCAGCGGGTCGCGCAGCTCGTCGGGCCGGTGCTGCTGCGGGGCGCGCTGCGGAGGCTCCGCCACCGGGAACTCGCCGGTGTCCTGGACGCCTTGGCGGCTCTCGCGGGCGGGCGCCGTCCCGGCGCCGCGCGGCGTGGCGGCGTTCGGGAAGGTGAACTCGGTGGTGTCGTCGGGCTGTTGCGGCCGCTGCTGACGGTGACCGAACGCGCCGGACAGGGGCGAGGTGGGAGCGCCGCCGGTGGCACCGACGTAGCCGGGGCGGGCGTACTCGCCCGTCGACTCCGCCTCGTCGTGCCCCCGCGGGGCGTCCATGCTCTCCCGCGCGACGGGTATTCGGCCGCTGTCCTCGCCGACGGTGGCCCAGCTCGGCCGGCCGCCCGGCGCTCCGCCGGCCACCGGCGACTCGGCCGGGGCGACGGGCTCGGGGGGCGGCGGCGGGACGCGCGGCGCCACGGGCGGCTGCGGCTCGCCCGGCTCGGGCACCGCGGCGGGTCCGGTGGGCGCGGCCGGCCGGGACGGCAGGGCCGGGCGTTCCTGGGACGGGCGGACCTGGCCGCGGGACTGCTCGGCGGTGCGCTCCAGGCTCCGGTTCCAGCCCGGGAGTTGAGCGGTGTCGGGCCCGGAGTCGCCGCGGGTGTCGGTCGCGCCGGGCGGGCGCCGGACGGGCGGGGTCTCGCGGTGCAGCGTCGCGGTGGCCGGGGCGCCGCCGACCGGGCCGCTGCCCGGCCGGGGACGGCCGGGGCCCTGGGCGACGTCGGCGGGCAGCATGACCAGGGCGGTGGTGCCGCCGGAGTCCGAGGGCCGCAACTGGATGCGGATGTTGTGGCGCAGGGACAGGCGGCCGACCACGAACAGGCCCATGCGGCGGGAGACGGAGACGTCCACCGTCGGCGGGTTGGCCAGCCGGTCGTTGATCTCGGCGAGGTCCTCGGGGGACAGGCCGATGCCGGTGTCGTGGATCTCGACCAGGACGCGGCCGTCGGGCAGCGCGTGACCGGTGACCTTCACCTTGGTCTGCGGCGAGGAGAAGGAGGTGGCGTTCTCCAGCAGCTCGGCCAGGAGGTGCACGAGGTCGTTGACGACGCGGCCGGCGACGTCCGTCTTGGGCACGGCGCTCAGCTCGATGCGTTCGTACTGCTCCACCTCGGAGGCGGCGGCACGCAGCACGTCGACCAGCGGCACGGGGCGGGTCCACCGGCGGCCCGGCTCCTCACCGGCGAGAACCAGCAGGTTCTCACCGTTGCGGCGCATGCGGGTGGCGAGGTGGTCCAGCTTGAACAGCGACGACAACTGGTCCGGGTCGGCCTCGCGGGACTCCAGTTCGGAGATGAGCGAAAGCTGGCGCTGGATGAGGCCCTGGCTGCGGCGGGAGAGGTTGGTGAACATCGCGTTCACGTTGCCCCGCAGCAGGGCCTGCTCACCGGCGAGGCGGACCGCCTCGCGGTGAACGTCGTCGAACGCCTGGGCCACCTTGCCGATTTCGTCGCGGGTGTGCACACCCACGGACTCGACGGTGGTGTTGACGTCCTCCGGCTCGGCCTCGGACATCTGCTTGACGACCTCGGGCAGCCGCTTGCGGGCGACTTCCTGGGCGGTGTCCTGGAGGCGGCGCAGCGAGCGGACCATGGAGCGGGCGACGACGAACGCGCCGACGAGCGAGATGCCGAGGACGAGGACGACGATCGCGCCGTTGAGGATGGCGTCGCGCTGGGCCTCGTCGCGCAGGGCGCTGGCCTGGGCCTCCATCTCATCGAGCAGGGTGCGCTCGATGTTGTCCATCGCCTCGATCTTGTCGCGGTCCTGGTCGTACCAGTCGCGGTAGGTGCGGTCCTCGCTGCGGATGCCCTCCTCGGCGGCGAAGACCTGGAGCGCGAACTGGTTGGCCGAGACGACGTTGGTGATGCCGCCCTCCAGCGGCTCCAGCAGCCGGTGGGCCTCGCTCTCGTTGCCGTAGACCAGGGTGAAGCTGTCGAGTGCGGATTCCTCGCTCTGCTGGTGGTCGCGGCCGAAGCGCCAGTCGCTGTCGGACAGCGCGGCGATGCCCTCGGTCTCCTCGCGGGCGAGGCCGGCGGTGATCACGGCCCGCTGGATGGAGGCGTGCTCCTTGGCGGAGGAGAACGTGGCCAGCGCGCGGGTGCTCTGGATCATCTCGCTGTTGCTGGTGGCCTGGGCCATGTCCTGGGACAGGCCGAGCAGGGCCTCGATCAGCTCGTTGTACTGGCTGATGGTCTGCGAGACGTATTCCGGGTTCTCGTACGCCTGGTTGCGGATCTGGCTGAGCTCGTTCAGCCGGCTGCCGATGTCGACGACCGTGGCCCGGACGCTGCGCATGGCCGGGTCGGTGTTGTCGATCTTGAGGGTCGCGTCGCTGAACGCGTCGATCGCCTCGTCGGTGCGCTCGCGCGGCCCGGCGACCTCGTCGCTCTTGGGGTTGCCGTCACTGATCAGCGGGCCGGCCGAACGGTCGCGCTCCTCCTGGAGGGCGGCGGCCAGGAGCGTCGCCTGCTGTGTCATCTCGGTGAGGAGCTGCATGTTGTCCAGTTGCTCGATGTCGTCCATCGAGCCCTGGATGCGCAGCCCGCCGAGCACGGTCGCGGCGACCACCGGCAGGGCGATCAGCGAGACCAGTCGGGTGCTGATGCGCCAGTTGCGCAGGGCGAGCCGGGAGCCGGCCTGACTCGGGCGGCTCGGTGCGGGGGTGTCCGCGGCGGCATCCTCGGGGGCCCGGCCGCGGGGCGGCTGCTCGCCGGCCCCGACCGAACGTGCCGGGTCGCCGCTCAGGGCAGGCCCCGCGGAGGAGCCGCGGTCGTCCGCGCCACTCGGCTCCGCATCCCCCGCAGCGCTGCCTTCCCTCTTGAAACGTCCCTGCACTAGCGTCGCAACCTCTGGACCTCAAGCCCGCCGCTGCTGCGGCGTGACGGGTGTCGAGTCGGGGACACGCGAGCCCCGTTTCGGTCGTGTGGATGACCGACACGTTTCTGTGATCAGCCGTGTTGTGACGCTGGCGTGCGCCCCCGCACTGTGTGGCCGACCCGCGGCGGTCCGTGGAATTCCAGCACAGAGGCCGATCTCCAACAAGGGCCCGGAATGGACCCGTGACATGTATGACGCTGCGGAGATGCATGATCACGACGCGTATGCGCAATGTCCGGAGGAAACGGACGTTTACCCATAGGGTCGTCACCGAATCCGCACACTTCTTATCGATCGCAAAGATCGAAAGGTCCGCGCTCGCCCTCTTTGTCAGCCTTGTCGGACAGGGCTGCGGACCCACAATGTCCGCTTTGACGTATCGCTCGTGAGGAAACTCACAGTGTCCTGTGGCTGATTGGGGGCGGGGAGTGGGTAAGCGAGTCCTAGCCTCAGCTTTACAAGACGCCCAGGAATGACAAGAGACCAAGGCAGCCACTCGTGAAGAGCACTCTGATCACGCGCTCCATCGCCAACCCCCGGCGTACCACTCTGGCACACCTGACGGACGCCGGTGCTCTGGCCCCGGCGGCCCCGGCGGCCCCGGCCGAGCGGGAACTGCCCGCCAGCACGGCCAACCCCCGCCGCACCGTCCTCATCGAGACGGTGCCGCAGTCCTGACGCCGAGCGACGCACAGCGCACGCCGACAGCCCCCGGCCGGGAAGGCCGGGGGCTGTCGGCGTGTGGAGGGCGCGCCCGGGCGGGCGTCAGCCCTGCCAACTGTGCGGGGCGCGGTAGGCGCGGGCCCGCTCCAGGCGCCGCCAGGGCGCGGAGTCTCGGCCGGAGTGCTCCTCGGGCTCGGCCCGCTGGGCGGCGCGGGCCATCAGCAGCGCGGTCACCGCGGCCAGTTCCTCGTCGCTGGCCTGACCCTTTTCCACCCGGACCAGGTGCGGGTCGGTGATCGTCTCGGGGCTCATCGTGGGGATCTCCTTCGCTGGCTGCCGTGGTTACTGGGGCGGGTTGCCGTGCTTGCGGGCGGGCAGATCGGCGTGCTTGCTGCGCAGCATCGCCAGTGCGTGGATGAGGACTTCACGGGTCTCGGCCGGCTCGATGACGTCATCGACCAGACCGCGCTCGGCAGCGTAATAGGGGTGCATAAGCTCTGCCTTGTACTCCTTGACCATGCGCGCCCGCATCGCCTCCGGGTCCTCCGCCGCCGCGATCTGCCGCCGGAAGATCACATTCGCCGCGCCCTCCGCCCCCATCACCGCGATCTCGTTCGTCGGCCAGGCGAACGCCACATCCGCCCCGATCGACTGCGAGTCCATCACGATGTACGCCCCGCCGTACGCCTTCCGCAGCACCACCGAGATCCGCGGCACCGTCGCGTTGCAGTACGCGTACAGAAGCTTCGCCCCGTGCCGGATGATCCCGCCGTGCTCCTGGTCCACCCCCGGCAGGAACCCCGGCACGTCCAGCAGCGTCACGATCGGGATGTTGAACGCGTCGCACATCTGCACAAACCGCGCCGCCTTCTCCGACGCCGAGATGTCCAGCACCCCCGCCAGCGACTGCGGCTGGTTCGCCACCACCCCCACCACCTGCCCGTCCAGCCGCGCAAGCGCACAGATGATGTTCACCGCCCACCGCTCATGGACCTCCAGGAACTCCCCGTCGTCCACCAGCTCCTCGATCACCGCCCGCATGTCATAGGGGCGGTTGCCGTCCACCGGCACCAGATCCACCAGCGCCTCGCACCGCCGGTCCACCGGATCCTTCGTCGCCACGACGGGCGGGTTCTCCCGGTTGTTGCTCGGGAGGAGGGAGAGGAGGAAGCGGACCTCCTCGATGCAGGACTCCTCGTCGTCGTAGGCGAAGTGGGCGACGCCGGAGGTACCCGCGTGCACATCCGCACCACCCAGACCGTTCTGCGTCACCCGCGCCCCGGTCACCGCCTGCACCACATCAGGCCCCGTAATGAACATCTGCGCGGTCTCCCGCACCATGAACACAAAATCAGTCAACGCCGGCGAATACGCCGCACCCCCCGCACACGGCCCCAACATCACCGAAATCTGCGGAATCACCCCCGACGCCCGCGTATTCCGCTGAAAAATCCCCCCATACCCCGCAAGCGCCGACACCCCCTCCTGAATACGCGCCCCCGCACCATCATTCAACGACACCAACGGCGCCCCCGCCGCCAACGCCATATCCATGATCTTGTGGATCTTCGCCGCATGCGCCTCCCCCAACGCACCCCCAAAAATCCGGAAATCATGCGCATACACGAACACCGTCCGCCCATGCACCGTCCCCCACCCCGTCACCACACCATCCGTATACGGCCGCTTCGCCTCCAACCCGAACCCCGAAGCCCGATGCCGCCGCAACACCCCCACCTCACGAAACGACCCCTCATCCAACAACAGACCAATCCGCTCCCGCGCCGTCAGCTTCCCCTTCGCATGCTGCGCCGCCGTCGCCGCCTCCGAAGGCCCCCCCAACGCCTCCGCACGAATCGCAGCCAACTCCGCCACCCGTCCCCTGGTGTCGGTGGTCGTGGCGGCGGCCGTCTCGGATGGGCCCGTCTCAGCATGATCGGTCATGTATAGACCCTACGAAACGCGGTGCCGCTTGGCTCTCGTCAGATCCGTACAGTCTCCACACCCGTTTCATGGCCGCGCTGGACAGAACCCAAGTGCGGAGCAGAGGCAGGTGCAGGCAAGCCACAGCGCGGCCGGGGCGGCACTGTGAGTTTCCTACAGTGCCGCCTGCCTCAGCGTGACCGGTCAGTCGCTCGGCCGCAGCCCCGCGCGCAGCAGCCCGTAGGTGTAGGCGTCGTCCAGCGCCTGCCAGGAGGCGGCGATGACGTTGTCCGCCACGCCCACGGTCGACCACTCGGTGGTGCCGTCGCCGCTGGTGATCAGCACGCGGGTGGTGGACTGCGTGCCGTGCCGGCCCTCCAGGATGCGCACCTTGTAGTCCACGAGCTGGATCCGGGCCAGCTCGGGGAAGGTGCGCTCCAGCCCGGTGCGCAGCGCGCGGTCCAGCGCGTTGACCGGTCCGTTGCCCTCGCCGCTGGCCAGGATCCGTTCGCCCTTGGCCCAGATGCGCACGGTGGCCTCGTTGTCCAGCGTGCCGTCGGCGCGCTGGTCGGTGATGGTGCGCCAGGACTCCAGGCGGAAGAAGCGCTGAGGGCCGCCGTGCACGGCCTCGCGGAGCAGCAGCTCGAACGAGGCGTCGGCCGCCTCGTAGGTGAAGCCCTTCAGCTCCCGCTCCTTGACGAGCTCCACGACGCGGCCGACCAGGTCGCGGTCGCCGAGGTCGTAGCCCAGCTCCTTGCCCTTGAGCTCGACGGAGGCGCGGCCGGCCATGTCGGAGACGAGCATCCGCATCGAGTTGCCGACGAGTTCGGGGTCGATGTGCTGGTAGAGGTCGGGGTCGACCTTGATGGCGGAGGCGTGCAGCCCGGCCTTGTGGGCGAAGGCGGAGACGCCGACATAGGGCTGGTGGGTGGCGGGGGCGAGGTTGACGACCTCAGCGATGGCGTGGGAGATGCGGGTCATCTCGGTCAGGGCGCCGGCCGGCAGGACGCGCTTGCCGTATTTGAGCTCCAGTGCGGCGACGACGGGGAAGAGGTTGGCGTTGCCGACGCGTTCGCCGTAGCCGTTGGCGGTGCACTGCACATGGGTGGCGCCCGCGTCGACGGCGGCCAGGGTGTTGGCGACGGCGCAGCCGCTGTCGTCCTGGGCGTGGATGCCGATCCGCGCGCCGGTGTCCGCGACCACGGTGCGCACGACGGCCTGTACCTGGGCGGGCAGCATGCCGCCGTTGGTGTCGCAGAGCACGACGACCTCGGCGCCGGCGCCGTGCGCGGCGCGCACGACATCCAGGGCGTAGCCGGGATTGGCCGCGTAGCCGTCGAAGAAGTGCTCGCAGTCGACGAAGACGCGCCGGCCGTGGGCGCGCAGGTGGGCGACGGTGTCGCTCACCATGGCGAGGTTCTCCTCCAGGGTGGTGCGCAGCGCGAGGTTGACGTGCCGGTCGTGTGCCTTGGCGACCAGGCAGACCACCGGGGACTCGGCGTCGAGCAGCGCCCGGACCTGGGCGTCGTCCTCGACGGCGACGCCGGCCTTGCGGGTGGAGCCGAACGCGACGAGCCGGGCGTGGCGGAGGGTGAGCTCGGCGCGGGCCCGCTGGAAGAACTCGGTGTCCCGGGGGTTGGCCCCCGGCCAGCCGCCCTCGATGAAGCCGACGCCGAAGTCGTCCAGGTGGCGGGCGATGGTGAGCTTGTCGGCCACGGTGAGGTTGATGCCCTCGCGCTGCGCGCCGTCGCGCAGCGTGGTGTCGAAGACGTGGAAGGCATCGCTGGGCCCGGGCGTATCCGGGACGTCCGTTGTCATGGCGGTGAACTCCTGTCCGGAAAACGAAAAGACCCCTCGCGGGTGCGAGAGGTCTGCGCGCGGGTCTTCCGGGGCTGTCAGCCCGAACCGGCGCGCTGGTCACCAATAATCGTGGTGAACGCAAGCATGAGGGCAGTGTGGCACAGGAGGCGGGCTGTGCCACACCGTCGTCTCACGATCCGGACAAAGGCCCCGGCCTCAGGGAATCCGGTGCATCCAGCCGTGGCGGTCCTCGACCTGGCCGGTCTGGATCCCGAGCAGCTCCTCGCGCAGCCGCATCGTGATCGCGCCGGGCCGGCCGTCGCCGACGGTCCAGTTGCCGGCGGCGGACTTGACCGAGCCGACCGGGGTGATCACCGCGGCGGTGCCGCAGGCGAAGACCTCGCTGATGGAGCCGTCCGCGTTGCCCTCCCGCCAGTCGTCCGTGGAGATGCGGACCTCGCCGGTGGGGTGGCCGAGGTCGGCGGCGATCGTCAGCAGGGAGTCGCGGGTGATGCCGGGCAGCAGCGTGCCGGTCAGCCCGGGCGTGACGATCTTGGCGTCCTCGCCGGTCCCCTGAACGAAGTACAGGTTCATCCCGCCCATCTCCTCGATCCAGCGCCGCTCGGTGGCGTCGAGCCAGACGACCTGGTCGCAGCCGTTGCGGGTGGCCTCGGCCTGGGCGACGAACGCGGCGGCGTAGTTGCCCGCGCACTTGGCCTCGCCGGTGCCGCCGGGGGCGGCGCGGACGTACTCCGTGGACAGCCAGACGGAGACGGGTTTGATGCCGCGCGGGAAGTAGGCCCCGGCGGGGGACGCGATGATCATGAACAGGTACTCGTTGGCCGGCCGGTTGATGCCCAGGCCCACCTCGGTGGCGAACATGAACGGCCGCAGGTAGAGCGACTGCTCGCCCCGGCTGGGGACCCACGCCCGGTCCTGGCCGACCAGCAGGTCGATGGCCTCGACGAACGTCTCGACGGGCAGCTCGGGCATGGCCAGGCGGCGCGCGGACGCCTGGAAGCGCCGGGCGTTGGCGTCGGGGCGGAAGACGGCGACCGAGCCGTCGGGCTGGCGGTACGCCTTCAGTCCCTCGAAGATCTCCTGCCCGTAGTGCAGCGCCATCGTCGCCGGGTCCATCGGGATCGGCGCGTAGGGCTGGAGCTGGGCGTCGTGCCAGCCGCGGCCCTCGGTCCACCTGATGGTCACCATGTGGTCGGTGAAGTACCGGCCGAAGCCGGGCTCGGCGAGCGCGGCCTCCCGTTCGGCGTCGGACAGCGGCTGGGCGGCGGACTTGAGCTCGAATGGGATGCGGGGCGGGGTCATGGGATACGCGTCCTTCACGTCAGGGTTGGGCGGGCCGCCTGCCCGTCGCCCGCGCGGTACTAGGACGTCCGAGCATTGGGGCGAGGAGAACCCCGGTTCCGATTATGGCGCGGGGTCCACACCATGCGCGCGCGAAGGCGCAGGCGGTCCTGGGAATGATGGTGGCACCCCGCGGCGGACTTGCGTAAGCCGCCGGGCGCCCGGGCCCGGCGGCTCGTTCAGGCCGGCGGGCTCAGCCGGCTACTCGTGCCGCCAGCGCGTCGCCGATCTGGGCGGTCGTGCGCGGGGTGGCGGCGTCGCGCTCGGCCAGGTCCGCGCTGACGGCGTCCTCGATGCGGACGGCCTCGGCCTCGTGGCCGAGGTGGCGCAGCAGCAGGGCGACGGACAGCACGGTGGCGGTGGGGTCGGCCTTGCCGGTGCCGGCGATGTCGGGCGCGGAGCCGTGGACCGGCTCGAACATCGACGGGAAGGTGCCGGCCGGATTGATGTTCCCGGACGCGGCGAGGCCGATGCCGCCGGTGACGGCCGCGGCCAGGTCGGTGAGGATGTCGCCGAACAGGTTGTCGGTGACGATCACGTCGAAGCGCTCGGGCTGAGTGACGAAGAAGATCGTCGCCGCGTCGACGTGCAGGTAGTCGGTGCTGACCTGGGGGTACTCCTGGGCGATCCGGTCGACCGTGTTCTTCCAGAGGTGGCCGGCGTGCACCAGGACGTTGTTCTTGTGAACCAGGGTCAGCTTCCGGGCCGGGCGGGCGGCGGCGCGCTCGAAGGCGTCGCGCACGACCCGCTCCACGCCGTAGGCGGTGTTGATGCTGACCTCGGTGGCGACCTCGGCGGGGGTGCCGGTACGCATGGAGCCGCCGTTGCCCACGTAGAGGCCCTCCGTGCCCTCGCGCACGACGACGAAGTCGATGTCGGGGCGGCCGGCCAGCGGCGTGGCCGTGTTGGGGAAGAGGCGGCTGGGGCGGAGGTTCACATAGTGGTCGAACGCGAAGCGCAGCTTCAGCAGCAGGCCGCGCTCGAGGACCCCGGAGGGGACCGAGGGGTCGCCGATGGCGCCGAGCAGGATGGCGTCGTGTGCCTTCAACCGCTCCAGGTCGGCGTCGGGCAGCGTCTCGCCGGTGGCGTGCCAGCGGCGGGCGCCCAAGTCGTAGGCGGTGGTCTCCAGCTTGATGTCACCGGGGAGCACGGCGGAGAGGACCTTCAGCCCCTCCGCGACCACCTCCGGGCCGATGCCGTCGCCGGGAATCACTGCGAGATCGATGCTCCGAGCCATGGGGGGACCCTACGCCCCGTCCCAGGCCCTGACATAACACGTCCACGATGCGGACTGGCTCAGTGGCCGTCCGCGGCACCGCCGTTGTCCCGGCGGTCGAGCGCCCGCTGGAGCGCGGCGGCGGCCTGCCGGCGGCTGGCCTCGCGCGCGTCACGGGCGGCGGCGCGGGCGCGGGCGAGCGCGGTCCCGGGGGCGACGCGCGGCGGCAGGGTGGCGGTGGCATCCATGACGGATCAGCTCCTGTGGGGGAGACGAGGCGGGCGGGGGCGACGGTGCCGGAGTGCGACCCCAACAAAAGTAGCGTCGATCCCCCGTGATGTCTCGCCAAATACCTGGCCGTCCTACTATCTGAGACGGCGGCGGCCCCGCCCGTTTCCCCTGTGCCGCGAGGGGCGGTGGGGACGGGCGGGGCGCCGTTTCCGGGGCCCGAGGGTCAGCCCATGTGCGGGTAGCGGTAGTCGGTCGGGGACACCTGCGTCTCCTTGATGACGCGGGGCGAGACCCAGCGCAGCAGGTTGAACTTGGAGCCGGCCTTGTCGTTGGTGCCCGAGGCGCGGGAGCCGCCGAAGGGCTGCTGGCCGACGACCGAGCCGGTGGGCTTGTCGTTAAGGTAGAAGTTGCCCGCGGCGTACCGCAGCCGCTCGCCGACCTCGGCGGCCACCGCGCGGTCGCGGGCGAACAGGGCGCCGGTCAGCGCGTAGGCCGAGGCGGACTCCATCTGGTCGACCATCTCCTCGAAGGAGTCGTCCTCGTACACATGGACGGCAATGATCGGTCCGAAGTACTCGGTGGTGAACACCTCGTCGTCGGGGTCCGAGCAGGTGAGGACCGTCGGCCGGACGAAGTACCCGACGGAGTCGTCGTAGGTGCCGCCCGCGATGATCTCGATGGCGGGTTCGGACCGGGCCCGGTCGATGGCGGCCTTGCTCTTGGCGAAGGCGCGCTCGTCGATCACCGCGGCCATGAAGTGGGACAGGTCGGTGGGGTCGCCCATGCTCAGCGCGTCGGTCTCGGCGGCGACGGCGTCCCGCAGACCGCCGTCCCACAGCGAGCGCGGGATATAGGCGCGGGAGGCCGCGGAGCACTTCTGGCCCTGGTACTCGAACGCGCCCCGGGTGATCGCCGTCTTCACGGCCGCCGGGTCCGCGCTGGAGTGGACCACGATGAAGTCCTTGCCACCGGTCTCGCCGACGATCCTGGGGTAGTTGCGGTAGCGCTCCAGGTTCGCGCCGACCTGCTGCCACAGGTGGCGGAACGTCGCGGTGGAGCCGGTGAAGTGGATCCCGGCCAGCTCCGGATGCGGCAGCGCCACCTCGGAGACCGCCCGGCCGTCGCCCGTCACCAGGTTGATGACACCGTCGGGCAGGCCGGCCTCCTCCAGCAGCCGCATCAGCAGCACCGCCGCGTGTGTCTGCGTCGGCGACGGCTTCCACACGACGACGTTGCCCATCAGGGCGGGGGCGGTCGGCAGGTTGCCCGCGATGGCCGTGAAATTGAACGGCGTGACCGCGTAGACGAAGCCCTCCAGCGGGCGGAAGTCCATCCGGTTCCAGACGCCCTTGGGCTGAATCGGCGGCTGTTCGGACAGGATCTCGCGGGCGAAGTGGACGTTGAACCGCCAGAAGTCGATCAGCTCGCAGGGCGCGTCGATCTCGGCCTGCTGCACCGTCTTGGACTGGCCCAGCATCGTCGAGGCGGCGATCGTCTCCCGCCAGGGGCCGGACAGCAGCTCGGCGGCCTTGAGGAAAACGGCGGCGCGCTCGTCGAACGGCAGGGCGCGCCAGGCGGGTGCCGCGGCGAGGGCGGCGTCGATGGCGTCCCGCGCGTCCTGGCCGGTGGCGTTGCCGTAAGTGCCCAGCCGGGCGCGGTGGTTGTGCGGCTGGACGACGTCGAAGCGCTCGCCGCCGCCCATCCGCCGCCGGCCGCCGATCGTCATGGGCAGCTCGACGGGGTTCTCGGCCAGCTCCTTGAGCTTGCGCTCCAGCCTGGCGCGCTCCGGGGAGCCGGGGGCGTACGTGTGCACCGGCTCGTTCACCGGTGCGGGGACCTGGGTCACTGCGTCCATGACCGTCAACTCCTTCGGAATGGTGGGTCTCGGCGACGGTCAGCCCCGGCTGACGAGGGACCGCGCGAAGAAGGCGAGGTTGGCCGGCCGCTCGGCGAGACGGCGCATGAAATATCCGTACCAGTCGGTGCCGTAGGGGACATATACCCGCACACGGTGCCCCTGCCCGGCGAGCCGCCGCTGCTCCTCCGGCCGGATTCCGTACAGCATCTGGAACTCGAAGGTGTCCGGCGCGCGGCCGAACCGGGCCGCCAGCGCCCGGGCGATCTCCACCAGCCGGGGATCGTGCGTGCCGATCATCGGGTAGCCCCGGCCGGCGAGCAGGATCCGCAGGCAGCGCACATAGGCGCGGTCCACCTCGTGCCGGTCTTGGTGGGCGACCGCGGCGGGCTCCCGGTAGGCGCCCTTCACCAGCCGCACCCGGGCCCCCGCCGCGGCCAGCGTCCGGCAGTCCGCCTCGGTGCGGAAGAGGTAGGACTGAACGGCGACACCGGTCTCCGGGAAACGTTTCCGCAGGTCGGCGTGGATCGCCAGGGTCGAGTCGGTCGTCGTGTGGTCCTCCATGTCGAGGGTAACCGTCGTGCCCGCCGCCGCGGCGGCCTCCGCCACGGCGAGGACGTTCCGCTGCGCGAGGTCGTGGCCGCCGGGCAGCGCCTGGCCGAAGGCGGACAGCTTCACCGAGAGCTCGGCCCGCGTTTCCAGCCCCTCGCCCCGGAGGGCGTCGATCAGGGCCAGACAGGCGTCCCTGCTGCGCAGCGCCTCGGACCGGTCGGTGACGTCCTCGCCGAGGTGGTCGAGGGTGACGTCCAGCCCGTCGGCGACCAGGCCGGTGGTGGCGGCCACGGCGTCGGCGAGCCGCTCGCCGGCCACGAAACGGTCCACGACGGGGCGGGTGACGGGGGCCGCGGAGACCACGCGCTTGATGGTGTCGCTGCGCGCCGCCGCGAGAAGTACGGATCCCAGCACGGTCACCTCCCGGGAACGGTGGATTACCCGAGAAGGTAAGGATCGCCCGGAATTCCGGCCATCGACAGTTGTCCGGCATCGGCCTCCGGGATCTCAGACAGTTGTATGAGAATGGGGAGCGGGAGGTGACGGAAGGGCGATGCGGACGGAGTACCAGGAGCTCATCGACGATGTCTGTGGGCTGCTCGGCACGCCCGCGACGCTGGAGGGCCGCGACTTCGGGCTGATCGCCTTCGGCGCGCACGACAGCGCGGACGACCGGGTGATGGACCCGGTGCGGACCCGGTCGATCCTGCACCGCCGCTCGACGCCCGCCGTGCGCGAGTGGTTCGAGAGCTTCGGCATCGCCACGGCCGTGCGGCCGGTGCGGATACCGCCGGAGCCGGCGGCCGGGGTGCTGACGGGCCGGGTCTGTCTGCCGGTACGGTACGGCCCGGTGGTCCACGGGTACATCTGGCTGCTCGACGACGGCGCGGTGCCGCTCGACGACGCCCGACTGGCGGCGGCCATGGGCATCGCGGGGCGGATCGGCGCGCTGCTGGCCGACGAGGCCCGGGCGGGCGCCCGGCTCGGCGGACTGCTGCACGACCTGCTGACCGAGGGCGGCCCGGGCCCGGCCGGCGCGCTGGCCGAGGCGCTGGGCCCGGCGGTGGACGGCCCGCTCACGGTGGTCGCGGTGGCGCCCTGGCGGACGGCCGGGGGTGAGACGCCGGCCGCGCCCCCGGGGGCGCTCGCGCTGTGCGCGGTGGCAGCGGGCTCGCCCGCGCTTGCCGCGCTCGCGCGGCCCGGGGCGGCGCGCGCCGTGGCCGAGCGCCTGCGCGGGACCGCGACCGCCGGGATCGGCGACGCGCGGCGGGGCGTGCACGAGCTGCCGGACGCCTGGCGCGAGGCGCTGGCCGCCGCGCGGGCGGCGCGGGCGGAGCGCGCATTCGGGCGGGTGGCGCACTGGCCGGACCTGGGTCCCTACCGGCTGCTGACGGCGCTGCCCGGCGGGCAGCCGGACCCGGCGGTGGCGCCGTTGCTGCGCCCGGAGCACCGGGAGCTGGCGCGCACGGCGGAGACGTTCCTCGACCACGCCGGGCAGGCGGCCCGCACGGCGGCGGCGCTGGGGATCCACCGGCAGACGCTGTACTACCGGCTCTCCCGCATCGAACGGCTCACCGGCCTGAACCTCGCGGCGGGCGAGGACCGGCTGCTGCTGCACATGGCGCTGAAGGCGGCGCGGCTGTAGGACTCAACCACGACCGACGCCGCCGGCCGGCTGGATCAAACTGTCATTCAGAACCCGATGGAGCGCCGCCCGGCCCGCGGGTCCCCACGTCGGCTTGCCGCCGGGAAGGCCCTGGTCCCCGTTCTGGCCCATCAGCATGAGGAACAGGCTCTTCAGGGCGGCCAGACCGCGGGCGCGCCGGATCGTCCCCTGGTCCGCACGCGCGTACATGTCGAAGAAGCGTGCGGCGGCACCCGCGGGAAGAAGCACCCATGCGGCCGCGAGGTCCCACGCCGGATCACCGGCGAACATGGCACCGAAGTCGATCACGCCCGAGAGCGTCCCGTCCGAGACGACGACGTTGGCGGGATGCAGGTCGCCATGCACCCACAGCCGTGGGCCATCCCACTCGGGCGCGGCGACGGCGTCGTCCCAGACGGCCCGAACCTCGGCAGCGATGTCGGCGGGGACGACGGCGTGGAAGAAGTGGTCGAAGCCGTCCGTGCACTTCTTGGGGTGAGCGCCGAAATCCTCACTGATCGGCGCCTCAGCGGGCGCCTCCACGTGGAGCGCCCTGAGGAAGCCGGCCAGCGTGTCGGCCGCGTGCTCGCCGCGACTGATCGAGCCGTGGTCCAGCGGCTCGCCGGGAACCCACGTCATCACGGTCCAGTGCTTGGGGAAGCGCTCGGACGGTGCGCCGAACCGCACCGGGGTCGGCACCGGGAGCGGCAGGCGCGGGGCCAGCACGGGTAGCCACCGCCGCTCCTTGAGCTGGAGATCCGGGGTGGGGTCCATGCGCTGCATACGCACGGCCAACTCGTCCCCGAGACGCCACATTTGGTTGCCCCAGCCGCCCGCCACCTCGCGGATGGCCAGCCCTGCGAGGTCTGGATGTTGCTCCTGCAGCAGGTCGCGGACCAGGTCCGCGGTGATCTCGATCTCGGTGTCGCTCATGCGACGCCACGGTACCGGGGCGCCGGTACGGGCTCCGCTGGTGATCCGCGACCGGTCAGTCGCCTGAGCCGGTGGCCGACGGCGGTACCTCGACGACGAAGAACAGGAAGCAGATTTTGGTCGAAAGGTCATGGAAGTCGTCGGGGAACAGCTCACGGGCCGCAGGGTCGGGCTGCGGCTCGCTGAGGACGGCAAGCCGGAAGCCGGCGGTGGTGAAGGCGTCGGTCATCGCGTGCAACGGCCTGCGCCAGAACCTCATCGGGAAGGACTGGCCGTTGAACGTCCATTCGTCGGTATAGCTGGTGATCGCGAAATAGTCGGGCCGAGGATCTTGGATCGCGTAGTCCACGAAAGGGTGCTGCACCGAAGCGATCAGTCGGCCGCCGGGCCGCAGCACCCGCCGGAACTCGGCCAGCGTTGGCCCCCAGTCCTCCAGGTAATGCAGGACCAGCGACGCGACCACGTCGTCGAACGCGCCGTCGTCGAACGGCAGCGGGTCGCACAGGTCGACCACGTGCAGGGCCACGTCGTCGCCGAGCCGCCGCCTCGCCAGCGCCAGCATCCCGGCGCTGGCGTCGACGCCGGTGACAACGGCGCCGCGCTCGCGCAGCGCGGCGGACAGAGGGCCCGAGCCGCAGCCGGCGTCCAGGATCCGACGACCGGTCACGTCTCCGGCGAGAGCCAGCATCGCCGGCCGCTCGTAGTACGCGTTCACGAGGCTGGTGTCGGACTCCGCGGAGAACATCTCGGCAAAGTTGTCGTAGTCGTTGGCCTGGTCCCGATCGGCGGACTGCATCGTCACAGGCTAGTCGGCTCACGAAGGACCCACACCAGCAGTGTTGACCCGCAGAACACAGTGCTCACGGAATCATCCCCGCAGCGGGGCCTGCCCCGCGCGGGAGTCGATACCGTGCGGCCATGACCGATCGGACGGGATACCCCCTCCTTTTCCTGGACGTCGACGGGACACTCCTGCCCTATGGCGGCGGGCGGCTTCCGCCGGCCGTCGCCGAGTGGGCGGACTGGCAGCACATGTCGAATCCGCAGCTCGCGAAGCTCGACCCCGCGCACGGTCCGCGTCTGCTGGCGCTGCCCTGCGCCCTGATGTGGGCCACCGCGTGGATGCACGACGCGAACGAGGTGATAGCTCCCCTGCTCGGCCTGCCGGAGCTTCCCGTGTGCGACCTGCCGGAGGCGCCGGAGGAGGACCCGGCGGGCGCGCTCCACTGGAAGACCAGGGCTCTCGTCGAGACGGCGGCCGGGCGGCCGTTCATCTGGGTCGACGACGAGATCACCGACCTCGATCGCGCCTGGGTGTCGGCGCACCATCGCGGGCCGGCCCTCCTCCACCGCGTCGAGTCCCACCTGGGCCTCATCGAGGCGGACTTCGCCCTCCTCGACGACTGGCTGCGCACAATGTCCAACGCCGGCGGTCGCCACGCGTCGACGACCGGCTCCGAGGATGTGAACACGGCCTGAGCCGCCGCACGGCGACATCACCGATCACGAGGGGCAGGACCGGATCGGCACGAGCGAAACGTTCCGCTCCGGGCCTTACTCTCGGCCGCATGCTCGATGTACGACGTATGCAGGTCCTCCGTGCGGTGATCACCAGCGGTTCGGTGACCGCGGCGGCCGCGAACCTGGGGTACACCCCGTCGGCCGTCAGCCAGCAGGTGGCCGCGCTGGAGAAGCAGGCGGGGATCCCGTTGCTCGAACGGGTGGGCAGGGGCGTCCGGCCGACGGCGGCCGGGCGGCTGCTCAGCGAGCACGCGGCCGTCATCGGCAGGCAGGTGGCCGAGGCGGAGACCGCGCTCGCCGATCTGCGCGCCGGCCGCACCGGGCTGCTGGTGATCCGTTACTTCGCCACGGCCGGCGCCACGCTGATGGCGCCCGCGGTCGCGCGGCTGCGGCGGGAGCAGCCCGGCGTGCGGGTCGACCTGCGGATGACCGACCCCGGTGACCCGCTGCCCGAGGTCGTCGAGGGGCGGGCCGACCTGGCCGTGGTGGTCCGGCCGCGCGGGCTGCGCCAACGGGGCCTCCACCTCGCCCCGTTGCTCGACGACCCCTACCGCGCCGTGCTGCCGAAGGGGCACCGGCTCGCCGCCAAGCGGGTGCTGGACCTGGCCGATCTCGCCGATGAGCCATGGGTGCGCGGCGACTGGCCGGGCCCCTGCCTCGACGCCGTGCTGGAGGGCTGCGCGGCGGCGGGGTTCAGCCCCGACTTCGTGGTGGAGAGCGAGGACTACGCCACGGCCCAGGGCTTCGTCGCCGCCGGCCTGGGCATCGGCCTGATCCCGGAGATGGGGCTGACCAGCCGTCACCCCGGAGTCGCCGTGCGGCGGGTGCGCGGGCCGGAGCCGGTCAGGGCCATCCAGGCAGCGGTGCGCGAGACCTCACTGGGACAGCCGGCGCTCGGCGCGCTGATCACCGCGCTCACCGAGGCGGCCTCGCCGTAGCGCCCCGGCCGGCCGCGAAGAGCGGCCACATGGCGAAGGCCCGGCGGGAAGCCGGGCCTTCGCGAACGAGTAGCGGGGACAGGATTTGAACCTGCGACCTCTGGGTTATGAGCCCAGCGAGCTACCGAGCTGCTCCACCCCGCGTCGACACGCTGAACTGTACGCCACCGAGGGCGCTGGACCAAAACGAGAAGAGGCCCCGCCGGACGCGGCGGCATCCGGCGGGGCGGGGGACGGGCGAGCCGCAGGGCGTGTGCGGCTCGCCGTGGTCAGCGGCTCAGCGGCTCATGAGCGCCGTCAGAAGGTGACGTCACTGCAGATGAAGTAGGCCTGGTCCATGTGCGAGGCCTGCCAGATCGTGTAGACGATGTGGCGCCCGGTGCGGCCCGGGACACTGACGTCGAAGGAGATGTTCTGGGCGGGGGCGTAGCGCCCGGTCTGCTTGACCAGCTCCAGGTCGTCCCAGCCCAGCGGCTCCGTGGTGGCGTTGAAGCCCTGGCGGGTGACATAGACCCGGAAGAAGTCCGCGCCGTGGCTGGCCTGGTCGTAGAGCTGGATCGTGAAGTTGTTGTTGATGTCCGTGGTGTGCCAGGGGCCCACGGCGTCCAGCGAGTTGTAGCGGCCGCCCTCGGTCCGGCCACCGCTGCACAACTGGCCGTTGGGCACGGCCGCCTGGAAGTTGCCACCGACACCGTTGCGGTACAGGCCGTTCCAGTTCCACATGGCGTTCGGGTTGTCCTGCCACGCCTGCCAGCACATGGGGTCTTCCTGCGCCATGGCCGGGTTGAGGTGGTCGTCGCCCCAGCGCTCCCATATTTGCCAAGGCATTACCCGGTGACACGCGGCCGAAACACGGGCACGTCAGCGGCAGTTCGGCCCGGGACCGCCCTTCCGGGACCGCCCGGGCCCTCAGGCGAAGCGGGCGTGGTCGGCCAGGACCTCCTCGATGACCCTCCGGTGGACCGCGGCCTGTTCCGGGTCGGTGTCGATGTCCTTCTCGAGCATGATCAGCGCCTTCCACAGGGCCCACCCGCGCGCCCGTGCCCAGGTGCCGGAGTCCTGGCCCACCGCGCGGCGGAAGACCTCCCGGCTCGCCCCGGAGAACATGGTCCAGGAGATCACCAGGTCACAGGCCGGGTCGCCGGTGCCCGAGGTCCCGAAGTCGATGACGGCGGCCAGCCAGCCGTCCCTGACCAGCAGATTGTTGGCGGCGATGTCCCCGTGGAACCACACCGGCTTCCCGTCCCACGCCGCCTGAAGCGCGGCGTCCCACACGGCGGCGGCGCGCGCGGTGTCGACGCGGCCGTCGAGCGCGGCCAGGGCACGGCGGGTCCAGTCGTCGTAGTGGGCCGGCGACGCGCCGCGGTAGAAGCTGTGCGCGCCCGCGCCGGGCCCGCCGGTGGCGTCGACGCGTTGCAGGGCGAGAACGAACTCGGCCACCGCGGACGCGAAGTCGGCCATGTCGTCGATGCGTTCGGGGGTGGCGACGTCGCCGTCCAGCCAGCCGCGGACCGACCAGTCGAACGGGTAGCCCTCGCCCGGCACTCCCCTGGCGATGATCCGGGGAATGGGGAGCGGCAGCGCCGGGGCCAGCTCCGGCAGCCAGCGGTGCTCCTTGGCGACCGCGGGGGCGTAGCCCTCGGCGGTGGGGAGGCGCACGGTCATCTCCGTGCCGAGCCGGTAGGTGCGGTTGTCCCAGCCGTCGATCTGGACCGGGGTCACCGGCAGGCCGCTCCACCGCGGGAACTGCGCGGCGATCAGCCGCTTCACCAGTCCGGCATCGATGCCCGCGCGGCCGTCCGGGGCAGGGGTGTCCACCATGCCGGGATCATGTTCAACCCGGCCGGCGCCGCGCAACGCGTTTTCCGGGGAAGCTAAGGTCGGCGCACCTCCGTCAGGGCCAGCCGGTCGTCGCCGCCCTCCGTCTCGCGTTCCAGCAGCAGGCCGACCCCCTTTCCGTAAAACTTGTGCTCGACCACATCCGTCTCCAGTTGGTTCGTGTCCTCGGTCTGGAGCACGTCGTCGAAGGAGCCGTAGGGCACCTTGACCTTCTCGTCCAGGGCGAGCACCTCGGCGCGGTCCTCGGCCACGTCCGGGGCGTTCTCCTGGGCGTACTTGTCGCCGACCTGCGGCCGGGCCTTCATCACGATCCCCGGCTCCGCGCCGTCCTGGCCCGCCCGCCACGAGCCCTCGGTGGAGACGACCTCGCCGTTCTTCATCTCCTTGGTGTCCTCACCGAAGTACCAGACGTTCCCGGCGCGGTCCTGGGCGTACCAGTCACGGGTCTCCTCGACCAGGTCGCCGGAGCGGGTGACCGTCTCGTGGACGACCGTCGTCGGAACGCCGAGGATCTTCTTCTTCTCGTCGGTCACCTCGATCTCCACCACCTCGTCCCCCTCCTCGGTGGCCCCCTCGTAGCGGAACCGGGTGCCGGGCTCCAGCGGGAAGAACGGGTTGTCGATCCGGTCGACGAAGTCCTCGGGATCCACCGCCCCGCCCCGGCCGGGCGAGCCGGTGGTCGGGTCGGCCCGGGCGGCCGGGCCGCCCCGCTCCTCGTCCTGCCGTTCGCCGCAGCCCGCCGCGGCCGGCGCGAGCAGGGCCAGCGCGGCGAGCGCGATCAGGCGGCGGATCTTGTTGCGCGTCGGCACCGACACCGTTCCTCCCTGGGGTCGACGGTCACGAACGCCATGATCGGCCGCGGTCCGCCGCGGGACGGGGGACGCCGGGCGGGATGGCCCTGTTCGGGGCGAGAGGCCACCCGGCCGGGGGAAGACGGCGGGCGGGCGGATCGATTCCGGTGCGGCAGGACCGTTTACTCCGCTCTCCCGAGCCGCTATGTTCGGCAGCTATGGGAGCGCTCCCATCACCCCCACATTTGCCCCGAAGGGAACGATCCAACATGCGCACCCCACGAGCCGCGCAATCGCCTCCCGACAGGCGGAGCCGGCGGCGCGTCCGGCTGCTGTTGACCGCCGGTGCCGCGCTCGGCGGCGTGGTCGCCTGGAGCACGCTCGCCTCCGCGCAGGGCGCGAGCACGGCCGACCTGCCCGAGGACACGGTGTTCCACAATTACCCGCTCCAGGCCCATGACTGGGTCGCGGAGAATCCGGGCGATCCCCGCCAGCCACTGATCGCCGAGCGGATCGCCAGCCAGCCGCAGGGAGTGTGGTTCTCCAATTACGACCCCGGCACCGTGACGGCGGAGGCCGCCGCGGTGACCTCGGCCGCCGCGGCGGCCGGCGAGGTGCCGGTACTCGTCTCGTACATGATCCCCAACCGCGACTGCGGCGGCCCCTCCGCGGGCGGGGCGCCCGACTTCCCCAGCTATCTGGAGTGGGTGGCGGACTTCGCGGCCGGGCTCGGGAGCGACCCCGTCGCGGTCATCCTGGAGCCCGACTCGCTGGCGCTGACCACCTGCCTGGACGACGCCGAGCGCGCCGAGCGCTTCTCGTCGCTGGCCCGGGCCGCCGACACGATCCACGCCGCCAACCCGGAGGCGCGGGTCTACTTCGACGCCGGCCACTCGGCCTGGCACGAGCCGGCGGCGATGGCCGCCACGCTGGTCGAGGCCGGGATCCTGGAGAGCGGCGACGGCATCTACAGCAACGTCTCCAACTACCGCGCCACCTCCGAGGAGGTCGCCTTCGCCGAGGGCGTGCTGGCCGCGCTCGGTGACGACAGCCTGCGGGCCGTCATCGACACCAGCCGCAACGGCAACGGGCCGGACGGCAGCGAGTGGTGCGACCCGCCCGGCCGGCTGGTCGGGGAGAACCCCACGGCCGACACCGGCAACGAACTGATCGACGCCTACCTCTGGGTCAAGCCCCCGGGTGAGCTGGACGGCTGCGCCGGGCCCGCCGGCCAGTTCTCCCCGGACCAGGCCCATGAGCTGGCAGGCGGCTGACGCGTAACGCCCCACGCGAGAGGTCAGCACGCCTGTCGGACCGGTGCCGCCCATGCCTTCCCAGGGCGGCACCGGTTTTCTCTGCCCGCGCGCCTCCTCGCCTTGTGTCCCATCGCGTCATGAGTCCCACTGGGACATCAAGGCGTAGGCTGGTGCCGTGACCACCGAAGTCCCGGCGCTGGACCGGCGCCGCCGCAAGGCCCGCCGCACGCGGGAGGCCCTGGCCGCGGCGGCGTTCGACCTCGTTCTCGATCACGGCCTCCGGGCGGTGACCGTGGAGCGGATCGCCGAGCGGGCCGATGTCGCCCGCCGCACGTTCAGCCGCCACTTCAGCAGCAAGGAGAGCGCGGTCCTGGACCTCGTCCGGGCCGACGGCGAGCGCATCAACGCGCTGCTGCGCGCCCGCCCGCCCGGCGAGCCCCCGCTCGCCGCCTACCGCGCGGCGGTGCTGGCCTGGCTCGCCGACGACACGCGGCCGCCCTGGCACCGCCGGCCCCGGACGCCGGAGCTGCTGCGGCTCACTCTGCGTGAGTCGACGCTCTACGCCGCGTTCCACCACATCCGCGTCGAGGCCCAGCGCGAGTCGGCGCGCATCGTGGCCGACCGGCTCGGGCTGAACCCGGACCGGGACCCCCGCCCCTCCGTCCTCGTCAACGCGGCGGCCGGGGCGCTGACCGCGGCGCAGGAGATGTGGATCGCCGACGGCGGCACCGGAGACCTCACCGAGTTGGTCGAGCGAGCCTTCGCCGTGCTCGGCGGCCTCGCCGGCCCGCTGCCGCAGCAGCGCACCGCCGGCTCGACCAGCACCACCAGCAGTGAAGGAGCGCCGGACCCATGACCGTGCCCGACCACAGCACCGAGTTCACCAGGCAAGTCGCCCTGATCACCGGTGGGGCGTCCGGCATCGGCCGGGCGGTCGCCGACCGGCTCGCGGCCGGCGGCGCCGCCGTGGTCATCGCGGACTACAACGAGGACGCCGCCGCGCGGACCGCCGACGAGCTGGCCGCCGACGGCGCGCAGGCCGCGGCCGTTCGCGTGAACGTCACCGACCCGGCCTCGGTCGAGGCGGCGGTGGCGTTCACCACCCGCACGTTCGGCGACCTCCACCTCGCCGTGAACAACGCGGGCATCGGCGGCCAGAGCGCCCCCACCGGCGAGTACGAGCCGGCCGAGTGGCGGCGCGTGATCGCCACCAACCTGGACGGCGTCTTCTACTCGATGCGGTACGAACTGCCCGCCATCCTCGCGGCGGGCGGCGGCGCCATCGTCAACATGGCCTCGATCCTCGGCACCAACGGCTTCCCCGGCTCCGGCGCGTATGTGGCCGCCAAGCACGGCGTGGTGGGCCTGACCAAGGCCGCCGCCCTGGAGTACGCGGCCAGGAATGTCCGGATCAACGCGGTGGGCCCGGGCTTCATCGACACACCGCTGCTGCACGCCTCCGAGGGAATCGACTTCGACCAGCTCGTCGCGCTGCACCCGGCGGGCCGCCTGGGCCGCCCGGCGGAGGTCGCCGAGCTGACGGCCTTCCTGCTGTCGGACCGCGCCTCGTTCGTGCACGGCAGCTACCACCTGGTCGACGGCGCCTACGCCGCTCGCTGAGAGGAGCGAATGCCCATGAAGGCAGTCCAGTACCGGGAGATAGGGGCGGCCCCGGAGGTCGTCACACTGCCGGATCCGGAGCCGGGGCCCGGGCAGGTCCTGCTCAAAGTGGCCGCGGCGGGCGTGTGCCACTCCGACATCGCCGTGATGAGCTGGCCCGCCGAGGGCTTCCCCTACCGGCTGCCGCTGACTCTGGGCCACGAGGGCGCGGGCACGGTCGCAGCCATCGGCTCGGGCGTCACCGGTCTCGCGGAGGGCGACCTCGTCGCCGTCTACGGTCCGCAGGGCTGTGGCAGGTGCGCCAAGTGCGCGCAGGGCAAGGAGAATTACTGCCTGCGCGCGGCCGAGCTCGGCATCTTCCCGCCGGGCCTGGGCGCGCCCGGTTCGATGGCCGAGTACCAACTGATCTCCGACGCCCGCTTCCTGGTCCCGCTGGACGGCCTGGACCCGGTCACCTCCGTGCCGCTGACCGACGCGGGGCTGACGCCGTACCACGCGATCAAGCGCTCGCTGCCCAAGCTGGTGCCCGGCAGCACCGCCGTGGTCATCGGCGCGGGCGGGCTCGGCCACGTCGCCATCCAGTTGCTGCGCGCCCTGACGCCGAGCCGGGTGATCGCCCTGGATGTGGCGGACGAGAAGCTGGCCCTGGCGCGGACGGTCGGCGCGCACGAGACCGTGCTCTCCGACGACCGGGCCGCCGACCGGGTGCGGGAGCTGACCGGCGGGCTGGGCGCCGAGGCGGTGTTCGACTTCGTGGGCGCGCAGCCCACCGTGACCATCGCGGGCGCCCTCGCGGCGGTGGAGGCGGACGTCTCCATCGTCGGCATCGGCGGCGGCGCGCTGCCGGTCGGGATCAACACCACCGCGTTCGACGTGGCGGTGGCCGCGCCCTACTGGGGCAGCCGCGGCGAGCTGGGCGAGGTGCTGGCGCTGGCCCGGGGCGGCGCGGTCGAGGTGCACGTGGAGACGTTCGGCATCGACGAGGCCCCGCTGGCCTACGAGCGGCTGCACGCCGGGAAGATCAGCGGGCGCGCGGTCGTTCTGCCGGGCGGCTGATCCGCCCGGAGCGGCCCTTCGGCGGGGGCCGGGACGCTCCCCCGCCGGACGGGCGGCTCGTCAGTCGGTGAGGTCGACGCCGCGGGCGGAGGTGGCCCCGATCTCGGAGGCGATCTCGGCGAGGACCGGCGCGGGGATCGTGCCGTCCACGGTGAGGGCGATCAGCGCCTCGCCGCCCTCCTCGGCGCGGGCGACCTGCATGCCCGCGATGTTGATCTGGGCCTCGCCGAGGATCCGGCCGAGCGTGCCGACGACGCCGGGCCGGTCGGTGTAGCGGAGGAACGCCATGTGGTCGGCGACCGCGAGGTCCAGCGTGTGCGGGCCGATGCCGACGATCTTCTGCAGGAACTTCGGGCCCGCCAGGGTGCCGGAGACCGACACGACCTCGCCGCTGGTGAGCGTGCCGCGGACCGTGATCACGTTCCGGTGGTCGGGCGACTCGGAGCTGGTGGTGAGCCGGACCTCGACGCCGCGCTCCTGCGCGAACAGCGGGGCGTTGACATAGGAGACGGTCTCCGCGACGACGTCCTCGAAGACGCCCTTGAGCGCGGACAGCTCCAGCACCTTGACGTCGTGCTGGGTGATCTCGCCGCACACCTCGACGTCGAGGCGCTGCGCGACCTCGCCGGCCAGCGCCGTGAAGATCCGGCCCAGCTTCTCGGCCAGCGGCAGCCCGGGCCGCACGTCCTCGGCGATGACGCCGCCCTGGACGTTGACCGCGTCGGGCACCAACTCGCCGGCCAGCGCCAGCCGTACGGACTTGGCGACGGAGATGCCGGCCTTCTCCTGGGCCTCGCCGGTGGAGGCGCCGAGGTGCGGGGTGCCGACCACCGTGTCGAACTCGAAGAGCGGGGAGTCCGTGCAGGGCTCCGACGAGTAGACGTCGAGCCCGGCGCCGGCGACCCGGCCCTCCTTCAACGCGCTGAGCAGCGCGGCCTCGTCCACGATGCCGCCGCGGGCGGCGTTGACGATGCGGACCGAGGGCTTGACCTTGTGCAGCGCCTCGTCACCGATCAGCCCCAGCGTCTCGGGCGTCTTGGGCAGGTGGACGGTGATGAAGTCGGAGACGGCGAGCAGCTCGTCGAGGGTCATCAGCTTGACGCCCATCTGCGCGGCGCGGGCCGGCTGCACATAGGGGTCGTAGGCGACGACGTTCATCCCGAAGGCGGCCATGCGCTGGGCGACCAGCACGCCGATGCGGCCGAGGCCGACGACGCCGAGCGTCTTCTCGGCGAGCTCGACACCGGTGTACTTGCTGCGCTTCCACTCGCCCTTCTTCAGCGCGGCGTTGGCCTGGGGGATGTTCCGCGCGGTGGAGATGATGAGGCCGCAGGCGAGCTCGGCGGCGGTCACGATGTTCGAGGTGGGCGCGTTGACCACCATCACGCCGGCCTTGGTGGCGGCGGGGACGTCGACGTTGTCCAGGCCGACGCCGGCGCGGGCGACGACCTTCAGGCGGCGGGCGGCGGCGATGGCCTCGGCGTCGATCTGGGTGGCGCTGCGGATGAGAACGGCGTCCACGTCCGCGATCGCGGCCAGCAGGTCGGTGCGGTCCGCGCCATCACAGTGCCGGATCTCGAAGTCGGGCCCCAGGGCGTCGACGGTGGCGGGGGAAAGCTCTTCGGCGATGAGTACGACGGGCTTGCTCACTGGGTCTCACTGGTCCTTTGCGGAAGGCCGCGTCCCGACGGCCGACGGCGGGGGGAGAGGTGGGGCAGCCGCGTGGAGACGCACGACGCTGTGAGCCTGTGACGCGCTTTCGCAGTGCAGTGTATCGGCGCGCTGGTGGGTCCGGCAGGCGCCTGCCGGACCCACCGCTCAATCGAGCGAACTCCCTTGGGCGGCAAGGGTCCGTCTTCAAAGGGGGCGTCCGTCCGCCCGCGTCGTCTGGTGCGTGCGATCGCAAGGCGCCGGATCGCCACTCGTACGGATGGGGGCACCTCCCAGCCGCCGGGCTGGGGGACGTACTTGGGCGATTCGGCTGGGGGCACCTCCCAGCGTTAGCTGGGGGAGCAGCGAGTGTGCGTGCCTGGGGGTACCTCCCGCTTGCGGGGGAGCGGCGTGGGCAGGGCGACCTCTTTGAAAACGGGCCCTCGGGGCGGGGAGGGCTCAGGCCTCCTCGTCGACCCAGCTCATGAGCTTGCGCAGGTCCTTGCCGGTGGTCTCCAGCAGGTGCTCGCCGTCCTGCTTCTTGAGCTCGTTGTACTTCGGCAGGCCCGCGTTGTACTCGGCCATCCAGTTCTTGGCGAAGGTGCCGTCCTGGATCTCGCCCAGGATCCGCTTCATCTCGGCCTTGGTGTCGGCGGTGATGACGCGCGGGCCGGAGACGTAGTCGCCCCACTCGGCGGTCTCGGAGATCGACCAGCGCATCTTCTCCAGGCCGCCCTCGTACATGAGGTCCACGATCAGCTTGAGCTCGTGCAGGCACTCGAAGTACGCGATCTCCGGCTGGTAACCGGCCTCGACCAGCGTCTCGAAGCCGGCCTTCACCAGCGCCGAGGTGCCGCCGCACAGCACGGCCTGCTCGCCGAAGAGGTCGGTCTCGGTCTCCTCGGTGAAGGTCGTCTTGATCACGCCGGCCCGGGTGCCGCCGATGGCCTTGGCGTAGGAGAGGGCCAGGGCGAAGGCGCCGCCGGTGGCGTCCTGCTCGACGGCGGCGATGCAGGGCACGCCGCGGCCTTCCTCGTACTGGCGGCGCACCAGGTGGCCCGGGCCCTTGGGGGCGACCATGCAGACGTCCACGCCGGCCGGGGGCTTGATGAAGCCGAACCGGATGTTGAACCCGTGGCCGAAGAAGATCGCGTCGCCCTCCTTCAGGTTCTCGCGGACGGACTCCTCGTACACCTTGCCCTGGATCGGGTCCGGGACCAGGATCATGATCACGTCGGCCTCGGCGGCGGCCTCGGCCGGGCTCGTCACCCGCAGGCCCTGCTCCTCCGCCTTCACCCGGGACTTCGAGCCCTCGTGCAGGCCGACGCGGACATCGACGCCCGAGTCACGCAGGGACAGCGCGTGGGCGTGGCCCTGGCTGCCGTAACCGAGGACCGCGACCTTGCGGCCCTGGATGATGGACAGGTCGGCGTCGTCGTCGTAGAACAGCTCGGCCACTTTGAGTTTTCTCCCTCTGGTGTTTCTCCACGCGGTGGTCCGCGCGTGCGGACCACCGTATGCCGTGGGGACGGGTGGTGTGCGGGGCGGTCTCGCTATGCGGTCCGCTCCAGGGCGCGCAGCGAGCGGTCGGTGATGGAACGGGCGCCGCGGCCGATGGCGATGGCGCCGGACTGCACCAGCTCCTTGATGCCGAACGGCTCCAGCATGCGGAGCATGGCCTCCAGCTTGTCGCTGCTGCCGGTGGCCTCGATGGTGACGGCCTCGGGGGCGACGTCGACCGTCTTGGCGCGGAAGAGCTGGACGATCTCGACGATCTGGGACCGCGTCTCGTTGTCGGCGCGGACTTTCACCAGAACGAGCTCCCGGTGAACGGCCGCGGCCGGGTCGAGCTCCACGATCTTCAGGACGTTGACCAGCTTGTTGAGCTGCTTGGTGACCTGCTCGAGGGGCAGGTCCTCGACGTTCACCACGATGGTGATCCGCGAGACCTCGGGGTGCTCGGTGGTGCCGACCGCGAGCGAGTCGATGTTGAAGCCGCGGCGGGAGAACAGCGAGGTGATCCGGGAGAGGACGCCGGGCTTGTTCTCCACCAGGACGGAGAGGGTGTGCTTGGACATGTCGGTTCGTTACCTCGGCGGTGGGCGGTCAGTCGTCGGCGTCGCTGAAGTCGGGGCGGACCCCGCGGGCGGCCATGACCTCGTCGTTGGAGGTGCCGGCCGCGACCATCGGCCAGACCATGGCGTCCTCGTGGACGATGAAGTCGATGACGACGGGGCGGTCGGTGATGGCGTTGGCCTTCTCGATGACGGCGTCGAGCTGCTCGGGGTCCTCGCAGCGCAGCCCCACGCAGCCCATGGCCTCGGCGAGCTTGACGAAGTCGGGGATGCGGGTGCCGGTGCTGGTGGCGGAGCCGTCGCCCGCGGCGGAGCCGCTGTAGGTGCCAGCGGGGCCGTCGCCGCGCAGCACGGTGTTGGAGTACCGCTGGTTGTAGAAGAGGGTCTGCCACTGGCGGACCATCCCCAGCGCGCCGTTGTTGATGACGGCGACCTTGATCGGGATGTTGTTGAGCGCGGCGGTGGCCAGCTCCTGGTTGGTCATCTGGAAGCAGCCGTCGCCGTCGATGGCCCACACGGTGGTGTCGGGGCGGCCGGCCTTGGCGCCCAGCGCGGCCGGGACAGCGTAGCCCATGGTGCCCAGGCCGCCGGAGTTCAGCCAGGTGCCGGGGCGGTCGAACGTCAGGTAGTGGGCGGCCCACATCTGGTGCTGGCCGACGCCGGCGGTGTAGATGGTGTCGGCCGGGGCGAGCTGCCCGATGCGCTCGATGACCTGCTGCGGGGAGAGGGTGCCGTTCTCCGGCAGGTCGTAGCCCAGCGGGTAGGTGTCGCGCCACCGGTTGAGCTGGTCCCACCAGGCGGCGTAGCGGTCGGCGGCCTCCGGGCCTCGGGCGGCCCTGGCCTCCTCGCCGCCCAGGGCGGCGGCCAGATCGGTCATGACCTCCTTGACGTCGCCGACGATCGGGACGTCCGCGAGGCGGTTCTTGCCGATCTCCGCGGGGTCGATGTCCGCGTGGACGATCTTGGCGTGCGGGGCGAACGAGTCGATCTTGCCGGTGACCCGGTCGTCGAAGCGGGCGCCGAGGGCGACGATCAGGTCCGCCTTCTGGAGCGCGGTGACGGCGGCGACCGAGCCGTGCATGCCGGGCATGCCCAGGTGCTGGGGGTGGGTGTCGGGGAAGGCGCCCAGGGCCATCAGCGTGGTGGTGACGGGGGCGCCGGTCAGCTCGGCGAGCGCCCGCAGCTCGGCCGCGGCGTGGGCCTTGATGACGCCGCCGCCGACGTAGAGCACCGGGCGCCGGGCCTCGGCGATCAGGCGGGCGGCCTCGCGGATCTGCTTGGCGTGCGGGCGGCTGACCGGGCGGTAGCCGGGCAGGTCCGGGGCGGGCGGCCAGACGAACGTGGTCTGGCGCTGGAGCGCGTCCTTGGCGATGTCGACCAGGACGGGGCCGGGGCGGCCGGTGGCGGCGATGTGGAACGCCTCGGCGATGGTGCGCGGGATCTCGGCGGGGTCGGTGACCAGGAAGTTGTGCTTGGTGATCGGCAGCGTGATGCCGCAGATGTCGGCTTCCTGGAACGCGTCGGTGCCGATGGTCTTGCTGGCCACCTGGCCGGTGATGGCGACCAGCGGCACGGAGTCCATGTGCGCGTCGGCGATGGGGGTGACGAGGTTCGTCGCGCCGGGGCCGGAGGTGGCCATGCACACCCCGACCTTGCCGGTGGCCTGCGCGTAGCCGGTCGCGGCGTGGCCGGCGCCCTGCTCGTGGCGGACCAGGATGTGCCGGACCGCGGTGGAGTCCATCATCGGGTCGTAGGCGGGCAGGATCGCGCCACCGGGGATGCCGAACACCGTGTCGGCTCCGACCGCCTCGAGGGAGCGGATGAGGGACTGGGCGCCCGTCATGGTCGCGACAGTGGCGGTGGGCTGCGGCGCGCCGCCTCTGGGTGCTCGGGGCTGTGGCTTGGGTGACCCGGTGGCCTGCTCGGTCATGGTCCGTCTCTTCTCGGCGTGAGGGTGGTGGTGCTGGTGCGGGTGCTGGTCGGTCGGGTGCCTCCCGGGGTGCCTCCGGGGTGCGGAATCCGGGGAGGCCGGGCGGGATCCGGGGGGCGTGCACCGGGCTCGGTGCAACAAAAAACCCCTCGTGCCATAAGGCATGCGAGGGGGAGCGCGCCGCTGGGGGCCCACGGGGTCGTCCCGGGGTCAGCCGACGCGCCGTCCAAGTACGAGAATTCGGGTGCGCATGAAACAGACACTGCTCCCCCGCCCTGCCGTGTGTCAAGCGAGCGCGAATGACGTCTCACTATGTGGGCGCGATGGGTGAGGGGGCGGAATCCGCCGCCGCGGACGGGGAACGGTCGCCCCGGCGGGTGGCCGGCTGGGCCGGGACCGTGGCGGCGGCGGGCGGAACGGGCAGTCTCCCCTCGTCGAGCACCCGGCGCAGCCGGGCGGCCTCCAGCGGCTCGCTGAAGGCCAGTCCCTGGGCGTGGCGGCAGCCCATGGAGCGCAGGGCGGCGGCCTGCTCGGGATGGTCCACACCGTCGGCGAGGGAGTCGATGCCCAGATCCGAGGCCATGCGCAGCAGGCCGGCCGCGATCTTGTGCAACGCGGGCGAGTCGAGCAGGCCGTCGACGAGCTCGCCGTCGAGCCGGACGAGGTGCACGGGCAGCCGGTGGAGCGCGGCGGCGGCCGTGCCGCCACTGCCGAAGCCGCCCAGGGCCAGGCCGACGCCGAGACCGCTGAGGTCGGTCAGGCGGCGGCGCAGCTCGTCGGAGGCGAGGACGGACTCGGCCTCGGGCAGCTCGATCATCAGCGCCTCGGGGGGCAGTCCGTGCCGGTGCAGCAGCGCCTCGACGCCGCCGGCGCCCAGGGCGCGGGCGGCCAGCCGGCCGCCGGGCACACGCACGCTGACCGGCACGGTGTGGCCCTTGCGGTGGCGGCGGGCGGCCTCGGCCACGGTCTGCTCCAGCAGCCAGCCGGTGACCTCGGCGGCCTGCTCCTCCTCGGGGTGCGCCGCCGCCGCGGACTGGCGCCGGCCGCCGCGCAGGAACTCCAGGGGCGTGGCCAGCGGGCCGTGCGGGCAGCGCCAGCGGGCCTGCGCGGAGACGGCGGCGACCCGGCCGTCGGCCAGCTCGACGATGGGCTGGTGCAGCAGCGTGAACTCGCCGGCGCGCAGGGCGCGGCCGAGCCGGTCGGCGAGCTCGGTGCGGCGCACGGCCTCGGCCTGCAACTGCGGCGCGTACAGCTCGACCCGGCCCTTGCCGGACTGCTTGGCGCGGTACATGGCCAGGTCGGCGTTGCGCATGAGGGCGGCCGGGGTGGTGCCGGGCTCGGCGAAGGCGACGCCGATGCTGGCGGCCACCCGGATCGGCCGGCCGTCGATGGCGTAGGGCCGGCTGAGGGCGGCCCGCACGCGCTCGGCGATCTCCCGGATGCGGTACTCGTGCGGCTGCGGCTCGCCGCCGGGCTCGCCGGCGATGAGCGCCGCGAACTCGTCGCCACCGAGCCGGGCGGTGGTGTCCCCCGACCGGACCGCCTCCCGCAGCCGCTGGGCGGCCTGGATCAGCAGCTCGTCCCCGGTCTGATGGCCGGCGGAGTCGTTGACCTCCTTGAAGCCGTCGAGGTCGATGAAGAGAACGGCGGTGCCGGGGTCGGCGCCCTGCCCGCCGCCGAGGGCCAGCCGCACCCGCTCGGTGAACAGGGCGCGGTTGGGCAGGTCGGTCAGCGCGTCGTGGGAGGCGCTGTGCTGCAACTGCTCCTGGAGCCGGACCCGTTCGGTGACGTCGCGGCTGTTGAAGATGAGGCCGCCGTCGTGCCGTTTGACGCTGGACTCGACGTTGAGCCAGTGGCCGGCGCCGTGCCGCACGCGGCACTCGATCCGGGTGGCCGGCTCGCGGGCGGCGGGCACCGACAGGAACCGGCGCAGCTCGTGCTGGACGCGGCCGAAGTCGTCGGGGTGGATGAGCGCGGACAGCTCGCTGCCGGTGAGCCGCTCGGCCTCCTGGCCGTAGACCCCGGTGGCGGCGGGGCTGACGTAGCGCAGCCTGCCGTCCGGGTCGGCGATCATGATGACGTCGCTCGACCCCTGGACCAGGGACCGGAAGTAGTTCTCCTTCTGGGCGAGCTCGCGGGTCAGCGAGACGTTGTCCATGAGGGTGATGCCCTGGCGCACCAGCAGCGCGAGGACGACCCCGCAGGCCGCGAAGACGACGACGCGGTCCACGTCCCGGCCGTTGATCACGGTGAAGAGGATGCTCAACACGCAGACCGCGGCCGCGAGATAGGGCACCAGCGCGGTGAGCGGGCCGGCCAGCGGCACGCCCGGGGGCGCGGTGCCGTCCGCGCCGTCGGCGGCCCGTACGGCGGCGGCCTCCCGGCCCCGGGCGGCCAGCCAGGGCGAGCAGGCCAGCAGCAGCGAGCCGGCGAACCAGCCGGCGTCGAGCAACTGCCCGGAGCTGTACCGCTCGCGCATCATCGGCGAGGTGAACAGCGCGTCGCACAGGACGGTGAGCGCGAGCGCGCCGACCGCGGCGTTGATAGCGGGGCGGTGCGCGGCGCTGCGCCGGAAGTGCAGCACCAGGACCGTGCTGACCAGGGCGATGTCCAGCAGGGGATAGGCCAGGGCGAGCGCGGCGCGGGCCACGGTCTCGCCCTGCCGCTGGGCCGTCTGGGCCAGGGCGACGCTCCACGAGAGCGTCATCATCGAGCCGCCTATCAGCCAGGCGTCCAGGCCCAGGCAGACCCAGCCGGCCCGGGTGACCGGCCGCTTGGCGAGCATGAGCAGGCCGACGATGGCCAGCGGCGCGAACAGCAGGAAGCACAGGTCGGCGGACGAGATGCGCGGCACCGGCTGCCGCAGCACGACCTCGTACCAGCCCCAGATGGCGTTCCCCAGGCCCATCATGATCGAGGAGAGGCCGAACAGCGTCCAGGCGGCGTGGAACTCGCCGGCCCCCCGCCGCGCGTACCAGAGGCAGGAGCCGGCCGCCAGGAAGGCCGCCGCGCTCAGCCCGAAGTCCCCCATGGCCCTGGCCACTTGGGGGGACCCCCAGCCGAGGACGGCCCCCGTCGCGTAGCCCGCGCAGACCGCGGCGAGCGCGAGCTGGGGAACCGCGCCGCTCAGCGGATGTGCCGCGGGGCCGTCCTCGGCCGGCCACTCGCTCCGGGAACGGTGCATGCGCCAGTCACCCCCCTCTCTCGTTCCGGGCTCACCCCGGGACGGACGATACACCAGAACCGTCACTCAGCGACATAAGGAAATCACCGAACGTGACGGTCTGGGGGGAGGTGCCGGTTCACGCCACGGGCGCGCCACCGGTTGCGACGATGTACTTCAGGGGCTCACCCGCGGCGAAACGCGCCAGTTGAGCGCGCAGCAGCCGGTCGGCCCGGGGCCGGAACGCGGTGGACGGGCCGCCCACGTGCGGCGTGATCAGCACACCGGGCGCGCGCCACAGCGGATGCTCGGCGGGCAGCGGTTCGGGGTCGGTGACATCGAGCGCGGCGCGCAGCCGGCCGGATTCCAGTTCGGCCAGTAGCGCCTTGGTGTCGACCACCGCGCCGCGCGAGACGTTCACCAGCAGCGCGCCGTCCGGCATACGGGCGAGGAATTCGGCCCCGGCCAGGCCGCGGGTGGCGTCCGTCAGCGGGGTAGTGAGGATGACCACCTCGGCGCGCGGCAGGAGTTCGGGCAGCTCGGCCACGCCGTGCACGGGGCCGTGGTCGCTGTCCCGCGCGCGGCTGGCCACCCGGATCACCTCGGCCACCTCGAAGGGCCGCAGCCGGTCCTCGATGGCGGCGCCGATGCCGCCGTAGCCAACGATCAGCACCCGGCGGTCGGCCAGCGAGGGCCGCACGGCCGGCTCCCAGCGGCCCTCGGGCTGGGCGCGCACGGCGCCGGGGATGTCCCGCTGGGCGGCCAGTACCAGGGCGAGCGCCAGTTCGGCGGTGCTGGTGTTGTGCAACTCGCCCGCGTTGCACAGCACGGCGCCCGCGGGGAGCCGCGGCACGGCGGGCAGCATGTGGTCGACGCCCGCGGTGAGGGTCTGCACGGCGCGCACGACGGTCATGTGCTCCAGGGGACGCTGGGCGACCTCCGGACCTTTCATGTAGGGAACGGCGTAGAAGACACAACGGGCCGGATCCGCGGGGAACTCGGGCTCCCCGTCCCAGTGGACGTAGTTGAGCGAGGCGGGCAGGGGCGCCAGTTCGGCGGGCGGGAAGGGCAGCCAGACATCCGGATTGGTCATGCCGCCCAGGCTAACCGCGCCCCTGGGGCGGGGCGCTGTCGGTGGCAGCGGTTACGTTGGAGCGGGCGCGGCGGGGCGAGCGCGGGGAAGGAACGGCGTCGGTGCGGTACAGAACGATGGGCGCGGGGGCGCTGCGGGTGGGCGCCGTCGGGCTGGGCTGCATGCCGATGAGCTGGGGGTACAGCACGCCGGGACGGCACGGGGAGGCGGCGCTGCGCGCGGTGCACGCGGCGCTGGACGCGGGCTGCACGCTGCTGGACACGGCGGACATGTACGGCCCGTTCACCAACGAGCTGCTGCTGGGCCGGGTGGTGAAGGAGCGCCGGGATGACGTCTTCCTGGCGACCAAGTGCGGGCTGCTGGTGGGCGAGGCGCACATCGTGGCCAACGGCCGCCCGGCGTATGTGCGGCGGGCCTGTGACGCGTCGCTGCGCCGGCTGCGGACGGACGTGATCGATCTGTACCAGCTCCACCGCGTGGACCCCGAGGTGCCGGTGGAGGAGACCTGGGGCGCGATGGCGGAGCTGGTCCGGGCGGGGAAGGTGCGGGCGCTGGGGCTGTGCGCGCTGTCGGCGCGCGGCGGGCCGGGGTCGGCCGGCGCCCCCGGGCACGGGCCCACGCTGGGGCTGCTGACGCGGGCGCAGCAGGTGTTCCCGGTCAGCGCGGTGCAGGCCGAGCTGTCGGTGTGGTCCCGGGCGGCCCTCGCGGAGCTGCTGCCGTGGTGCGAGGCGCGCGGGGTCGGGTTCCTGGCGGCCATGCCGCTGGGCAGCGGCTTCCTGACCGGCACGCTGGTTCCGGGCGGCGGGTTCGGGCCGGACGACATCCGGGCCCGACACCCGCGTTTCACGGCGGAGATGATGGCGGCCAACCAGCCGTTGGTCGCCGGGCTGCGCCGGGTCGCCGCGCGGCATCCGGGGGCGACGCCGGCGCAGGTGGCGCTGGCCTGGCTGCTGGCCCAGGGCCGGCATGTGGTGCCCGTGCCGGGCACCCGCCGGGACCGCTGGGCCCGGGAGAACGCGCTGGCCACCGAGCTGGAGTTGAGCGAGGAGGACCTGGCCGAGATCGGCGCGCTGCCGCCGGCCCGCGAGTCCTGGGTCTGACGCGGGCGTTCGCACGGTCCTGCGCCGGGGCGGCGGGTGTGGTGTGCTGGAGGTCCGGTATCCCCCGATCGGGAGGCGCTGATGACGGTGTGTCGAGGGCCGCGCGGCTGGCCGGCCGTGGTCGCCGCGCTGGCCGTGCTGGTGGCCGGCTGCTCGTCGGACGACGGGGACGGCGGGGGTGGGGAGGCGCGGACGACTCCGGCCTCCGAGGCGCCGGAGGAGTCGACGGCGCCCGCCGCCGAGCCGCCGCCCGCCGAGGGCGAGGCCGAGGTGGTGGAGACCGTGGCCAGCGACCTGGACTCCCCCTGGGGCCTGGTCCATCTGCCGGACGGGGACCTGCTGGTGGGCTCGCGGGACAGCGGCGTGGTCAACCGGGTGGCGGTGGACTCGGGCGAGGTCACCGAGGCGGGCGCGGTGCCCGGGGTGCGGGGCGGGGAGGGCGAGGGCGGGCTGCTCGGGCTCGCGCTGGACCCGGAGTTCGCGTCCAACGGGCGCCTCTTCGCGTACTACACCGCCGCCTCGGACAACCGCGTCTCCGTCTTCCGGTACGACGCCTCGGCGCCGGAGGGCGAGCGGCTGGAGCCGGACGGCGACCTGCTGACCGGCATCCCCCGGGGCGAGGTGATCCACAACGGCGGCGGGCTGGCGTTCGGCCCGGACGGGATGCTGTACGCCTCGACCGGGGACACCGGCGACGGGGAGCTGGCCCAGGACGCGGAGTCGCTGGCCGGCAAGATCCTGCGGATCGACCCGGCGACCGGGTCCGCGCCCAAGGACAACCCGGACCCCGGCTCCCTGGTGTACTCGATGGGCCACCGGAACGTGCAGGGCCTGGCCTGGGACTCCGAAGGGGACCTGTGGGCCACGGAGTTCGGCAACGACACCTGGGACGAGCTGAACCGGATCGTTCCCGGCGGCAACTACGGCTGGCCCGAGTTCGAGGGCGGGGGCGGCGAGGCGGAGGGCTTCGTGGACCCCGTCGAGCGGTGGCGGCCCGCCGACGCCTCGCCCAGCGGCCTGGCCTTCAGCCGGGGCTCGCTGTGGGCGGCGGGGCTGCGCGGCGAGCGGCTGTGGCGGATCCCGCTGGACGACAACGAGCCGGTGGCCGACCCGCAGGCGTTCCTGGAGGGCGAGTACGGCCGGCTGCGCTCGCTGCTGGCCGTCGGCGGCGACGAGCTGCTGCTGGTGACCAACGAGACCGACAGCCGGGGCTCCCCCGCCGGCGAGGACGACCGGATCCTGCGGCTGCGCGTGCGGTGACGCGGGCCGGCCCGACCGACCGGACGGGCCCGACCGTCAGGCCGAGGCGGCGCGGTCGGCGCCCACGATGCCCAGGCGGTGGGCGAGCGCGGCTGCCTCGCCCCGGCCGGAAACCTCCAGCTTCGCCAGGATGTTGGACACATGCACACTCGCCGTCTTGGGCGAGATGAACAGCTCCTCGGCTATCTGCCGATTGCTCCGGCCCGCCGCCACCAGCGCCAGCACATCCCGCTCCCGCGGCGTAAGGCCGAAGGACCCGTCGTCGGCGGCCGCGGCGGCCGTCCCGGCGGTGAGCGGCAGCCGCGCCCGCTGGGCCAGCTTCTCGATCTCCCCCGCCAGCGGCCGCGCCCCCAGCTCCCCGGCCACCGCGTGGGCGAGGGCCAGCAGCCCGGCCGCCCGCTCGCGGTCGCCGTCGGCGAGCAGCGCCTCCGCCCAGCGGGCGCGCATTCGCGCCAGCTCGAAGGGCCGGGGCAGCTCCTCGAACGCGGCCACGGCGGCGGACCAGTCGGCCGCCCCCGACGTGCCCTCGGCCCGCCGCAGCTCCGCCTCGACCATCAGGCCGTAGGCCGCCCACACCGGGTAGTCGCGCGGCAGGGTCGCCGCGAACTCCCTGATCATGGCGACCGCCGCGGCCTGGCCCGGCTCGGCGGCGGCCACGCCGCGCGCGGCCGACTCGGCCTCCGCCGCCGCGTCCACCATGGGCCAGGTGTAACAGCCGGCGCCGGGCGCCAGCCCCGCCTCCACGGCCTCGGCCAGGATCCGGCGGCAGTCGAGGATCCGGCCCTGCGCCGCGGCGAAGGCGATCCGGTGCTGGGCGAAGGGATGCGCGTACTGCGGCGCCAGTCCCGTGTACGCGCGGTGGTGCTCGCCCATCAGGGTGATCTCCGCCTCGGCCGCCGCCAGGTCGCCCCGGCCCAGCGCGAGGCGGGCGAGCCGCTGCGCGGCCAGCGCCCGGGTCACCGGCATCTGGCCGGCGGCCCGCGCCTCGCCCGCCGCCGCCTCCGCCTCGGCCCACCGGCCCAGCGAGAACAGGGCGTCGGACCGGTTCCCGTGGATCCAGGACTGGGTGTCGCGCAGCCCGTACCGGTAGGCCAGCCGGATGCCCTCCTCGGCGAAGGCGAGTGCCTCCTCGGAACGGCCCATGGACTCCAGCAGCGACTGGAGATTTATGTGGCTGCGGGTGAAAACGCCGACCATGTCGGCAGCGACCACGCGGTCGGCCACCGCCCGCAGGTCCACGACCCCGGCCTCGCCCCGGCCGGTCTCGATCAGCAGCCCGCCCCGGCTGACGCGGGCGTTCAGCGCGGTGTGCTCGTCGCCGACCTCCTGGGCCAGCTCCACGGCGCGTTCGGCGATGGCCAGGCTGCGCGGCCCCGGGTCGAAGACGGCGCCCCACAGCGCGGCCTCGGTGAGCACCCGGGCGTGCACGGGCGAGGGCGGGAAGCCGCGCAGCAGCTCCTGCGCGGTGCCCAGCTCGGCCCAGCCGTTGCCACGCCCCAGGTGCCGCATGAAGCGGGACTTCTCGGTCCAGAACCAGGCGGCGCGCAGCGGATGGCCGAGGCCCTCCAGCACGCGCAGCGCGCGGCTGATGACGGACAGGCCGCGCTCGGCGTCGCCCGCGTACCGGGCGGCGAGCGTCACCTCGGCGAGCATGTCGAGGAAGCTCAGCGGGTCGTCGGCGCAGTCGCACAGCGGATAGGACTCGGCGTCCTCGGCGATCCGCAGCCCTTGCCGGACCTCCGCGGGGGCGCTGTCCCACAGCTCCAGCGCGCGGTCGAGCAACTGGAGCTGCTCGGCGTAGGCGTGCTGGCGCCGGGCGCCGGTGGCCGCGCCGACCACGGCGGGCAGCGCCTTGGCGGGGTCGTTCGCGTGGTACCAGTACGTCGCCAGCCGGGCTGGGCGCTCGTCGGCCGGGACCAGCGCGGGATCCGCATCCAGCGCCTCGGCGTACCTGCGGCTGATCCGGGTCCGCTCGCCGGGCAGCAGGTCGTCGTCGACGGCCTCGCGGACCAGCGCGTGCCGGAAACGGTAGGTGCCGTCCTCGTCGGCGCGCAGGATGCTGGCGCCCACCGCCGCGCGCAGCGCCTCGATCAGCTCGTCCTCGCCGATGCCGGTGACCGCGCGCAGCAGCCCGTACTCGACCTTGGAACCGCCCTCGGCGGCTATGCGCACGACGCGCTGCGCGGTCTCCGGCAGCATCTCGACGCGCACGAGCAGCAGGTCGCGCACGGAGTCGCTGATGCCGCCGGCGCCGCACCCGTCGGACATGCTGGCCAACTCCTCGACGAAGAAGGCGTTCCCGTCGGAGCGGCGGTAGATCTGCTCCAGCAGGTCCTCGGGCGGCAGGGTGCCGCGGATTCCGGCGACCTGGCTGCGCACCTCGTCGCGGGTGAAGCGGGCCAGCTCCAGCCGGCGGACCGTCCGCAGCCGGTCGAGCTCGGCGAGGAACGGGCGCAGCGGGTGGCGCCGGTGGATGTCGTCGGAGCGGTAGGTGGTGACGATCAGCACCCGGCCGCCCTGGAGGGAGCGGAAGAGATAGCCCAGCAGCTCCCGGGTGGAGCGGTCGGACCAGTGCAGATCCTCGATGACGAGGGCCAGCACCCGGTCCTGGGCCAGCGTTTCGAGCAGCCGCGCGGTCAGCTCGAAGAGCCGGCCGCGCACCTCCACCTCCCGCGCCACGCGCACCGTGGCGCTGGGCTCCCCCAGCTCGGGGAGCAGCCGGGCCAGCTCGCCGCCGAATCCGGCGGCGGCTCGCGTCAGCTCCTCGCCGAGCTGGCGGTGCAGCGCCCGCAGCACGGTCGCGACGGGGGCGAACGGCAGCCCGTCGGCGCCCACTTCCACGCAGGCGCCCACGGCCGTGAGCGCCCCCGCCTCGTGCGCCTGGTGGAGGAACTCCTCCACCAGGCGTGTCTTGCCCACTCCCGCCTCGCCGCCGATCAGCACCGCCTGCGGCCTGCCATCGTCCGCGGCCATGAGCCCCTCCGCCAGGGCGGCGCGCTCGGGGCCGCGGCCGACAAAGACGGGACTGACGGTCTTGTTCTCCATGTCCCGCAGGATCGCATATGCCTCCGACACCGTGCCGGGGGCGGCCATCACGCGCCCCCGCCCCAGCGCAGCGCCCGGCGCCGGGCACCGGCCGCCGCGGCGCGCTGCCGCCGTCCTCTGCTCGCGCCCCGCCCGTTGTCCTCCTTCCCACCGGCCTCGGCCGCGCGGTTCGCCCGGCGGACGACCGCCGCCAGCCGCTCCCGTTCGGCTTCCTCGCGCAGCGCGGCCATCCGGGCCTCGACGTTCATCAGTTCGTACAACATGGTGGGTATCCCCTTGGATCTCGCTGGTCACCGGTGTTTCCCGATGCCTCAACACTCCGCTCCCAGGGGTGGCGCCCGCATCGGGCAGCTTGCGGAACTTGGCGGCGCGGGGGGTCCTTAGGCGGGGACCCGACGGGGCCTTAGGGCCTGTATCGAGTTCCCGCCCGGGCCCGCGACGCCAGTCACGGCACCTCGCCGCTCCCCCAGACTCCGTCTGGGAGGTGCCCCCAGCCGAATCGCGCGAATACGGCCGGGTATGAGCTGCGATCCGGTGCCTTGCGATGCACCGCGTCTGACGCCGCGGGCTGATCCGACCGGGAACTCGATACAGGCCCTAGGGCACCCACCGGCGGCGCGCCGGGCGCCCGTTCTAGGACGGCCGGGCCCTTGGCCCTCGGATCAGCCGGCCGGGACGAGCCCCAGGCGGTGGGCGAGCGCGGCTGCCTCGCCCCGGCCGGGAACCTCCAGCTTGGCCAGGATGTTGGACACATGCACACTCGCCGTCTTGGGCGAGATGAACAGCTCCTCGGCTATCTGCCGATTGCTCCGGCCCGCCGCCACCAGCGCCAGCACATCCCGCTCCCGCGGCGTAAGGCCGAACTGGTCGGCCGGTGCCGGGACCGCCGCGCGCGCCGGGGCGGACAGGGCGATCCGGGCCCGGGTGGCGAGCTGCTCGGCCCGCTGCCGCAGGGGCTCGGCGCCGAGCTCGGCGGTGGCGGCCCGGACCAGCCGCAGCAGCTCGGCCACCCGCTCCCGGTCGTCGGCGCGGCCCTCGGCGAGCAGCGCCTCCGCCCGGCCCAGGCGGGCCTCGGCCAGGTGGTGGGGCAGGCCCAGCTCCTCCAGCGCGGCCACCGCCGTCTCCCAGTGGGCGGCGGTGTCGCGGCCCTCGGCGCGCAGCACCTGGGCCTCGACGAGGTGGCCGAAGGCCGCCCACATGGGCGTCGTCCGGGCCATGGACTTCAGCACGCGGCGGATCCGCGCGACGGCCGCCGGCCGGTCCCGGTCGGACGCGGGCAGCCCCCGGGTCAACGCCTCCGCGCGGGCGGCGACGATGAGCAGGTTCCACACGAGTGCGGTGGTGAACGACGGGAACGGCTCGGCCGTGGCGGCGCGGAAGACGTCCCTGGCGTCCTCGAACCGCCCCTCCGCCGCCGCCGTCTCCACCCCCACCACGGCCAGCTCGATGACGAACGACGGTCGCAGATCGGTGGTGTCGGTCTCGGCGTGGGTGGCGGCCAGCGCCGCCCGGGCCGCCGCCAAGTCGCCGGTGAGCGCGGCGAGATGGCCGGCCAGCACGCGCGCCGCGATGCGCGGCTGAACGCCGCGCGCCCGGGCGGCCGCGGCCAGTGCCGCCTCGGCGGCGTCCCAGCGCCCGAGCTCGATCAGCACCTGGGCGTGGTTCGCCGAGAGCCAGCCCTTGGTGTTCTCCAGGCCGTACCGCTCGGCGAGCCGCAGCCCCTCGGCGGCGACCTGGTCGGCCCGCGCGAGGTGGCCGATGAAGCTGAGCACCGAGACGAGGTTGACCAGACAGCGCCCGAGCAGGCTGACCTCGCCGCGCTCCAGGATGCGGTCGAGCACGGTGAACAGCTCGGCCACTCCCCCGGCGATCTCCCCGGAGTCGGCCCGCAGACAGGCCAGGGTGACGCGGGCGTACAGCTCGGTGCTCTCCGCCTCCACCAGGCGCGCCAACTGCACCGCGCGCTCGGCTGTTTCGAGCATCTCGGGCCCGGGGCGCTCCGCGGAGCGCCGTGCGGCGTCCAGCGCGAGGACCTGGGCGTGCACGACGGAGGGCGGCAGTCCGCGCACCAGCTCCCGGGCGCGGTCCAGCTCGCGCCGGCCGTCGCCGCGGCCGGGTCCCTCGGCCAGCCAGGCGCGCTGCGTCCAGAACCAGGCGGCGCGCAGCGGCTCGTCGCGCTCTCCCAGCAGCCGCAGCGCCCGTTTCGCCATGGCGAGGGCCCGTTCCGGCTGGCCGGACAGCACCCCGGCCCGGGTCGCCTCGGCCAGCACGTCGACCTGGCCGACGGGCTCGGCGGCGCCGTCGATGGCGGCCGGATAGCCCCACACCGGGCCGATGGGCCGCAGCCCGGCCAGCACCTCGGGCGGCACGCCGTCCCACAGCTCGAGCGCCCGCTCCAGCAGCCGCAGTTGCTCGGCGTAGGCGTAACGCCGGTGGGCCTGCGCGGCGGCCTCCAGCACGGCCGGCAGCGCCTTGGCCCGGTCGCCGGCGTGGTACCAGTAGCTGGCCAGGCGCGCGGCGCGCTGGTCGCCGGGGACGAGCCCGGCCGTCCGCTCCAGCGCCTCGGCGAAGCGGCGGTTGAGCCGGGCGCGCTCGCCCGGCAGCAGATCGTCGACGACGGCCTCGCGCATCAGCGCGTGCCGGAAGCGGTACCCGTCGCCCTCCTCGGTGGGCGCCAGCAGGTGCGCGCCCACGGCCGCGCGCAGCGCGTCCAGCAGCTCGGGCTCGGGGCGGCGGGCGACCTCCGCGAGGAGGCCGTGCTCCACCGAGGAGCCGCCCTCGGCGACGGTGCGCAGCACGTCCTGCACGTCCTCGGGCAGCGCCTCGACGCGGACGAGCAGCAGGTCGCGCAGGGTCTCGCTCATGGCGCTGCCGGGGCCGCCGGCGGTGAGCTCCTCGACGAAGAACGGGTTCCCCTCGGAGCGTTCGAAGACGGAGCCGAGCAGGCCGGGCCGCGGGCGGGAACCGGTGATCGCCGCCATCTGCGCCGAGACCTCGCTCCGGGTGAACCGGGCCAGCTCGATCCGCCGCACGCTGCGCAGCCGGTCCAGCTCGGCGAGGAACGGGCGCAGCGGGTGGCGGCGGTGGATGTCGTCGGCGCGGTAGGTCGCCACCAGGACCAGCTTGGCACGCTGAACGGAACGGAACAGATAGCGCATCAGCTCGCGCGTGGAACGGTCGGACCAGTGCAGGTCCTCAATCGCGATGATCAACGGGTCGTCGGCGGCGAGCCGTTCCAGCAGTCGGGTGGTCAGCTCGAACAGCCGGGCGCGGTCCGTCGCGTCGCCGGCCGGCTGGCCGGGCACGCCCAGCTCGGGCAGCAGCCGGGCCAGCTCGTCCTCCTGCCCCGTCGCGGCCTCGGTGAGCGCCGTCCCGAACTGCCGGTGCAGCGACCGCAACACGGCCGCCACGGGCGCGAAGGGCAGGCCGTCCGCGCCCAGTTCGACACACGCGCCGACGGCGGTGACCGCTCCGGACGCGCGGGCGCGGGCGAGGAACTCCTCCAGCAGCCTGGTCTTGCCGATGCCGGCCTCGCCGCCGACCACGAACGCCTGCGGCTCCCCCTCGCGGGCGCGCGCCAGCCCCTCGGTCAGCTCGGCCAGCTCCGGGCCGCGGCCGACGAAGACCGGACTCACACCGCGGGCCACCACGCCGTCGAGCATCGCACGGGGCACCGACAGCGCGGTACCGACTATTGCGGCGGGCGAACGCCCTTGGCCCTCCCGACCGTTCACGCCGCCCCGGGCCGGGGGCGGCGGCGCTTGCGGCGCCGCCGGGCGGTCCTGGCGAGGCGGTGCTCCTCGGCCGCGCGCATCAGCTCGGCGGCCCGCACCCGGTGCAGCAGTTCGTAGTCGATCACGACGCCCCTTCCCCGGGCCGGCCCCTTCCGGCCCGCCCTCCACGGTCGCCCCCGGGGTGTGCCGGGCGCATCGGGCAACCGCCGCGTTCTGCCGGGGCCCACGCCTCAGAAGGGGCCCCCGGCGATCCGCGCCGCGCGTTCGCCGGGGGCCTTAGGGGCCTTAGGGGCCTCACCCGCCTCAGCGCCTCAGTCGCCCTGACCGCCCGGGCCCCGCACCCGGCGCACCACGTGCAGCAGGTACTCCTTGCGGTCCAGCGGGTTGTGGTCCGTCCGCCGCCGGGCCGGCGCCGGGCCGGTCACCGGCCGGTAGTGGTCGAACGCGGACTCCAGCACGCCCTCCCCGCCGGTCAGCCCCGGCAGCCGCTGCTCCAGCTCGTGCACCTGGGCCGCCGGGATCTCCCCGTCGAGCACATACGACGCACCGCGCGTCACCGGCGCCAGCGGGACCGCCCGCAGCCGCGCCAGCGCGGACAGCACCGGGGAGAACGCGTCCGCCGGGACCTCCAGGCGGAAGCGGTGCATCGGCTCGTGCACCCGCGTGCCGGCCCGGCGCAGCGCGGCCATCAGGACCAGCGGCGTCAGGTTGCGGAAGTCCCCGGCGGTGCTGGACATGCTCTTGTCGAACACGCCGTGGGAATGGCTCTGCCGTGCCCAGTAGCCGGAATGCGTCAACGTCACGGCGCAGTCCGTCACCTGCCATCCGTGCACGCCCTCGCGCAGCGTCTCGTGCACGGTTTCCTCGATCGCCTTCATGAACGAGAACGGCATCGAGCCGAGTTCGACCTCCAGCCCGAATTCCACGCCGGAGCCGGGCGGGCGCGGCTCGACGCGCAGCCCAACCGTGGCGAGGAACGGATTGGGCTCCTTGCCGATGAGCTCGAATGCCGCGCCGGTGCCCGCCGGCCGCTCGATACAGATCGTCGTCGATTCCCGGAAGGTGACCTCGACTCCGAATTCCTCGGCGAGCGTCGCCTCGATGACCTCCTTCTGCACCTCGCCGTAGAGCGAGACGGAGATTTCCCCGCGCCGCGCGTCCTGCCGCAGATTGATCAGCGGATCCGCCTCGGCGAGCTGGCTGAGCGCCAGATGCAGCGCGCGCCGGTCGGCGGAGCGGCAGGGCTCGACGACCGTTTCCAGCGTCGGCGGGGCGAAGTGGCGTTCGGGCGCCGGGGCCGTTTCCGCGCCGCCCAGCGTGTCCCCGATCCGCACCCCGGCCAGCCCCCGCAGGAGGCCGATCCGGCCGGCGCCGACCGACTCCCGGGGAACGGCCGCGCCCTGGTCGAACACGCTGATCCCGGTGACCTTCCCCTCGCCGTCGCGGCCGTACCGCAGCCGGTCGCGCGTGCGCACCGTCCCGGAGAACAGGCGGGCGTACGCGATCTTCTCCCCCGCCGGGCCGCGGTCGACCTTGAAGACGGTGCCGGACACCGGGCCGTCCGCATCGCCCTCGGCCGCGGGCAGCAGCTCCCGGACGCCGGCCATCAGCGTGGCCACGCCCGCGCCCGTGACCGCGGAACCGAAGAACACCGGGTGCACCAGCGCCCGCCCGGTCTGCGCCGCCAGCTCGGCGCGCAGCCGGTGCCCGGAGAGCGCCTCCGCACCGTCCACATACGCGGCGAGCAGGGCGTCGTCGTGGTCGGCGAGGCGTTCCGCCAGCGCCACGGTGAAGTCGCCGTCGGCGGCGGTGAACGGCGTGAAGCGGGCCTCGCGCGTGCCCAGCCCGTCCGGCGATCCCATGGGGACGACGGCCGGGGTCAGCTTCTCGGCGATGCTGCGCAGCAGGTCGCGGTGGCGCGCGCCGCGCCGGTCGATCTTGTTCACGAAGACGAGGGTGGGGATGCGCAGCCGCCGCAGCGTCCGCATCAGCACCCGGGTCTGCGCCTGCACGCCCTCCACGGCGGAGACGACGAGCACGGCGCCGTCGAGCACGTTCAGCACCCGTTCCACCTCGGCGATGAAGTCCGGGTGGCCGGGGGTGTCGATGAGATTGACCGTGACGCCGTCGAGGGCGAACGAGACGACGGCGGATTTGATGGTGATGCCGCGCTGCCGTTCGAGCGCGAGCGAATCGGTCTGGGTATTGCCGTCATCGACGCTGCCGGGCCGGTCGATGACGCCGGCGGCGTGGAGAAGCCGCTCGGTCAGACTGGTCTTACCGGCGTCGACATGCGCCAGAATTCCCAGGTTCAGCGTTGCCACTGCGTGTCATGTCCTCCGAATAGGCGGTGATTCCCTTCGCGGTGAACATGAACGCGGGGCGCATGACGGAACTCCTCGGTGTGGCCGGTGGCTTGGTGCCGCCGGTCAGTGCAACAGACAATGCCGCCACGGGCAACCGAATTACCCGTGGCGGCATCGCGAAAGGCCCGGCCGGACTACTCGGCGGCGCCCAGTTTCTCCAGGATCAGCTCGCGGGCCCGGGCCGCGTCCGCCTGGCCGCGCGTGGCCTTCATGACCGCGCCGACCAGGGCGCCGGCCGCGGCGACCTTGCCGCCGCGGACCTTGTCCGCGACGCCCGGGTTGGCCGCGATGGCCTCGTCGACGGCCCGGCCCAGCGCGCCCTCGTCGGAGACGATCCGCAGGCCGCGCTTCTCGACCACCTCGTCCGGGTCGCCCTCGCCGGCAAGCACGCCCTCGATGACCGCGCGGGCCAGCTTGTCGTTCAGCGCGCCCTCGGCGACCAGCGCGGCGACGCGCGCCACGTGCGCCGGGGTGATGGGCAGCTCGGACAGCTCGACACCCTGCTCGTTCGCCCGGCGGGCCAGCTCGCCCATCCACCACTTGCGGGCCGCGGCGGCGTCCGCCCCGGCCGCGGTGGTGGCGACGATGAGGTCGATGGCGCCCGCGTTGAGCACGGACTGCATCTCGTGCGCCGAGATGCCCCACTCCTCGCGCAGCCGGTTGCGGCGGGCCAGCGGCAGCTCCGGCAGCTCGCCGCGCAGCCGCTCCACCCACTCCTTCGCCGGCGCCACCGGCACCAGGTCGGGCTCGGGGAAGTACCGGTAGTCCTCGGCCTCCTCCTTGACCCGGCCGGAGGTGGTGGTGCCGTTCTCCTCGTGGAAGTGGCGGGTCTCCTGCACGATGGTGCCGCCGTCGCCGAGAACGGCGGCGTGCCGCTGGATCTCGAACCGGACGGCGCGCTCCACGCTGCGCAGCGAGTTGACGTTCTTCGTCTCGCTGCGGGTGCCGAACGCCTCCCGGCCGTGCGGGCGCAGCGACAGGTTGACGTCGCAGCGAAGCTGGCCCATCTCCATCCGGGCCTCGGAGACGCCCAGGGTGCGGATGAGCTCGCGCAGCTCGGCGACGTAGGCCCGGGCCACCTCGGGGGCGCGCTCGCCAGCGCCGGTGATCGGCTTGGTGACGATCTCGATCAGCGGGATGCCGGCCCGGTTGTAGTCGAGCAGCGAGTGCCGGGCGCCGTGGATGCGCCCGGTCGCGCCGCCGATGTGGGTGGACTTGCCGGTGTCCTCCTCCATGTGGGCGCGCTCGATGCCGATGCGGAACACCTCGCCGTCGGCGAGCTGCACGTCGAGATGGCCGTTGAACGCGATCGGCTCGTCGTACTGCGAGGTCTGGAAGTTCTTCGGCATGTCCGGATAGAAGTAGTTCTTCCGGGCGAAGCGGCACCACTCGGCGATCTCGCAGTTGAGCGCGAGGCCGATGCGCACCGCGGACTCCACGCCGACGGCGTTGACCACGGGCAGCGCGCCCGGCAGGCCCAGACAGGTCGGGCAGGTCTGCGAGTTGGGCTCGGCGCCGAGGGTGGTGGCGCAGCCGCAGAACATCTTGGTCTTGGTGCCGAGCTCCACATGGACCTCGAGGCCCATGACGGGGTCGTAGGACGCCAGCGCGTCCTCGTACGACACCAATTCGGTGACGGTCACAGGGGTACTCCCTCTCGGAATGCTCGGTGCCGCTCAGTCGGCGAGGATGTCGGACTCGTCCCCGCTCATCCGGCGCAGCTCGCGGGCCAGGATCGCGACGCCGGTGACGATCGCAGCCGCCGAGACGAGGGCGTCCGCGAGCTGGAGCTTGTCGCCCTCCCGGCGGGCCTCCTTCAGCCGCTTGGCAACGCTCACCGTCCCGAAGAGGGTGCTGCCGAGGGAGATGTACATGCTGGTCTTCGACTTCTGCTTCTTGCTCATAGCGCGGGTGCCTCCTCGAGGATCGGGTGGCCCCAGCGTGCCTGGAACGCGGCCTCGACCGCGGCTCCGACGCGGTACAGCCGGTCGTCCGCCAGGGCGGGGGCGACGATTTGCAGGCCCACGGGGAGGCCGTCCTCCGGGGCCAGCCCGCAGGGCAGGGACATGGCGGAGATGCCCGCGAGGTTGACCGGGATGGTGCACAGGTCCGCGCGGTACATCGCCATCGGGTCGTCCGCGCGCTCGCCGATCGGGAACGCGGTGCTCGGCGTGGTCGGCGCGACGATGACATCGACCTGCTCGAACGACCGCTGGAAGTCCCGGGAGACCAGCGTGCGGGCCTTCTGCGCGCTGCCGTAGTACGCGTCGTAGTACCCGGAGGACAGCGCGTAGGTGCCCAGGATGATGCGGCGCTTGACCTCGGGCCCGAAGCCAGCCTCCCGGGTCAGGGAGGTGACGGCCTCGGCGGACCGAGTGCCGTCGTCGCCGACGCGCAGGCCGTAGCGCATCGCGTCGAACCGGGCCAGGTTCGACGAGCACTCGGACGGGGCGATCAGGTAGTAGGCGGCGAGGGCCGACTCGAAGGACGGGCAGGACAGTTCGACGATGTCGGCGCCCAGCTCGCGCAGCAGCGCGACGGACTCGTCGAAGCGCTGCAGGACGCCGGCCTGGAAGCCCTCGCCCCGGAACTCCCGGACCACGCCGACCCGCAGGCCCGCCACCGTGCCGTTCCGCGCGGCCTCGACGACGGCCGGGACCGGGGCGTCGATGGAGGTGGAGTCCAGCGGGTCATGCCCGGCGATCACCTCGTGCAGCAGCGCCGCGTCCAGGACCGTGCGGGCGCAGGGGCCGCCCTGGTCGAGCGAGGAGGAGAACGCGACCATGCCGTACCGGGAGACGCCGCCGTAGGTGGGCTTGACGCCGACCGTGCCGGTGACGGCGGCGGGCTGCCGGATCGAGCCGCCGGTGTCGGTGCCGATGGCCAGCGGCGCCTGGTAGGAGGCCAGCGAGGCGGCCGAACCGCCGCCGGAGCCGCCGGGGATGCGGGTGAGGTCCCACGGGTTGCCCGTGGGGCCGAAGGCGCTGTTCTCGGTGGAGGACCCCATGGCGAACTCGTCCATGTTCGTCTTGCCGAGAATGACGATGCCGGCCTCCTTGAGGCGCCTGGTCACCGTCGCGTCATAGGGCGGGATCCACCCCTCCAGGATCTTGGAGCCGACGGTGGTCGGCACGCCCTCGGTGGTGAAGATGTCCTTCAGCGCCAGCGGAACGCCGGCCAGCGGGCCGAGGCGCTCGCCCGCGGCGCGCTTGGCGTCGACGGCGCGGGCCTGGGCGACGGCGCCCTCGCGGTCCACGTGCAGGAAGGCGTGCACCTTCTCGTCGACGGCGTCGATGCGCGCGAGGTGCGCCTCGGCGACCTCGACGGCGCTGACGGTGCCGTCCGCGATGCGCGCGGCGATCTCGGCGGCGGTGAGCCGGGTCAGGTCGGCCATGGCGGTCACTCCTCCCCCAGGATCTGCGGCACCTTGAAACGCTGCTGCTCCTGGGCCGGTGCCCCGGACAGCGCCTGCTGCGCGGTCAGGCCGGGCCTGACCTCGTCGGGGCGCATCACGTTCGTGAGCGGCAGCGGGTGGGAGGTCGGCGGTACGTCCTCGGCGGCCACATCGGAGACGCGGGCGACCGCGCCGATGATGTCGTCGAGCTGTCCGGCGAAGTGGTCGAGCTCTTCGTCCGTCAGCTCCAGACGCGCCAGCCGGGCGAGGTGGGCGACCTCCTCGCGCGTGATGCCAGGCATGTGGCGATCCTCTTGCTCGTCGCGGGATTGGGTTCCCGGCCAATCCTATGGCGACGGCGGCGCGGCCCGCGCACCGATTCCGCGGGGGGCGTCAGCGGACGGGCTCGGGGTCGGCCGGGTTCTCCGAGGCGAGGTCGTCACCGGGGGCGCCGGGCGTGGACTCCACCTTCGGCGGCGCGGTGTTGCGGGCGCGCAGCCAGTCGGTGGTCTCGCCGGCGGGCATCGCGGCGGCGACGAGCCAGCCCTGGACCGCGTCGCAGCCCAGGGCGCGCAGCCGCTCCCAGGTCTCGTCGTCCTCCACGCCCTCGGCCACGACCACCAGACCCAGGGAGTGGGCCAGCTCCACGGTGCAGCGGACGATTTCGGCGTCCTCGCTGTCCATGGCGAGGCGGGCGACGAAGGAACGGTCGATCTTCAGCTCGCTGACCGGCAGGCTGCGCAGGTGGACCAGCGAGGAGTAGCCGGTGCCGAAGTCGTCCAGGGACATCCGCACGCCGTGGCCGGTCAGCCCGGCGAGGGTGTCCGCGGCCTGCTGCGGGTCCTCCAGCATCACGTGCTCGGTGATCTCCAGTTGGAGGGAGCCGGCCGGCACGCCGTGCCGGGCCAGCCGGGCGGCGACGGCGCCGGCGAAGCCGGGGGTGTGGACGTCGCGGGGCGAGACGTTGACCGCGACGGGGACGGTGAGGCCGCCCGCGCGCCAGCGGGCGACCTGGCCGAGCGCGGTCTCCAGCACGTACTCCGTCAACTGGGGCATCAGGCCGGAGGTCTCGGCGATCGCGATGAACTCGTCGGGCGGGACCCGGCCGCGGTCGGGGTGCTTCCAGCGCAGCAGCGCCTCCAGGCCGGCGACCACGCCGTCGAACCGGACCTTGGGCTGGTAGTGCAGCTCCACCTCGCCGGTGTCCAGGGCGCGGCGCAGGTCGCCCAGCAGCGCGAGGCGGTCGGGGGTGTTGATGTCGCGGCTGGCGTCGTAGACCTCGACGCCGCTGCGGTCCCGCTTGGCGGTGTACATGGCGACGTCGGCGCGGCGCAGCAGGCCCTCGCCCTCGGGGTCGTGGTCGGGGAAGACCGCGACGCCGGCGCTGGCCTCGACGACGAGGGTCAGCCCGTCCAGCTCCAGCGGGGCGCTGAGGGAGCCGATGATGGCGCGGGCGGCGCGCTGCGCGCTGGTGGCGGAGGCGACGCGGGGCAGCAGCACGGCGAACTCGTCGCCGCCGAGCCGCGCGACCTCCGCGTCGTCCGGCAGCTCCCGCTGGATGCGGTCGGCGATCTGGAGGAGCAGCCGGTCGCCGGTGAGGTGGCCGAGCGTGTCGTTGACGGAACGGAAGCTGTCCAGGTCGATCCGGAGCAGTGCGGCGCGGTCGCCGGTCCGGGCGGCCTCCACGAGCGCGGTGGTGGTGCGGGCCAGCAGCCACTGGCGGTTGGGCAGGCCGGTCAGCGGGTCGATGAGCTGGTCCTCGTCGCGGGCGCGGGCCATCCAGAGCGAGGAGTCCAGGGCGATCAGCGGCACCGCGAACAGCGGGAGGACGATGGGCTGTTCGACGGCGACCACGACGATCAGCGGCGCGATGCACAGCAGCGCGATGGCGACCAGGCCCTGGCGCAGCAGCGCGGCGCCGGCCAGGGACGGCAGGCCGCCGGGCGGGTCGGAGCTCAGCCACAGGAGCAGCCGGGAGACGACGAGGTAGGCCGAGGCGCCGAGCAGCAGTTGGGGCAGGGTGGAGGGCTGCCAGTCGGCGGGCTCCCAGGGGTGCTCGACGCTGGGCCGGGTGCCCCAGGCGGCCAGCGCCAGGGCGGCGGCGCCGACGCCCAGCATGTCGATGGCGCCGTGCAGCAGGGCGTCTCGCCAGCGGTCCCGGCGGGCGGCGCCGACGAGGGTGACCACGAAGAGGCTGACCAGCACGGCCGGCACCCAGCCGTAGAGCAGCAGCATCGCCAGGGCGAGCGCGGCGCCGGAGCCGGAGCCGCCCCACCAGCGCTCGCGGCCGACGGCCACCAGGTAGGCGACGACGAGGCCGGTGAGGACGGCGAAGCCCCAGCCGGGCCGGTCGCCGGGGAACAGTGCGCGCCCCTCGGCGAGCACGCGCAGCACGCCTATGAGGAACGCCACGCCGGCGCCGGCGAGCACGGCCGGGCGGAGATATCGGGAGAGCCAGGCAGGGCCTCCCTGCGGAGTCGGTCTCCCGTGGGGGGCTGACTGCATACGGGATCCCTCTCACGGCCGGTGTCGCCCGCGCCCGGAGCGGGCGCATCACCCCACCCTAGGACGCCCGGCGGTGTGAGGGGCAGGGAACCCGGCGGTCTCCTGAAACCCCCTCACATGCTCCTATCTCTCTGGTATATGCCCGGGGCGCGGGTCGCCGCAAGACGCCGCACGTCACGAAGGTGACTCGACGTCAGTGGGCAGCGCGGCCTCCCGGGCGGCGTCGGGCCCGCGCTCCAGCAGCACCGTGAAGCCGTCCTCGTCGAGCACGGGGACCTTCATCTGGACGGCCTTGTCGTACTTCGAGCCGGGGCTGTCGCCGACGATCACGAAGTCCGTCTTCTTGGACACCGAGCCGGTGACCTTGGCGCCCCGGCTCTGCAACGCCTCCTTCGCGCCGTCCCGGGTGAAGCCGCTCAGGGTGCCGGTGACGACCGCGGTGACGCCGGCCAGCGGGCGGGGCCCGGTGTCCTCGTCGCCCGCCTCGGCCAGCCGCACCCCGGCCGCGCGCCACCGCTCCACGATCTCGCGGTGCCAGTCCACGGCGAACCAGTCCTTCAGCGAGGCGGCGATCGTCGGCCCCACGCCCTCGGCGGCGGCCAGCTCCTCCTCGCTCGCCTCCGCGATGCGGTCCAGCGAACGGAACTCGCGCGCCAGCGCCTCGGCCGCCACCGGACCCACGTGCCGGATCGACAGGGCGGTGAGGACCCGGGCCAGCGGCCGGGTCCGCGCCTCGCGGATGCTCTCCAGCATGGCGAGGGTGTTCTTCTTGGGCTGGCCCTGCTGATTGGCGAAGAAGGTGACGACCTTGGGCTCGCCGGTCTCCGGGTCGCGCTTGGGCAGGCCGGTGTCCTGGTCCAGGACGTACGACTTGATGGGCAGCAGCTCCTCCACCGTGAGCTCGAAGAGCCGGCTCTCGTCCCGCAGCGGCGGCTCGGTGGGCTCCAGGGGCTGGGTCAGCGCGGTGGCGGCGACATAGCCGAAGTGGTCGATGTCGAAGCATCTGCGGCCCGCCAGATAGAAGATGCGCTCCCGCAACTGGGCCGGGCACGACCGGGCGTTGGGGCAGCGCAGGTCGATGTCGCCCTCCTTCATGGGCATCAGGGCGGTGCCGCACTCCGGGCACTCGTCGGGCATCACGAACTCCCGCTCGGTGCCGTCCCGCAGATCGGCGACCGGCCCCAGGATCTCCGGGATCACGTCGCCCGCCTTGCGCAGCGCCACCGTGTCCCCGATGAGCACGCCCTTGGCCTTGACCACCTGCTGGTTGTGCAGGGTGGCGAACTCGACCTCGGAGCCGGCCACCGTGACGGGCTCGACCACGGCGTAGGGCGTGACGCGGCCCGTGCGGCCGACCCCGACGCGGATGTCCACCAGCTTGGTGTTGACCTCCTCGGGCGGGTACTTCCAGGCGATCGCCCAGCGCGGCGCGCGCGAGGTGCTGCCGAGGCGCCCCTGGAGCGGGATCTCGTCCAGCTTCACCACGACGCCGTCGATCTCGTGCTCCACGGCGTGCCGGTGCTCCCCGTAGTACGCGATGAACTCCCGCACCCCGTCCAGCGACGACACCACCTTGCTGGCCCGGGCGGTGGGCAGGCCCCACTCCTTGAGCAGGTCGTACGCCTCGGAGAGCCGGTCGATGTCCAGGCCCTCCCGGGCGCCGATGCCGTGCACCACCATCTGGAGCGGGCGGCTGGCGGTGATCTTGGGGTCCTTCTGCCGGAGCGAACCGGCGGCGGCGTTCCGCGGGTTGGCGAAGGGCTTGTCGCCGGCCTCGACGAGCCGGGCGTTCAGCTCCTCGAAGCGCTCCATCGGGAAGAACACCTCGCCGCGGATCTCCACCAGATCCGGGATCCGGTCGCCGCTGAGCCGGACGGGCACCTCGTCGATGGTGCGCACGTTCGGCGTGATGTCCTCGCCGGTGCGCCCGTCGCCGCGCGTGGCCGCGCGGACCAGCCGGCCGCGCTCATAGGTGAGGTTGACCGCGAGGCCGTCCACCTTCAGCTCGCACAGGAAGTGGTACGGAATGCCGCGCAGCTCCTCGGCGACGCGCTCGGCCCAGGCGGCCAGCTCCTCGTCGGCGAACGCGTTGTCCAGGGAGAGCATCCGCTCGCGGTGCGAGACGGAGCTGAACTCCGTCTCGTACGCCCCCGCGACCACCTGCGTCGGCGAGTCGGGCGTGCGCAGCTCGGGGAACTCGTCCTCCAGCGCCATCAGATCGCGCAGCAGCTTGTCGAACGCGGCGTCGCTGATCACGGCTGTCTTCACGTAGTAGCGGAAGCGGTGCTCCTCGACCTGCTCGGCGAGCCGGGCATGCCGCTCCCGCGCCTCGGCGGGCACTGCTGACTGCTGTTCGACGACGCGTTCGCCGGCCACTGTCTCGTCTCCCGTCACTCAGGGTTGTCCGCGAGGGATCTCGCCGCCCGGACGCAATGTGTGAGCGCGGCCCGCGCGTACGCCGGGGAGGCGCCCGCGAGCCCGCAGGCGGGGGTGACCGTCACGGACTCCGTGAGAAGCCCGGGAGACAGCCCCAGCCTGCGCCAAAGCGACCTGACTCCACCGACAGTACCGGCCGGGTCTGACAATTCCTCCGCCCCGGCGCCGACGGCCCCAACCACCCCGGCGAACAGGGCGGTACCGCCCTCGACGGCCTCGCCCAGCGCCTCGTCATCACGCTCGGTGAGGAGCTTGAAGTCGAAGGAGACAGCCGTCGCCCCGGCCCGCCGCAGCAGCCCGAACGGCACCCCGGCGGCGCAGCAGTGCACCACCACCGGGTCGTCCCCGGCCACCGCGATCAGCCCGCGCAGCGTCTCCTCGGCCACCGCCGGATCCACCGCCCGGTGCGCCCGGTAGCCGCTGGCCGTGGGCACCCGGCCGCTCAGCACGGCGGGCAGCGTGGGCTCGTCGAGTTGGAGGACGACGCGGGCGCCGGGCACCCGGCGGCGCACCTCCGCGAGATGGCCGCGCAGCCCCTCCGCCAGCGACTCGGCCAGGTCCCGGCGGGCGCCGGTGTCGCCGAGCATCGCCTCGCCGTTGCGCCGCTCCACGGCCGCCGCCAGCGACCAGGGCCCGACCGCGGACACCTTGAGCGCACCCTCGAACTCCTGGGTGAACTCCTCCAGCGCGTCCAGGTCCTCGCGCAGCCAGGCGCGCGCCCGCCGGGTGTCCCGGCCGGGCCGGTCGCCGATGCGCCAGCCGCTCGGCTCGACGCGCGCGTAGAGCTCGGCGAGCAGCCCGGCGGTGCGCCCGATCATGTCGGCGCCCGGGCCGCGCGCGGGCAGTTCCGGCAGGAACGGCAACGACTCCAGCGTCCCGGTGACGATCCGGGCGACCTCCCGGGCGTCCTCGCCGGGCATGGACCCGACGCCGGTCGCGGCGGCCGGGCCCCAGGGGAACTTCTGCTCTTCGGTCACGGACACAACGTAAGTCACCCCGCCGGGCGCACGCTCAGATCGGTGACCAGCGTCCCGCGGGGCAGGTCGAGCGCGGCCAGGACGGTACTGGCCACCGAGTCCGCGGTCATCCAGCGTTCGGGGTCGTACTCCTTGCCCTCCTGCTGGTGCACCTTCTCCTGCATCGGAGTCGCGGTGCGCCCGGGGTAGACGGTGGTGACGCGCACGCCGTGGCCGGCCTCCTCACCGCGCAGCGAGTCGGCCAGCGCCTTCAGCCCGTGCTTGCTCGCGGCGTAGGCGGACCACAGCGGGTGGGCGCTGAGCCCGGCGCCGGAATTGACGAAGACCACGTGGCCGCGGGCCGCGCGCAGTTGGGGCAGCAGCAGCCGGGTCAGCTCGGCCGGGGCGACCAGGTTGGCTGCCAGCAGCGCGTTCCAGATCTTCGGCGTCAGCTCGCCGACCTCGCCCAGTTCGACGACGCCGGCGATGTGCAGCAGCGAGTCGATCCGCTCCGGCGGCGACTGGTGGCCGAGCGCCCACGACAGCCGTTCCGGCTCGGCGAGGTCGCCCACCAGCGTGTGCGCGCCGGGGAATTGCTCCTCGAGCTCGCGTGCGCGCCCCGCGTCGCGCGCCCAGAGCCACAGCTCATCGCCCCGTTCGGCCAGCCGTCGGGCGACCGCCGCGCCGATGCCGGACCCTGCCCCGGTGATCACATGCGTTCCCATACGACCATGGTCTCCCAGGCCCCGCCCGGAAAACGAAGGAGATTGCCCTGTGCGCATCGCAGCGAGTCAACTGGCGTCCGGCGTCCTGCCGGTGGAGAACCTGACGGCCATCGCCGAGCAGACCGCGCGGGCCGCGGCCGAGGGCGCCGACGTCGTGGTCTTCCCGGAGGCCGCGATGGCCCGGTTCGGCATCCCGCTCGGCCCGGTCGCCGAGCCGCTGGACGGGCCCTGGGCGACGCGGGTGCGCGCGATCGCCGACAGCGCCGGCGTCCTGGTGGTCGCCGGGATGTTCACCCCCGCCGAGGACGGCCGGGTGCGCAACACGCTGCTGATCACCGGCCGCGGCGTGGACACCCACTACGACAAGCTGCACCTCTTCGACGCCTACGGCTTCGCCGAGTCGGCCACGGTGGCGCCGGGCACCGAGCCGGTGGTGGCCGGGGTGGACGGCGTGGTGCTGGGGTTCGCCACCTGTTACGACGTCCGCTTCCCCGGTCTGTTCACGCGGCTGGCCGACGACGGCGCCCGGATCGTTCTGCTGCCCGCCTCCTGGGGCGCGGGCCCCGGCAAGCGCGAGCAGTGGGAGACGCTGGTGCGCGCCCGCGCGCTGGACAGCACGTGCTGGGTGGTGGCGGCCGGCCAGGCGGACCCGGCGACCGTGGGCGAACCGCCGGCCACCACGGCGCCCACCGGCATCGGGCACAGCATGGCGGTCTCGCCGTTCGGCGAGGTCCGCGCCGCGCTGGGCGCCGAGCCGGGGCTGCTGCTGGTGGACGTGGACCCGGCGGAGACGGACCGGGCCCGGCGGCTGATCCCGGTGCTGGCCAACCGCCGCCGCGACGTGTCCTGAGGCCGTGCTCCGAGGTCGTTCTCAGCCAGTGCCCCGGCCGACGGCCGCGCCCGCCCGTTCGGTGGTGGCTATCGTCGCCGAGCCGACGACGCGCGTGCCGTCGTAGAGCACGATCGCCTGGCCCGGCGCCACGCCCCGCACCGGCTCGCCGAACCGCACCCGCAGCTCGTCGCCGACCGGCTCGGCCGTCACCGGCGTCTCGCCGCCGTGCGCCCGAAGCTGCGCGGTGTACGTGCCGGGCCCGTCCGGGGCCGTGCCGCACCAGCGCGGCTTGACGGCGGTGAGCGCGACCACGTCGAGCGCCTCGGCCGGGCCGACGGTGACCGTGTTGGAGACGGGCGAGATGTCCAGGACGTAGCGCGGCTTGCCGTCCGGCGCGGGGTGCCCGATGCGCAGGCCGCGGCGCTGGCCGATGGTGAAGCCGTGCGCGCCCTGGTGGGTACCGACCTTGCGGCCCTCCTCGTCGACGATGTCTCCCTCGGCCGAGCCGAGGTGGCCGGCCAGGAAGCCCCGGGTGTCGCCGTCGGCGATGAAGCAGATGTCGTGGCTGTCCGGCTTGCGCGCCACGGCCAGCCCGCGCCGCTCGGCCTCCGCGCGGATCTCGTCCTTGGTGGCCCGGGTGTCGCCGAGGGGGAACATGGCGTGCGCGAGCTGCCGCTCGTCGAGCACGCCGAGCACATAGCTCTGGTCCTTGCCGAGGTCGGCGGAACGGTGCAGCTCGCGGCGGCCGTCGGCGGTCTCCACGACGCTGGCGTAGTGGCCGGTGCAGACCGCGTCGAAGCCCAGGGCCAGCGCCTTGTCCAGCAGCGCGGCGAACTTGATCTTCTCGTTGCAGCGCAGACAGGGGTTGGGCGTGCGGCCCGCCCGGTACTCGGCGACGAAGTCCTCGACCACGTCCCGGCGGAACCGCTCGGCGAGATCCCACACGTAGAACGGGATGCCGATGACGTCGGCGGCGCGGCGGGCGTCGCGGGAGTCCTCGATGGTGCAGCAGCCGCGGGCGCCGGTGCGGAAGGACTGCGGGTTCGCCGAGAGGGCCAGGTGGACGCCGGTCACCTCGTGGCCGGCCTCGGCGGCGCGCGCGGCGGCGACGGCGGAGTCCACGCCGCCGGACATCGCGGCCAGCACGCGCAGGCGGCGTCCGGGTCCGGGGGCGGAGCCGGGGCGGGGGTCAGTCATCACCCCACCAGGGTAGTGCGGGTCAGCTCAGTCCCGCCGTGCGGGCGCGTTCGACCGCGGGGCCGATGGCCTCGGCGACGGCGGTGACATCGTCGCGGGTGGAGGTGTGCCCGAGGGTGAAACGGAGCGTGCCCCGGGCAAGTTCCGGATCGGCGCCGGCGGCCAGCAGCACATGGCTGGGCTGGGCGATGCCCGCGGTGCAGGCCGATCCGGTCGAGCACTCGATGCCCTGGGCGTCCAGCAGGAGCAGCAGCGAGTCGCCCTCGCAGCCGGGGAAGGCGAAGTGCGCGTTGCCCGGGAGGCGCCCGGCCGGGTCGGGGTCGCCGCCGAGGACGGCGTCGGGTACGGCGGTGGTCACCGCGGCGATCAGGTCGTCGCGCAGGGCGCCGATCTCCGCGGCGAAGCCGGGGCGGCGGGCGGCGGCGAGCTCGGCGGCCACCGCGAAGCCCGCGATGGCGGGCACGTCCAGGGTGCCGGACCGGACCTCCCGCTCCTGGCCGCCGCCGTGCAGCACGGGCGTCGGGGTCCATTCGCGGCCCAGCAGCAGGGCGCCGATGCCGTAGGGCCCGCCGATCTTGTGGCCGGAGACGGTGAGGGCGGCCACGCCCGAGGCGGCGAAGTCCACCTCGAGCTGCCCGACGGCCTGCACGGCGTCCGCGTGCATGGGGATGCCGAACTCGGCGGCGACGGCGGCCAGTTCGGCGGCGGGGAGGATGGTGCCGATCTCGTTGTTGGCCCACATCACGGTCACCAGGGCGACGTCGTCGGGGTCCCGCTCGATCGCCTCGCGCAACGCGTCGGGGTGCACCCGGCCGTGGCCGTCCACCGGCAGCCACTCGACCCGGGCGCCCTCGTGGTCGGCCAGCCACTGCGCGACGTCGAGCACGGCGTGGTGCTCGACCGGGCTGGCCAGCACCCGGGTGCGGCGCGGGTCGGCGGCGCGGCGCGCCCAGAACAGGCCCTTGACCGCGAGGTTGTCCGCCTCGGTGCCGCCGGAGGTGAACACGACCTCGCTGGGGCGCGCCCCCAGCGCGGCGGCCAGTCTCTCGCGCCCTTCCTCCACCGCGCGCCGGGCCCGCCGCCCCGAGTGGTGCAGGGCCGAGGCGTTGCCGGTGGCGGTGAGCTGAGCGGTCATCGCCGCGACGGCCTCGGGGAGCATGGGGGTGGTGGCGGCGTGGTCGAGGTAGGGCATGGTGAGCCGATTCTACGAGCCGCGCCGGAACCGACCGCCGGGCGTATGCGTTCTCGCGGCGGAGGGATCGATGGGCATGGGTGAGCAATCCGGTGGACGCGGCACGGTGCGCCGCCGCGCCCTGCTGGCCGCCGGGGCGGCGGGCGCGCTCGGCACCGTGGCGCTCGCCGGGCGCGACACCCTCTCCCGGTGGTGGTGGCGGTACTCGGGGACCGAGACGCCGCGGGTGGAGGGCGAGGTGGACCACGAGGGCGCGGAGTGGGTCCCGGCCTCCCCGGCCAACTACCGGCGGGCCAGCCGGCCGCGGGACTACACGATCGACCGGGTCGTCATCCACATGCCGGAGGCGACGTACCCGATCACGCTGCGGGTCTTCCAGGATCCGGATCACGGGGCCGCCACGCACTACGTGGTGCGCTCCGCGGACGGGCACATAGCGCAGTTGGCCCGGGAGCTGGACGTCGCCTATCACGCGGGGAACCGCGGCTTCAACGAGCGCAGCATCGGCATCGAGCACGAGGGCTGGGCCGACGACCCGTCGTATCTGACCGACGCGATGTACGAGTCGTCCGCCCGGCTGGTGGCGGGCATCTGCGAGCGGTACGGCATACCAGTGGACCGGGAGCACATCCTCGGGCACAACGAGGTGCCGGACGTGATCCGCGTCTGCCCGGGGCCGCACTGGGACTGGGACCGCTATCTGGAGCTGGTCCGCCGGGTCGGCGGCACGGCCTGACGGGAGGCCGGCCGGCGCCGCCCGTTCATGACCCGCGTCCGGAGTAGCCGAGCGGGATGGGCAGCAGGGCGGCCTCCTCCCGGGCCCGGGCCAGGGCGGGGGCGGCGCGCAGGGCCCGGCGGGCACGGCGCAGCCGGCGGCGGGCGGCGCGCCAGCCGATACCCAGCGCCGCGGCGGCCTCGGCGAGGGACAGCCGGTCGACGGCGATCAGCTCCAGGACTGCCCCGTCCGCCGGGGCCAGACCGGTGAGCGCGGCCAGCGCGGTGAGCACGGCCCCGGCCTCGCGCCCGGCGCCCGGCGGGGCGATCCACCCGGCCACGCGGGCGAAGTCGGCGGCCGTCCGCGCCTCGTCGGCCCGGCCGGTCAGGAGGCGCGTGATCCCGCTGCGGCGGCGCCGGCGGTGCGTTTCCGCGCCGTTCGGACGGAGTCCCTCGCGTGTCCCGGTGGCTGTGCCCACGTCGTCTCTCCCCTTCCGCGGTCGCGCCTTCGTCCGTACTTGTCCACGCGTGGCGGAGCGTTGCGGAGGAACGGCTCAGTCCTCGTCCGGGGTCCAGTTCGCGGCGTGCCCGAGGCGGTCGACGACGCGCTCGCGCACGTCCCCCATGGAGATGCCGGGGCCGCGCGGGTCGATCTTGCCCGGCTGCCACTCCAGATGGCCGATCACCGAGGTGTCGCCGGCCCCGCCCCACTCGTGCGCCCGGCAGATCGCGGCGGAGGCGCGCACGGCGGCCTCGACCTGCTCCTTGGGCCAGGGGTCCTTGTTGTCGCCCATGTTGATGCACTCGAAGCCGTAGAAGTGGGTGTTGCCGTCGGTGTCGGCCTCGTTGTCGGGGGGCAGGGACTTCTCGGCGATGACGGCGTTGAGCACGTCGCGGTCGCCCTTGCCAGCGTGGTTGGCCCGGCCGTTGCCGACCAGATACAGGGTGCCGTCCTTGGCGATGACCCCGTGGCACAGCGGCCCCGGCAGATCGGAGCGGCCCTCATAGCACAGGTCCACGGTCGCGGCGGTGCCCGAGGTGACGGTGTGGTGGAGCATCACGCCGTGCACCGGGCCCCAGGTGCCCACGCCGTTCCGGTTGTTGGTGCGCCAGGACTTGTGCTCGACGACCTTGACGCCCTCGTCCTTGAGCGCTTTCAGTAGCTTGTCCGCAGTGAGGGGAGTGGCCATATACGACTTGTACGATCAATCACCCCGCTACACAAGGGGGTTAATCGCGCACCGATCGTAACGACTCGCCCGGAGTTTCGTGTGCGTCAGCAACTACCCGTGAAGGAAGGGTAGTTGGCGCTTGAGGACGGAGTGGGTGAATGTTTGCGCCCTGTCCGCCGCGTTCAACATTAAGATTTCCTCATCCCCTCTTCATGAAGACCACCACTGTTCGACCGCAGTCTTGTTCCCATGGCATTCCCGCACCGTATGGCAGCACTCGCGGCCGTTGTCCTGATACCCGTGGGCATCGCCGGGACGAGCTATCTGCTCAGCGACGATCCCGAACCGCCCTTGGTGCCCTCCGATGTGGAGTTGGAGGAGCCGTCCCCGTCGGCGCCCCCCAACGAGGAGGTCGTGCCACAACCCTCAGCGACCGAGGACCCCCTTGATGACCACGACCGACCACCCCTCGACGACGACGGCGGCGGGGAAGGAGACGACGGGTTCGAGCCGGACGACGACGGCGCCTTCGACGACTGATCGCGTCGCGCGGGCGCCGTCCCGGCTCTCCGCCCGCTTCCGCATTCTGCTGTGGCTGCTGGTCGTGATGTCCGTGGCCCTGGCGACCGTCGTCCTCACCACCCGCTCGATCCTGCTGCGCGATGTGAACGAACGCACCGGGCAGATACTCGCCCAGGAGACCTCCGAGTTCGGGAACTTCGTGGCGCGCGGCCGCGACCCGCAGACCGGCGAGCCGTTCACCGACGCGCGCCGCCTGCTGACCCTCTACCTGGAACGCCAGTACCCGGACCCCGCCGAGGAGTTGCTCGGCTTCATCGCCGAGTCCCCGAACCCGACCGTCATCCGCCAGCCCCGCGACATCCCCTCCGAACTGCCCCTCTACCGGGACCGGCCGTCGCTGGAGCGGATAGCCGCCGCCCCCGGAAGCACCGGCACGCTCTCCCGCGACAGCGGCGAGATCCGCTGGGCCAAGGTGCCGATCAACCGCGCCGAGGGCGAGCCGGAGACCATGTTCATCGTCGCCTTCCACTCCGACCGCGCCCAGTCCTCCGCCGAGAACGTCGTCGGCATCCTGCTGGCCATCTCCGGCGTCGCGCTGCTGATGACCTGCGCCGTGGGCTGGGCGGTGGCGGGCAGCATCCTCGCCCCGGTCCGGCTGGTGCGGGCGACCGCGGCCCAGCTCACCGAGCAGGACCTGACCCGGCGCATCCCCATCCGCGGCCGGGACGACATCTCGGCGCTGGCCGAGACGTTCAACGCGATGCTGGACCGGCTGGAGCGCGCGTTCGCCGCGCAGCGGCGGTTCGTGGACGACGCGGGCCACGAACTGCGCACCCCGATCACCATCGTGCGCGGCCATCTGGAGCTGATGTCCGAGGGCGACGGCCCGGAGAGCGCGGCCGAGCGGCGCGAGACCGTGCGCCTGGTCACCGACGAGCTGGACCGCATGAGCCGCATCGTGGAGGACCTGCTGCTGCTGGCCAAGGCCGAGCGGCCCGACTTCGTCCAGCCGGCGCCGGTGCAGCTCGCCGAGCTGACCGCCGATGTGTTCGTCAAGGCCAGGGCGCTGGGCGACCGCCAGTGGGAGCTGCCCGAGGTCGCCGAGTGCGAGGCCGAGCTGGACGCCCAGCGCATCACCCAGGCCATGGTGCAGCTCGCGCAGAACGCCGTGGAGCACACCGGCCCGGGGCAGACCGTCCGCATCGGCTCGCGGCTGACCGGCGGGCAGGTGGAGCTGTACGTCGCGGACAGCGGCCCCGGCGTCCGGCCCGCGGACGCCGCCGTCATCTTCGAGCGCTTCCGGCGCGGCGCGGCCCGCCGCGGCGTCCGGGGCGGCAGCGGCAGCGGCGCGGGGCTCGGTCTGTCCATCGTCAAGGCGATAGCCGAGGGGCACCACGGCCGGGTCGACCTGCGGCCGACCCCCGGCGGCGGAGCCACGTTCGTACTCGTACTGGAGACCCCATGAACCGCATCCTCATCGCCGAGGACGAGGAGCGCATCGCCGCCTTCGTCGAGAAGGGCCTGCGGGCCAACGGCTTCATCACCACCGTCGCGGCGGACGGCGACGCGGCGCTCGACTACGCCTGCGCCGGCGGCTTCGACCTGGTCGTCCTGGACATCGGGCTGCCCGGCCGCGACGGCTTCACGGTCCTGCGCGAGATGCGCGAGGCACGGGTGACCGTGCCGGTGATCGTGCTGACCGCGCGCGACTCGGTGCGCGACACCGTGGCCGGGCTGGAGGGCGGCGCGGACGACTGGATGACCAAGCCGTTCCGCTTCGAGGAGCTGCTGGCCCGGGTGCGGCTGCGGCTGCGCACGGCGGCCCGGGCGCCCGAGGTGACCGTGCTGCGCTGCGGCGACCTCAGCCTGGACCTGCGCACGCGCCGGGCCCGCGCCGGCGGCACGCTGGTGGATCTGACGGCGCGGGAGTTCGTACTGCTGGAGCTGTTCCTGCGCCACCCCGGCCAGGTGCTGTCCCGCGAGCAGATCCTGTCCCACGTTTGGGGCTACGACTTCGACCCCGGATCGAACATAGTCGACGTGTATGTGCGTGCGCTGCGCAAGAAGCTCGGCGCCCAACAGGTGGAAACGGTACGCGGCATGGGATACCGACTGCCGCAGTGACGGCCGTCGGCCCCGCCGCGACCATGAAGTTCTCCTCATAAAGGGTTCATCGGTGGCTCACCCGGCGTTCGGACACTGGCCGGGTGACACTCACCCTCCGGCAGACGGTCTCGTTGTGCGCGGCGCTGAGCCTGTGCGGGCTGCTGGTCGTTCCGACGAACTTCCCGCAGCTCTCCGGCGACGCGCGCATCACCCTCGTCGTCTTCCTGCTGGCCACCTGCGCCTGGATCGGCACCCCGATCGACGACACCTATGTGGCGCTCGGGGCCGGGCTGGCGCTGACCGTCACCGGAGTGACCAGCGCGGAGGCCCTCTTCGGCACTCTGGGAGATGAAACAATCTGGCTGCTCATCTGCGCGTTCGTGCTGGCCGCCGCGGTGGCGGCCACCGGGCTGGCCGGCCGCGCCGCGGCGTTCCTGGTGGGCGGGGCGCGGACAGTGCGGCAGTTGTTCCATCTGACGACGGCCGCCCTGGTCACCTCGGCGTTCGCCGTGCCGGCCACCTCGGGCCGGGCGGCGCTGGCCCTGCCCGTCTTCCTGGCGCTGGCCCGCGCCCTGTCCGACCGCACCCGGCTGGTCGTCGCGCTGGCCCTGCTGTTCCCCACCGTCATCCTGCTCTCCGCGGTGGCGACGCTGATCGGGGCCGGCGCGCATCTGATCACCGTCTCGGTGCTGTGGGAGACCACGGGGGAACGCATCGGCTTCCACGAGTGGCTGCTGCTCGGGCTGCCGCTCGCCGTGGTCTCGTCCCATCTCGCCGCGGAGGCCGTGCTGTTGACGACGACCAGGCGCGGTGACCGGCGCGGGCCGGTGCGCATCGGGGTGGCGGAGATCCAGGAGCACAGCGAGGAGCCGGTCACCGGCCGGCTGACCCTGAAGGAGTCGCGGTGCCTGGCGCTGCTGGCCACCGTGGTGGCGCTGTGGTGCAGCGAGCCGCTGCACGGGGTGTCCCCGGCGGTGGTCGCGCTCATCGGCGCGGTGGTCGCGACCGCGCCCTCGCTGGGCACGGTCCGGCTGAAGGACGCGCTGGCGACGGTCCCGTGGTCGCTGCTGCTGTTCATGGCCGCGACGATGGCCATGGGCGTGGCCCTGTCGGAGTCGGGCGCGGCCGAGTGGCTGATCTCCGGCCTGCCGGGCGATGAAACGATTCCGGCCTGGGCGTTCCTCGCGGTGGTCGTCGCGGTGAGCACCGCCGCGCATCTCGTGCTCCAGTCGCGCTCCGCGCGCTCCAGCGTGCTGGTGCCGCTGGTGGTGGCCTCCGCGATGGCCGCCGGGGTCGATCCGGTCGCGGCGGCGCTGGCCTCCACGGCGGCGGCCGGCTTCTGTCACACCCTGCCCGCATCCGCCAAACCGGTGACGCTGTTCGCCGATATTCCCGGTACCCCCACCTACACCCCCGGCGACCTGCTACGGCTGTCCGCGGTGCTGGCGCCGCTGAGCGCCGCGCTGGTTCTGCTGTTCGCGCTCGTCGTCTGGCCCCTGTTCGGCGTCGCCCCCTGAGGAGTGTCCGTGATCCCCCCTTACCGATTCGCCGTGGCGCCAAGCGGCCTCAAGGAATCGCTGTCCGCCGCCGCCGCGGCCGACGCCATCGCGGAGGGCCTGCTGCGGGCCGCGCCGGGCGCCGAGATCGATCTGCTGCCACTGGTCGACGGCGGCGAGGGAACGGCCGAGGCGCTGGCCGCCGCGGCCGGCGGCCGGCTCGTCCCCCGCGTGGCCACCGGCCCGGTCGGGGCCCCGGTGCACAGCCACTTCGCGCTGCTGGACGGCACGGCGGTGGTGGAGATGGCCGCAGTGGCCGGCCTGTCGCTGGTGCCGACCGACCAGCGCGATCCGGGCGCCACCACGACGTTCGGGGTCGGCGAGCTGATCCGCGCCGCGCTGGACACCGGGGTGCGGCGCATCCTGGTCGGCTGTGGCGACTCGGGCACCTCCGACGGCGGCGCCGGCGCGTTGCAGGCGCTGGGCGTCCGGCTGCTGGACGCCGCCGGGCGGGAACTGCCGCGCGGCGGGGCGGCGTTGCGGCACCTGGACCGCATCGACCCGACGGGGCTCGACCCCCGGCTGGCCGAGACGGAGCTGCTGGTCGCGTGCAACCCGTACAACGTGCTGTGCGGCCCGCGCGGCGTGGCCCGGGTCTTCGGGCCGCAGAAGGGCGCCGGCCCGGCGCTCGTCGAGGAGCTGTCGGCCGCCCTCGAACACTGGGCGGACGTGCTGCTGCGGGACGTGGCCCCGGCCGGCCTCGACCTGCGGCTGGGCGTCGGCACCGGCGCGTCCGGCGGGCTGGGCGCCGGGCTGGCCGCGGTGGGCGCCCGGCTGCGCCCGCGCTTCGAGGTGCTGCTCGACCACCTCGACCTGGACGCCCGGCTGGCCCGGGCCGACCTGGTGGTCACCGCGGAGGGCGCGCTGGACCGGCAGACTTCGCTCGGCAAGATCCCGGGCGAGGTGGCGCGCCGCGCGAAGGCCCTGGGCATCCCGGTGCTGGCCCTGGCGGGCACGATCGGCGAGGGCGCGCACGAGGTGCGGCTGGTCGGGGTGGACGCATACAGCGGCATCCTGCCCGCTCCCCTGGCGCTGCCGGAGGCGCTGGCGCGCGGCCGGGAGTTCCTGGCGGACGCGGCGGAGCAGGCGCTGCGGATGGTGCTGCTCGGCAGCCGGCTGGCCCGCCCGGCGGTCCGCCCCTGACGGCGGACCGGCTCACACCCAGACCTCGGGCCCGCCGCCGCGCCACTCCAGCAGCTCGGGGTCGCGCAGGTCCACCTCGTCCGGGTCAAGCCCGGCCCGCCGCAGGAACTCGAGCAGTTCGTCGAGTGAACGGGCGCGCCCGAGGATCTCCCCGTTCGCGCGTACGCGCCGCCCACCGCCCGCGGTGGGCGGATAGACGACGATGCGGGCCCTGGCCATGCGGCAAGGGTGCACCCCCCGGCGCCGCGGCGCAGCCGGCGGGGGGCCGCCCGGGTGCGGCGCGGCTCAGCCGCCGTGCTCGGCCTGGAACATCCAGTGGTGCTTCTCCAGGTCCTTGGTGAGCTGGATCAGCACGTCCTCGGTGACCGTGTCCACCGGGCCGACGTCGGCCAGGCGCTCCCTCATGCGGACGATGACCGCGCCGAGGGCGTCCACCATGGCGCGTACGGCGTCGGTGTCCCGCTGCCAGCCCTCGGCGACCTCGCCGATGCCGGTGCCCGACGCGACGGTGGCCGCGCGGCCGTCCGGGGACAGGCCGAGGGCGGCGGCGCGTTCGGCGACCGTGTCGGAGTGCGAGCGGGCGGTCTCGACCACCTCGTCGAGCTGGAGGTGCACCGAGCGGAACCGGGGGCCGACGATGTTCCAGTGGGTCTGCTTGGCCACCAGCGAGAGGTCGATGAGATCCACCAGCGCGCCCTGGAGCGCCTCCCCCACGATCTTGAGTGTGGCCTCCGGCAGCGTGCTCTTGATGGCGTACATGCAGGCGTCTCCTTCCGGAGGGTCGTCCGTTGTGCGACTTTCACGCACATTCGCGGTATCTCGGGCCCCGCCCCCGGGCGTTTGCGAGGATGCGGCCATGGCCTCACCCACACCCACCATCCGGTTCGCCCGCGCCGACGACATGCCGGCCGTCTGCGCGCTGATCAACCACTACATCGCTGTCACGGCGGCGAACTTCCGCACCGAGCCGCTGACGCCGGACGAATGGCTCGCCGAGTGGCGGCGCCACAGCGCCGAGTACCCCTGGTATGTGGCCGAAACCGCCATCGGTGAGGTGGCCGGCATCGCCTACGCCCACCCGTGGAGCCCGCGCGGCGCCTACGCCTGGACCGCCGAGTCGGTGATCTACCTCTCCCCCGGGCAGCGCGGTCTCGGCGTCGGCTCCGCGCTCTACGACCGACTGCTCACGACGCTGCGGGCCCAGGGCTACCGCAGCGCCATCGCGACGGTCGCGCTGCCCAACCCGGGCAGCGTGGCCCTGCACCGCTCGCAGGGTTTCGAGCACGTGGGGACGTTCCGGGACGTGGGCTACAAGCACAGCACGTGGCGGGACGTGAGCCACTGGCAGCGGCTGCTGAACACCGACGACACGCCGCCGGGCGAGATCGTGCCCCCGGCCACCGCTGACCCGGGCGCCTGACCACCGCCGTCGGCTCAGTACGGCCGCGGATAGCCGTAGCCGTGCCGGTTCTGCCGACCGCTGTCCGGATCGGTCCGGACGGTGGCGTCCCGGTCGTAGAACGAGCGCGTGTTGGCGCGCAGCCACATCGCGACCGGGTCGAACGCGTCGGCCATCGCCACCGTACCCACCGGCAGGCCGTCGGGGACCGCGGCGATCACCTGCCGCATCATCTCCCGCACCGCCTCCGCCGTCCGCTCACCCGGGTCGTCCACGTCCAGCCCGATCACCAGGTACGCCTGGCCGACGGCGGGCCGCACCCACGCCCGGCGCAGGCTGCGCAGCATGGGCGTGCGCCGGGCGTGCGCGATGAGTCGCGCGTAGAACTCGTCGGCGCGGATGCTGGGTTCGCTGATCCGCAGCGGCCCGGCGGGCAGCCGTTCCAGCCCGCCGGCGATCCGGCGCAGGTCGAGCCAGGGGATGCCGAGCCCGCCGCCCGGCGCGTGCGGGTTGAGCCACAGACCCCAGTGGTCCGGGTAGAGCGCCGCCGCGATGTCCCGCCCGGTGACCACCTCATGGCTGCGGGTCCAGCCGCTCGCCGACAGCTCGCGTTCGGACGTGACGCACGGCGCGTACCCGTGGCCGGCGACCTCGACGCTGCCGTACTGCGCCTCCGGATCGCCGGGCCGGCCGTGCCACAGCAGCATCCACACCTCGCTGGCGGCGAGTGCGGCGAGCAGCTCCTCATAGGTGTCGAGTCGGTCGGGGGTGATCCGGGGCAGCAGTTCCTCGAGACCTTCTCCCGCACTCACCTGGTCCGGACCTCCTCGTGCCCACTCGGATGCACTGTGCCCGTCAGCCGACCCTCACATGCCCGTCACAGCCATCGCTTAGACGTCACGGGAGTAGAACGGCTGCACGCACTCGCGCAGCCAGTCCACAACGGGGTCGTCCGCGGCGTCGAGGAGCACGAGCTGGACCGGCCAGACCACGGGCCGGGCGGCCAGCGCGCGCCCGAGCGCGCCGTTGACGGCCGTGCGCGTCTCCTCGTCCAACTGGTCCAGCTCCACGCCGATGAACAGCGAGGGTGCTCCGCCCTCGGCGCTGGCCAGCCCGCGCCGCGCGGTGCGCACGTACCACAGCCCGGCCAGCTCGGCGGCGGCGGCGGACAGGAAGTCCGTCGGCTCCTCCTGCCAGTCCGGCTGGAAGAGCCGCATCCGCGCCCCCGAGGGAACGCCCGGGGTGCGCCGGCCCGGGGTCTCGCGGCACAGTTCGGCCACGGCGCTGGGCGGCACGGGGATGCCGACCGTGCCGCCGGGGTTGACCGCGATGCCCACCTGGGGCGGCAGCCCGCGGGCGAACTCCCGAGCGGGGGCGACACTGAACGACAGGTGGGAGGCGCCGCCCAGGTGCAGTTGTTCGGCGGAACTGAACACCGGGACGTATACGCCGCCGTTCAGATCGATGGTGGGCAGGTCCAGGGTGCGGCTGTCCGGGCCGCCGCCCTCGGGCAGCGGGATCCACAGGGAACTGCGGGCCAGCGCCGCCAGCACCCGGGGTCCGGCGTCCCGGGAGCCGAGCGCGCCGGCCAGGATCTCCTCCAGCTCATTGCCCGGCCAGCCGCCGCCGAAGCCGGGACCCTGCCGCGGAACACTCATCTCGTTCGACCACCATCTCATCAGGTCCTCAACACCCGCGAAGGAACCCTAGTGGCTGGCGCCCGGAACCGGGTCCCGGAGGGGCGGCCCTCGGCCGTTGTTCGTGCGATGATGTGGACGCAGCACACAACCGCATACCGGCCGTTAGACCACGCGCGGGAGAGTCCCCGGAAGCCACCGGGGCGCCGAAGGAGCAAGTCCTCCCTTGAATCTCTCAGGCCCCGTACCGCGTGCGGGAGGCGAATCTGAAAAGCGGGCCGTCCGCCCCGTGCGGCGCGGCCCCACCCACGGTGCAAGCCGCGCCCGCCCGGGCCGCGGCGAACCTCTCAGGTGCCGATGACAGATGGGGAGGGCCCGGAAGCCAGCCAACCCCTGCCCTCCTGGAGCCAGCCCATGACGGACGACACCCCCCGTACGACGGCGCTCGACGCCGTTCACCGCGCCCTCGGCGCCACCCTCACCGACTTCGCCGGCTGGACCATGCCGCTGCGGTACGGCAGCGAACGGGCCGAGCACGAGGCGGTCCGCACCGCCGCCGGGCTGTTCGACCTCTCCCACATGGGCGAGATCACCGTGACCGGGCCGGAGGCGGGCGCGCTGCTCGACCACGCGCTGGTCGGCAACCTGGGCGCGCTGCGCGTGGGCCGCGCCCGGTACACCATGATCTGCGACGCCGCGGGCGGGATCCTCGACGACCTCATCGTCTACCGGCTCGCCGAGCGGGAGTACCTCGTCGTCGCCAACGCGGCCAACGCGGGGACGGTGCTGGGCGCGCTGGCCGAGCGCGGCGCCGGGTTCGACGCGGTGGTCCGGGACGACCGCGACGCGTACGCGCTGATCGCCGTCCAGGGCCCCGCCTCCCCCGCCATCCTCGGCCGCCTCACCGACGCCGACCTGGCCGGCCTGCGGTACTACGCGGGCCTGCCCGGCACCGTGGCCGGCCGCCGGGCCCTGATCGCCCGGACCGGCTACACCGGCGAGGACGGCTTCGAGCTGTTCTGCGCCCCCGAGGACGCCGTGCCGCTGTGGGAGGCGCTCACCGAGGCCGGGCGGGCGGACGGCCTGGTGCCCTGCGGCCTGGCCTGCCGCGACACGCTGCGCCTGGAGGCGGGCATGCCGCTGTACGGCCATGAACTGACCACCGCCACCACGCCGTTCGACGCCGGGCTCGGCCGGGTGGTGAAGTTCGACAAGCCGGGCGACTTCGTCGGCCGCGAGGCCCTGACCCGCGCGGCCGAGCGCGCCGCCGGCCGGCCGCCGCGCACGCTGGTCGGCCTGGTGGCCCAAGGCCGGCGCGTGCCGCGCGCCGGCTATCCGGTGGTGGACGCGGCGGGCGCCGTCATCGGCGAGGTCACCTCCGGCGCGCCGTCGCCCACGCTGGGCAAGCCCATCGCCATGGCGTACGTCGACCCGGAACACGCGGTGCCGGGCACCGAGGGCGTCCGCGTGGACATACGCGGCAGCCACGAGCCGTACGACGTCGTCGCCCTGCCGTTCTACAAGCGCGCGAAGTAACGCCTCCACCTCATCGCCCATCCACACCAGGAGAATCTCCGTCATGAGCAACCCCGAGCAGCTTCGTTACAGCAAGGAGCACGAGTGGCTGTCCCCCGTCGAGGACGGCGTGGCGACGGTCGGCATCACCGAGTACGCGGCCAACGCGCTCGGTGACGTCGTGTTCGTCCAGCTCCCCGAGGTGGGCGCGACGGTCACCGCCGGCGAGCCGTGCGGTGAGCTGGAGTCCACCAAGTCCGTCAGCGACCTGTACGCCCCCGTCAGCGGCGAGGTCACCGAGACCAACCAGGACGTGGTGGACGACCCGGCGCTGGTGAACTCCGCGCCGTTCCAGGGCGGCTGGCTGTTCAAGGTCCGGCTGGACACCTCGGCCGGCGAGCCGGCGGACCTGCTGTCCGCCGACGAGTACGCCGCCTTCACCAGCGAGTGAGCGACGCGCCGTGGCCCTCTCTGCCTTCGACCTGTTCACCATCGGCATCGGGCCGTCCAGCTCGCACACCGTCGGCCCGATGCGCGCGGCGCGGATGTTCGCCCGCCGGCTGAAGAACGAGGGGCTGCTGGCGCACACCGCCGCCGTGCGCGCCGAGCTGTACGGCTCGCTCGGCGCCACCGGGCACGGCCACGGCACGCCGAAGGCGGTGCTGCTCGGGCTGAGCGGGCACGCGCCCGACACCGTGGACGTCGCCCGCGCGGACGAGGAGGTCGAACGAATCCGGCGCGAGCGCCAACTGCCCCTGCTGGCCGCGGAGATCGGCGACGCGCACCCCGTTCCGTTCGACCCGGACACGGATCTGGTGCTGCACCGCCGCCGCTCGCTGCCGTACCACGCCAACGGCATGACGCTGCGGGCGGCCGACGCCGAGGGCCGCCCGCTGCTGACCAAGACGTACTACTCGGTGGGCGGCGGCTTCGTGGTGGACGAGGACGCGGTGGGCGAGGACCGTATCCGGCTGGACGACACCGTGCTGCGCCACCCCTTCCGCACCGGCGACGAGCTGCTGCGGCTGACGCGCGAGACCGGGCTGTCGGTCTCCGCGCTGATGCTGGAGAACGAGCGCGCCTGGCGGACCGAGGAGCAGGTCCGCGCCGGGCTGCTGCGGATCTGGCACGCGATGGACGCGTGCGTCGAACGCGGCCTGTCCCAGGAGGGCATCCTGCCCGGCGGGCTGAAGGTCCGCCGCCGCGCGGCGACTTCGGCGCGGAAGCTGCGCGGCGAGGGCCCCGGGCCGGCGCTGGCGATGGACTGGGTCACGCTGTACGCGATGGCGGTCAACGAGGAGAACGCGGCCGGCGGCCGGGTGGTGACCGCCCCCACCAACGGCGCGGCGGGCATCATCCCGGCCGTGCTGCGCTACTACCTGGAGTTCGTGCCGGGCGCGAACGAGGACGGCGTCGTCCGTTTCCTGCTGGCGGCCTCCGCGATCGGGATGCTGTTCAAGGAGAACGCGTCGATCTCCGGCGCCGAGGTCGGCTGCCAGGGCGAGGTCGGCTCCGCCTGCTCGATGGCCGCCGGCGGCCTGGCCGAGGTGCTGGGCGGCACCCCCGAACAGGTCGAGAACGCGGCGGAGATCGGCATCGAGCATAACCTCGGCCTGACCTGCGACCCGGTCGGCGGCCTGGTCCAGATCCCCTGCATCGAGCGCAACGGCATGGCCGCGGTGAAGGCCATCACCGCCGCCCGCATGGCCCTGCGCGGCGACGGCCGGCACCACGTCTCGCTGGACAAGGCCATCAAGACGATGAAGGAGACGGGCGCCGACATGAGCGTCAAGTACAAGGAGACGGCCCGCGGCGGCCTCGCGGTGAACATCATCGAGTGCTGAGCGAACCGTCCCTGGCCTGCGGGAACGCTCCTTTCCGGTCTGTCCGGGCCGTCCCTGTTTGAACGGCGGAAAGTCCCTGGGAAGTCCCTCGGACAGAGCGGAAAGTCCCTGAAAAGTCCCTGGCGAAAGCCTGAAGAAAGGGGGCTGACCTGCGCGTATCGAGGCCGTTGGAGCGCATCGAGTTCCCTCGATGGCGAACCGCGAGCCAGACGTCCGGCGACAGCGTCCGGGCCGTTCCGGGCTATGCCAGGCGCCTGCCCGCCCGCGACCACGCGGCACCGGTCGCCGCACTCAGCACACTCAACGAGGGCCTGTCGTTCCAGGCGGCGATGGGGCCTGGTGCCCCCTGCTCGGCACCCCGCCGTCGCGCAGCGGTCCCGGTCCTGCGTCCAGGACTTGGGCAGGTACAGCTCCCGGTCCACCAGCGCCCGGCCCTTCGCCGAGGCGTAGGCGGCGAAGACGCCAATCCGGCAGTTCTCGGTGCGGCCGGCCGTACCGGAGTACTGGCGCTGGAACCGGCCGAGGTGATGCCCTTCTTCAGGAACCCGGTGTCGTCGACGATCAGTAGGCCGCCAGGGTCTTCCAGATTCTCGACGACGTATTCTTGCAGGTCATCACGTATCTCGTCGGGGCTCCAGCAGGCCCGGCCGAGTAAGTGCTGCAACCCGGCCGGACTGCTGAGGCCGGCGTATTCGGCCAGCTGCCAGCCGTTCTTGCGCCCCACCGGCCCGAGCCGCACCCGAGATCACGAACCCGGCAACCTGACGCTCAGTCAGCCAACTGCACTCCAGAACAGGGCCCTGACCAGCAGCAATAGCGAACCCTGCGGCTGGAGTGCGGCCGAGGAAGAGCTGGCCCCGCTTGTCGCTTCGCGGCTGCGGCTCTGGGCCTTTCCGTTCGTTGATTGCCCGCATTTCGTTGATTGCCTGCATGCGGTGTTGTGCTTCACCGCCGAGTTTTTTCGAAGCTGGGTGGTCGTCTGCCGTTGACGGGCCAGGCTGTCCGGCTCTCATGTCAGTGGACTCGTTCACGATGCTTCGGAGGAAAAATGTACGTGAAAAGGGTACTGGCGGCCGCGGCTGCGGGCGTGGCGATCGTGGCTGTGCTGGCCGCGCCGGCCGGCGCGGCGGGGGGCGCGGGCGAGGTGAGCCCGCTGGTCCAGATCCCTCCGCTGCGCACGACGGACCCTTCGAACACCGAAGTGGTTGGGTTCGAGACTGACGGCGACATCATCATCGTGGAGGACCTGCGTGGTGGTGACGGGCACGACGCCATCGCCTCGGTGTTCAGGAACACGGCGACGGCACGCCCGGCGAGCGGGTCTACAACGTTCGCGACAGCGCCGGGAACGGCCCCACCATCAGGAGCGCCGAGAACGGCGATCTCTACAACCTCTCCGAGGACAGGGTGTACTGGCTGCGGATCTGTCTGATCAATGGCAACGATGCGCTCAGCTGGTGTCACCCGAAGGTCGCGTTCACGGCGTGACCCACCGGGCGCGCGGGTCCCGAGGCCGGAGTGCCGACTGTGAAGTCAAGCTTCCCAGCGGCGGCATCCGCGGTCCGCCATGAAGCTCATTCGAAATGCGCACCTCGCAAGGACCGGTGTCAGAGGCAGCCTGGTCATGGCGTCGGCATTGCGGCGATGGCCGGAACGACGCGAAGCAGAAGTCGCAAGCGGCCGAGCGGCGTCGGTTACGGTACCTGGTCGCCGGCGGGGCGGTGGCCGTGCTGACGATCTGGTGGCCTGGTCATGGGTGTGGCCGTATCTACTGGCCGCGGTCGTGCCGGGTGGGCTCGGCACCCCGGCATGGTGGGGATGGCGGGTTCACCGGGCGCTGAGAGAGAAGGACCTCCAGTGGCGCGCGCCAACCGCTCCCGGCACCCCCACGGCTTCCGAGGTGACCGCCGGTTCCGTGACGCTGAGCTGGACGGCGTCCACCGACAACACGGGCGTCACCGGCTACGACATCGTCCGCGTCGACGGCGGCACCGAGACCCGCGTCGCCGGCTCAACGTCCAACCGCGTCACCATCACGGGCCTGTCCGCGGACACCGCCTACACCTTCGCCGTATACGCCAAGGACGCGGCCGGCAACCCCCCGACCGCTCCGGCACCGTCGCCGTCACCACCGAGACCGGCAACACAACGGGCACTTGCTCCGTGAGCTACCGCTCGGTGGGAGACTGGGGCAGCGGGTTCCAGGGAGAGATCGTGATCCGCAACACCGGCCCCACCGCCATCGACGGCCGCGTGTCCCGCAAGCGTTTCGTTCCCCAGCCAACCGAGCGATGGCGAGCACAGCCCTCGTCGATCCCTCACCGCGGGAACAGGCCGGCGCCAGCGTCCCATCCTCGGCCACCGCATCCGCTGCTGCCGCCTCTGAACCAGAACCGGTGCGGTGCCCCAACGGCACCGCACCGGCCGAGGTCGCCGGACGTCCGTCAGCGCGATACGCCGTGCCCGTCCGTCAGTGCGAAGTGGGGCAACAGGTCCTCAGTGCGAACACTCACCATGACGCACCCGTTGTGGTGGCCATGGTGGGAGATCACCACGGCATGCCCACCACAACGGGCGGCCTTCAGTTCCAGAACGCTATGGCCTGCCTGCCAAGCGACGCCTGGCCCGTGGTGTTGGCGTGACAGCCGTCCGCGACCTCATTGCTCGCGAGGTGGAACGCCCCGGGGTAGATGACGTTCTGCGTCGGGTCGGCAGCCGCCTGCTTGGCGAGACTGTCAGTCAACTGCGGGCCGTTGGGCCCCGCCAGGAAACACGTCCGACCCGGATCGTAAAGCGGCTGACCGGTGATGTAGATCGTCGCGTCGGGGGACGTGTGCTGCCGCGCGTTGGCGATGAGCCGCTTCACCTCGTCATACGTTGCGCCGCTCTGGGAGAAGATGCAGATCTGCACCCACACGGCAGTCGGCGTGCCATACCTGCTCACCTGCTGGTCGAACAACCGCCAGGCGTTGGAGTTGGGATCGGTCCACGACTGCACGACCATGCCGCCCGTCCCGTAGGGACCCCACATGGTGGTACCGCCAACCGCGCGGTAACCCTGCGCGACATTCTCCGCCATCGAGCAGCCGATGAAGCCCATCGAATTCTGTTGTGCCTGAGAGGGCGCTGTCTGGTGCGCGGCTCCGGCCACGACAGCGGGACCCGACTGGGCGCCCGCCTCGCTCCGGCCGCCCGCCGCCGAAGTGGTCGCGGACATGACAACGATGGCGACCGTTACGGCGACTGCGCCGACAGCGCGGACGATACGGCTGCCACGCCCCAGAGACCACACGCTTGGGCTCTTGCGATGCTGGACAGATGATCTAGTCATCACGGTTCCTCTCTCGGATACCAGGAGCCAGCCGACAGAAGTCGGCAACCGAGCAACTGCGGCCGACGGTACGATTGGGCACTGGGGTGGTCAACGACCACCGCCACGGGCACGGGCCGTTTCCGGACCGTGTCGACACTGTGTCGGCCGGGCTCCCGAGCCGGGCCCTCGGAGCATCGCGAAAGGCGCCAGACCGTCGCGACGGCACGGCCAACTCGCCGAGGTGGGAGGCCATCTCAGGGCATCGACGGTTCCGCTACCCCAAGGCGCCACCCCGGGCGGAGTCCACGATTGTTCGCCACGGAATAGACGGTTACTTCATCTGGCGCCCGAAAGGTGAGTTTATGGAGCCCGTCACCTGCGACCGAGCGCGCGGGCGCGGCCGCCAGGCGCGCTCGCCAACCGGGGCGGGACGTGCACAGAAGCGATCGCGCCTCCATAGGGCGCCGACACCGCGAGTCCAGGGACGGAGCGACCCCACGGTGGCACTTTTCCGCTTCGAGAGATTGGCAAAAAAAACTTCACAGAGCGAACTCCCCTGCGGTCGACGCTTCGCCCGGGCCATAGGGGCACAGAGGCGGCAGTTGTGAACTTTATTTCACAACTGGATCCCGGAGCTTACGAGTGGACCAGCACGCTGCTACGTTGCGACCGGACTGGGAGGTGTTCTCACACGCCTTGCGGAGCACTCATGCCGATGCGACAGCGACACTTCCTCGCCCTCGTTCTCTCGTCCGGCGCGAGTGCGACGTTGGCCGGCATGAAAGGGCGCCCACCGCGGTCGGCTTCCCCATCCCCGGCCCGGTCTTCCCCAGCACCTCGGCGGGCTCGGAACCGAACACGCAAAAGGCCGACCGCGGCGACCAGTCGCCGAACGTCTCAGGAGTCATCACCCACCGACAACGACTGAACTGACACCACTGGGTCACATTTCAACCGCCCAAAGTGGGTCACGATTCACCCGACGCCGACAGCAATGAGGTCGCGGACGGCTGCCATGCCAACTCGGCGGGCCAGCAGTCGCTCGGCACGTCCAGGAATTCTGGGACTGAAGGCCGTCGGCCGCTCTGGCTGCCCTGGTGCGAAGCCCCACCATGACATGCCCGTCCAAGCGGACGTGTCATGGTCGCGTTCCGTGCCATGTCCAGCCGGGCTCGCGTTGCCGGATGCGCCTGGCGACAGGAGCGCCTCCGGTCCGGCCACCTGGGGCCGGCGGTCGAATCGCCCGGGCCACGAGCGCCGGTGGCGTGGACGGGCTGTGCTGTCCACGCCACCGGATCGCTCGTCGTGCGTCAGGCCGCGGCGCAGTCCGTGCCGTTGAGCGAGAACTGCGCGGGCGCGTCGTTGGTGCCGCTGTAGGTGGCCTGGAAACCGAACTCGGCTCTGGTTCCGGGCGGGATGGTGCCGTTGTAGGGAGCGTTGCGCGCGGTCACCTGGCTGCCGGTCTGGGCCACCGTGGCGTTCCAGGCGCTTGTCACTCGCTGATTCCCGGGCCAGGTCCACTCCAGGGCCCAGCCGTTGAGCGGCGTGGTACCGGTGTTGGTGATGGAGACGCTGGCGGTGAACCCGGTGTTCCAGGTGTTCGCCGTGTAGGTCACCTCGCAGAGACCCGGGTCCGGGTCGGGATCCGGGTCGGGTGTGCCGCCCTCCACGTCGAGTGCGGTGTCGAGGAAGTTGGCCACCTCGCTCCAACTCGGATTGGGCGAACCGACGGTGACGGTCTCCCGGCAGTCCGAGACGGTGCGGACGGTCTGCGTCCCGTACCGGGAGGAGCTGAGCACATCACTCGTACCGTGCCCCGCGCCGGGAACGGAGAAGAACCGGGTATCGACGCACGCAGCCTTCAGGGCGTCGTGAAGGAGGGCGCTCTGCCCGTGCGGGACGATATTGTCCGCCTGTCCGTGCAGGAGCATCATCGGCGGGTCGTTCGCGTCGACATACCGGATCGGATTGGCCTCCTGGACGCGGTCGGGGCAAGTCTGGATCGCGCATCCGATCAGCATGGACTCGGGGGAGCCGGGGCCGTCGTGGTCGAGGCCGCCGCCCGGCGGCCGCTGAGCGTTCATCTGGAGGAAGTCCGTGGGGCCGAAGAACGACACGCCCGCCTGCACGGCGCTGGACACGCCCGTCACCCCGATGCTGCCCTCAAGCGACGTCACGCCGCCGGTCAGCGTGGCCATGTTCGCCACCCAGCCGCCGGACGAGTCGCCCATGACGGCGAAGCGGCTGGGGTCCAGCCCGTACTGACCGGCGTTCGACCGCAGCCAGCGGATGGCCGCCTTGGCGTCGTGTACCTGGGCCGGGAACTGCGCCTGGGAGCTGGAACGGACGCTGACGCCAGCCACGGCGTAGAGCGGCCAGGATCGCGAAGGCGATCCCGGCCGCACGTCTGTGTGCGCGCATGGTCGTTCTCCAGTCGGGGATGAGAGGGCTGGGATGCGGTGGATCGGTCAACGGGCCATTCCCGGTGTCCGGTAGCGCCTTCGGCGGATCGAGTCTCCGGGCCCGTGGCCCAGTACGGAACGCCTGTGGCTGCCGCGGGCACCGGACACGCCGGCGTCACGTCCGTCCCATCGATGACGCCGCGGTGACCGTACGGCGGACCCGGGGGGCGGTCAACGCGTCAGTGTTCGGGGGCGCATCATGTCCGGCCGCCGCCCGCGGAGCCCGCGCCGCAGGCCGAGTCCCCGCAAACCACGGTGAGTTCGCCGAGGCCGGATGCCCTCTCCGGCCGGCGTCGGCAGCCGTAGGGACCCCGGGGCCACCCGGCGCGGCAGTCGTTCGGCGTGGGCCGTTTCGAGGTCGGCGGGCGCCCGTCCGGCCGCCCCCGAGCCCGTCCGCTCATGGCCGGGCGCCAGCAGGCAAGGGTGCGGAATCCGTTGACGGGGCTGCGGGGTGGTGGCAACATCCAGGCGCATCAGAAATGGCGAAAAAAGTTTCACCGAGCGAACGCCCAGCCACATCAACGGAGGGCCCCGATCATGGAGTCACAGATCGCCAACTCGGACCCGAGCGTGTCCGCCGGCACCGGAGAGCACCGAGGCTGGCAGCCTTATCACACGCTGTGGGCCGTGCTCCTCGGTGGCTGGCTGTTCAGCTACGCCGACCGCACCATCACCGGGCCCGTAGTGACCTGGCTGATCAACAACGACATCGGCATGATCGGAGACTCGAGTCATCCGCACGCCCTGGGCGGGCTCATCGGCAGCCTCTTCTTCGCCGGCTACATGCTCACCCAGTACCCCGGCGGGTACCTCGGCGACCGGTTCGGGCACCGCACGATGATCGCCGTCTCACTGCTCTGGGCCGGCGTCACCACCGTGCTGACCGGCTTGATCACCGGGCTGCTCGTCTTCGTCGCACTGCGTGTGCTGACCGGCCTCGGTGAGGGAGTGTTCTATTCCAACGACCGGACGCTGATCGCCAAGCACTCCCCACCCGGCAAGGTGAGCCTCGGCATGGGGGTGGTCATCACCGGCCTCGCGCTCGGCCTCACCGTGGCGACGATTGGCGCCCCCTACATGATCGACTGGGGCGTGGAGGTGTTCGGCAAGGAGCACGCCTGGCGGATGCCGTTCCTGATCCTGGGTACCGCCACTCTGCTCTTCGGGCTCTTCATGGTGCCCTACCTGCGGCGGCTGGGGGGGCCGCTGCGGATGGGCGGGTCGACGCTGCGGCTGGTCGGGATCTCGGTGCTCTTCTGCGCCGCCATCATGGTGGTCTACCTGGTGGCCGACGGGGCGGGCATGCCCGCCTGGGGTGTGGCCATCGCCGAGACCGTGCTGGCGCTGGTGCTCGTGGCTGTCATCTTCTCCAGGCGCGGCGGGAGCGCCGGCTCCGTCATCCGCAACCGCGACGTGATGCTGTTGAGCGTCGCCGCCATCGCCATCCTGTGGAACCTGTGGTTCTTCAGCTTCTGGTCGGTGTCCATCGTCACGGACGCCGCCGACAGCTCCTTCACCGAAGCCGCGTTGGTCGCCACCTTCAACGCCGGCGCCGGCATCCTCGGCTTTCCCGCGGGCGGTCGGCTCTCCGACTGGGCCAAGGCACGCGGCTGGGGCCGGCGGCCCCTGCTGATCTGGTTCACTCTGATCCAGGGAACGATGGTGCTGGTCTTCGGCGCGTACCTCCAGGCGGCGGGAGAACCGTCGCTCGTGGTGATGTCCGTGCTGCTGTTCACCACCAGCCTCTTCTTCAACGCCCTGCAGCCGATGGCCCACGCAATGGTCGCCGAGGTCGTCGAGGAGCACCAGCGTGGCGCCGCGTTCGGCATGTGGAACCTGATCGGTGAGATCGGTGCTGTCATCAGCCCTGCGCTCGGCGGCGCGCTGTTCGACGCGTCCGGCTCTTGGGTGGGCGCCGTCTACATCGACGGCGCCCTGATGATCGCCAGCGCGGCGATCTATCTGTTCGTGCGCGAAAGGCGGGCGGCGGCCGTCGCCCCGGCCTAACCGCAGGGCCGCGGCGGCTCAGATCTCGCGGACGTGGGTGAAACGACCGGCGACATCCAGATCGGCCTCGATGGCGGCGGCAGCGGCCCGCAGGTGAGGGAGGACATCGGCCACGCAGTCATGGGTGCTGCGGCGGCCGGTGTGCGTGGCGACGTTCAGCGCGGCGACAGTGCGCCCGTCGCGGTCATGGACCGGGACCGCGATGGACCGCAGCCCCTCCTCCAGCTCTTGGTCGACCAGCGCGTATCCCCGCGCGGCGACCCGGTCGAGAAACGCCGCCAGCTCACCCGCGTCCGTAATGGCCCAGCGGGTCAGGGGCCGCAGCTCGGCCCGGTCCAGGCGGGCCGCGCGGTCGGCAGCCGGCAGCCCGGCGAGTAGCACCCGGCCCATTGAGGTGGCGTAGGCCGGAAACCGCGTGCCGACAGTGATCTCCACGCTCATAATCCGCCTCGTCGCCACCCGTGCGGTGTACCGAACCTCGTCGCCGTCGAGCACCGCGAGGGACGCCGAGTCGTGTACCCGCTCGCTGAGGGCGGCCAGATGCGGTCGGGCGATCTGCGGCAGTGTCAGGCGGGACAGCGGCGCGTAGCCAAGGGCGAGCACCTGGGGCGTGAGGCGAAAGGACCGGTCGTCGGTGGTCACGTACCCCAGGTGCGCCAGCGTGATCAGGGCCCGGCGAGCGGTGGCCCTGGCGAGGCCGGTGGCCCTTGCGACGGCCGCGAGGGTCAGCTCGTCGTGGCTCGCGCCGAAGGCGGTGAGCACGGTGAGTCCGCGGGCCAGCGACTCGACGAACCCGCGGCCCAGTTCCTGTTTGGAAGCGGTGGTCCAGGATGCCAGGTCGGTTTGCGGGGCCATTGGCCCCGGCGGCGGGATCTCACGCAGTCGGCGTTCCATCCCGGCGACCGCGGCGCGCAGCCTCGGCAGCAGTCGGCTGCCCAGGTCTTGGGCGGCGTGCCGGCTGGTGTGGCTCACCAAGCTTGCCACGCAGGCGAGTTCACCGCGCGGATCGCGCACGGGCACGGCCAGGGCCACCAGCCCCGGCTCCACCAACTGGTCATCCAGCGCCCAGCCCTGAGCGCGGGCCTGTTCCACCATGGCGGCGAACGCCGCCTCCGTGGGCCACTGGTCGGCGTCGAGCGGCGGCAACGCGGTGAAGCCGTGGCCCAGCGGGTCGGCCGCGCGACGCGCGCGCCACTGGGCCCAGTCCCGTGGACCCCAGTCGGCCGCGATCAACTGCCCCGGCGCGGTGCGCTCCACGGGCAGCAGATCCCCGATCCGAAAGCTGATGGACAGCGTGCGGCGCCGGGGGGTCTGATGGATGAACCGGATGCCGTCGCCGTCGGCCACCGCGAGGGACACGGACTCATCCAGCTCGCGGGCCAGGTCGTCGGCCAACGGTCCGAGCAGCTCCGGCAGGCGCAACGCAGCGAGATAGGCGTTGCCGAGCTCCATCAGGCGCGGGGCGAGCGAGACGGCCCGGCCGTCGAGACGCAGGTGGCCCATGCGGGCGAGCGTGCCCGTTACCCGGTCCAGGGTGGAGCGGGCCAAACCCGTGACGCGCTCCAGCTCCGGCAGGCTCAGCGTCCCGTCCGCGTCAGTGAGCGCGCGCACCACGGCGATGCCGCGTATCAGCGGCGCGACGGCCTCGGCGGGTGCCTCGGCGGCGCCCGCCCGGGGAGCGCGTGCCGCCAGGGCGGGGGTCAGGGGCATGGGGCCTCCCGTGCTGTGGAATCCGCGGGTCGCAGCCGTTCCCTTGCCCGCCCCGACCGCCGGGCGGACCGGCCTGCACTGCACGAACGCTACCGGCTGGCGCGTCCTCGCGGGGAAGCACCCTCGCGGCCGGGCACAGTTGACGCTGTTGACATGCGGGACGGCGCGGGCAAGACTACCCTTTATTAGTGAATCTTTATTCACCAGGCGAACGCAGGGGTCGGCATGGAACATCCGGAACGTACGCGTGTGGGCATCGTCGGCGCGGGACCGGCAGGGTTGCTCCTGGCCCGGCACCTGCACATGAGCGGCATCGACTGCGTGGTCCTGGAGAGCCGGGACAGGGAATACGTCGAGCGGCGCCAGCGCGCAGGCATCCTCGAACAGGGCACGGTCGAGGCACTGCGTGCGGTGGGTGCCGCGGACCGACTGGAGCGCGAGGGCATCCCGCACGAAGGCATCGAACTGCGCTTCTCCCGGCGCTCGCATCGCGTCGACTTTCCCTCGCTGACCGGCGGCCGCCGGGTGTGGGTCTACGCGCAGACGGAGGTGGTCAAGGATCTCGTGGCCCTCCAGCTGAGAGAGGGGCCGCCGCTGCTGTTCGACGCACCGGTGCTGGCGGTAGAAGGCCCGGACACCAAGAGGCCGTTGATCCGCTACGTCCACGCCGGCCGTGAACGCACCTTGACCTGCGACTGGGTGGTGGGGTGCGACGGCTACCATGGCGTGACCCGGCGCGGACTACCTCCCGGCGCGCTGCGGACGTACGAACGCACCCACCCGTACTCCTGGTTCGGCATTCTGGCCGATGCCCCGCCGGCCTACGACGAACTCATCTACGCCCACTCCGATCGCGGCTTCGCGCTGGCCAGCATGCGCTCCCCACACGTCAGCCGGCTCTACCTCCAGGTACCCAACGGCACGGATCCCGACGCGTGGTCCGACGCGCGCATATGGGACGAACTCGACGCCCGTTTCGCCACCGAAGGCGACTGGCGGCTGCATCGCGGACCGATCATCGCCAAGGCGGTACTGCCCATGCGCAGTTCGGTCACCGAACCGATGGCTTGGGGCCGCGTCTTCCTGGCCGGTGACGCCGCGCACATCGTGCCCCCCACCGGTGCCAAGGGGCTCAACCTGGCGGCGGCGGACGTGGTCGTCCTTGCCCGGGCGTTCGACCATCTGAAGGTCACCGGTTCCACGGACCTGCTCGACGCCTATTCCGACACCTGCCTGCGCCGCGTCTGGCGTGCCGAGCACTTCTCCTTCTTCATGACCTCGACACTGCACAAGGCCCCGGAGCAGTCGGAGTTCGACACCCGCCTCCAGCTGTCTCAGCTCGAACGCATCACCGCGTCCTGGCACGCGGCCGCGGAACTGGCGGAAAACTACGCGGGGCTGCCCATGGGCGGAAAGGGAGCGTGAACAACCGCATGGACAAGACGGTGGACTCGGCCGCCGAGGCGGTCGCGGACATCCGGGACGGTGCGTCCCTGGCCGTCGGGGGGTTCGGACTGAGCGGTGTGCCGAACACCCTCATCCGGGCCGTGCGCGACGGCGGCGCCACGGCTCTGCACGTCGTCTCCAACAACTGCGGCGCGATGGACTCCGGCCTCGCCGTCCTCCTCGCCGCCGGCCGCATCGCCCGGGTCACCGGGAGCTACCTGGGCAACAACCACGAGTTCCGCCGCCAGTACCTGGCCGGCGAGCTGGAGTTGGAGCTGATTCCGCAGGGCACGCTCGCCGAACGGCTCCGCGCGGGCGGCGTCGGCATTCCGGCGTTCTACACCCCGGCCGGCGTCGGCACGCAGGTCGCCGAGGGCGGCCTGCCCTGGCGACACGACGGCGAGGGCGGCGTGGCGGTCATGTCGCCGCGCAAGGAGGTCCGCTCGTTCGACGGTGCCGAATATGTGCTGGAACGCGGTATCCGCTGCGACTTCGCCCTGGTACACGCCGTCCGTGGGGACCGGCACGGCAACCTCGTCTTCGCCAAGTCTGCCCGCAACTTCAACCCCCTGGCCGCCATGGCGGGCCGTGTCACCGTCGCCGAGGTGGAGGAGCTGGTCGAGCCCGGCGACTTGGACCCGGACCACGTGCACCTGCCCGGCATCTTCGTCCAGCGAGTCGTGGCTCTCAGCCCGTGGGAGGCCGCCGACAAACAGATCGAGATCCGCACGGTGCGCGCCGTGCCGGCACCGAGGGAGGTACGGGCCTGATGGCGTGGGACCGCCGACAGATAGCCGCCCGTGCCGCGCGCGAGCTGCGCGACGGGGAGTACGTCAACCTCGGCATCGGCCTGCCGACTCTCATCCCGGACCACCTGCCGCCCGGGGGCGCGGTCGTGCTGCACTCCGAGAACGGCATTCTCGGCACCGGCCCCTATCCGTACGAGGACGAGCTGGACCCCGATCTGATCAACGCGGGCAAGGAGGCCGTCACCGTCCTGCCCGGGGCGGCGTTCTTCGACTCCGCCCTCTCCTTCGGAATGATCCGAGGCGGCCATATCGACACCGCGGTGCTCGGCGCCATGCAGGTCTCCGCCGCGGGCGACCTGGCGAATTGGGCGGTCCCCGGCAAGCTGGTCACCGGCGTCGGGGGGGCGATGGACCTCGTCCACGGCGCGCGCCGGGTCATCGTGACCATGATGCACACCACCAGGGAGGGGGACCCGAGGATCGTTCCGCGGTGCACCCTCCCGCTGACCGGCCGAGCCTGCGTCCAACGGGTCATCACCGACCTCGGCGTCCTGGACGTCACCGTGGGCGGGCTGGTGCTCGTCGAGCTGGCACCTGGCGTCACCCCCGCCGAGATCGTCGCCCACACCTCCGCGAAGGTCCGCATCGCGGAAGGAGTCACGTCATGAGCTTCCGCACCACCCGTGACGTCTACGTCGTCGACGCCGTGCGCACACCGTTCGGGAAGTTCGGCGGGGCACTCGCCAGCATCCGCCCGGACGACCTAGCCGCACACGTCCTGCGTGCCCTGCTCGAACGCAGCCCGGGACTGGACCCGGCGCTCATCGGCGACGTCTACCTGGGTAATGCCAACGGCGCGGGCGAGGAGAACCGCAACGTGGCACGGATGGCCGCCCTGCTGGCTGGGCTCCCGACCTCCGTCCCCGGCGTGACGGTCAACCGGCTGTGCGGCTCGGGGCTCGAAGCCGTCCTCCAGGCCGCCCGTGCCATCGCACTCGGCGACACCTCCGTCGCCCTGGCCGGCGGTGTCGAGTCCATGACCCGAGCCCCCTACGTGCTGCCGAAACCGGACCGGGCCCACCCGGTCGACGACGCCCGGATGTACTCCACCACCCTCGGCTGGCGCATGGTGAATCCGCGCATGGAGCCGCAATGGACCGTCCCGCTCGGCGAGGGCGCCGAGCTGATCGCCGACAAGCACGGCATCAGTCGTGAGCGGCAGGATGAGTACGCCCTCGCCTCACACCGCAAGGCCGCGGCCGCGGAGGAGAATGGCTGGTTCGCTGCCGAGCTCGCCCCCGTCCCGGTCCCGCGCCGCGGAGCCGACCCGGCGGTCGTCGACCGCGACGAGTCGGTGCGCCCCGAGACCTCCCTCGCCGCCCTGGCCCGGCTCAAGCCGAGCTTCCGCACGGACGTCGGCACCGTCACTCCCGGCAACGCCTCCCCCCTCAACGACGGCGCGGCGGCAGTGCTGCTGGCCGACGAGGATGGCCTGCGGACCCTCGGCCGCGAGCCCCTCGCCCGCGTCTCCGCCTCGGCCGTCACCGCCGTCGACCCGCACTACTACGGCCTCGGACCGGTGAAGGCGGTCCCCCGCGCCCTGGACCGGGCCGGTCGCGATTTCGCGAACCTGGTCACCCTGGAGCTGAACGAGGCTTTCGCCGCCCAGGTGCTCGGCTGTCTCGCCGAGTGGCCCGAGTTCGACCCGGCCGTGCTCAACCCGCACGGCGGGGCGCTCGCCCTCGGCCACCCGCTCGGTGCCTCCGGGGCCCGCCTCGTCGGCACCGTCGCCCACCAGTTGTCGGCCGCTGGTGGCGGCACCGGCGTGGCGGCCCTCTGCATCGGAGTCGGCCAGGGCCTCGCGCTCGTCCTCGAACGCTGAATGCCGTCGGCAACGAAGGAGCCCGAATCCATGACACCCACTCAGCACGACATCGACGTCGAGATCGCCGCCGCGCACGAGGCGTACCGGAAGCGGCTCGCCGGCGGTGCCGCTCCCGAGCACCACCCCGACCGCGCCTACGCTCCCTACCGCTCCACCGCGCTCCGCCACCCCGGGCAGCCCTTGATCCCGGTGCCCGCCCAGCGCGATCCGGAAGCCGTCGAGCTGTTCGCCCCGGCCTTCGGGGAGAGCGATGTCACCGAGCACGACAACGACCTGACCCTCCAGCACCCGGGCACCCCGCTCGGGGAACGGATCACCGTCGAGGGCCGGCTGCTGGACCGGCGGGGCCGGCCGGTGCGAGGCCAGCTGGTCGAGATATGGCAGGCAAATGCCGCCGGCCGGTACGCCCACCAGCGCGATCGGCATCCCGCCCCACTCGACCCCAACTTCTCCGGCGTCGGCCGAACCCTCACCGACGAGGCGGGACGCTGGCGGTTCACCACCGTCAAGCCCGGCGCCTACCCCTGGCGGAACCACACCAACGCCTGGCGCCCCGCCCACATTCACTTCTCCGTCTTCGGCACCGCGTTCACCCGGCGCCTGGTGACCCAGATGTACTTTCCCGACGACCCGCTCTTCCCTCACGACCCGATCCTGCAGTCCGTCACCGACGACGACGCGCGGCAGCGCCTTGTCGCCACGTACGACCATGGCCTGTCCCGGTCCGAGTGGTCTCTCGGCTACCGCTGGAACATCGTCCTCGACGGCCCCGGCGCCACTTGGGCCGAGGAGGGCGACGCCCAGTGACCACCGCCGACGCCCTCCTGCCCCCGACCCCGTCCCAGACCGTCGGCCCCTTCTATGGTTATGCCCTGCCCTTTCCCGGCGGCCCGGACATCGCCCCCGCGGGCCACGTCGGCGCGCTCACCGTTCACGGGGTCGTCCTCGACGGCCGCGGCGCACCGGTCCCCGACGCACTGCTGGAGATCTGGGGCCCGGGCCCCGACGGACGGGTACCGGCCACGACCGGCACATTCCGCCGCGACGAGACCCATGGCGGCTTCCTCGGCCGCCACCCCGGGGAGTTCACCGGCTTCGGCCGCGTCGCCACCGACCGGGAGGGTCGCTGGGCCGTCCGCACCCTGCGGCCGGGCACCCGCGGCAGTGCCGCCCCCTACCTCGGCGTATGCCTCTTCGCCCGCGGCCTGCTGCACCACCTGTTCACCCGCGTCTACTTCCCGGACGACACCACCGCCCACGCCGACGATCCGCTGCTCGCCTCGCTCCCCGCCCGGCGGCGGGCCACGCTGATCGCGCGGGCGGAACCGGGTAGCAGCTACCGCTTCGACATTCGTCTCCAAGGCGAGGACGAGACCGTATTCCTGGAGTTTCGATGACGCCCCCCGCCCGGCCGACCGACGGTTCCTCGCTCCTCGATCCCGGCGGGGCGGGAACGCCTGCCGAGACCACGACCGGGGAGGCGGCCGTTCTTCGCGCGCTTCTGGACGCCGAGGCGGCGCTCACCCGCGCCCAGGCGGCCTGCGGTCAGGCACCGCCGGCCGCCGCGGCGGCGGTCACCGAGGCGGCGGCGGACGTCTCCCGGTTCGACGCGCGCGACCTCGCCCTCCGCGCCGTGAGCGGTGGCAATCCCGTCATCCCCCTGGTCGCCGATCTCACCGCGATCGTCGCCGAGCGCGACCCGGCGGCCGCCGAGTACGTCCATCGCGGCGCCACCAGCCAGGACATCCTCGACACTGCCCTGATGCTGGTGGCGCGCCGCACCCTCGACGCCGCGCTCGCCGACGTCACCCGCACCGAACGCGCACTGGCCCGGCTGGCCGCCGGCCACCGCGACTCCGTCATGCCGGGGCGCACCCTGACCCAGCACGCCGCGCCCACCACCTTCGGGCTGAAGGCGGCGGGCTGGCGCTCTCTCGTGCTCGACGCCCGCGACCGCCTCGTCACGGTTCGCGACGGACTGCCGGCCCAACTCGGCGGCGCCGCCGGCACCCTGGCGGCGTTCGGCACCTACGCGGGTGGCCGGGCCGACGCCGGCCTCGACCTGACCTCCGCCTACGCCGCCGAACTCGGCCTGGCCGAACCCAATCTGCCCTGGCACACTCTCCGCACCCCCGTGGCCGACCTCGCCGGCGCCCTCACCTTCACCGCCGGTGCCCTCGGCAAGCTCGCCGCCGACGTGCTCGTCCTCAGCCGCACCGAGATCGCCGAACTCGCCGAGGACGGTGGCGGAAGCTCGTCAGCCATGCCGCACAAGGCGAATCCGGTACGCGCCACCCTTATCGCCGCAGCCGCGCGCCGCGCCCCGGGCCTCGCCGCATCGCTATACGGGAGCCTCGCCACCGAGGACGAACGCCCGGCCGGGGCCTGGCACGCCGAATGGGAGCCGCTGCGCGACCTACTCCGGCTGACCGGTGCGGCGGCCACCCACACGGCCGATCTCGTTCAGGGACTGCGAGTGGACACCGCCGCCATGCGTGCCCACCTCGGCCTCACCGGCGGCGCGGTCGTCTCCGAGTACGTGGCCGCCGAACTGGCCAGCCGCTTCGGGCGGTCCCACGCCCGCCAACTGGTCTCCGCGGCGGTACGCCGGGCTCGCGAGGAGGGCCGCCCCCTGGTCGAGGTCCTGCTGGAAACGCCGGGACTGGAGGACCTCCCTCCGGGTGACCTCGACCCCGACCGCCGCACCGGCGTGGCGGGTGCACTGACCGACCGGGCGCTGCGCCGTCGCTGACGCACAGAAAGGATTCCGCCGATGCCCACGGCACTGCTCCACCACACCGTCGATGGCCCGGCCTGCGCCCCGCCCCTCCTGCTCGGGAACTCCCTGGGCACCTCCACCGCCCTCTGGGACGGCGTCGCCCGCGGACTGTCGGCCACCCGGCGGGTGGTCCGCTGGGACCTGCCCGGCCACGGCCGTTCCGCCGCCGGGCTCATCGCCCCCGGCGCCACCGTCGCCGACTTGGCCGACCACGTCCTGGGCCTGGCCGACCATCTCGGCCTCGATCGCTTCTCCTATGCCGGCGTCTCCCTGGGCGGCGCGATCGGGCTGCACCTGGCCGTCCATCACCCCGAGCGCGTCGACCGCCTCGGTGTCCTCTGCGCCTCCGCCAGCTTCGGCGACCCCCGCCCCTGGCGGCGACGGGCCGCGCTGGTCCGCCGCGCGGGCACGGCGCCCGTCGCCGACACAGCAGCCGCACGCTGGTTCACGCCTGGATTCAGCCATCCAGGTCTGCTGGCCGACCTGCGCGCCACCGCGCCCGAGGCGTACGCGGCCTGCTGCGACGCGCTCGCCGCGTACGACCTGCGTGGCGTCCTCGCGAGCATCGGCGCCCCCACCCTGATCATGGCCGGCCGCGAGGATCCGGTCACCCCACCCGCCCACGCCCGCGAAATCGCCGACGCCATCCCGGGCGCCGCCCTCATCGAATTGCCCCGCACTTCCCACCTCGCCCCGGCCGAGCGCCCTGAAGCCGTACTCGTCGCGCTCCGCGGGCACTTCGCTCCCGCCCGCGAGGCCGGGATGGCAGTACGCCGCGCTGTCCTCGGCGACGCTCATGTCGACCGCGCTCAAGCGCGAACGACCCTCCTCACCGAGGATTTCCAGGACTTCATCACCCGCTACGCCTGGGGAGAGGTCTGGACGGACCCGACACTCGACCGGCGCGAACGCAGCCTGATCACGCTCGCCGCCCTGGTCGCCCACGGTCACTGGGACGAACTGGCTCTGCACGCCGTCGCCGCCCGGCGCAACGGTCTCACCCCGGAGGAGATCTCCGCTGTTCTGAGGCATATGGCAGTCTATTGCGGCGTACCCGCGGCCAATAAGGCGTTCGCCACCGTGCAACGGGCGCTGGACGACGTGCTGTAGGACCCAGTTTTTCCGTGGAGTTCGTCGGGCAATAAATTCTTCTGGTGTTGACGCAATGTCCCGTAATCGGTGGTGACGAAGCGTGACCGGGAGCGTTGACATCGCATGCAGGACCCAGCAACTCCCTTGCGAAGACTGTGTTTTGTGGACTATCTGCGCGGCTCTCGAGACTCTGACCTATCCAATCAGCCGGACAGGTCAGGAGAGATGCAGTGAACGAGAGCAAGACCAGCAATCATATGACCGCATTCCTGACCCTCCTCAAAGCGGCCGAATACCTCTACCGATGGCAGGCTACATAGAGGACCGGCGGCTTAAGAAGCGGCCGAATAAAGTCACGGGTAAGCGGGAGCGTACTGCGCTGTGGGGCAAGGGCAAGCGGTACCGGGTCAAGAGTATACCGGGCGTACGCGACCGTTCGTTCAGCACAAGCGGGGACGCCAAGCGGTGGCTTGCCATCGCCAAGGCCGACAGCACCCGTGGCGAATTCCACGGCCCGCGGGATGGAAGCATTCTGCTTCAGGACTACGTAGAGAAGCACTGGTGGCCGGACCAGACCTTCGAGCCCTCGACAACCGCGCCGATGCGCAGCCGCATCTGGAAACACATCATCCCGCTTCTCGGTTCCACTCGCTCAACGACATCGACGCCGCAGCGCGACGGGCCTTCAAAGCAGCGTTGTTGTCCCGTGTGGATGACTCGACAGCCGAGGTCATCTGGATTCATCTGTCTTCCATGCTCACCGCAGCGGTTGAGGACAAGCGCCTGCTCAAGCACCGGATGCAGGTCCACCGCTCAATCAAGCGCCCCACACGCAAGGAGAAGAAGGCAAAAGCATGGGCCCGCTCGACCGTCGACTCCGTCCGGACGCGACTGCAATTTCGGTATCGCATAGCGGTGGATCTCGGGGTCGGCCTTGGCCTCCGGCAGGGAGAAGTCTTCGGGCTGGAGGAGAATGATTTCGACTTCGCTGCGGGAGTCGTTCACGTCCGGCGACAGCTCAGGTGGGACTCCCGTGGAAGGCCCTACTTCTGCCTCCCCAAGGGCGGCAAGACCCGGACAGTTCCGTTGCCTCCGGTTCTCGGGCATCGTCTCCGTGAACACCTGCGTCGCTCCCCGGCGGTGGCGTGCACACTGCCATGGCGCAACCCCGAGCCGCCGACCAAGAGAGTCGAGGCCCGCCAGCGGAAGCCGATCACAGTGCACTTGGTGCTGACGACCTCGCACGGCAACCGGATCTATTACCGGACCTGGAACGACAGGAGCTGGCGCCCGGCCCTCGTTGCCGCCGGCGTGCTGAAGGTCATCGGGGAGAAGACCCAGACACACGGCGGCCGGGTCCGGCGCCATCCCGTCTTCGAGGTGTCGCGCGAGGACGGCTTCCACGTGCTCAGGCACACATACGCCAGCGTGCAACTGGAGGCCGGCGAGTCCGTCGTCAGCCTCTCCCAGTGGCTCGGTCACTCGTCTCCCAAGATCACCTTGGATCACTACGCTCACTTCATGCCCGGAGCAGGTCGGCGCGGCCTCGACGCGATGGACGCCTGGCTCGCGCCCCACGCAGAGTGAAAGTCCCTGTGAAGTCCCTGGGCGGCGAACGCCCAGGGATTTCCCTGAAAAACCGCAGGTCACAGGGCATTTGTCGCCGCAGCCGTACTGAACGTCAAGTACAAGGAGACGGCCCGCGGCGGCCTCGCGGTGAACATCATCGAGTGCTGACCGAGGCGCCGCGACCGGCGGAAACGCTTGATAGGCAACCCGCCACTTGCCTATGGTGCCGGTCATGGCGGAGGATGTCTTCAAGGCGCTGGCCGACCCCACCCGTCGGCGCATCCTTGATGAGCTGGTGGAACGCGATGGCCAGACCCTGTTCGAGATATGCGCACGGCTGGCGTCCAAGCACGGTCTGGGGCTGTCCCGCCAGGCGATCAGTCAGCACCTGACTGTGCTCGAATCCGCGGGTCTGGTCCATTCGCGACGCCAGGGCCGCTACAAGTTCCACGACCTGAACACCGAACCCCTTGAGCGCATCATGACCCGATGGCTCAGGCCCGATGCACCGGAGAGCACTCCACGAAGATCCACCGGACCAGCGTCTTCGTCGATGACCAGGCCAAGGCCCTGCGTTTCTACACCGACGTGCTGGGCTTCATGAAGAAACACGACATCCCGCTGGGCGAGGATCGGTGGCTGTCCGTGGTCTCGCCGGAAGCCCCCGACGGGACCGAACTGCCGCTTGAGCCCTCCGGCCATCCCGCGGTGCGGCAGTACAGGACAGCGCTGGCCAAGGACGGCATCCCGGCCGCTCCTTTCGCCGTGGACGACGTGCAAGCGGAGTTCAACCGGTTGCGCGAGCGCGGGGTGTACTTCACCCAGGAGCCGCTGGAGATGGACACGAACACCACCGCGGTTCTGGACGACACCTGCGGCAACCTGATCCAGCTCATCCACGTCAAGTAGGGCGCCCACCGCGAGCAGATTGCGAGCCGCGCAGTGATACGAGACCTCTACAACGTCCGGCTGCGGCCTGCCGAGGGCGGCACCACACCGCTCACCGACGAGGAAGAGCAGCGCGTCCAGGCTGTGTTGTTCACCGAACTCGGCAACAAGATCGCCGACCAAGGCTGGGTGTGTTTCCCGGCGTACACGCCGGAAGACCGCCGCCGCTTGGTCGCTGTCGCACACCGCCTCACTGCCCACTGGGGGCAACAGGTGTTCGTCGAAGCCGAAGACCAGACCCGCGTCAGGCTCTGCCTCGCCGGACATGAAGCGCTGCCGGAGCCGTCGACGGGGGGTGCCTAGATTTCTCCGTCCGCTGATCTCGGCTCTTGTCGGCTCAGGTGTGGAGCGTGTGCCCAGTCGTCGCGTCCACGTGGTCCGGGATCTCGTCGTGGCGATCGCCCACGGTCAGTGTTCCGGTCGGCTCGAACACGAGGATCGCGGCGCCGGACGGAGCATACGGCTTGTGCTCCGTGCCTCGGGGCACGGTGAAGACCGCCCCCTGAGGGAGCAGGACCGTGCGCTCCCCATCGGGCTCGCGCAGGGAAATGTGCAGCTCTCCCTCGATGACCAGGAAGAACTCGTCGGTGTCATCGTGAACGTGCCAGATGTGTTCGCCCTCGACCTTGGCGATCCGGACGTCATAGTCGTTGACACGCGTGACGATGCGGGGGCTCCACAACGCGTCGAAGGAGGCCAGAGCCCTGCCGAGGGAGACGGGTTCGTTACTCATGTGCTCATCCTGAGGGGTTCGGATCGCCGGCGTGAGTGCTAGGAATCGCACATGGCGAAAGAATCCTCGCACGCGGCTCAAGCGGCCGGCGTACACCGGGTCGTCGTGATCGTCGACGAGAACTCGAACCCCTTCGAGCTCGGCTGCGCGACCGAGATCTTCGGTCTGCCCAGACCGGAGATCGGCCGTGATCTCTACGACTTCAGGCTCTGCTCCCCCGAGCCCCGCACGCTGATGCGGGACGGATTCTTCACGCTCACGGGGGTCGCCGGTCTGGAGGCGGCCGACGCGGCGGACACCTTGATCGTCCCCAACCGTCCCGACGTCGAGGTGCCCCGCCGCCCCGCCGTGCTCAACGTGATCCGACGGGCGCACGCGCGCGGTGCGCGCCTGGTCGGCTTCTGCAGCGGCGCCTTCACCCTGGCCGAGGCCGGCGTCCTCGACGGGCGCCGGGCAACCGCGCACTGGCAGTGGGCGGATTCCTTCCGGGCGCGCTTCCCCTCCGTTCGCCTCGAACCGGACGTGCTGTTCGTGGACGACGGCGACATCCTCACCGCCGCGGGGAGCGCGGCCGCGCTCGATCTCGGGCTGCATGTGGTCCGCCGCGATTACGGCGCGGAGGTCGCCAACTCCGTGAGCAGGCGACTGGTCTTCGCGGCGCACCGGAACGGTGGGCAGCGGCAGTTCGTGGAGCGCCCCGTGCCCGACTCGCCCGACGAGTCCCTGGCTCCTGTCCTGGCCTGGGCCCAGGAACGGCTGGACTCACCGCTCACGGTCTCCGACCTCGCGGCGCGTGCGGCGGTCAGTCCGGCGACGCTGCATCGCCGCTTCCGGGCACAACTCGGAACGACGCCGTTGACGTGGCTCACGGGGGAACGGCTGGCCCTGGCATGCCGGTTGATCGAGCGTGGAGAGTCCCGCTTCGAGATGGTCGCGCGGCGCAGCGGGCTGGGTACCGCCGCGAACTTGCGCACGCTGATGCGCCGCGCGACGGGCATCACTCCGTCGGCATACAGGAGCCGGTTCGGGCCGGATGCGAATTGACCGGCGCCGACGTCTCAGCTTCGCTCGCGGAGGTACGCCTCCAGCTCGGCCGCCCCGGTCAGCAGCGCCCGTCCGCGGGCGGACAGCCGGCCGTGCCAGTCCCGAAGCGCGGCTTCCAGTGGCTCCGGGCCGCCGGCTGCCCGCACCTGGGCGATCAGCGGGGCGATCTGCTCCAACAGGTAGCCGCCGCGCCTGAGTTGGTGGGCCAGCCGGGCGTCCCGTACGTCGGCCTCGTCGTAGACGCGGTACCCGGTCAGCGGGTCGCGGCGCGGGCTCACCAGCCCGGCGCGTTCCCACTTGCGCAGCGTCGCGGGCCGGATGCCGAGCTTTCCCGCCAGCGGCCCGATGAACGTTTCGCCGGGCCCGGACACCGCGGTGGTGGGCTCCAGGTCACGGAGGGCGCGCTCCACGGCGTGCAGGGTCCGGCGGTCGTCGAGGAGTTGGGCGTGGCTCTCGTCGACGAGGCGGAACGCCTCCTCGGCCGCGCCCTCGTTCACCGCGCGCATGATCGACGCCGCCGTGCGGTGGCCGTGGCCGGGCACCAGGGCGAGGAAGGCGCGCAGGGCTGCCGCGTGCAGCGCGGTGTAAGTGCGGTAGCCGTGGGGTGTGCGATCGGCGGCCGGAAGGATGCCGGCCTCCTCGTAGTTCCTGACCGCCTGGGTGGACAGGCCGTGCCCGCGCGCCAGATCAACCGGCCTGAGCCGCCCGCCGTTTTGAAGGTTTCGCGCCATCGTCCTGCCGGAATCGCGGGAAAGTCTCCAGCGAAGGTTCAACGATAGCGTTGATGGACATGGTCAGTGACATCAAGGACACCGCCCATGCCGTCGAGGCGGCCGCCGTCATGAGGCTGCTCCCGGGCCGGCCGCGGCTGCTCGCCCTGGGCGAGCCCACCCACGGCGAGGACACCCTGCTCGAGGTGCGCAACGAGCTCTTCCGGCAGCTCGTCGAGCGGGAGGGCTACCGGACGATCGCGATCGAGAGCGACTGCCTGCTGGGCCTGGCCGTGGACGACTACGTCACCACGGGCACGGGCACCCTCGACGAGGTCATGGAGCGCGGCTTCAGCCACGGCTGGGGGGCCTCCGCGGCCAACCGCGAACTCGTGCGCTGGATGCGCGCCCACAACGACGGCCGGCCCGCGCCCGAGCGGATCCGCTTCGCCGGTTTCGACGGCCCGCTGGAGATCACCGGCGCCGAGAGCCCCCGGTGGGCCCTCACCGCACTGCACCGCTACCTCTCGGCCCGGGTGGACACGGGCCTGCTCCCCTGCACCGCGGAAACGCTCGACCGCCTGCTCGGCGCCGACGACCGGTGGACCAATCCCGCCGCGATGATGGACCCGGCGTGGTCCGTGGGGCAGTCGGCCGAGGCCCGGGAGCTGCGGCTGCTCGCCGACGACCTCGTGGCGCTGCTCGACGAGCAGACGCCACACCTGATCACGGCGACCCCGTGGGACGACTGGGACCGGGCGCGCCTGTACGGGCGCACCGCGACCGGCCTGCTGCGTTACCACCACTGGATGGCCGACACCTCACCGGCCCGCATGACGCGGCTGGCGGGCCTGCGGGACCGGATGATGGCCGACAACCTCCTGGCCCTCGCCGAACGAGGCCCGGCGCTGATCCACGCCCACAACGGCCATCTCCAACGGGCCAAGAGCACAACGCGGATGAGCGGCCTGCCGCTGGAGTGGTGGGGCGCCGGCGCGCTCGTGAGCACCCGGCTCGGCGCGGAGTACGCCTTCCTGGCCACCGTCCTCGGCACGATCCGGCACCGGGGAGTGGACGCCCCGCCACCGGACACCGTCGAAGGGCTCCTGTACGCGCTCCCGGAGGACCGCTGCGTCGTCGACGCCCCCCGGCTGGCCACCGCCCTCGCCGACAGGCGGCCCGCCCCCCGCGTGTCCCCCTACTACGGCTACTCCCCGATCGACCCGGCGCACCTGGCCGGAATCGACGGGATCGTGTTCGTCAAGGACATCCCGCGAAGCGGGCCTCCGGCGACGGCGTGACGTACCGCTTCACGCGGACTCAGGACAGCATGCGCTCGATGAGGTCGGCGGCGCGCGGGGTGCCGCCCTCGCTTCGCGCGTCCGCGCGCAGTTGGGCCGAGCGGCGGGCGACCTCCGCGTCGGTGACCAGGTCGTTCAGGGCGGTCCGCAGGGTCCCGGCGGTGGCCTCGGGGGTGTCGATGCGGCGGGCCGAGGTCGGGAAGCACACGATCTACCGGCGGTGGTCGTCCAAGGCCGCGCTGCTGCTGGACGCGCTCAACCGCGCGTGAAGCACGGACCTGGACTACCCCGACACCGGCGACGTCCGCTCCGACCTGCGCGAGCAGTTCCTCAACTCCGTGACTGCCCTGGCCGATCCGCCGATCGGGCAGGTCTACCGCGCCGTCATCGCCGAGGCCCAGTCCGACCCGGCCTTGCGGGCGGCGCTGCACGAGCGGTTCCTGAGCGCCGCCGAGCAGCGGACCCCGGACCGGATCACCCGCGCCCAGCACGCGGGCGAGCTGCGCGCGGACGCGGATCTGACGTTCGCCGCGGAGGTGCTGTGCGGAGCTCTGTACTACCGCCACCTGCTGACGCCCCTGCCGGTCGACGAGCGCGCGGTCGACGGCCTGCTGGACATGTTCATGGCCGCATACGCCAAGCGGTGACCTCGGCGAGCGGGACGGCCGCGGTGTCAACGGGGCGGCGGGCGCGGTAGTCTTCGGCCAGCGTCGCGTGCCGGTGGCAGACCGTGTCAGGCATGGAGGCGCCGAATCGAAGGAGGCCGACGATGCACTCGTCGCACCCTTCGCTCTCGCATGACTGAGCGCGAGACGACCAGGCTCATCGCCTGGAGCCAAGAACTGCGTCAGGTGCACCACCGGCTGCGCGAAGCGCTGAGCGCGACCCGCGCCTCCCTCGCCGAGGGCACGCCCGGCGAGGCGGCCACCCGCGAACTGCTGCTGTACTGCCACGGTTTCTGCGCGGCCCTCGACGGCCATCACCGGGGCGAGGACCGCACCCTGTTCCCCGCCATCGCGGCCGCGCATCCCGAGTCGCGTCCGGTGCTGCGCTCGCTGGAGCAGGATCACTCGATGATCGCCCATCTGCTCGGCGGTCTTCGCGCCGCGGTCGACCGGGCCGCGCCGCCGGAGGAGCTCGACCGCCACCTCGAAGGCGTCGCCGCGATCATGGAGAGCCACTTCCGTTACGAGGAGAAGCGGCTGCTCACCGTGCTCGAGACCCTTGAACTGGCGGCCGACCCCAGGGAGGCGCTCGGCCCGCTCTGACCATCACCTGGCGGCACGGCGACTGCTGCACCGGCATGGCTATTGCGAGTCATTCGCAATAAGGGCTTAGGGTGGCCCCTGACGATCGTTCGATCCGAAAGGGGCCGTGCCGCATGAGCACCTACGCGCTTCCCGACATGCCGTACGACTACGCCGCGTTGGAGCCGGCCATCACCGGCGAGATCCTGGAGCTGCACCACGCCAAGCACCACGCCGCCTACGTCAAGGGCGCCAACGACACGCTGGAGCAGATCGCCGAGGCCCGCGACAAGGAGCAGTTCGCGCCGGCACAACTGGTCGGGCTGGAGAAGACCTTCGCCTTCAACCTCTCCGGGCACGTCCTGCACTCGATCTTCTGGCAGAACCTGTCCCCCGACGGCGGCGACCGCCCCGGCGGGCCGCTGGCCGACGCCATCGACGAACACCTCGGCGGCTTCGAGGCGTTCAAGCGGCAGCTCACCGTGGCCACCGCCGCCGTCCAGGGCTCCGGCTGGGGCGTCCTGGCCTGGGAGCCGCTGGGCCGCCGCCTGATCGTGGAGCAGGTCTACGACCACCACGGAAACGTCGGCCAGGGCAGCACCCCGCTGCTGGTCTTCGACGCCTGGGAGCACGCCTACTATCTCCAGTACCGGAACGTCCGCCCCGACTACGTGGTCAAGCTGTGGGACCTGGTCAACTGGGCGGACGTCACCGCCCGTTACACCGCGGCGGCCGGTGTCTGACGCGGGGCTCCCGGCCCTGGGCCCGACGGTCCGGCGGGTGCCCGGCGCCGGCCTCCCGGGGAGCGCGCGGGGCATACGCGAGGTCTACGTCGAGACGTTCTGCGCGCCGCCGTGGGACGAGGAACCCGCTTGCGCCGACGCCTACCTGGAGAGGCTGGCCCGGGATGCCGCGCGCCCCGGCTTCACGGCCGCCCTCGCGCGCGACGGCGACGGGACCGTGCTGGGCTTCGCCACCGCCTGGACCACCGAACGGCCGTTCCCCACCGGCCGCTGCTATCCCCGGGTCGCGGCCGCCGTCGGTCCGGACCGGGTCGAGGAGTGGCTGTGCGGTGGCCGGGAGATCGACGAACTCGCCGTGCGGCCCCGCGCGCAGGGCCTCCGCCTGGGCGCGGCGCTGCTGGCCGCGGTGGCCGAGGGCGCGCCCGGCGGGAGGTGCTGGCTGCTGACCTCCGCCCGCAACCCCGGCGCGGTGGCGTTCTACCGCCGTCGGGGCTGGCGCCCGGCGAACGCGCCGGATCCGGTGGACACCGGGTTCGTGGTGTTCCTCGGCCCCGACCACCCCGCCCTCGGCACCTGAGGGGCGGCGCCCGGGTGGAGCCGGTGCAGTGACCGCCAGCCCTCCAGTTCGCCGAAGTCCTCCGGCCGGGCCAGGGGGTTGGCGAGCAGCCGGGTGCTCGCCTCGAAGATCTTCTCCGCGCGGCGGTGGGACAGCCGGGCCCTGCCGGTGACCGGGCAGCGGTCCGGCTCGGGGATCCAGGCGGGTGCCTCCTCGTCGGCGAGGAACAGCGGCCCCCGGGTGCGGCCGGCGATGAGGCGGGGCAGCAGCCGGGCGGTGCCCGACCGCCAGTGGATCCACCGGACCGCGCCGCCCCCGGTGGCGATCCTCCCGCACTTCTCCGCGGTGAACAGGTCCTCCACGTTCAGGCACAGCACCTCGTCGGCCCGTGCCCCGCTCTCGTGGACGAGCCTCCAGAGGGTCTTCTCCCGCACCGGCGCGTTCAGCCGCCACAGGGCTCCGAGCTGACTGCCCGCCAGGGCCCCGGCGCGGTCCGGGGGCGCCGGGCGGCGCTCGATCCCGACCGTGGGGTCGGAGGTGATCCAGCCCCGGGCGAGCCACCAGCCGATCGCTTTGCGGGCGATGGACAGTTCACGGCGGACGGTGTCGGCGTCCAGGAAGTCCGCCCGCGCGGCGGCGAGTTCGGCGAGCACGGGCGGCAGGCCCGGCGCGGCGACCGCGGCCAGCGAAAACGGCGCGGGCGTCGTTCCGTGGCGGTCCGGGCCGATGGGCGCGGGACGGCCGGAGAACAGCCAGCCCCACGTGGTGAGCGAGATCCGGTGGATCCACGCGGAGGACTTCATGACGCGGGCGCCGGCGAGGTAGTGGTCGACCGCCGCGGCGTACGTCGGGGGCGGCGCGGCCGGCGCCGTTCGGTTCTCCGGCGCGGACATGTGTCGGATGGCCATCTGTCTTCCCCTCTCGGCTCCCCGCGGTGAAGGCGCGGGCCAGATCGTCACGGGCTCCCGTCACTGTGCTCCGCCGGCCCCGGCACCCCTGCCCACCCGGCCCCCCGGGCCCGGACACGCCGGTGGTCAAGTCTCGTGCCCCGGCCCGGCGTACCCCCGCCGACCAGCGCCGATGTCCCGCCCCCGCCGCGATTCGGGACCCCTGCCGAACTCCCTCTGCTTCCATTCGTCTCGTCGCTCAACAGTGTTCCGAGACACCCGAGTCGCGACATTGCTCCGGAGAGTCCGGACAACCCGAAACACGCGGAAGGTGAGGCATCGATGCACGCAGAGGTCAAGCTTTCGCCGGAGGAGGTCGACCGCGTCATGGGCATCATCGCCCAGGCGTACACCGACATGGAGACGGTCGCCGCGGGTATCGGCGGACACGCCGGGACCGTTTCGACCGCCTACAACGGCACGGGCACCGCGACCGCCATGGAGACCTACGAGAACCTCGGCCGGGCCGGCCAGGCGCTGGCCAACGCACTGGACGGGCTCTCCCAGGACCTCGGCCTGACGTCCAACACCGGCCGGGAGACCGACGACGCGGCCCACGGCGCGCTGAACAACGTGATCCCGGTCAGCACGTCCTCCGACCACTCCATCGCCGCCCAGATCTGACCCAACGAGAAAGGTGAGGAAGCCATGCCGTTCAACGGGATGATCCACTTCAGGAACGACAACCTCGACGGCATCCAGTCCCAGACCGTCGGCCAGCAGGAGCAGTACACCCAGATCTGGGACAACGTGCGCACGCAGCTCTTGAGCCTCGTGCAGAACGGCCAGGTCGACGCCCAGATCGGCGGGACCCTCGAGTACCGCGACGCGATCTTCCACCGCGAGTCCTCCGGCTACGACGAGAGCGTCACCTCGCAGAACACCGCGATGCGCAACGTGCAGAACATCGGCAACGAGGGCGGCGCCGCCATGGTCCGCGCCGCCGCGGGCGGCCGGGCCTGACCGGACACGGACGCCTGCCGTCCCTGGAGAGACAAGCCCTGGAGAGACAGGCCCTGGAGAGATAAGGGGGACAGCATGGACGACATCCTCATCAACATCGACGCCCACCGGGGCGTCGAGTCCGAGGTGGCCAAGCGCCAGAAACTCGCCACGATGATGGACTGCGCCAACAGGATCGGCTCCGACAACGACATGTTCGGCGAAGTGCCGAACGGTGCCCAGGCCGCCGCGGCGCTGCGCGCGGCCGTGGCCAGCGTGACCCAGCAGGTGATGGCAGGCGGGCAGGCGGCCGAGGACATCCAGCTCAGCGCCTCCGCGGCGGCCCGGACCGGTGAGCAGACCGACCAGGCCGCCGCGCAAGCACTGGCGCAGGCACAGGTGGAGTTCGACATCGCCCAGATGGACGCCAGCGGTCAGTCGCTGCGCAGCTTCGGAAGGCTGGGGCCATGAGCATCGCGTCGGCCCAGGCCGAGTTCCAGCGGGTGATCGCGCAGATCAGGAGCGCCAAGGAGTACAAGATCCGGACGGCATCCGGAGCGTGGCGCACGCTGGCGAGCGCCGGGGACACGGAGACCGCGGCCCTGGCGAGCACGGCCGGAGGGGCGGCCGCGGAGCAGGGCGTGGGCCTGCGGGAACTCTGCGACCGGCTGACCCAGATGACCGACTTCACGTCGGCCACCGCCGCCATGGCACAGCAGGTCTCCGATCAGCTTCTGGAGGCGGAGCGCGCCACGGTGACGGCCTTGCAGGCGGCCCACGATCTCGAGCAGCGGTTCAACGAGCGGGGAGCGGCGATCCCGCCCTCGCCGCAGGCCGCCGCCGCCTTCGAGACGTTCGTCGTGGGCCTCACCGCCGAGGCCCAGACGGTGCTCGACACACTGGGCGAGTCATACGCCGGCGTCATCGCCGGCGAGGCGCCGACCGCGCCCAGGAGCGGTGGTCCGGGTGCTCCCGCCGCGCCGATGGCGCCCGGGCCCGCCCAGGCGACGCCGGCGGCGGCCGGGGCCGCGCCGGCGGGCCCGGCGGGAGCGGCGGCCGGCCCGGCGGGAGGCGCGGAAGCCACGGCGGCCGCCGCCGACCACCAGGCGGCCAACGGCAGCGCCGTCGGCTCGGGGGAGTACCCACACTCCAGCGTGATGGGCCCGGAACAGGGCGACTTCGCCGGGTGGACGCGCGACCCCAGCACCGGCTACCTCGTGGACCCGGCTACCGGCCGGGAGTTCGACCCGGCGACCGGCAGGTGGATCGACCCGGTCACCGGCAAGCCGTTCGGCGAGGCCACGGAGTACGCCGCCCGGCTCTCCGGCCTGGGCACCGGCTCGGGCGGCCTCGCCTCGCCCGCCGGGCTGGCGTTGGTCGGCGGCGGCGCGGGGTCGGGCGGCGCGGGCGGGCTGGCGGGCCTGTACGGCGGCGTTCTCCCACCGAGCGTCGCCCACGCCGGCCCGGCCCGTGGGCAGGCGCTCGAGCAGGCCATGCGCAACATGAACCAGCGGGCGCAGCTCTCGACCCATATGGCGATGCGCGAAGCGGCCCAGGGCGGCCGCCCGTTCATGCCCCCGCCCGGGATGGCGGGCATGGGCGCGGGCGGCGCGGGCCGGAGCGGCCAGGGGCGCGGCGCGGCGGGAGGCCAGAACCGGCGGTTCACCGACCTCACCGAGGACCCCGAGGTCTGGGCGCCCCGCCGGGGTGCCGCCCTGGGCGTGCTCGGCGAGTAGTCCCGAAGGAAGAGAGGAGAACGCACATGTCCGCAGACGGCCTGTGGTACATCCCCGAGGGCTTCCGCGAGGGCGCCCGTGCCAACACCACCAGCGCCGACGCGGCGGAGACCACCCGGCAGCTCCTCGGCCGGGTACAGGTGAGCGCCACCAGCTATGGCGGGGCCACCGAATTCGTCAACGCGCTCATCGAGACGCGCGATACGAGCGCCCAGGGCGCCGCCCGCGCGGCGGAGGGCAGGCAGAACATGGCTGCTGCGGACAACCAGGTCGCCGACACCGGCGAGGAGATGGACGCCGCCGCCGCGCAGGCGCTCGGCGCGGCGTCCACCCGGGTGCAGGCGGATCAGACCATCGCCGACGGTCTGGCGTAGGGAGTGAATGACTCATGACGGGCCCGAACTTTCAATTCACGCAAGGAGAAGTGGTAGCGAAGGCTGGCGGCGCGGATCCGTGGGCTACGCAGACCAAGTTCAGCAACGAAATCGACATTCCTGCCATGCTCCGTGCCGGGCTTGCGTTGCGTGAGGCGGCCGAGGGGGCGCGTGAGGTCAAGGATCTCGCCGCGAGCGCCGATGCGATCTCGGAGTCTTCCGCGAGCCAGAACGGCGCCCCGCTCGCTGCCTCGGCCGACCGGTCCAACGAGACCGGCCGGAACGTGCAGGAGGAGCGGATCAACCAGGCGGTCGACTACAACTTCCGGGCCATGGGCACCGCGTCCACCACGAAGGCCTCGGTCGAGGAGGAGGTGACCGGCCCGAACGGCCTGGACACCAGGGTCCAGAACTACGGAAGGGAGGCGCAGGCCGACTGGGACTACTGGGAGACGTTGCGCCAGGAACTCGACGGGCAATTCCGGAACGCCCCCCCGACGGCGGTCCTGCCGACCGTGGTTCACAAGGGCCGCCAGGTGAAGTTCGGACGGCTGGCGGATGACACGGTCACGCTCCCGCCCGAGCTGCCCGCCCAGATTCGGGAGGACTATCTCACGATCGCCGGGAATGACGCCCGCGACACCGACGGACGCATCAACGAATCGATCACGACGTACCGCCGTGCATTGATGGAGATGGCGGCCACTCTGAGCGAGTCGGGATACGACGTGGCATCGGGTCCGGTGGATCTGTTCACCAGCCCGGAGATGGCGCAGTGGGCCGCCGAGGGGCTCAACCAGGAAATGCAAAGGCCGGGGGGCCCCGACGAGCAGAACCTTGAGATGTACACCCAGGGGCTGGAGGCGATCACGGGCGGCGTCTTCGGGGATCCGCACGTCCCGGGGAAGGATGCCCAGCGAGACCTGACGCCCCAAGAGAGCACGTATCTGCAGAGGTTCTTCAACACAGCGACCGCCGATTCACTCGCGAAGCTTGGGTTGTCGGAAGACCTCGGCGGCTTCGCGAAACAGAACGTCGCCAACGGCATCGACATGCTGATGAACCCGGACATCGGCGGCATCAACACGTCGGGTACCGGAGGCACGCAGCAGGTTCCCGACTCCATCCGCGAGTACCTCTACGGCTACGGCCAGCGCGTCACCGACCAGGCCAGCGTCGACCGGTTCAACGGCTTCGGCAAGCTGATGGACAGCTCCGCTCTCACGCCCGGTGGCGACTTCGCCCGCGCCCTGGGCACCGCGGCCCTTGACGTGCAGCAGGCCGTCGACCGCGTGAACGCCGTCTCCCCTGACGTGGCGGAGAACGCGGCCGGGGGCGACACGGAAGCACTCTCGGCCCCGGACGAGCCGCTGCGGCTCACCGGCAGCAGCGACCTGCTCTCCCACACGGCCCTGAATCAGGAGGCCTCGATCGACCTCCTGGGCACCTCGCAAGCTACCCGCGAGGGGCTGCTCACGGCCGAGTGGCAGGACGGCCAGGGCATCGCCGATGTCATACACAGCGCCATCCAGCCCGGCGAGAACGGGACGCTGACCGCCGAGCAGAAGGCCGCCGCCGACGGCGTCCTCAACTTCTACACCGACAACCCCGACGAGCTCATCGCGGACTGGACCGAGGACCAATTCGCTCCCCGCATCCCACTCGACGCCGTTCCCATTCAAGGCGCCGTGGCCGAAACCGCGCTACGCCGCATGGACGACATCGTCGGCCTCCGCCAACCGCACCCTCAGTACTCGGAGGAGGACATGTACGGGGTATTCAGCCTCATGGCCGCTTCCGATCCGACGGTCAACGAATACTTCAAGACCGGCGTCAACGCCACTCAGTACGACCTGGCATACGACCTCTACTCCGGCGCCACCACGGACAAGACCAACGTTCTGCAGAACATCGGCGACCTCAACCAGCTCGTCAGCTGGGGCGAGCAGGACGTCAAACAGCATTACCAGGACCGCGAGGACAAGGAGGCGAAGTTGCAGCGGGACCTCACCATCGCGTCCGCCGGCGCCGCGCTCAGTCTCGGCGGGCTGGCGGGCGGTCCGGTCGCCGTCGGCGCGTCGCTGTCGGGAGCGGGCCTTGGAGTGGCGATACCCGGTTTCGGCGAGTTCGAGGCACAGGCCCCCAAGGTGCTGGCCGAATACCAGCTCGTACAGGGCCCCACCAACACCGAGTTGATGCAGCACGCGCTGGTCGCCGGTGCTGCCGCCGCGCGCGGGGAGAACATCACCGTGCCGGACGCCGACACCCTCCTCCGCTCGTACGAAGGCGCCACAGGCTCCCGCGTCCTCAACTTCCATGTGAACCAGGCCCAGGACGCGCTGGGCCTCGCGGACGACGTCGACCTGGCCACCACGGGGTCCGGGTTCGTGCCGCCCTTCAGCGAGCATGACGGTCGGGTCGCGGCGGAACGCTTGAAGCGCCCCGGACAGGTCGAGGGGTGAGAGACGTGACCACCCCCACCGCCCTCTTCCGCCGCCCCCCGCGCGCCGCGCAGCCCGTCGCGCCCGATCAGGAGCTCGTCGTCCAGGCGCCGCCGGAACTGCCGCAGCCGGAGGACGCGAACGCCTGGATGATGGCGCTGCCCGCGCTGAGCGGGCTGGGCTCCGTGATGTACATGCTGACGATGGGGCGCGGCCCCATCGGCTACATCGTCGGGGCGATGTTCCTCTTCTCCTGTCTCGCCATGGTCGTCGGGTCCGTCGTCTGGCACCGGGCCAAGACTCGGGCCGTCGCGCGCAACGACCGGCGGGAGTACTTGCGTTATCTGGAGCGCACGCGCGTCGAGGTGCGGCGGACGGCGCAGGCGCAGCGGGAGGCGCTGGAGTGGAACGCGCCGGAGCCGGGGACGCTGTGGGCCCTGGCCGAGAGCCGGCGGCTGTGGGAACGGCGGGCCGGCGACGCGGACTTCGGGGTGGTGCGGGTCGGGGCCGGGCCGCGGTATCTGGCGACGCCGCTGGTGGCGGCCGAGACCGCGCCGGTGGAGGACCTGGATCCGCTGAGCGCGGTGGCGCTGCGGCGGTTCGTGGACACGCACGCGGTGGTGCCGGACCTGCCGTTGCAGGTGGCGATGCGGCGCTTCGCCGCCCTGGCGCTCTCCGGCGACGGGGCGCGGGCGCTGGCCCGCGCGGTGGTGGCGCACGCGGTGACGTTCCACTCCCCCAAGGACCTGCGGGTCGTGGTCTGCACGGGCGACATCGACGCGGGCGAGTGGTCCTGGGCGAAGTGGCTGCCGCACGCCCACCACCCGCAGGACGTCGACCACGTCGGGCCGGTGCGGATGATGCACCCGAGCCTGGGTGTGCTGGAGGAGTGGCTGGGCCCGGAGCTGACCCGCCGCACCCGGTTCAACCGCAACGCCGAGCCGGACCCCGAGCTGCCGCACCTCCTCGTCGTGCTCGACGGCGGCCTGGTCACCGGCCTGGAGGCACTGCTCGACCCGGGCGGGCTCCAGGCGGTCACCGTGCTGGAGGTGAACGGGCGCGCGGCCGAGCCGCTGGCGGAGGGCCACGGCGTGCGGCTGGAGACCGACGGCGGCGCGCTCGCCGTGGTGGCGGGCGAGACGCGGGACGAACTGGGGCGGGCCGACGGGCTGTCGGTCACGGAGGCGGAGGCCTTGGCGCGCCGGCTGGGGCGGTACCGCGTGGACCTGGGCGCCACGGCCGCCGACGCCGAGGACCTGACCAGCGTCGTCAACACCCTGCCCAGCCTGCTGGGCATCGCCGACCCCGGCCAGCTCGACCTGGCGACGCTGTGGCGGCACCGCCCGATGCGGGACCGGCTGCGGGCGCCGCTGGGCGTCTCGGCCGACGGCGGGCTGCTGGAGCTGGACATCAAGGAGTCGGCGCAGAACGGCATGGGCCCGCACGGACTTCTGGTCGGCGCCACCGGTTCCGGCAAGTCCGAGCTGCTGCGCACCCTGGTGCTGGGGATGACGGCGACGCACCCGCCCGACCACCTCAACCTCGTCCTGGTGGACTTCAAGGGCGGCGCGACGTTCGCGGGCATGGCCGAACTGCCGCACGTGGCGGCCGTCATCACCAACCTCGAGGACGACCTGAGCATGGTCGACCGCATGCAGGAGGCCCTCGCCGGCGAGATCAACCGCCGTCAGGAGGTGCTGCGCGACGCGGGCAACCTCGTCTCCGTCCGCGACTACGAGCGCGCCCGCCAGCGCGGCGCGAACCTGCCGCCGCTGCCCAGCCTGTTCATCGTCGTCGACGAGTTCTCCGAACTCCTCGCGCAGAAGCCGGACTTCGCCGACCTGTTCGCGCAGATCGGGCGGCTGGGCCGGTCGCTGGGCCTGCACCTCCTCCTCGCCTCACAGCGGCTGGACGAGGGACGCCTGCGCGGCCTGGAGGCGCACCTGTCCTACCGCATCGGACTGCGGACGTTCTCCGAGTCCGAGAGCCGCACCGCCATCGGTGTGCCGGACGCCCACCGCCTGCCCAACGCCCCGGGACACGGCTTCCTGAAGACGGACACGGCCACGCTGCGGCGTTTCCGGGCCGCCTACGTCTCCGGCCCCTACCGCACCGGCGAGGACGGCGGCGGCACGGCGCTCACCGGCGCGCTCGGCGTGCGCCGGTTCCCCGCCGGATACGTGCCCGTGCCGGCCGAGCAGCGTCCCGAGCCGGAGCCCGAACCGGCCCCGGAGCCGGACGAGTTCGGCGAGGACGAGGAGCTGGACACCACCGTGCTGAGCGTCATGGTCGACCGCATGGCCGGGCAGGCGCCGCGCGCCCACCAGGTGTGGCTGCCGCCCCTGGACGAGCCGGAGCCGCTGGACGCCCTCCTCGGCGACCTCGCGGTGCGCGAGGGGCGCGGCTTCGGCAGCTCCCCCGCGCGCGGCCCGCTGACCGCGCGCATCGGCGTCGTGGACCGGCCCTTCCACCAGCGCCGCGACCCGCTGGAGATCGACCTGTCCGGCGCTGGCGGGCACGCCGCGATCGTCGGCGGCCCGCTCAGCGGAAAGTCCACGGCGGTGCGGGCGTTGATCGCCTCCCTCGCGCTGCGCCACACCCCCGAGGAGGCGCAGTTCTACTGCCTGGACTTCTCCGGCACGCTGTTCGCGCTCGCCGGCCTGCCGCACGTCGGCGGCGTCGCCGGCCGCACCGACACCGAGCTGGTCAACCGCACCGTCGCCGAGGTGCTGGAGATGCTGCAGACGCGCGAGACCCGCTTCCGCGAGCTGGGCGTCGAGTCGATGGCCGGCGTCCGGGCCGCCCGGGCCGAGGGGCGGCTGCTGGACGAGCCGTTCGGCGACGTGTTCCTGGTCGTCGACGGCTGGCAGGTGCTGCGGCAGAGCTTCCCCGAGATCGAGGACGTGCTGATGGGCGTGGCCGGGCGGATGCTGACGTACGGCATCCACCTGGTGGTCACCGGCAACCGGTGGATGGACATGCGCATGGCCCTGCGCGATCTCATCGGCACCAAGGTGGAGTTGAAGCTCGGCGACGCGCTGGACTCCGAGGTGGACCGCAAGTTGCAGCGCGACGTGCCCGCCGACCGCCCGGGGCGCGGCCTCAGCCCGGAGAAGCTGCACTTCCTGGTGGCGGTGCCGCGCGTGGACGGCGTCCGCTCCCCCGACGGCCTCGCCGACGGCGTCGCCGACCTGGTGCGGCGCGTCGACGAGGCGTGGCACGGGCCGCGCGCGCCGAAGGTGCGGCTGCTGCCCACCGTCTGGCGCCCGGCCGAGCTGCCCGCGGCGTTCTCGCCCGGCGTCGCGATCGGCGTGGAGGGCAACCGCCTGGAGCCGGTCGTGCTCACCCCGGGCGAGGACGCGGGCCTGATCGTCGTCGGCGACAGCGAGACCGGCAAGACGGGTCTGCTGCGGGCGGTGGCGCGTCAGGTCATCGTGGGATACGCCCCCGAGCAGGCGAAGATCGTGGTGCTCGACCACCGGATGACGATGCTGCGGGAGTTCGACGGCCCGCACCTGCTGGGCTACTCCACGACCCTGGAGCGTTCGATGGAGGTCGTCGGCGGGCTGGCCGACGGGCTGAAGAAGCGGGTGCCGGGCCCGGACATCACGCCCGAGCAGTTGCGGAACCGCTCCTGGTGGACCGGCCCGGAGATCTACCTCCTCGTGGACGACTACGACCTGGTCGCCACCTCCCGGGGCAACCCGCTCGCCCCGCTGCTGGACTTCCTGCCGCACGCCCGGGCCATGGGGCTGAACGTCTTCGTCACCCGCCAGGCCGGCGGTGCGGGCCGGGCCGTGCTGGAGCCGGTGCTGGGGCGGATGAAGGAGCTGAACTTCCCCGCCGTGCTGCTCAGCATCCCCAAGGACGAGTTGCCCATCTGGGGGGTCAAGCCCGCCCAGCGCGCCCGGGGCCGGGGCCTGCTGCTGCACCGCAGGCTCGGCAACGTGCCCGTGCAACTCGCGCACGAGGACTCGCCCCAGACGCCGGCGACCCCCCACCGGACAGCCCACTGACCGCGCAGACCACGTAGGGACCGATGAGCCATGAGTGCCAGCCTCACCCACCACCCGCCCGCACCCGCACCCGCTCCCTCCCCCGACCCCGCGGCCCGGACGCGCGTCACGGCGCAGGCCGGAACGGCGTTCGTCCGCATCGGCCTCGCCGGGCCGTCCGGGCGGGCGGACCTCGCCGTCCCCGCGGCCGTGCCGCTCGCGCCGCTGCTGCCGACGCTGCTGCACCACACCGGCGAGGACCCCGGCCCCGACGGCGGGGTCCGGCACGGCGGCTGGGTGCTGCGCCGCGCCGACGGCACCCGGCTGGACGCCGCCGCCTCCCTCGGCGAACAGGGCGTCACCGAGGGCGACCTGCTCTTCCTCGCCCATGGCAACGCGGACGCCACCCCGCCGCTCTACGACGACGTCGTCGAGGTCATCGGCGAGCATGGCGTCCGCACCACCTGGCCCGCCCGGGCCACCCGGTACGGCGCCGCCGCGCTGACGGCCCTGGCCCTGCTGACCGGCTGCGCCGCGTTCGCCGTGGCCCCGGGAGCGGTGCCCGGCTGGCTGGCGCTGACCACGGCGGTCCTCGCCCTGGCGGTGGGCGTGCTGGCGTCGCGCGGCTTCGACGACGTGCACGCGGGAACGTTCGCCGGCCTGCTGGCCGTGCCGCCCGCCGTGGTGGGCGCGGTGCGGCTGCTCGGCGCGGAGCACGACGCGAGCGGCCTGGGCTCCGAACACCTGCTGCTGGCCTGCGCGATGGTGGCCGTGTTCGGCGTGCTGGGGCCGGTGCTGGTGGGCGGCGGGGACGGGGCGTTCGCCGCGCTGGTCGTCGCGGGCCCGCTGGGCGCCGTGGGGGCCGTCATCTGCACCATCTGGCGCGACGTCACCCCGACGGAGGCCGCCTCGGTCGCCGGCCCGCTCGCGCTGGCGCTGACCACGCTGTGGCCCACCGTCGCGTTGCGCGTGGCCCGCATCCCCACCCCCCAACTGGCTGCCACCACGGAGGAGTTGGAACGCCTCCCCAGCCAGCTCGCGCATGAGCAACTGACGGCGCGGGTCACCGCCGCCCGCCGGGTGCTCGGCGGCATGATCCTCGGCAGCCACCTGGTGGCGGGCGGGGCGACGCTGTGGCTCTTCGCCGCCACCGAGCTGTGGGCGGGTGTGCTGGGCGGCACGCTGACCGTGCTGATGCTGCTGCGGGCCCGGCTGTTCAAGGAGCTGGGACAGGTCGCGACGGCGCTGGCGACGGCGCTCGCCGCGGCCGCCGGGGCGGCGGTGTTCACGGTGACCGACCGGGCCGCGCAGACGGCGCCGCTGCTGGGCGTGCTCGTCCCGGTGGTCCTGACGGTCACCCTGGTCGCCGGCGGCGTCGGCCTCGCGGCCGGCCGCCGCCGCCCGAACCCCCGGCTGGCCCGGACGCTGGACGTGCTGGAGACCACGCTGCTGGTGGCCGTGGTGCCGTTCGTCCTGGCGGTGTGGGAGGTCTACGGCGCTCTTCTGAACATGAGGGCGTGAGGGCCATGAGCGACGCGAAGTCCGCCCTCCCCACCGTGTTCGCGCTTCTCGCCACCGCGCTGTCCGCCGTCGCGCTGCCCACCACCCCCGCCGCCGCCGCGGAGCCGTGCCGCACGCAGGTGACCGGCGAGGAGATGCCCGAGGGCGCCGACCCCCACCCCCTCATCGCCCAGCTCGGACTGCACCAGACGTGGGACCTGTCCACCGGCGCCCGCGTCACCGTCGCCGTCATCGACTCCGGCGTGGACGCCAGACATCCCGACCTCGACGGGCAGGTGGACAGGGGCAGCGAGTTCACCACCGTGCTCGACGAGCGCGAGTTCGAGAAGAGCAACCCCGCGCCGCGGCAGGACTGCGAGGGCCACGGCACCGCCGTCGCCGGGCTCATCGCCGCCCGGCGCTCCCACGGCGACCGCATGGCCGGGGTCGCCCCGGACGCCACCGTCTACCCCGTCCGCATCGCCGACGGCGTGGACCGGGCCACCCCCCGCACGCTGGCCGCCGCCATCGACGACGCCGTGGCCGCCGGCGCCGGCGTCATCAACCTCTCGCTCGCCGTGCCCGTCGACCACGAGCCGATCCGCAACGCCATCGAGCGCGCCCTCGACGCGGACGTCCTGGTCGTCGCGGCGGCGGGCAACGAGGGCAACGCCAAGATGTACCCCGCCGCCTACGACGGGGTGCTGGCCGTCGGCGCCGTCGGCATCGACGGCCAGCCGCTGGACTCCTCCAACGCCGGCCCCTGGGTGGACCTCGCCGCGATCGGCGAGGATGTCGTGGTCGTGGCCCCCACCGGCGAGGGCTACCGGGCGGTGGACGGCACCAGCTTCGCCGCCGCGCAGGTGTCCGGCGCCGCCGCGCTGGTCCGCTCCCGCTTCCCCGACCTGACGGCCGAGCAGGTGGCCGAGCGGCTGACCGGCTCCGCCACGCCCCTGGGCGGCGGGCCCAACGACCGCACCGGCGCCGGACTGGTCGATCCTTTCGGCGCGCTGACCCACCTTGAGGGAGACGGAGGGGGCGACGGCGACGAGGCATCCGCCGGCCGCATCCCCGCCCAGGCGCTGCCGGGCGACGAACCGCCGCTCAGCTCCAGCGCCGTCACCGGACTGGCCGTCAGCGGCGTGCTGCTGCTGACCGTGCTCCTCGTGCTGCTGGCCGCGCCGGGGGTGCGCCGGGCGGTCCGGCGCAACTGGCGGGCCGGCACCGCGCCGGGACGGACCGCACCCCTCGGACCGCGGCAAGGACCGCCGCGGGAGCCGTCGAACGCCCCGGGCCCGCCCGCCGCCAGCCTCGCGTGGCTGGACAGCGGCGGCGAGGAGCAGACCCGCAATCGGACCGCGAACCCGACCCGGAATCGGATGTAGCCATGGCCACAACACGCGAACAGGCGGAGGCGTACGCGTACGCCAACCGCCGGATGAGCACCAGCCTCCTCCGGGGGGCGGACGAGGCCCGCCTCGACCCCCGCCGCCGCCTGAACCGGTCGCTGAGCGCCGGAATCGCGGTCGGCGTCCTCGTCATGGCCGGGTTCGGCGTCGCCGGCTGGCTCGGCGGCGGCCGCGGCCCGGCGCTGCCGGCCAACGGCGCGGTGGTGGTCGGCGACAGCGGCGACTCCTACGTGGTCGCCGAGGGCGTGGCCCACCCCGCCCTCAACCTCGCCTCCGCCCTGCTGGCCGGCGGCGGCCAGCTCACCGAGGTGCGGCAGGCGACCCTGGACGAGGCGGCGCGCGGGCTGCCGGTCGGCATCCCCGGGGCCCCGGACGCGCTGCCGGAGGCCGACGATCTGCTGGACGGGGACTGGACGTTGTGCGCCACGCCCGCCGAGACCGGCGGCGACCCGGTGCAGACCGCCCTGTACATCTCCGTGCCGGGCGTGCCCACCGGGGACGCCGGGGGCAGCGGGCCGACGCTGCTCGTGGAGACGGAGGACGGCGGCCTGTGGCTGCTGACCGGGGGCCGGCGGCACGCCGTCGAACCGGCCGTCCGGGACCTGCTCGGCCTGCTCCGGCAGCCCGTGCGGCTGCCCGCCGGGATCATCGCCACCGTCCCAGAGGGGCCGGAGATCACCATCCCCGACCCCGGCTCCGGCACCGGGGAGGAACCGGCGGCCGAGCTGCCCTTCGAGGCGACCGTCGGCGACATCGCCCACACCGACGACAACGGCGAGGCCCGCCAGTACTACCTGGTGCGCCGGGACGGGCTGGTCCCCATCTCCGGGCTGGTCCACACCCTGCTGTCCGGCGAGGCCGAGCGGGACCACCTGATCAGCTTCTCGGACGCCGCCCAGGCGCCGCGTTCCAGTGGCGATCCCGGCAACCCGGCCTGGCCCCAGGAGGTGCCCGAGGCCCAGGTGCTGGAACGCAACCAGCCCGTCTGTGTCAGCACGCCGCCCGGCAGCCAGCCGGGCAACGCGCCCTGGCGGGCCACCGTCCACCTGCCGGGGACCATGCCCGCCCCCGAGGACACGGTGCCCGTCGAGGCCCAGGACGGGGGCCGGCTCGGCCTGCTGGACCGGATCTATCTGCCGGCCGGCTCGGGCACCGTGGTCCGCGCCGTCACCTCGGCCGGCACCGGCGGCACCCACACGCTGATCACCGACGGCGGGACGGCGTACCCGCTGTCCTCGCCGGACGCCGTCGAACGCCTGGGCTACGACCCGGCCCGGGCGCCGTCCATGCCCACCGCCTATGTGGACCTGCTGCCGGTCGGTCCCGTCCTGGCACCGGAGGCGGCGGCCCAGGAGCGCGAGGGGGAGAGCGAATGAACGTGAGGAGAAGGCGCGTGGGATCCGGCGCCGCACAGGCGGGCCGCGCGCGGTCCCGCCGCGAACGTTTCCGCCGCGTCCGGTTCGGCCGGGCCCGGCTTGTGGCCGTGGAGGCCGGGCTCGGCGGCGTGGCGGCGGGCCTGGCCGTGCGGACCGCCTGGGGCGGCTGGGGCTATGTCCTCGTCGGCGCCGGAGTGCTGCTCGCGGTGGGGTCGTTGGTGAGGTTCCGCGGGGACTGGGCGGACCGGCGGGTGCTGGCCCGGCTGCGCCGGGGCCAGCTGGCCGTCACTCCCCCGGGCTCCGGCGGCCCGGACGGGGACCTGGGCGTGGCGCAGACGCTGCTGCCCGCCCTCTCCGTGACGGAGGTCGCCGACCGCAACGTCCCCGCGCGCCGGGGGCACAGCCTCCCGGACTCCGAGGAGCCCGCGGGAGCCCTGGGCGTGGTGTCCGACGGTCGCGGCCACGCCGCCGTCGCCGCGTTCCCCGGCGGCGTGCTGCCCGCGCTGCCCGCCGAGATCGTGGCCCGGTGGCTGGCCGAGGACCCGGCCCGGCCGGCCGCGGCGCAGGTGGTGGTGGAGCAGTTCGGCGTGCCGTCCTGGGACTTCCACCACCGCTTCCGGCCCACCGTCGTCTACCGCCAACTGCCCGCCGGGGACCGCCCGGTCGCGGTACGGTCCTGGCTGGTGGTGCGGTACGAGCCGCTGGACGCGCCCGAGGCCACCGTCCGGCGCGGGGGCGGGGAGGACGGCGCGCGCGCCGCGGTGGTGGCGGCCGCCGCCCGGCTGCGCGCCCTCCTGGCCGCGCACGGCGCGCCGACCACGCCGCTGGACGCGGCCGAGGCGCGGCAGCTGCTGCGGCAGCTCGGCGATCCCCAGCCGGGCGGCACGGCGCGCTCGTCCAGTTGGGCGGGCGCGGCGGCCACGCACGCCACCCTCACCGCGAGCGTCACCTCCCAGAGCGACTGGCACCACCTCCTGTCCGGCATGAGCGGCTGCACCGCCGACCGCGTGGTCGCCGCGGCGACCCTCACGGCCGGGCCCACGGCGCCCGGGGAAGGCCCCGGACTCTGCGTCCGCGCCGCGGTGCGCGTGGTCAGTCCCCTCGCCCAGCACGCCACCGCCCAGCGCGACCGGCTGGAGGCGGCGGGCGTCGCCGGCCCGCCGGCGACCGACCAGGCCGCCGGACTGCTGGCCACCCTGCCGCTGGCCTACCCCTCCCGCTCCCTCGACGAGGCGACCGGCTTCGCGACCCCAGGAGACAGGTGAGAACGATGAGCGCTCCCGAACCCACCACCCTCGACCTGGCCCCTCGGGGCCGCGTCCCGTCCGAGCCCCGCACCATCGCCCTCATCCCGCCCCGCCCGCGGCCCCCCGGCCCCGGCGGACCGGTGCCCGCGCGGCCGGCGCCCGACCAACCCCCGCTCCCGACGCCCGACCTGGCCACCCTCCCGGAGGCCGGCTGGCGCGACGACACCGGGACGCCGTTCGCGCTCACGCCCGCCCGCTTCGGCATCCACCTGGGCACCGCCCGCGACGGCCGGCCCGTGGCGCTGCCCTGCCCCAGGCCGGAGGCGATCTGTATCGCGGTCCTGGGCGAGCCGCTCTTCGGCCGCCTGGTCGCGCTGCGCCTGCTGGCCACCGGCGCGATGGTCACCGCCGCGACCAGGGAGCCCGGGCCCTGGCGGGGCATCCGTCACGCGGCGGGCGAGCAACTGGCGTTCACCGACGACCCGGCCGCCTGGCCGCGGCACACCCCCGCCCCGCCCGGCGTGGACGCCGGGCCGCAGGCCCTCGTCAGCGACCAGCGCCGCCCGCCGCCCGCCGCCGTGACGGCCGGCCCCTGGCGAACCGTGCTGCACGTCGCGCCCAGCCTGCCGCGCGGCTCCGCCTTCTGGCGGCGTCCGCATGTCCTGCTCGCCCTGGGCGCCGAGCACGCCGAGGCCATCGGCCGCCTGCTCGGCCCGGAGGCCGCCCGGCTCACCTCCGGGCTCGCCCCCGGGGAGATCGTTCTCTTCCGCCCCACCGCGACCGAGATCCTCCGCCCGGACATCGCGCCCGGCGAGAACGCCCTCCTGACCCCCGGAGCACCACCTCTCCGGTGACCGCTCCCCGCTCAACCCGTCATGATGGTCCGCGACATGTCCCGGCCCGGTGGCCGCGTATCACACGCGAGCGGCGACACCGGTGAGGCGACCATGATCGAGGACGCTGGAGGCGGCGTTGAGGGAGGGGAGGACGGCAGTGGAAGCGTTGAATCCGGAGGATCCGTCGGCCATCGGCCCGTACCGGCTGCTGGGGCGGTTGGGCGAGGGCGGCATGGGGCGGGTGTTCCTGGGACGCTCGCCCAGCGGACGGATGGTCGCGGTCAAGGTCGTGCACAGCGAGCTGGCGCGGGAGCCCCACTTCCGGCGGCGGTTCCGCGCGGAGGTCGACGCGGCGCGGCGCGTCACGGGCATGTGGACGGCGCCGGTGCTGGACCACGACATCGAGTCGCCCGTCCCCTGGGTCGCCACCGGGTATGTGGTCGGGTCGCCGCTGCGGGAGGTGGTGGACTCGCTGCACGGGCCGCTGCCGGAACGCTCGGTGTGGGCACTGGCGTACGGCCTGGCCAGCGCGCTGCTGGCGGTCCACGGCAACGGGCTGATCCACCGTGACCTGAAGCCGTCGAACGTGATGGTGACACTGGAGGGGCCGAAGGTCATCGACTTCGGCATCGCGCGGTCGGTGGACGCCAGCGTGGTGACACGGACGGGCGGCATGGTCGGCTCCCCCGGTTACATGCCGCCCGAGCAGATCCGGGGCGACGAACTGACGGGCGCCGCGGACGTGTTCGCACTGGGCGCGGTGCTGGCGTACGCCGCGACCGGGATGTCCCCCTTCTCCTGGGACGGCGCGCCGACACACACCGTGATGCACCGGGTGCTGAACGAGGCGCCCCACCTCGGTCCGGAGGACGGACGGCTGAAGGGGGACCTGCGGACGCTCGTGCTCCACTGCCTGCTGAAGGACGCGAGTGAACGGCCGCCCCTCGCCGGGATCCCGCCGTTCGCGCGGAGGCGTGCCGGGAACGAGTACTGGCTGCCGTCGGGGCTCACGGCGCGGCTGGGGCAGGTCGCGGCGAATCTGCTCGCCTTCGAGGGCCCCGAGGCCGACCGGCCGCCCTCGTCGTGGGGCCCACAGCCGCCGTCGGCGCGGGATCCGCAGCTCCCCCCGGCGTCCTCCCCCTCCCTTCCGTCCGCGTCGGCCCTGCCCTCCGTGAGACCTGGTCAGACGACGATTGTCCCCGGCGGGTTCGGGATGTCCCCGGCGCCGTCGTCGTGGATGCCGCAGAACTCCCCGCCGTCCGCTCTCCCGGCGCCGCCCGCTCCCCCGGCGGCGCTGCCCCCGCCCCCGACGCGGACCCCCGCCACCTCCCCGTGGCCCCGGCCGTCCTCGCGGCGCCGGGGGCCGGCACGGTACGCGCTGGCGGCGGCGGCCGGAGTGGTGGCGCTGTCCCTGGCCACCTGGCTGATCGTGGCCAACGTGGCGGGCGGCGACGACGACCCGCGGGCGGGCGGCACCAGCGAGGGCACCAGCGACGATGCCAACGCCGAACGACGGTCCCTGATCGGCGACCCCCGCACCGCCGACGTGTGCGCTCTGACCAACACCGACGCGTTCGCCGAATTCGGCCTGGCCGAAACGGACGTGGACTACGGGAACTTCCATGTCTGCGAACTGCACATCCGTGACGGGGACACCCGCATCGACGTGCAGACCTACCTTCGCCGGGGCGGGCCGCCCGAGGGGTCCCAGCCCGCCGACCCCATCGGGACGATCGGCGTCGTCGAGGCCGAGCCGAAGGCCGACGAGTGCGGACGCGTGCTGCTCCCGCCCGACGACGGCGCGGACGGCATTCTGGTCGGAATCCGCGCCAACCTGGAGGGGAAGGGCGAGGTGGCCGGGGGCGACGCGACGCTGTGCGAGATCGCCGACGCTGCCGCCCGGAGCGCGGCCGACGTTCTGAACCAGGGGCCGGTTCCCCGGCGTTCACCGGCGTACCCGGAGAACTCGCTGGCCTGGGTGAACGCCTGCGAGCTGCTCGGCGACGCGACGCTGGCCAACGCGGGCCTGGACGCCGATCCGGAGGCCGGCGTCGGCGACTGGGAGTGCGAGTGGTCCGGCGACACCGACGAACTGACGGCGGTGGCGGGCTTCCACCGCGACCAGCCCAAGGACGGCGAGCGCGTCCGGCTCGGCGACTACGACGCCATCGTCGAGTCGGAGGACAGCGGCGACGAATGCACGGTCTTCCTCGAATACCGCGGATACGACGGGCAGAACGCCGAGCGGGCCGTCGAGATGCTGCGTTTGCGCGTCGAGGGTCAGCGTCCTGTCGAGGATCTGTGCGAGCTGGCCCGGGAGCTCACCAGCTCCGCCGCCGACCGGCTGCCCGCGCGCTGACGCCCGGCCACCGGCCGCGCCTTCCGGGTCCCGCCCCGGTCAGTCGCCGAGCAGATCCAGATCCGACTTGAGAATGGTGGTGCTGATCAGCAGCTCCATGATCAGGTTGTGATTCAGGGTGTTGCCGACCGGCGGCGGGACCTCATCCTCCAGGAGGCCGCGCACCGAGCGGCTGAGCCGCTTGCGCACGTTCGTCACGATGTGCGCCGCCCGGCGCTCGCTCCAGCGCTCCTCCGGCTGCAACTCGCTCAGCTCCGCGGCCACCTGTGCCCAGGTCAGCGGCTGCGGATAGGGCTCGTTGCGCACGTACCGCTGGCCGAGACAGACGAGCACCAGCTTCTCGACCGGGCTCAGCGGCCACACCTTGGGCCCCTGCGTCTTGGCCTCGTACTCGGCCCCCGGGACCGCCGACGGCGACGGCGCGGCGATCCGCACCTCGAGGAGGTGCTCCTGCCGCGGCCCGAGGATGAACAACGGCGTGTACCCGGTGGGCAGTTCGGCCCAGTCGCCGCTGAGCACCAGCCGCGAGGGAGAGAGCCGGATGGGCAGCCGGCCGACGTTGTGCAGGACCCAGCGTGTGTGATCGCGCGTGATGTGCCCGTGCTGCCGGCTGACATGCGGATCGTCCGCGCCGACGCAGACGTGCACATCGGGCTCGCTGCGCCCGAAGATCAGCGGAAACTGGGCGTCCGGTGCGACGCTCATGCCGCCGTTCACGCCCAGGGCGAAGAGCGTGCCGACCGGGACCGACGGCGGGAGCCCGCGCGTCAGACTGCCGAAGTCCCTGGGCAGGATGTTGACCTTGCTCGACGAACTGGGTACGGGCAACGTCACGGTTCATCCCCTCTCCGTGAGTCACCCCAAGATTACCCCCGGCTGCCGACACCCGGGAGGTCGCTGCGCTTGCGCGCGGATGACGAGGAAGTGGATCAACGGGAACCGCCGCGCGGCCGGTCCGCGCGAATTTCGGTTCGTGGGGCCGCGGGACGGCTGGGAGGATCCCGGCATGGGAACAGAGAACGCCGGCCCCGCCGGGGCCCGCAGCCGTGCCGGTCTCGCCGCGCTCATCGCCGCGGGCGTGCGGCCGAAGTGGCTGATGTTCTGGGGACACCGTCCCGCGCCTGACGGGGCGGCCGGGCCGGGGGTGCTCAGCCAGTGGTGGCCGTCCGGCTTCGTGGTGGACGGCGTCGCGTACGCCAGCGCCGAGCACTGGATGATGGCGGCGAAGGCCAGGCTGTTCGGCGACACGAGCAGGGCCGAGGCGATCCTCGCCGCGCGCACCCCGGCGGAGGCGAAGAACCTGGGCCGGCTGGTGCGCGGCTTCGACGAGGAGCGCTGGGCCGCGGCCCGGTTCGAGGTGGTCGTCGCGGGCAACGTCGCCAAGTTCGGCCAGGACCCGGCTCTCCGCGCGTACTTGCTGGGCACGCGGCAGCGGGTCCTGGTGGAGGCGAGCCCTCGGGACCGCGTGTGGGGCATCGGCCTGTCCGCCGAGGACGAGCGCGCCACCGATCCCGCGCGCTGGCCGGGGCAGAACCTCCTCGGTTTCGCCCTGATGGAGGCCCGTGCCCGGCTGGCCGGCCCGGCGGGCTAGGCACGGCCGCCGGCCGCCGAAATCGGTGGCGGGGCCCGGCGCCTGCTGGTTGGGTCCTCCCCAGGCGCGGACCCGGCGGGTCCGCCTCTGTTCGACCGATGCGCGGGGCCGACGTCCGGCGCGGAAAGAGGAACGATGAGCTTCACACTCAAGGCGCCGGTTCTCGAGGGCTCGCTGGTGCGCCTGGAGCCGCTGGACCATCGTCACGCGCCGGACCTGGCCGCGGCGGCGGAGGAGGACCGCGGCTCGTACGGGTTCACCTGGGTGCCCGCGGCGGCCGAGGTCGGGCAGTACATCGACGCGCAGCTCGGCCGCGCCGCGACGGGCCGGCTCGCGCCGTACGCGCAAGTGGACCGGGCATCGGGGCGGGCGGTGGGGGCCACGGCGTTCTGGGACCCGCGGGTGTGGCCGTCGGGCGACGGGCTGTACGCCGTGGAGGTCGGGTTCACCTGGCTCGCGGCGTCGGCCCAGGGCACCGGGCTGAACCCCGAGTCGAAGCTGTTGTTGTTCCAGCACGCGTTCGAGGAGTGGGGCGTGGCCCGGGTCGATCTCAAGACGGACGCGCGCAACAGCCGTTCGCGGGCCGCGATCCAGGCCGTCGGGGCGCGGTTCGAGGGCGTTCTGCGGAACTGGTCCCAGTCCTGGGCGCCGGGCGAGCAGGGCAAGTTGCGCGACTCCGCGATCTTCTCGGTCATCGCAGACGAATGGCCGGACTGCCGACGGCGGCTGGAGGAGCGGCTGTCCCGCTACCGGCGTGCGACGCGGCCCGCCGGCCAACCCGGGTGAGACGGCGCCGCGCCACCCTCGGCGCGGAGACGGAGGGCGCGCTTGCGCCGTGCCGGTGAACGGCGCCGACACGCGCGTGCCGGGCGGCGGCCCGGCACGCGCGGCGGCGACCATCGTCGGAGGCCGACGGCAGGGCGGAAGGAGCCCGGCATGCGTGAACTCGCCCTCATCGAGGCGCCATCCGTGCTCGGGCTGCGGCCCTCCGGCGTCCAGGACCTGCCGGCGGCGCTCATCGCGGCCGGTCTGCCGCGCCGCCTCGGCGCGGCGCGGGCCGGCCGGGTGGAGGCGCCGGCGTACGACCCGGCGCGGGACGCGGAGACCGGCATCCGCAACGCGGCCGCCATCGCGCGTTACTCCGCCGCGCTGGCCGACGCCGTCGGCGAGGTCCTGGACGGCGGCCGGTTCCCGGTGGTCCTGGGCGGCGATTGCAGCATCCTCCTCGGCGGCCTGCTCGCCCTGCGCCGCCGCGGACGGTACGGCCTGCTGTTCCTGGACGGCCACACCGACTTCTACCAGCCGGCGGCGGAACCGCTCGGCGAGGCCGCCTCGATGGAGCTGGCGCTGGCCACCGGCCGGGGACCGGGCCCGCTGACCGATCTGGAGGAGCGCGGGCCCCTGGTGCGGGACGAGGACGTGGTCGCGTTCGGCTTCCGCGATGCGGAGGAGTCGGCCGAGGCCGGGATGCAGCCGCTGCCGCCCGGGCTCCACGCGTTCGGCCTCGACGACGTGCGCGCCACCGGCGCCGCCGCGGCGGCCCGCCGGGCGGTCGGTCTGCTGTCCGGCGGGGAGAGCGCCGGTCACTGGGTCCATCTCGACGTCGACGTCCTGGACGACGCGCTCATGCCGGCGGTCGACTACCGCCAGCCCGGCGGGCTGAGCTGGGCGGAGCTGGAGGACGTGCTGCGGATCGCGCTGGCCTCCGAGCGGGCCGTCGGGTTCGACGTCACGATCTTCAACCCCCGTCTCGACGAGGGCGGAACGCTCGCCGCGCGCCTCACCGAGTGCCTGGGCCACGGGCTGTCCGCCGCGGCCCGGTGACGGGCGCGCCACTCATTGACGCCGTGCGGCGTGAGGTCCGTCGCACCGATCACGCCACGGCCGTAGGCGTTATGCGCCGTAGGTGGCGATCAGCCGGGCCAGTTGCCGGCCGGCCGCGCGCAGGGGCTCCTCGTCGCGGTTGACCTGGGCGGTGACCTCGGCGCCCTCCAGGGTGCTGATGACCGTCGTCGCCAACTCCCGGGCGTCGGGGCCGGAAAGGCCGGAGCCCAGCAGCTTGTCGTGGACGATGCCCTCCCAGGCGGCGAGCGCGTCGGCGCACGCGCGCTGGATCTCGGAGTCGGTGCCCAGTGTCTCCAGCGCCGCGGCCGTGACCGGGCAGCCGTCGACCCAGCCGGACTCGCGCAGCCCCTCGGCCAGCCGCCCGGCGCACGCCTCCACCGCCCGGCCGGGATCCTCCTCGCCGCCGAGCGACTCGCGCAGGAGGGCGGCGAACTCCTCGGCGCTGTACCTGATCGCGGCGACCGCGACGGCCTCCTTGCCGCCGGGGAAGAAGTGGTAGACGGAGCCGAGGGTGGCCTCCGCTTCCTTGGCGATCTGCTTGATGCCGGTGCCGACATAGCCCTGGCGCTGCAAGAGGCGTGCCGCTGTGACGACGATCCGGTCCCGGGTGCTCTGGCCCATGCGGACACCCTACTGGTTAGAACGCTCGTTTTAGAACTGTGCTACTTTCGGGCCACGCTCTGAGTAGAGCGTTCGTTTTAGTCGTTGTGATCCCGGAGGTTCCCGCCATGAGCGGCAAGCAGCCCGTGACCGTCATCGGCCTCGGCCCCATGGGGCAGGCCATGGCCGGCACCCTTCTCGACCACGGCCACCCCGTCACCGTGTGGAACCGCACCGCGTCGCGGGCCAACGCCCTGGCCGCGCGCGGCGCGCTGGTCGCCCGCAGCGCAGAAGAGGCCGTCGCCGCCCATGAGTTGGTGGTGCTGAGCCTGACCGACTACGCGGCGATGTACGACGTGCTCGAACCGGCCTCGGCCGCCCTCGCCGGACGGGTCCTGGTCAACCTCGGCTCCGACACCCCGGAGCGCACCCGCGCGGGCGCGCGCTGGGCCGCCGAACGCGGCGCGGTGCTGCTCTCCGGCGGTGTCACCGTGCCGCCCTCCGGCATCGGGAAGCCGGAATCGTCGACGTTCTACAGCGGCCCCCGCGCCGCCTTCGAGGCCCACCGGACCACCCTGGGGGTGCTGACCGGGACGGACTACCGGGGCGAGGACCCGGGTCTGGCGGCGCTGCACTACCAGATCGGCATGGTCATGTTCTGGACATCGATGCTCGCCTACTGGCAGGCCCTGGCGCTCGGCCGGGCCAACGGCCTGACGGCGGCGGACGTCCTGCCGCACGCCGTGGGGACCATGACGAGCATGCCGGGCTTCCTCCGCTTCTACGCGGAACGCGTCGACGCTGGCCATCATGCGGGCGATGTCGACCGGCTGGCGATGGGCCTGGCCAGCGCCGAGCACGTCCTGCACACCAACGCGGACGCGGGCGTCGACACGACGCTGCCGGAAACGGTCGTCGCCCTCTTCCGGCGAGGGATGGCGGCCGGGCACGCGGCCGACAGCTTCTCCAGCCTGGTGGAGCTGCTGACCGGGCCGACGGCGTAACTCCCGGCCGCCGGGCGGACCTTCAGGCGGTCCGCCCCGCCTCCTCCACCACGTCGTCCTGCGGCTCGTCCGGCGCCCGGAGCGCGGCGATCCACAGCGGCAGCAGCCAGTGGGTCAGCAGCAGGCCCAGCAGCACGGCGGCCAGCGGGCCGGCGGTGATCTCGCCGGAGATCCCCACGGCGATGCCCAGGCCGGCGAACGCGGCCAGCATCAGCGACAGTTGCGCCCGGTGCGCGGCCGTGTGCGCGCGGCCGCGCTCGGCGAGCTGCCGTTCGTCCAGCACCCGGGCGCGCAGCTCCAGCAGGCCGCGCGTCGAGGCGTTGAGCACGCCCGTGCACACGCACCACGCCAGGGTCAGCGGGACGACGAGCGCCAGCAGCAGCACGGCGTTGTCGCCCGCCAGGGGGAAGGCCGCGGGCGTGGCCGCGGTCAGCGCGATGTGCGCCGCGGTCCAGGCGCGGCGCTGCCCCCGGCGGGCGTGCAGGCGAGCGCCGTCCTCCCGGTTCATCAACCGGAGCATCCTGCGGTCGTAGGTCGTCGGCTCGGCGGTCATGTCGTCGTTCCCCTCGTTCCCGTCGTTCGCCCGGTGCCGCTCGTTCCGTGCGTCGGCCGTCATCGGTCCGCTCTCCCGTACACCTCGTCGGTGAGCGGCCGGAACGGCTCCAGCGAGAACAGCGCCTCCACGGGCAGCCGGAAGTGGGCGGCGATCCGCAGCGCCAGGTCCAGGCTCGGGTTGTACTGCCCCCGCTCGATGTGACCGATCGTCTGGTAGTGGGCACCGACGGCCTCGGCCAGCGCCCGGCGCGTCACCTTCCGCTCCGCGCGCACCACGGACAATCTGTTGTGCACCTGCTCGGCCATGTATAAGAAGTACTACATCTTGGAGCCGGCGCCGAAGTCGGGGATGGTGATCGAGCCGTCGGCGGCGATCGGGAACCCGGGGTTGTGGGCGATCTCCCACACGTGGCCGTCCGGGTCGGTGAACGCCCCGGCGTAGCCGCCGTAGGAGGTGGCCGCCGCGGGCCGGGTGATCGTGGCACCGGCGCGCTGCGCCGCCGCCAGCAGGTGGTCGACCTCGTCCTCGGACCGCACGTTGTGCGCGAGGGCGATGCCGCCGAAGCCGTCCGGCTGGTCGTCGTCGATGCCGCTGTCCTGGGCCAGCTTCTCGCGGCTCCACAGGACGAAACCGAGGCCGCCGGCCTGGTAGAAGGCGGTCTCCTCGACCACCTGGCCCCGCCAGCCCAGGCTCTCGTAGAACGCCCGGGCCCGGGCCAGGTCGGCGACGCCGAGGGTGAGCAGACTGATGCGCTGTTCCATGGGGTCAACGTAACGGCTCGGCCCGGCGCGGGGCGGGAGGCCGGGGCGCGGTGTTCTCCGTACGGGCGTGAAGTAACCGCGTTCCCGCCGGGAGAAAACGCCGAAGAACATCGCACCCCCGTTCGGGGCTGCACTCGTTTCGGGGCACTCCCCGGCAACACCCCCTCGCCCACTGTTACTTGACACTCACCGTGGGTACCATCCGAAAAATGGATCAGGGCATCACCGCATTTCCCGTCCTGGGGATTGATGCGGTCATCTTCATTGTCGGCAACGCGAAACAGGCCGCCCATTACTATTCCTCGGCCTTCGGCATGCGACTGGTCGCCTACTCCGGGCCGGAGAACGGCAGCGCCGAGACGGCCAGTTACGTACTGGAATCCGGCCGCGCCCGATTCGTTTTCACCTCGGTCATCAAAGCCACCACGGACACCGGCGCGTTCCTGGCCCGCCATGTCGCCGAGCACGGCGACGGCGTCCTCGACCTGGCGCTCGAAGTGCCCGACGCGCGCCGGGCGTACGCACACGCCGTCGAGCGCGGGGCCACCGGGCTGAGCGCGCCCCGCGAAATCACGGACGAGCACGGCACCGTCGTGCTCGCCAGCATCGCCGCCTATGGTCAGACCCGGCACTCATTCGTCGAACGCGGCGGCTACCGCGGCCCGTATCTGCCGGGTTTCACCGCCGCGGCGCCCATCGTCGAGCCCCGGACGGAGGGCGCGTTCCGGGCCATCGACCACTGCGTCGGCAATGTCGAACTCGGCGCGATGAACGACTGGGTGGACTTCTACGGCAAGGTCATGGACTTCACCACCATGAAGGAGTTCGTGGGCGACGACATCGCGACCGAATACTCCGCGCTGATGTCAAAAGTGGTCGCCGACGGCACGTTCGCGGTGAAATTCCCGATCAACGAGCCCGCGGTGGGCCGGAAGAAGTCCCAGATCGACGAGTATCTGGAGTTCTACGGCGGTCCGGGCGTCCAGCACATCGCGCTGGCCACCGACGACATCGTCGCCGCCGTGCGCGCGATGCGGGCCGCCGGAGTGGAGTTCCTGGACACGCCCGATTCGTACTACGACACGCTCGGCGAGTGGGCCGGCGAGACCCACGTCGGCGTCGGGACCCTGCGCGAGCTGAGAATTCTCGTCGACCGCGACGAGGACGGCTATCTGCTGCAGATCTTCACCAAGCCGGTCCAGGACCGCCCGACCGTCTTCTTCGAACTGATCGAGCGCCATGGCTCGATGGGCTTCGGCAAGGGAAACTTCAAGGCGCTGTTCGAGGCCATCGAGCGCGAGCAGGCCCGCCGGGGGAACCTGTGACCAGACTTCCGTCGCTGACGGGGCTGCGATTCCCCTGCGCGATGGCGGTCTTCCTGGCGCACGCCTGGTGGGTGCCCGAGCTGTTCGCCTCCGAGACGGCGCGGTCCGCGGTGCTGCCGGTGCTGCCGTTCGCCATGACGGGCGTGTCCTGCTTCTTCGTCATCAGCGGATTCGTCCTCACCTGGTCAGCCCGGGAGGACGACACGCCGCGCGCGTTCTGGCGGCGCCGCGCGGCGAAGATCTACCCCAGCCATGTCCTGGTGTGGGTGGCGCTGCTGATCTTCCTGCTGGCCCTGGGGGCCGATCCCATCGGCGAGGACCGCGAGGGGTCGCTTCCCTGGCTGGCCGTGCTCACCAATCTCTTCCTGGTCCACTCCTGGTCGCCCGACTGGCGCTTCACCGCCGGGGTGAACATCGTCACCTGGTCCCTCACGGTCGAGGTGTTCGCCTACGCGCTGCTGCCGCTGCTGCTGCGGGTGCTGCGCCGCGTCCGCCCGGAGCGGCTGTGGGCGGTCGCGGGGGTGACCGTCGCGGTGATCTGGGCGGTCCCGCTCGCCGTTCTGCCGCTCGGCGGCGAGAATGTACCGGAGGTGGATGTGCCGCGCTGGCACTTCTGGCTGCCGTACATGTTCCCGCTCGCCCGGCTGCCTGAGTTCGTCCTCGGCGCGGTGCTCGCCCTGCTGCTGCGCAGCGGCCGGCGGGCCCCGGTGGGCATGACCGGCGCGGCCGGGCTGATCTTCGTCTCGCTGAGCGCGGGCGCCGCGCTGCTGCCCTTCCCGTTCCTGCCGGTGGCGGTGACGGCGGTGCCCGTCGGGCTGCTGGTCATGGCGGCCGCGGCGGCGGACGTGAGCGGGGGCCGCTCCTGGCTGAGGCGGCCCGTCCCGGAGTTCCTCGGCCGGATCTCGTTCACGTTCTACCTCGTCCACTGGCCCGTCATCCTCGTGCTGGACCGCCTGTGGGGCCGCCGGGAGTGGCCCGTTCCCCAGGCGCTCGGCATGACGGTCCTGTTCGCCGCCGGCTCGCTGGTGGCGGCCTGGCTCCTGCACCGCACCGTCGAAGTCCCGCTGACCCGCCGTCTGGCCGCCCGGCCTCGGCCCCTTCCAGGAGCGCCTCATGACGACGACCGACACCGCGCCTCCCCCGCCCCCGACCCCGCTCGCGGCGTTCATCCGCCTCGGACGGCCCAAGTTCCTCTTCCAGAGCCTGATGGTGGTCGGGCTCGGCGTGACGGCGGCCCAGCACGCCGGACATGAGCTGTCCCTGGGGTGGTACCTCGGGGCGCTGCTGTTCGCCTGGCTGTCCCATCTGATGACGCACTACTGCAACGAGTACTTCGACCTGGAGGCGGACCGGGCGAACGAGGCGCCCACCTCGTGGACCGGTGGCAGCCGCGTCCTGGTGAGCGGCCTGCTGCCGCCGGTGGTGAGCCTGGGCGCGGCGTTCCTGCTGCTGTTCGCGGCCGTCTTCCTGCTGGCGGCGATGCCGGACACCGCCTCGCGTGTGATGGCCGCCGCGATCCTGGCCGCGTCGTGGTTCTACACGGCGCCGCCGCTGAAGTTCAACTACCGCGCGCTGGGCGAGGTCGTGTGCGCCGCCGTGCTGTACGGCCTCGGCCCGCTGCTCGTCTTCCGGCTCCAGGCCGGCGGCCTGTCCGCGTCGATGTGCGCGTATGTGGGGGTGGTCTTCGCCTTCCAGTTCCTGCGCATGTCCGTGATGAACCTGTCGGACCAGGCGGGCGACCGGCGCGTCGGCAAGCGGACGCTGGCCGTCGCCCTCGGTCCCCGGGGTCTGGTCCGGCTGTATGTGATCGGCCAGTGCGTCGTGTACGCGTCGATCGTGCCGCTGATCGTCGCGACGGTCCCGCTGCTGCCCGGGCTGGCCATGCTGGCCACCTTCCCCGTTCCGCTGTGGGTGGCGCGGCAGTTGCTGCGCGGGGCGCTGACCACCGGGGAACGCGCCGACGCCGTGACGTTCTGGGCGTCCATGCACATGCCCATAACGGCGGTGGCGATCACGCTGGGCCTGCTGGCCGACCTGGCGCGGCGGGACGCCGGGATCGACGGGGTGTGGCTGGCCATCTGCGGCACCACGCTGGCCGTCTTCGCCGGCTGGTTCACGCGCGCGGTCCGCTCGTCGGCCACCGCCCGGGCCGAAGCGGTGACGCCGTGAGCGCCACGCCCGCCCCCTCGGACACGGGGCCGCGGGGCGAGGGGGCGGCCCGGCTCGCCGCGACCGAGCGCGCCCGCACGCTCGTCGAGCCCGAACTGCGTTCCGCCGTCGCGTCGTTGGAGCCCGGACTCGGCCGCGCCGTCGGCTACCACCTCGGCTGGTACGAGGCGGACGGCTCGCCCGCCGAGGCCGGGTCCGGCAAGAGCGTCCGGCCAGCGCTCACGCTGATGGCGGCGGCGGCCATGGGCGCGGAGCCGCGGGCGGCGCTGCCCGGCGCGGCGGCCGTGGAGCTGGTGCACAACTTCAGCCTGGTCCACGACGACGTGATGGACGGCGACGCCTACCGGCGGCACCGGCCGACGCTGTGGAAGACGTTCGGCGTGCCGACGGCGATCCTCGCGGGCGATGCCCTCCAGTCGCTGGCCTTCATCACGCTGGCCCGGCACGAGGGTCCGCACACCGCGCGGGCGACGCGCTGCCTGTCGCACACGCTGATCGAGCTGGCGACGGGTCAGACGCTGGACATGGCGTTCGCCCGGCGGCCCTGGCGGGGTCCGAAGGCCGTGACCGTGCCCGAGTACCGGCGGATGGCCGAGGCCAAGAGCGGCTCGCTGCTGGGCTGCGCCGCCGAGATCGGGGCGATCCTGGGCGGGGCGCCCGCCACGATCTCGCGCGCCTTCGGCCGGGCCGGGCGGCATCTGGGGCTGGCGTTCCAGTGCGTGGACGACATCATCGGCCTGTGGGGCGACCCGCGGCGGACGGGCAAACCGGTGCTGTCGGACCTGCGGGAGCGCAAGAAGACGCTGCCGTTCCTGGCCGCCCTCGCCGCGCGGTCGCCCGCGTCGCGGGAGCTGGCCGGGCACCTGTCCGCGTCGGCGCTCGACGACGCGGCGCTGGCCCGGGCGGCGGTGCTGGTGGAGGAGGCCGGCGGGCGGCGCTTCACCGAGCGGGAGGCCGAGCACCATCTGACGCGCGGCCTGGCCTGCCTGGACGGCGTCGGCCTGCCGGAGGCGGCGCGCGCCGAGTTCCGCGCGCTGATCGACTTCCTCGCCGAACGCACGAGTTGAGAGGAAGGGAACGCACGATGCCCGAGCAGGAGTCCCGGGAACGACGGATCGCGCGGGCCGCCGAGCGCTGCGCCACGGCCCTCTTCGACGGGCAGCGGCCGGACGGCACCTGGCCCAACCCCCGGCCACCGGCCGCCGTGGGCACCGCCGCGGCCGTGCTCGCCCTGTGTCTGGCCGACCGCGGGCGATCGGCCGGGCTGATCGGGGACGGCGCCCGCTGGCTGATCCGCCACCGCAACGCGGACGGCGGCTGGGGTCTGCTCACCGGCTCGCCCAGCGACCCGATGGCCACCTCGCTGGCGGTGGCCGCGCTGCACCTGGCCGAACCGGGCCGGGCGGCGGCCGAGGTCGCCGACGGGCTGGCGCTGCTGGAGTCCTGGGGCGGGGTCCGGGGGCTGAGCGACGCGAAGGCATGGCGGCAGACCGGGCTCGTCCTGTCGCTGGCCGGGCTGTACGACCCCGCCGAGGTGCCCCGGCTGCCCGCCGAGGCCCTGCTGCTGCCGGCCGGAGTGCGGCGGCGGGCCCTGTCCTACTACGCCTCGGGGTTCTCGGCGCTGAGTTTGCTCCAGTTGCGACGGCGGCCCTGGTCGGCGGTGCTGCGCCCGGTGTCCGCCCGGGTGGCCGCGATCGCCCGGGACATCGTGGAGCGCAGCGAGGAGGACGAGGGCGGGGTCGGCTCGCACGGCAGCGACCCGATGCTCACCGGGCTGATCTGCGCCGCGCTCCAGGTGGCCGGGGAGTGTCCCCGGCTGGTGCGCGCCGCCGTCGGCTATCTGCGGTCGGTGGTCCAGCCCGACGGGTCCTGGCAGTTGATCCACGGGCCCGAGGTCCGCAGGGACGACGTCATCGGGGCGGCGGTCGCCGGTGAGAGCCTGGCGCGCGCGGGGCACGCGGCCGACGCCCGGCTCCTGCGGACCGCCGAGTGGGTGCTGAGCCGCCGCCAGGACCGGCCGTTCCCCGTCTTCGGCTGCCCGCCGGGCGGGTGGACCTGGACGGGCGGCGCGGGCTGGCCGAGCGTGTACGACTCCGTTCCGGTGCTGAAGTTCCTGGCGGCCACCGGCGCGCACGACACCGCGGTGCGGGCGGGCGCGGCCTGGCTGCGGCGGCGTCAGGACAGCCGCGGCTCCTGGAGCACCTTCGTGCGCGACACCCGGGAGGCGAACGACGGCCCCTGTCCGTTCACCACGGCGCAGGCGGTCGACGTGCTGGTGCTGGCCGGCGCGTCGGCCGCCGACCGCGCGGTGCGGCGGGCGCTGCGCTGGCTGACCCGCGTCCAGCGGCCCGACGGGTCGCATCCGTCGACCTGGAACAGGGGCGGGGTACCGGCCACTGCGGCGGTGCTGTCCACGCTGACGCGGCTGGGACTGGGCGGGAGGCCGGTGGCCGCCCGAGCCCGCGGCTGGCTGCTCGCGGCCCAACTGCCCGACGGATCCTGGGGGGCGGGCCCCGGTGCGGAGCCCGGCACGGCCGAGGAGACGGCCCGCGCCACGCGGGCGCTCGCCGAGTGCGGCGGGGCGGTGGAGCGGGCCGCGGCCGAACGGGGCCTGGACTGGCTGCTCGCCGCGCAGCGGCCGGACGGCCGGTGGGATGCGGCCCGGGTGTGCGTCTTCACCCCCGACCACGGTCCCTATCCGGACGGTCTCATCACCCAGGGGCTGGCGCTCGGCGCCCTGACCGCCAGCCAACGCGCCTTCCGGGACGCCGCGTTGAGCACGGGGCGCGCGTGAGCGCCGACGGCGCGGGGGACCCGCGGGTGGTGGTGTGCGGGGCGGGCGCGGGCGGGCTGGCCGCCGCCCGGGCGCTCGGCGCGGCCGGGCTGCGGGTCCTGGTGCTGGACAAGCGGAGCCGGCCGGCGCCGGTGGCCAAGGGCGAGGTGCTGCAACCGGGGGCCCTGCGCGTCCTGGGCGAGTGGGGCGTGCTGAGCCCGCTCGTCGAGCGGGGCACGGCGCCGCTGTCGAGGATCGTGACCCGCACCGCCGAGGGCGAACCGTCCATGGTCTTCGACTATCTGACGCTCCCCCCGGGATTCCGCTCGCTGATGTCGAGCGATCATCTGACGATCCTGGACGCGCTGGGCGAGGGCCTGCCGGGCCATGTCGAGATCCGGCGCGGCGCCGTGGCCGAGGACCTGGTCACCGACGCCTCGGGCCGGGTGGCGGGGGTCCGCGTCCGGCAGGGCGGGCGCCGCTACGAGGAGCGGTGCCTGCTGGTGGTCGCCGCGGACGGCATGTCCTCGCGGCTGCGGCAGGCCGCGGGCATCACGGCCGAGCCCCGGGCGTACGGGCACCGGCTGGTCGCGTTCGAACTGCCGGGCGCCCCGGCGCGACCGCCGGAGGTCACCGCCTATGACACGCCCCGGGGCCTGCGCCTGGTGTACGCGCTGCCGCACGCCCGGACGCGGCTGTACGTCCAGGTGCGGCCGGACGAGTTGCGCGGCATGACATGGGCGGACCTGGTCCGCTGGGGCGCGGGGCTCGACCGGGACGCGCCGGCGCTGCGCCCGCTGGGCGAGCGGGTGGTCGAGGCCCTGGACACGCGGCAGATCTTCACGCTGCGGCGGTTCATCGCGTCGTCGCTGACCGTGCCCGGCCTCGTGCTGGTCGGCGAGGCCGCGCACGCCGTGCACTCCCTGGCGGCCCAGGGGATGAACACGGCCATCGCGGAGGCGTACGCGCTCGTCGGTCAGCTCGGCAGGTCGGGGTTCGACGGGCCCGCCGCGGTGGACCGCGCGTTGCTCGCCTACGAGGCCGAACGCATGCGCTGGACCCGGCACATCGACCGGATGAGCCATGACGCGGTCCGCATGGTCACCGAGACGGCCTGGCCCGCCCGCACGCTGGGCCGGCGCATGCTGCGCCGGACGCGGCGCAGCCGGCGGCTGAGCTATATCGCCACGCACAACCTGGCCGGGCTCGGCATCCACCCGTTCGGCGCCTGGGACCGGCTGCACCAAGTGGGGCTGCCGGATCCCCGGGCGGGACGCCTGCCGCGCTGGTCCGGTGAACGCGGCGCGCCCGCCCCGGCGGTGACAGAACGGGGCGGCGGCCGGACCTGACGAAGGTCAGGGGTGGTTCCTGCCCATCGGCAACTGCCGCGGGGCTCGCTCGCGCGATAGCGTCGTCACTGTCCGTAATAGGACGGGGACGGAAGGGCGGGACACCGCGATGATCTGGATCCGCTGGAAGTGGCCGACCGGGCGCATCGGCTCCGGAGGCTCAGTCGGCGCCGGACGCCCAGTCCGTGCCGGACGCTCAGTCGGCGCCGGACACGGGCCGGACGGCGGGCTCCTGGTCGGGGAGGCCGATCAGGTCCTCGGCCTCCCCGGGCGGGAACGGGTGGGGGCCGTTCCATTCCATCAGCAGCACGGTGGCGTCGTCGCTGAGCCGCCCCTGGTGGTACTGGAGGTGGTGGTGAATCAGCCGGCGCAGCGTCTCCGGCACCGGCAGGTCGTCGGCCTGGTGGAGGATGAGAAATTCGGTGAGCCGGTCCACGCCGAATTCGTCCGAGCCGGGCCTGCGGGCCTCGGTGATGCCGTCGGTGTAGAGCACCAGTCGGTCACCGGGCTTGAGTTGGTGGCGGCAGACGGTCAGCGGCAGGTGCAGCCCGGTGCCGATCGGCACGCCCGGCGGGCATTCCAGCATCGAGATCGTGCGGCCGCCGCGGATGAGGATCGGCACCTGGTGGCCGCAGGAGACCCAGCTCAGTTCGCCGTGCGCGAGGTCGAGCGAGGCCAGGATCGCCGTCACGTAGCGGCTCCCGTCCGTCTGCTCCAGCAGCAGCCGCTCGGCCACCCGGGCCGTTTCCACCAGGCCGAGCCCCTGCCGCCAGGAGTTGCGGCAGGAGGCCACGACCAGGTTGGCGGTCAGGCCGGCGGCGGTGTCGTGCCCCATCCCGTCGAAGACACTCAGGTAGGCGAGGTCGCCCGCCAGCCCGTAGTCGAAGGCGTCGCCGCTGACCTCGTAGGCCGGTTCCATCGCGGCGCTGACCACCATCCGCTCCGTGGCGAACGTCTGGGACTGCATCAGGCGCCACTGCAGCTCGGCCGCCACGTTCATCTGACGGCGCCGCACGAGGCGGGCGTGGAAGTCGCTCATCCCGCGCTTGCTGACCACCAGAAGGGCCACCAATCCGGCCAGCACCCGCATCCGGTGCGTGTCCGGCTCGGCGGTGGCGGGGGTGGTGACGCGCAGGACGCCCAGCCGCTCGGCCCCGTCCAGCAGCGGCACCCACCAGCGGGTCCGCTCGCCGACGGCCGGCGTGGCCGGCAGCACCTCCCCGCGCTGAAAGGCCCGCCCGGGCACGGTGCCCTCCAGGCTCAGCTCCGCCGGCTCGCCCTCGTCCTCGCCCTCACCCTCGCCCTCGCCCACGGCTCCCGGCTGCGGGCCGTGCTCGGACAGCAGGAAGCAGGAGCGCTGCTGCACGTCGCTGAGGTAGATGAGCACCTCGCTCATGCCCGCCCGGGCGGCGTGCTCGGCCACCACGGACGGCAGTTGCTCCATGGTGGCGAGATGGCTGGCGAGGACCAGGTCGCCGAGGGGATCCGTGCAGCCGGAGCGCCGGTCCGTTCCCGTGCCTCCTCGCGTGTCGACCATGGGGGTATCTTCCCGAACAATCCGGCGCGAGTCGGACAGGGACACGGGCTCGGTCGCGGGCCCGCGCGGTCAGCGGGGGCCGCTCACCGGCCTCGCCGGCTCGGCCGCCACCTCCGCGCGCCGCGGGCCTCGGTGACCGCCTCGCCGGTGATGGCCGTGAAGCGGCCCGCGGGGAACTCGGCGTCCACGCCGTCCAGCGCGCGGACCTCGGTGTCGCCGGCGCCGTACACCTTGACGGCACCGACGACGCGGGCCGCGGCGGGGGCGGGGACGGGGGCGGTCATGCCGCACCGCCGGCGCGGTGGGTCTCCGGGTGCGGGGAGAGGATGTTCATCGAGCGGTCAGCTCCTCGGTAGCGGCGAATCTGCCATCGCTGCCGAGACTCCCGTTTCCGCGCCGCCGGGTCGTCGTACGGGCAGCGGCACCCGGGCTGCTTCTCGCCGACCCGCCGACGCGGGCCGCACGCGTCCGGGTACTCCCCGGGGCGTAGGGCCCGCGCCTTCCGCGGGAGGACCGCCGGAGGTCAGGGGATCAGGCCGCGCGCCAGGGCCGGTAGTGGGGGTTGTCGACGCACTCGGACATGATCTCGGTGTGCGTCGCGCGGTCGATGGGGCAGGCGCCGACGATGAACGCGCGGTCCACGCCGCCGGGGAAGGCCACCTCGACCTGGTCGGCCCAGCGGTGCTGGTCGCCGATGGTGGCGTTCACGTCGATGCCGCCGGGGGCGTCGATGTAGTAGTTGTAGGTGGCCCGCCCCCAGTCCTTGTACAGGTCGTGGTCGTAGGTGGTGCTGACGAACGGCGAGGGCTGGTTGACCAGGACGTAGCGCACCAGGTCGTACTGGCCGTTGACGGGGTCCTTGGGGTGGAAGCCCTCCTCGAAGATGACCTGGGGCGCGCGGGTCTCGGCGCGGTAGAGCTGGCGGCAGTCGGTGCGGTAGGACGGCTCCGGGGTGATGCGCTCGACGTCCACCGCGGTGGTGGCCGCGGCGTGGAGCGGGTCGGTGACAGTGGGGCAGGCGACCGCGGCCGTGGCGGTGCCCGCGGTGCCGACCGTGCCGGCGGCGGAGGAGAACAGCAGCGCCAGCGGCAGGGCAACTGCCGCCGCCCGGCGCAGAATTCGAGTGGTGATCATGTTTCGTACCCTGGCCACCATTGGCCGGGACCAAGCCGAAAGTCACCCGATCGGGGGCGCGGGGGACGTCGGCGTGCTGACGGCGAGCGGCAACGCGCGCAGCAGCAGGACGGTGCGCGGCGGGACGCTGATCGTGTCGCCGCCGTGGTGGATCGTGCCGGGCGCGGTGTCCTGATCCTCGCGGGCGGTGTCGACCAGCAGCGCGTAGGCGTCCGCCCAGGGCCGGCCGGGCAGCGGGAACTCCTGGTGCGCGGCGCCCGCGTGCAGGATCGCCAGGAAGCTGTCGTCGGCGACGGGGCGGCCCCGGGGGTCGCGCTGCGGGATGTCCCGCCCCGAGAGGAACATGCCGAGCGTCGCGCTGGGGGCGTACCAGTCGCGTTCGGTCATCTCCTTGCCCGTCGCGGTGAACCAGCCCAAATCCCTTATCCCCTCGGGCCCCTGACGGCGGCCGGAGAAGAAGGCGCGGCGCCGCAGCACCGGGTGGTCGCGGCGCATGCGGATCAGCCGGCGGGTGAGGTCGAGCAGCGGCCGCCAGGCGGGGTCGGCCGCCAGGTCCCAGTCGATCCAGCCGATTTCGTTGTCCTGGCAGTAGCCGTTGTTGTTGCCGCGCTGGGTGCGGCCCATCTCGTCACCGGCGAGCAGCATGGGCACGCCGGTGGACACCAGCAGCGTGGTCAGCATGTTCCGCAGTTGGCGGCGGCGCAGCGCGGTGACGGCCGGGTCGTCGGTCTCGCCCTCGGCGCCGCAGTTCCAGGAGCGGTTGTCGTCGGTGCCGTCGCGGTTGTCCTCGCCGTTGGCCTCGTTGTGCTTGCGCTCGTAGGAGACGAGGTCCCGCAGGGTGAACCCGTCGTGCGAGGTGATGAAGTTGACCGAGGCGTAGGGCCGCCGGCCGCCCCAGGCGTAGAGGTCGCTGGAGCCGGACAGCCGGTAGCCGAGGTCGCGCACATCGGGCAGGGCGCCGCGCCAGAAGTCGCGGACGGTGTCGCGGTAGCGGTCGTTCCACTCGGTCCACAGCGGGGGGAACGCGCCCACCTGGTAGCCGCCGGAGCCCACGTCCCACGGCTCGGCGATGAGCTTGACACGACGCAGCACCGGGTCCTGCGCGATGACCGCGAGGAACGGCGAGAGCATGTCGACGTCGTGGAAGGAGCGGGCGAGGGCGGCGGCCAGGTCGAAGCGGAAGCCGTCCACACCCATCTCCTGCACCCAGTAGCGCAGCGAGTCGGTGATCAGGCGCAGCACCTGGGGCTGGACGACGTGCAGGGTGTTGCCGCAGCCGCTGTAGTCGGCGTAGCGGCGGGGGTCCTCGGCGAGCCGGTAGTAGCCGGGGTTGGCGATGCCGCGCAGGGAGAGGGTGGGGCCGAGTTCGTTGGCCTCGGCCGTGTGGTTGTAGACGACGTCGAGGATGACCTCGATCCCGGCCTGGTGCAGGGCGCGGACCATCGCCTTGAACTCGCCCACCTGCTGGCCCCGGGTGCCGGAGGCGCTGTAGGCGGCGTGCGGCGCGAAGTAGCCGATGGAGTTGTAGCCCCAGTAGTCGCGCAGGCCCCGGCTGATCAGATGGTCCTCGTGGGCGAACTGATGGACCGGCATCAGCTCCACCGCGGTGACACCGAGCCGGGCCAGATGGTCGAGGGCGGCTGGGTGGGCGAGTCCGGCGAAGGTGCCGCGCAGTTCGGGCGGGATGCCGGGGTGCCGCATGGTGAAGCCGCGCACGTGCAGCTCGTAGATGACGGAGTCGGCCCAGGGGGTCTTGGGGCGGACGTCGTCCACCCAGGTCTCGGTGTCGTGCACGACGACGCCCTTGGGGACGAACGGCGCGGAGTCCCGGTCGTCGCGCACGGTGTCGGCGATCTCCTGGCGCGGGTGGTCCCGGTGGTGCCCGTACGCCTCGGCCGGCAGCCGGCCGAACTCCCCGTCCACGGCCCGGGCATAGGGGTCGAGCAGCAGCTTGGCCGCGTTCCACCGGGCGCCGTGGGCGGGGTCCCAGGGGCCGTGCACGCGGTAGCCGTAGCGCTGCCCGGGGCGGACGCCGGGGACGAAGCCGTGCCAGATCTCGTGGGTGAGCTCCTCCAGCGGGCAGCGGATCTCCCGGCCGTCGTCGTCGAAGAGACACAGCTCGACGGCGTCCGCGCCACCCGCCCACAGGGCGAAGTTGGTGCCCTCGACGCCGTCCGGGCCGACGCGGAACCGGGCGCCGAGCGGCTGCGGGCGGCCGGGCCAGACATCGGTCGTCACACGCTCGGGTGCCTGGGACACGTGTGCCCTCCATCACTCTCTCGCCCTTGTTTTCCCGTCCGGGTGACCGCCCTCACGTGTCGGCACGCGCACCGCGGCGCGGGTAGCTGGCATTCAATCAGCAATGCCGGGATTAAGGCGTTTTGCCCGCCTCCACGGTCGTACGCGTCCGTCGCCCCCGCCCTGAACTGCGACGGAACGGTGACAATCGCTCGGCCGACGCTTAAGCACCGTGTGATTACCTGGCGATATCAGGGGTTGGTGAGGGGAGACGCGATCGTGAGAACGGGGCCGGTCGGGGCTTTGATCGGGTTGCTGCTGCTCGTGGTGACGGCGTGCACGGGCAGCAGCCAGGCGGAGGAGCCGGAGGGCGGGGAGGAGCGGCCGAGTCCGTCCGCCGCCGCGCTGGAGATAGCCATCACGCCGGAGGACGGCGCCACCGGCGTGGCCACCGCCGGCGAACTGCGGGTCGGCGCCACGAACGGCACCCTCACCGCGGTCACGGTGACCGGCCCGGAGGGCGCCGAGGTGCCGGGCGAGCTGGCCGAGGACGGGACGTCCTGGGAGCCGGCGGAGCATCTGGCCAACGCGGCCGAGTACACGGTCACGGCCGTCGGCGAGAACGCGGACGGCGAGGAGAGCACGAAGACCGCGACGTTCACCACCGTGGTCGCCGACGCCACGTTCACCAGCAACTGGAACATCGCGGACGGCGCCACCGTCGGCGTCGGGATGGTGCTGTCGCTGACGTTCGACACCCCCATCGAGGACATCTCGGCCGTGCGGGACGCCGTGCGGATCACCACCGAGCCCGAAGTGGATGTCCGCGGCCACTGGTTCGGCACCCAGCGGCTGGACTTCCGGCCCGAGGAGTACTGGGAGCCGGGCACCGAGGTCACCGTCGGCTTCCGGATCCGGGGCGTCGAGGGCGCGCCGGGTGTCTACGGCACGCTGTACGAGGACATCACGTTCACGGTCGGGCGTTCGCAGGTCACCACGGTGGACGCCGAGGCCATGCGCATGGAGGTCGTGCGGGACGGCGAGAGCATCCGCACCCTGCCGGTCACCACGGGCGCGCCCGGCACCCCCACCTGGAACGGGAAGATGGTGATCACCGAGAAGCACAAGGAAACGCGCATGGACGGCGCGACGGTCGGCTTCGGCGGCGAGTACGACATTCCCGACGTCCCGCACGCCATGCGGCTGAGCACCTCCGGCACGTTCATCCACGGCAACTACTGGGCCAGCGGTTCCACCTTCGGCAACGAGAACGCCAGCCACGGCTGTGTGGGGCTGGAGGACGAGCGGGGCGCGGGCGATTCCTCGACGCCCGCCGCCTGGTTCTACGACAACTCGATCATCGGCGACGTCGTCGAGGTCATCAACTCGGACGACGACGTGATCGCCCCGGACAACGGCCTCAACGGCTGGAACATGGCCTGGGACCAGTGGGGCGCGGGCCAGTGACCCACCTCGTGAACGGCCGCTAACCTGACGGCATGACTGTGCATCTCGAAGTGGCGGACGGCGTCGGCACGTTGCGGCTGGACCGTCCGCCCATGAACGCGCTGGACATCGCCACCCAGGACCGGCTGGGCGAGCTGGCCGGTGAGATCACCCGCCGGGACGACGTGCGGGCCGTGGTCATCCGCGGCAGTGAGAAGGTGTTCGCGGCCGGCGCGGACATCAAGGAGATGCGGGGGATGGACCACGCCGCAATGGTCGCGCGCGCCCGCGGCCTCCAGGACGCGTTCACCGCCATCGCGCGCCTCCCCATGCCGGTGGTCGCGGCCATCACCGGCTACGCGCTGGGCGGCGGCTGCGAGTTGGCGCTGTGCGCGGACGTGCGTCTCGCGGCCGAGGACGCCAAACTCGGCCAGCCCGAGATCCTGCTCGGCCTCATCCCGGGCGCGGGCGGCACCTGGGGGTACCGCCCGCTTGCGGGGGAGGCTGCCCCGGCTGATCGGCCCGTCCCGGGCCAAGGACCTGATCTTCACCGGGCGGCAGGTGAGGGCCCAGGAGGCCCTGGACATCGGCCTGGTGGACCGCGTCCTGCCGGCCGCAGACGTCTTCGCCGAGGCCCACGCCTGGGCGGCCCGGCTCGCCGCCGGACCGGCCATCGCGCTGCGCGCCGCCAAGGAGTCGGTGGACGCCGGCCTGGAGACGGACCTGGACACCGGCCTGACGATTGAACGCGGCTGGTTCGCGGGGCTGTTCGCCACCGAGGACCGCGCCTACGGAATGCACAGCTTCGTCACGGAGGGGCCCGGCAAGGCCCGTTTCTGGCCCCGGGACTGAAACGTCAGACTTGGCCGTGGGCATATGTGGGCGACCACGCCCGGATCACTCACCCCAGGAGGGTCAGTTACCACGGAACGGCCCTCGCGTGCGGCATATGCACGCCATGATGGGGGCATGGCAGCAGCGGCGGACACCCCCATGCGGGACGTCACCGAAGAGGACGGACTCACCGACACGGCGCTGGGGCTCGGCCGCGATCCGTCGGCCGGTGAGGTACGCCTCCCCTCCCTGCCCAGCTCGGCCCGTATCGCCCGGCGGCTGACCGGGCGCCTGCTCCAGCAGCGGTGGATGCTGCCGCCGGACCTGACCGAGGAGGCGGTGCTGCTCGTCTCCGAACTCGTGGGGAACGCCGTCCAGCACGCGGGCGCCGCCGTGTTCGGGCTCCGCATCCGCCGCCGCCGCGGCTGGATCCGCGTGGAGGTCCGCGACCCCTCCCGCGCCCTGCCCTGCCTGCTGCCGGTGCGCGAGATGGACGTGGACAGCGGCCGGGGCCTGTTCCTGGTGGACACCCTCGCCGACCGCTGGGGCGTGGATCTGCTGGCCGACGGGAAGTGCACCTGGTTCGAGATGCGGGTCCCCGGCCGCTGACGCGCCGTCTGGGGCGCCGGTGAAGTGGGCAGGGTAGGACCAATGCCGCTGTTCGAACATGTGCTGGAGGAACCATGGACCCGGAAGGCGCCTGGGAGTTCCGTGACGACCGCGGCCGGCTGGCCACCGCCCCGCGGCGACCCGCCAAGGTGGTCGCCTACATACAGCCGGGGGCGGCCCTGTGGGACCACGGTATCCGCCCCGCCGGCCTCTTCGGCTCCGCGCACGACGGTGCCGCACCCGACCCGGCCAAGGCGGGCACCCTGCCGCTGGACGACATCCCCTACTTCGGCTCCGGCGCCGCCCTGGACGAGGCGGCGCTGCTGGCGGCGGACCCCGACCTCGTGATCGCCGTCACCTACGACGGCGACGGCGTCTACGGCATCGACGCCGACGCGGCCAAGCGGCTGGAGGCGCGCGTGCCGCTGGTCGCGCTCGATGTGAGCGGCCGCCGGCCGCTCACCGCGACCCGGGAGCGGCTGACCGCCCTCGCCCACGCCCTGGGCGCGGCCACGCCGGCGGCGGCCGAGGCGGAAGTCGGCGACGCCGAGCGGCTGTTGCGCGCCGCCGCCGAGGCGCCCGGGGCGCCCCGGGCCCTGGCGCTGTCCCCCGCGGGCGAGGACCTGGTCCATCTCGCCCGGCCGGGGAGCTGGCCCGATCTCGCCGCCGTCGCGGGCCTCGGCGTCGCCCTGTGCGAACCGCCGCCCGGCGCCGGCCTCAACTGGGCGACCACCGACTGGCCGACGGCCGCCGCCCTGAACGCGCCGCTGTGGCTCGTGGACGCCCGCGCCAACGCCGCGCCGCTGCCCGCGCACCTCGCGGCGGGGATCCGGGTACTGCCGTGGAACCCGGAGCTCCCGCCCAGCCCCCGCGCCCACGCGCACTTCCACCGGACGCTCGCCGAGGCGCTCCGGGCGGCGGCGGACTGAGGTGCCTAGGGCCTGTGGGGAGTCGCGATCAAGGTGTCGGTTGAAGGCTGTGAAGCCAGATGACGGTGCCGCGGAGGTGGAGGGCGGCGAGGTAGCTGTCCGGCGTCTTGTCGTACCGGGCGGCGATCCCGCGCCACGCTTTGAGCTTGTTGATCAGGCGTTCGACGGTGTTGCGGTCCTTGTACAGGTCCGCATCGTGGGTGACCGGCCGTCCGCCGCGCCGTCCACGTGGTCGACCAGGCCCTGGTCACCCGCAAGCCCTCCCGCTTGTCGCATGTCGAGTCCGCCGGTCTCGCTCTCGTGGGTGTGACGGCGTGGGAGACGCTGGTCGAACGGGCCGGGGAAGCGGGTCCTGGTGCACGGCGGCGCGGGCGGGGTCGGTTCGGTTGCCATCCAGGTCGCACGTGCGCTGGGGGCTGAGGTGGTCACCACCGCGCGGGAGAGGGATCACGACGTCGTCTCCCGGCTGGGAGCGGACGTCACGATCGACTTCTCGGCTGCTGACTATGTGCCGCAGGTGCAGGCCCTGGGCGAGGTGGACGTCGTGTTGGACACGGTGGGCCGGGACACCCTCACCCGCAGTCCGCTGGTTCTGGCCGACCGAGGCCGCGTGGTGTCGATCGTGGACATTACCGAGCCGCGGAACCTTCTCGCCGATTGGGGCGTGAACGCGACCTACCATTTCCTCTTCGTCAGTCCCGGCCGGGCAAAACTCGAGGCCCTCGGCCGCCTGGTCGACCAGGACGAACTCCGGCCGGTGATCGGGCGCCGTGCTGCCGCTGGCCGACGTCGCCCACGCCCACAGCCTCTTGGTGGGCGGCTCCGTCGACGAAGGACGCGGACGCCCGCGCGGCAAGATCGCTCTTGTCGTGTATCCCGTGGACGAGTCCACGCACGGGGTGGCGCCCAGACTCTGAGCGACGCGACCGGGCCGAGGTGCGGAGCGGTAAGACCGGCGGCAGACTGGTCGCGGGGATCTGTGATCGGCCCGGCTGCTGTGTGCCGTGGGGCGCTGGACTCCCGCCTGACGGTCGAGAGTTGGCTCGCTACCGCGGTCCAGTGGCCGGGACGAGCAAGCCATCGGACATGCCGACCCCTCGGGTGCCGGCCCGACCCGCTCGCGGGAACCTCGGCCAGTTCGAGCGGTGGATGCGCCGCCGTTCCGGCTTCGGTGGAGCAGTGGCCTACCTGGTGATCCTTGTAGTCGTCATTCGTCCTACAACGTCACACACTGGCACGCGGGGCTCTCCCGGCTCACCGGAACCACCGCGGGCACCAGGCCCTGGCGCACGCCAGCCTCGACATGACCGCCGAGACCCTTATCAACTGACTGTCCGACCTGGGGTGCGACGTCCGCCGCAGCTACCGTGACCTCATCCATACCGCCTACGAGAACCTGGCAGTCGTCCCCGCCGTCCCGATCCCCGTCCACATCAGAAATGGCCAGTATGCGATCAGCGGCTACGTCACCACCGGTACTGACCGGCGCGAGCGCGGGAAACCCCGTGCCACGCCCCTGCGCGTCGAAGGAGGCAGGGGTGATTGGGAAGCGATCGACACCTCTGGATGACCGGCGAGCTCACCGACGCCGAGTTTGAGGACCACTTCATCGACGACGTCATCGTGCAGGACATCCGGAGGGGCGCCGCTTCGCCGGCGCGGCAGCGACAGAGCAGGAACACCGGCACCTGGTCTACCCCGAGGGCTTCGCTACGTGCGCACCGTGTGCCAGTCCAGGTCGGGCTCCCTGGCCACGGAAGGGTGGCTCCGGCCGGTGCGGGTCAGGGCGTGGACGTCCTCACAACAGCCTTCCGGCATGGTGCCTGACACGGGTGATCGGTCCCGTTGGACCGAAGGAATGGAGCACCTCGCGCAACTGTTGTTCTCCCGTGTGAGCGAAACGATTGCAGTAGTGGCAGGCGCATATGGCGGCCCTGAGGTCCTGTCGGTGATCGATGTCGCCGTCCCGGAGCCGAGGTCGAACGAGGTACGGATCAAGGTCCGCGCGGCCGGCGTCAATCCCTTCGACTACAAGTCGTACAGCGGTGCCTTCGGTGTCGATCCGGAGAGACTGCCGGTGCGGCTCGGTGTCGAGGCGGCGGGCGTGGTGACAGCGGTCGGTGCCGACGCGATCGGCCCCGCGGGTCCGATCGCGGTGGGTGACGAAGTGATCACCTACTCCGCGCCGGGTGCCTACGCCGCCGACATCGTGGTGCCGGCCTCGTCCGTGGTGCCGAAGCCTGTCGCCCTGTCCTGGGAGCAGGCCAGCGGGCTGCTGGCCGCCGGGGTCACCGCCGTACACACGCTTGAGGCGATCGGCTTGGGCAAGGGCGAGACGGTGCTGATCCACGGTGCCGCGGGGGGCGTCGGTCTCGTGGCCGTGCAGCTCGCGGTGGCACGCGGCGCGACGGTTGTGGCCACGGCGAGCCGGGGCAAGCACGACCTCCTGCGAGAGCTGGGAGCGATCCCGGTCGTCTACGGGCCGGGACTGGCGGACAGGGTGCGCGCGGTGGCGCCGGAGGGCGTGCACGCGGCTGCCGATCTCGTGGGCACCGAGGAGGCGGTGGACGTCTCTGTGGAGCTGGTGCCGGACCGCTTGCGTATCGCCACCATCGCGGGCCACGAGCGCGGGGCTCGCGCGGGAATCAAGCTCCTGGGTGGTGTGCCGGGCGCGGATCCCGGCACCGAGATCCGCCAAGCCGCCCGCCTGCAGCTCACGGAAGCCGCGACAGCAGGCCGCCTGCGCATCGTGATCGCGGACAGCTACCCCCTGCGCGAGGCCGCCACTGCCCACCGCGAGATCATGGCCGGCCACACCACGGGAAAGATCGTCCTGGTCCCGTAACCCGTTCCTGTCCCCGCACCGCTGAAGCCACACCGCGAGCGGCCGCCCGCGCAATCACCGGTCCCGGTACGCAACGGATCGGGTGCGTGGGCGGCATGCGACCAGCTCGTCAGGTGTCCATGTCCTCGTTCTTGGCGCTCCATTCGATCAGTGGATGCAGGACACGCATCAGGCTGGCGCCTTGTTCGGTGGGCCGGTACGTGATCTGGACCGGCGTCGTCGGTACCACGAGCCGCTCAATGAGTCGGTGCCCCTCGAGCTCACGCAGACGCTGGGACAGAAGGTGGTTCGAGATTCCGGGGATCCGCGCTCGGTAGTCGACGAATCGGCGCGCGCCCCGCATCGCCGCCAGGAGCACCGCGGCGCTCCACTTCTTGCCCACGATCTCGACCGAGCGCTGAAAACTGCGGCACACGTCGTCGTCGATGTGTTCGTAGCCCCCTTCCGGGCGGCTCTGGCCCGCGGTGGCGGACGAATCATCGGGCTGTCGAGGACCGGTCATACGGTCACGATACTGGAGCGTGTCACTTTTGATGACCTGGTCATGTCCCGTTTGTTGCCTGTGATCATCGCCGTGCAGCCTTGGTCCATGAACGCACACTCGGCCTGTCACCAGACGCTATGAACTACGGGCACGCGCTGAGGTTCGGACTGCACCTGCCCTCTGACGCCGACTGCGGGGCCGGCCGGTTGGTCGAAGTGGCGGGCCTGGCCGAGCAGTGGGGACTGGACTTGCTGGTCGTCCCGGCCGGAACCGCCGGCGACGATCTCGAACCGTCGACTGTGGCGTCCTGGATCGCCGCGGCGACGGTCTCTCTCGGACTGGTGCTGGAGGCACGCCCCGCCACCCTCCATCCGGCGATGCTCGCGGGAGCCGTCGCAAGCCTGGATCGGCTCACCGAAGGCAGGGTCGAACTGGCTTTCCGAGCGGGCCCGTCAGCCGCCGCGTCCGGGACAGCCGATTCGGTCGCGGCACTGGGTGAAGCGATCGCCGTCGTTCGCGAGCTCTGGAATGTCCTCGACCGTGGCCTTGGCCGGTTCACCGGCCGCTTCTACCGTCTCGCGGGAGCTGAGAAGGCCGCGCCCGCGCACGACGTGCCGATCTCCGTGGACGGCCAGGACCAAGACCTGCTCCGGCTGGTCGGGCTGCGGGCTGACGAGTGGTCGACGGGGTGCGACGCCGTCGCTCTGACGCAGGGCAACCGCGGAGTCGACGAGGCGGCGCGAGGGGCAGGCCGCGATCCCCGCGAGATCCGCAGACGGGTCACGATCCGCGGTGGCTTCGGCGAGCGGACAGGCAGGTTCACCGGGACCGCCGCGGACTGGGTGAACGACCTGCTGCCACTCGTCGTCGAGCACGGGGTGGGCACCATCGTGCTGGACACCGTGGAGCGAGACGTCGCGGCAGGCTTCGCGAGCGAGGTCGCCCCGGCCCTGCGGGCGGCCGTGGACGCGGTGCTTCCGCGCGGATGGTCGGGCGCGCGGGTCCGGCGGTCCGCCGTGCGCGCCAGGCGCCTGCCGGGGATCGACTACGAGAGCGCTCCGCCGGAGATGGCCGAGGTCGTCGAGCCCGGTGATCCGGCCTACGCCCGGCTGCGGTCCGGATACCTGCGCGGCGGTGCGCCCGGCGTCATCCTGCGGGCGGCGACGAACGAGCAGGTGACCCAGGCGCTCGCGTTCGCCCTCCGGCATCCCGGCGTGGCCCTGTCTCGGCGAAGCGCCGGACACGGGGTCTCCGGCCGCTCCACCAATCACGGCGGGATCGTCATCGACGTGTCACTGATGAATGCGATCGAGGTGCTCGACAGGAAGACACGCCGGGTGCGCATCGGCCCGGGTGCGCGCTGGGCCGAGGTGGCGGCCGCACTGGAGCCCTACGGCTGGGCGTTGAGTTCGGGTGACTACGGGGGCGTCGGGGTGGGCGGCCTCGCCACGGCGGGGGGCATCGGGTACCTCGCGCGTTGGCACGGACTGACCATCGACCGCCTGCGGGCCGTGGAGATGGTGCTCGCGGACGGCTCCGTCGTGCGGGCCGACGATTCGGAGAACCCCGATCTCTTCTGGGCCGTGCGAGGGGCGGGCGCGAACTTCGGGATCGTCACTGCCTTCGAGTTCGAGGCTGACGACGTGGGCGCGGTCGCCTTCGCCCGGCTCACCCAGGACGCGAGCGACCTCGAGCGCTACCTCGTCGAGTGGGGCCGGGCGGTCGAGGACTCACCGCGGGACCTCACCAGCTTCGTCATCGTGCCGCCCCCGCGCGGCGGGCGACCAGCGCTTGCGGTGAGCCGCACCATGGTCGACTCCTCGGACCCGGAGACCGTGCGCGCCCGGCTGGAGCCACTGGCCGCGATCTCCGCGATGTACGCCCAGGACATCGTCATCACCTCCTACGCGGCCGTGATGGACAACGCGAGCGACGACCCACCGGTCTCCCACGGTGAACCGGTCTCACGCAGCGGTCTGCTCCGGCACGTGACCCCGCAGTTCGCCGCGGTGGCGGCTCGCATGATCCGCAGCGGCGCGATCGGATGGTTCCAACTCCGCTCGGTCGGCGGCGCCGTCGCCGATGTTCCCGCGGACGCCACAGCCTACGCCCACCGCGACGCGAACTTCTCGCTGGTGGTGATGGGCGGTGCCGACGAGGTGGTCGACCGGGCCTGGGCCCGGCTGAGCCCTTTCCTCGACGGCCTCTACATCAGCTTCGAGTCCAGCCTCCGGCCCGAGCGGATCGCCGCGGCCTGGCCCCCACGGACCCTCTCGCGTCTGCGTGAGCTGAAGAGCGTCTACGACCCCGAGGGCGTGTTCGGCGACAACTTCGCCCTCACGCCCGCCGCGAACCACCCCGGAGGAAGCACCCCATGAGCGACTACGGCCACGAACTGTGGTTCGGCAGCTTCATCACCCCCACCGCCCGCCCGCCTCAGGCGCCGGTCGAGCTGGCCCAGACCTCCGAGAGGGCCGGCCTCGACCTGGTCAGCTTCCAGGACCACCCCTACCAGTCGGCGTTCCAGGACACCTGGACCCTGATGTCGTACGTTGCCGCACGCACCGAACGGATCCGGATCAGCGGCAACGTGCTGAGCCTTCCGCTGCGGCCCCCGGCCGTACTGGCCCGTGCCGCCGCGAGCCTGGACCGGCTGACCGGCGGGCGAGTCGAACTGGGCATCGGCGCGGGCGCGTTCTGGGACGGCATCGTCGCGATGGGAGGCCGCCGGCTCGAACCGGCCCAGGCCGTGCGGGCAGTGGAGGAGGCCGTGGACGTGATCCGGGGGCTGTGGGCCACCGACGAGACCGGTCCCCTCCGTGTCACCGGGGAGTTCTACACCGTGAACGGCGCCAAGCGCGGCCCGGCACCCGCCCATCGCATCCCGATCCGCATCGGTGCCTACAAGCCGCGCATGCTCCGGCTGACCGGCAAGATCGCCGACGGTTGGCTGCCCTCCCTGGGTTTCCTGCCCGAGGGCCCGGCATCGCTGCGCGCGATGAACGAGCAGATCGACGAGGCCGCATCCGCCGCCGGTCGAGAGCCCGCGGCGGTCAGCCGCCTGCTCAACCTGAGCGGCCGATTCACGTCCGGCGCCGGCGGCGGCCTGTTGCAGGGGACTCCCGGCGACTGGGCCGAACAGATCGCCGACCTCGCCCTGCAGTACGGCGTATCCGGGTTCATCCTCGCCTCGGACGAGCCTGCCGACCTGAACCTCTTCGGTCACGAGGTCGCGCCGCGCGCCCGCGAACTCGTCCAGTCCGAACGCGTGACGTGATGCGGTGGGCGCGTGGCGGGCCCGGTGACCAAGCTGCGACAGCGGCAGCGCCGACGGAGCTGTTCGGACGCCGCGAGGAGGCCGCGGTTCTCGACGGGCTGCTCTCGCAGGCCCGCGGCGGGAGCGGTGGCGCGCTCGTGGTGTGGGGCGAGCCGGGTATCGGCAAGTCAGCTCTGCTTCACCACGTGTACGGCCAGGCCGCGGACTTCGTCCGGCTGAGCCACTCGGCCACCCGGCCCGAGTCGGACCTGGCTTTCGCGGGGCTGCACGGGCTGCTGCGACCGCTGGCCGATCGTGTCGAACTGCTGGCGACGGCCCAGGCCGCCGCTGTGCGTACCGCGCTCGGGCTGAGCGGTGAGCCGACGGACCGCCTGGTGGTCGGGGCGGCCGTGCTGTCGCTGCTCTGCGGACTCGCCGAGCGGCAGCCCGTGCTCGTCGTGGTGGACGACGGGCAGTGGCTCGACGAGGCCACCGCGCTGTGCCTGGGGTTCGTCGCTCGACGCGTAGGAGCGCATCCCGTGGTCGTCGTGCTCGCCGATCACAGCGATCCGGCCGCCCGGCCCTGGGAAGGCGTGGCCGACGTGCGGGTCGACGGCCTGAGCGACGAGAGCGCGCGGCAGCTTGTGGCGGCCGTGGCGCCGCTCACCGACAAGGCGACGACGCGGAACATGGTCCGGGAGGCCGGGGGCAACCCCTTGGCGCTGCACGAACTGGCCACGCTCGGGGGCGACCTGGACGACGCCGAGCATCGCCGGAAGCGAGGACGACCGCCCGTCGGGCCGCGCCTGCAGCGGGCCTTCCGCGCCGGGATCGAGGCCCTGAGCCCCCCGGCGCAGCTGCTGACCGCGCTCGCGGCGGCCGAGGAGCACGGCGACCGACTCACGGTGCAGTGGGCCGGCCGTGCGTCGGGTGCCGGTGACGCTGTCTGGGAGGAAGTGACCAACGCGGGCCTGCTCCACGTGGCGGGCAACCGCGTCGGTTTCCGGCACCCCGTCGTGAGCAGAGCCATCTACGAGGGCTGCGGTGCCGCGACGAGGCGCCGGGCTCACCGCGCCCTGGCCGCCACGATGCCGGACGAGGCGGAGGAGCGCGCATGGCATCTCGCCGCCCTGGCCCACGGACGCGATGAGGACGTCGCGCGGCTCCTCGAACGGACCGCCGCCCGCTCCCGGCTCCGCGGGGCCACGAACACGGCGGCACGGGCATGGTGGCGGGCCGCCGAACTGTCGGCCGCACCGATCGACGCCTCACAACGCCTTGCCGAGGCGGCCAGGGCTGCCTGGGACGCCGGGTGGGCAGCCACGGCGGAGCGCCTGCTCGATGACGCGGAACGGTTGGCCCCCGGTGCTCACGTCGCCCGGCGGAGCCGGGGTCTGCGGGGGATCATGGAGTTCGCCCGGGGCATGCCCGAGATGGCGCACCACTTCCTGATCACCGACATGAAGCGCGTCCCGGAACCGGGAACGGCGCTGGAACTGGGCACGCTGGCCATGCGCGCCGCCTGGTCCGTCGGACGCGGCGACCTGCGGGACAGAGCGCTGGATCTGCTGCTCGAAGACGATGTCGGGGGCCGGACCGGATTACCCGGCACGCTTGCCTGGTGGAGCGACGACGTGTCTGCCGACGCGGCGCCGGCGGACCCCCCCGACCTCGGTGATGCCGCCGCGCGGGCCCGTACGACCATCCTGCCGTTGCTGCCGCCGACACCCCTCGCCCTGGCCTGGGGGATCGACAAGCCGATGGCGGATGCGCTGCGCCGCCGGCTACCGCACCTGCGGCGGCGCAGCGAGCACGCTCGGCTCGCCGCCGCCCTGGCCCAGACCGCGATGCTCGACAACGCTGCCGGCCGCTGGCCGCAATCGGAGTCCTCGGCCGCGGAGGGACTGCGGCTGGCCCAGGACCTGGGTGCCGACCACATCGCCTCCCACTGCCTCACCAGCCTGGGCTGGCTCGCCGCGGCGCGTGGTGACGAACGCGCCGTCGCGGAGGCCACCGCCAGGACTCTGGAGACGTCACTCCCGCAGGGCGTCCGCGCGCTGAGCGCCGCCGCGTACTGGAACCGCGGCATGGCCTCGCTGTTTCGCGAGCGTCCCGAGGAAGCACTGGACATCCTGGTGCGCCTGACCGAGCCGGGCCATGGCGCGGAACACCCGACCTTCGCGCTCCTGGCCGCTCTCGACACGGCCGAGGCGGCCGTGCGCGTCGGCAGAAGCGACCTCGCGGACGAACGGGTACGGGTGCTCGAAGCCTGGGCGCGGCGCACGGGAGCGCCGTGGGCCCGCTGTGCCGCGCACGTCACGCGCGGGCTCCTCGGCGGCGCCCGGGCCGAGGGTGCCTTCCGGGCCGCACTCGACGTGCCGGGTGCCCGATCCCACCCGCTGCTCTACGCGCGCGCTCAGTTGTCCTACGGCGAGTGGTTGCGACGGGGCCGCCGGCGGACCGATGCGCGCGTCCGGATCGGCGCCGCCTTGGAGGCGTTCGACCGGCTCGGTGCCGAGCCGCTGCGCCAACGCGCGCAGCGCGAGCAGGACCTCACCGGAGCGCCGGGACGCCGGGGAAGCTCGGACACCAGGGCGATGAACCGGCTCACCGCCCAGGAACAGCGAGTCGCCCAACTGGCCGCCGAACAGCTGACGAATCGCGAGATCGGCGTACAGCTGCGGATCAGCCACCGCACCGTGGGCCACCACCTCGGGAACGTGTTCGCCAAGCTCGGCATCAATACCCGAACCGAGCTGAGCGACCTCCACGCCGGTTGTGAGCCGCCGTGAGCGCAGGGAGGCCGCGGCGGAGCGGGCACGCGACGCCTGCGGCGGAAACGACGGATTGCCCGCCCGATTCGCTCACCGGCCCTGATTTGTAGCGTCGCTGACGTTGTCCCGCGGACCTGCGGCGAAACGCCGTGCGACGCATGACGAGAGGTCACCTCGTGCCCAAGTCCGAAACCCTGCCCCACGCGCGCCACTACATCGACGGGCAGTGGCAGGACTCCGGCTCCCGCGGCGAGTCACGCAGCCCCGCGACCAACGGCCTGCTCGGCACCTTCGCCGACGGCGGTGCGCGGGAGGCGAGGGCCGCCGTGGCCGCGGCCCGCAGGGCCTTCGACTCCACCGCCTGGTCCCGCGACCGTCACCGGCGTGCGGCAGCGCTGCACGAACTGGCCGACCGGCTCGAGCAGCGCAAGGACGAACTGATCACCCTCCTGGCGCGGGAGAACGGGAAAGTACTCGCCGAGGCGGCCCTCGAAGTCGAAGGCACCGTGCCCAAGCTCCGCTACCACGCGGCGCTTTCCCTCACCGACCACGGCAGGGCCGGGGAAGTGCGGCCCGGCATGTACTCGATGACCCTGCGCGAAGCCGCGGGCGTCGCCGCGGTGATCGTGCCGTGGAACTCACCGGTCATCCTCTCGGCGCGATCCTTCGCACCCGCCCTGGCCGCCGGCTGCACCGTGGTCATGAAGATGCCGGCGCAGACCGGCCTGGTCAACGGAGTGCTGAGCGAGATCATCGCCGACACGCCGAGCCTGGACCCGGGCGTGTTCAACGTCTTCACCGAGAGCGGAAACGCCGGGGCTCCGGAGCTGGTCTCCTCCCCGGACGTCGACGTGATCAGCTACACCGGCTCCACCGCGGTCGGCCGCGTGATCATGGAGCAGGCCGCCCCGACGCTGAAAACGCTGTCCATGGAGCTGGGCGGAAAGACGCCGATGCTCGTCTTCGACGACGCCGACCTGGACGCCGTCGTGCCCGTGCTCACCAAGGCCGTCACCATGTTCGCGGGCCAGTTCTGCATGACGGGCAGCCGGATGCTGGTCCAGCGCAGCGTGGCCGACGAACTCCGGCGGCGGCTCGTCGCCGCCCTCGAAACGGTCCGGGTCGGGCCCGGCGACGACCCCGCCAGCGAGATGGGCGCCATGATCGACGAAGGAAACGCCAAACGGGTCGAACAGACCGTGGCCGCCGCGGCCGACTACGCCACCGTCCTCGTGCGGGGCAAGCGGGATCGGGCGCTCCTCGGCCCGTCCCTGATCGAGGTCGCCGACGTGTCCTCGCCGATCGTGCAGCGCGAAGTGTTCGGGCCGGTCGCCACCTTCGAGGTGTTCGACTCCGAGGCCGACGCCGTGGCGCGTGCCAACGCCACCGAGTTCGGCCTGGCCGCGAGCATCTGGACCCGTGATGTCGACCGCCCCCTGCGCGTCGGCCGCGAACTGCGGGCCGGGACCGTCTGGACCAACACCTGGGCCATGGTCCACGACCAGTTCGAGGAGGGCGGCTTCAAGCAGTCGGGAGTGGGCCGCCTGAACGGCATCCGCGGGATCGAGGAATTCCAGGAGACCAAGCACCTCGTGCATGTGGCACCGCAGCTCTGACAGCTCTCGACGGCGGAGTGAGAATCGATGACCGAGACGGATGACGTCGGCCCGGCCGACGTCACCCTGCTGACCGCGCGCGCTGTGGAACCCGGCTACGAGCAGGACTTCCGGGAGTGGTTCGGGCGGGTGACCGACACCGCCTCAGCGTTTCCCGGACACCTGGGGGACGGATTGTTCCGGCCTGCCACGGCCGCCGGGCCATGGGTTCTGATCCACCGGTTCCGCGACCAGGAGTCCGCGCGGCACTGGACGACGTCACCTGAGCGGGCCGCACTGTTCGACCACTGCGAGGGCCATCATCAGAGCGAGGTGGCGCGTCGCGAACTCTCCGGAATGGAGACCCTGTTCACCACTGCGCACGACACGCCCACGACGGCGCCGCCTCGGTGGAAGATGGCGCTCGCCGCCTTCGCGGCCGTACTCCCGATCTCCCTGATCGGCAACGGTCTTCTGGGGCCGGCGCTCCGTGCTTGGCCGCTTGTGGCGCGGGTGCTGATGCTCGCGCTGCTGTTCAGTACGTTGATGACGTATCTGATGATGCCGGCTGTGACCCTCGTCCTGCGCCGTTGGCTCTATGCCGCCACCTCGACCGCGCGCGAGGGACCGACGCGATGACGCGGCCCCCGGGCGGACCGCGCCGTCTTGCGGCTCGGCTTTCAGCGGGACAGTTCCATCGTCTGACGCAGCAGTTCCAGGGCCTGGTCCACGCCTTGGTCGGCCAGGTGGACAAAGTCGACGAAGACGTGGTCGACGTCCGTCTCGTCTCCCGTACGGAGGATGATGTCCGCGATCTCCGGCACGGTTGACTCGGTGGTGGGGTTGACCCTCAGGATGGCGTCGATGCCGGCCGGGTCGCGGCCCTCGGCCTCGGCGAGGCGGCGAACTTCCCGCAGCGGCTGGTTGATCACGGCGGCGGGGTCGAATGCGGAGCCCCGGACGGGCACCGCGACGGGAAGTACGCCGTCCGCGCGGCGGGCCGCCCGGCGTCGGGAGGCCGGGGCGAAGCCGGACAGGTAGATCGCGGGCCGGGGGCGCTGGAGCGGCTTGGGCCCGATGTGGGCGGCGGGGAAGGTGTAGTGCCTGCCCTCGTGTCGCGCGACGGGCTCGGTGGTCCACACGGCTTCCAGCACGTCCAGACACTCGTCCAGCCGCGCGCCCCGCTCCTGCCAGGGAACGCCCACTCCCTGGTACTCCTCGGGCGACCAGCCGGTTCCGAGGCCGGTGATGAGACGGCCCTCGCTCACCACGTCGACACCGGTCAGCGACCGGGCGAGCAGCAAGGGGGAGTACCAGGGTGCGACGCGGGTGGATGTGCCCAGCAGCACCCGTTCGGTGACGCTCGCGGCAACGCTCAGCGCCACGAACGGGTCGAGCATGGTGCGCAGATAAATGTCCCGAATCGCGCTGCGCTCGATCGTTGTCCTGATCGTCGGGCTTCTTCGAGGATCATCCCGACCGAAGACGCACAGGCATGCCCACGCCACGCCTGCATTGAGCCTTTTCCAACCTGTCTGAGGCCGTGGGGCGTTGAGGTGGGGGCTGGGTGCGGGAAGGGGTGAAGCTCCTGGTAGATGGGTTGTCGACCAAGATTAACCTGTCCGCCCGGAGCTTCACGTGCTTGTCTACCCATCGGGGATCGATCTGTCCAGTTCTGCTCTCCGCTACCTGTCGGGCCTGCTGACGGCTCGGCGTCTGGAGCGCGGGACCCGATGGCGGCGCCTCCCGGCAGGCCGGCAGGCTCTGCTGGTCCTGGCCCATCTGCGATGCGGCCACACCTACGCGCAGCTCGCAGCCGGTTTCGGTGTCGGTACCACCACGGTCTACCGGTACGTCACCGAGGCCGTGGAGGTACTCGCCGCTCTCGCACCCGAGCTCGCCACGGCGATGAAGACCGCGTCGGCCAAGGCGTTCGTGATCCTGGACGGGACGCTGCTGCCCATCGACCGCATCGCCGCGGACCGGCCCTACTACTCGGGCAAACATCACCAGCACGGCATGAACGTCCAAGTCCTTGCCGATCCGTTCGGGCGCCTGCTGTGGGCCTCGCCCGCTCTGCCCGGAGCGGTCCACGACATCCGCGCCGCCCGCACCCACGGCATCATCGAGACGCTGACGAGTGTGAACCTGCCATGCTGGGCCGACAAGGCATATCGGGGTGCCGGCGGCACCATCCGCGTGCCCTACTGGGGACGGTGGGAGAAGCTGTCGGCCGGCCGGCAGGCCCACAACCGCTCCCACGCGAAGATCCGAGCCCTGGGAGAGCAAGCCGTCGCCACGTTGAAGTCCTGGCGGCTCCTGCGGAAGCTGCGGTGCAGCACGACCCGCATAACCGACCTGGTCAAAGCCGTCCTCACACTTCACCTGAGGTCCGCAGCCTGAGGTTGGAAAAGGCTCATTGCCGCTATGAGGGCCAGCTGTGCATCCGCGGCCAGCTGGTGTCGAATGCCACCTGAGCAGCCCGCGTCGTGGGGCACACATGGGCACGATTCGGCGATGCGGATGAGCGCTGCACGGCGCGGGGGAAGCGGTGGGCGAGCGACGCAGTCGGCGCCGCATTGAAGAAGAGGGATGGAGGGCAAGGTCCCGCTGGTCGGCAGAGTTCTTCGACATGGTGCGAGTCAGCTCTGTGTGATCAAGTCAGGGTTAGCTCGCGGATCGTCACCTCCTCGGGTCCTGCGGCAGTGCCTCTCCCGGGTTCAAAGATTGGAGTTCATTCGGTCGGGGCGGGACAGATGCTGCCGACGACCTGTTTCAGCGGCCCGTGTGATCGCCTCGAGTACCCGGTGGCGATCGAGTGCGACCGCGAAATCCGGCGCATCGGCGGTTCCGTCGCGGAGGTCGGCGGCGAACTGGGCGTAGAGGCGGGCGACCCCCGCTGCGGGTGCGTCGAGTTGCAGGTCAGGAGCCGCATAAGCGGGGGGGACCTGTAGCACTTGGACAGGCTCGCTGTCGCGGCGCAGCGTGATGGTGAAATCGGTGAAATGGATGTAGCCCGACGCCGACTCCACACGCACACTGCCCTCGGTGCCCTGGATCTCCCATACCATCGCCGAGCCGGCAGACTGCCCGGCACTGTAGTGCAGCGAAGTGACGATCCCGCCTTCGAGAACGCCGGCGACGACGATCTCATCCGGCGCGTCCTTCGGCAGCGACGCGCCATCGGAGAGGCGGACGCCATCACCGCGCTGATTGGCGACGACGGCGGACAGACTCTCGAACGTGCCGAGCACGCGCGCAAGCGGTTCGAGCCCGTGGCCGAGCATGATGCTCAGAAGCGTGGCGCCATGCTTTGCCTGAGCCATGTACTCGACCGGCGGGTCATATCGGCCGACCCACATGTCGTCGGTCAAATGCGCTCGGATGCTCGTGCTGAGCGGCTTGCCAATCACGCCTTGCGCGATGAGGTCGCGAAGGAAGAGGATCGGCGGGTGCAGACCGCCCTGCAACCCGACAACCGTCCGCAGCCGCCGCTCGCGGGCAAACCCCTCCAGCGCTTCGGCCTCCGATAGGTTTCTTGCGAGCGGCCATTCGCAATAAACTATCTTGCCCGCGGCCAGCGCGTCGGAAACAATCTGCTTGTGCTCCGGCACCTTGACCGCAACCACCACCAGGTCGACCTCCGGTCGCACGACCAGAGCCTCATGTGTGTCGAAGGCGAGATCGGCGCCCAGCCGACGAGCGGTCGCGTTCGCGCTCTCCATACGAGTCGTACTGACGGCGCGGATCTGGAACGCGTCGAGCGCCTGCAGCGCCGGGACGTGAGCAATTCCGCCCCAACCCCGATCGGCACTAGCCCCGATAAGGCCAACGCCGATCCGGGTATTTGCTGAATTCGTCATTAGGATACTCCTGCCGCGTGCAGCCCCGGCAACACTCTCCGGGCTGCGTCACGATTATTCGTTTTCCGGAGAAATGCGTGGGCACTCGGGCTCACCACGGCGAGCGAGCAATTATTGCCGCTCGCGTAGCAGCCGCGGGGTTTGAGCCCGAGTGACCCTAGCGCAGGTTTTACACGTGAGACCAGTGGGCCTCAAGTTCGCGCGCGACATCGGCCGGACGCTCTATCATCGGCCAGTGCGAGCTGCGCAGCTTGAAGACGGCACGTGCGCGTGTGGCATTACCGAGCTCGTCGGCGAAACGGTGAGGAAGAAACGGATCGTCCAGGCCCCAGATCACTAGCGCTGGTGCGGTCACGTTGCTCAAACCTGGCTTCCACTCCGCCCCGACCTCGATCGCCGAACGGTAAAGGGCGAGAATGCTTGCTCTCATAGTGGCATCGAGATGCCGGACCGATTCGTTTGCCGCGTCGCGCGGCATCTGCGCCTCGTTGAGGCTTGCTGCGAACGCCTCGAGGTCGAGGTCCGCCATCCATTGCTCGCCCTCGCGTGGCGTTTGCCAGATCTTGGCAAGATAGTGCCACGGATACTCCGGATCGATTGGTCCGCTGATGCCTGTCCATGTCCGCACCAGATCTGGTCGGATAGACGCGAGACGGCCCGTGAGCAGAGACCCCCAATCATGACCGACCAGGTCGACGGGTTCGCCGATTTCTTCGATCTTCTCAATAAGCCAATCGAGATACTCTTCTTTCGTCGACGTGAATCCCGCTGGTAGGGGTACGCCAAACCCGGGGAGATCGATCGTCACAATATCTTCGCGTTGAAGATGGGAACGGACGGTGTCCCAAAGCCGGTGGGTGTCAGGTACACCATGGACGAGGACTGCAGGCATTTCGGATTCTCCAATTGATTGTTGTCGTGGTTGAATGGCCGGTCGGCCGATTCAGGGAAGGAGGATGACTTTGCCGTGGGTGTGGCCCGTGGCGACGAGGCGATGAGCGTCCGCGGCCTCGTCGAGTGGGAAGCTCCGGCCGATGCGTGCGGTCCATGCGCCGGCGGCGATCAGATCCAGGGCTTCCTGGACAGGGCCGCGGTTGCGGTTCCCGCTGCCCCCGGGGCTGAATGCGACGCCGTGTTGTGCGGCATCGCGGTCGGCGAGCGTCACGATCCGGTCGGGGCCGCCGAGAAGATCGACGAGGGCGGGAAGGAGCCCCTTGCCGGCGGTGTCGAGCGCGGCGTCGACCCCGCCCGGAGCGGCGGCACGGATGCGATCGACCAGGCCCGGGCCGTGGGCGACAGGAGTCGCTCCGAGACTCCTGACGAAGTCGGCGTTGGCAGTCCCGGCGACGCCGATCACCGTCACACCGCGCTGTCGCGCGAACTGCACGGCGGCGCCGCCCAGAGCACCGCTCGCGCCGGTGACCACGAGCGTTTCACCCGGGCGAATGTTCAGAAGCCCGAGAGCCCTCGCCGCGTTGTCGGCGCCGATGACAGTAGCCGCGGCCTCCTCGAAGGAAACGCCGTCGGGGATCACCGCGAAGTTGCTGCTGACCGTGTACTCGGCGTAGGAGCCCTGGGTGGCGGAGTCCGGCCACCCGGCGACGCGGTCGCCGACCACGCCCACGTCGACGCCCGGGCCGACCGCCTCGACGACGCCGGCGAACTCGAATCCGATGATGGCGGGAGCACGCAGGCGGAACGCTCCGGCGCGTGCCTGGATCTCCGCCGGGTTCACCCCGGCGGCGTGAACCCGCACCAGTACCTGACCCGGACCCGGCACCGGTCGCGGAGCCTCCGCAACCTGCAACACGGAGGGTTCGCCGAAGGAGGTGATGACGACGGCTTTCATGGTGATCCTTCTCGTATACGAGGGTCATTTGCTCGCACCGTTCAGAACGGTGTCAGGTCAGGAAGACCGGAGGATTCTCGCCCCGCAGGCGGTAGTCGGGCCGGGGCCGTTCGAGGCGGATCGATTCCAGCACGGTGTACGCGTGGTACTTGGTCTGGGTGGTGGCTCCCGCCAGCCGTTCCCACCAGAGCCGGCCGTCGCTCGTCTCCTTCTCCAGGACGTGGCGGGTGGTGTAGTTCGCCATGGAGCTGATCCAGTTCTCGGTACCGACGAAGATCCTGTCCCAGCCGGTGCCGGTCACGATGTCGGCGAGCGCATCCGAGCGGCTGAACCGCTCGACCGCCGCAGTCGCCCCCTCAAGCACGTCGGCGAAGTACTCCACGCACAGCTTCACCTGCTCGTAGGTGCCGTAATGCATGTGGTGCCCGCCGACGAAGTAGTCGAAGTCGTATTCGAGGATCTGGGACTGAGCCTCGTACCAGCCGGAGATGTTCTGCGAGGCGTCGCAGTGCATGAACGTGACGCTTCCCGGACTGACGATGTCGACGGCCGTGAGCACCTTCTGCCGCGGTGCGTAGATGAAGATGTTGCCGGGGCAGTGGTTCTCTCCCCTGTAGGAGAGCTGCAGGCTCACGCCGCCCACTTCGAGGACGAGTTCGTCGTCGAACGTCCTCGTCGGCAGGGGGCGCTTCGGGTCGGGGAAGCGCTCCAGGAGTTCCTTGGTGATGCGGTGGGCGACGATCTCGACGTCGGGTCCGAACACGGAGGCCGCGCCGATGTGATCGGCGTGCCAGTGGCTGTAGATGACGTGAGTCACCGGTCGGTCGGTGACGTCCTCGATCGCCGCCAGCATGTTCTCGCCCAGCGTCGGGGGTGCGTCGATCGCGACCACGCCCTCCTCGGTCACCACGAATGCGGCGTCGTAGCCGGCACTGGTGACCCAGTAGAAGCCGCCGCGCAGTTCTTCCACGTGGTAGCCGTACTTCTGGAAGTGCTCGCTCTGGAAATACGGGGGGTAATAGCCCGTGGGGTCCAACGGGTCGTCCGCCCCCGCGCGGGGGAATCCATAGTGGTCGATCCCGTAGAAGCTCGGGGTTTCTTCGACGCTGATGGGTATCTGACTGCTCTGGCACACCGGCGGGACGCCTTTCTGTGTTCTTGGGAATCTGTCGAACGGGTGGTCTATCCCGGTGACGTGAATCGAAGGACCGCCTTGGTGACGCGGCCTGAGCCCGCATCCTCGAACGCGGTGTTGATATCGGCGAAGTCGTAGAAGGACAGCAGTCGGTCGATGGGGAACCGGCCCGCTCGATAGAGCTGGGCAAGGTCGTTGATCAGGAGCGACGAGACGGCGCCGCCCTGGATGATGCCCTGAAGCGACTGGCCGAGCGTGAGCCGGCCGGCGTCGAGCACGGCGCCCGCTCCTTCGTGGAACGCCACGAAGCCGAATCGGCCCATCGGTGCCAGGGCGCCGACCCCGGCGTCGAGGTTCTCCGCGCGGCCGCTCGTGTCGAGCACGTACTCCAGACCGCGTTCGTCGACGGCGCGGAGCGCGCCGGTCAGATCCTCGACCCGGCCGGGGTCCACGAGGTGCGTCGCTCCGAGATCGCGGGCCAGATCGAGGCGGCCGGCGTCGACGTCGACGGCGACGATGGTGGTGGCACCCGCGACATGTGCCGCCATGACCGCCGCCAGGCCCACCGCTCCCACGCCGAAGACCGCGAAGGACGCTCCCGCCGGCACGGCGAGGGCCTTGAGTACGGCCCCCGCGCCCGTCTGCAGCCCGCACCCCAGCGGAGCCATGACATCGAGGGGCAGATCGCGGGGGACCTTGATCGTGTTCCGTTGGTGCGTCAGGGCGTGGGTGGCGAACGAGGACTGGCCGAAGAAGTGACCGTGCGGCTCAGCACCGTGGGCGACGTGGAGACCGTTCGAGCCGTCCAGGCGGGCACCTGCGAAGTTGGCCGCCCAGACGTTGTCGCAGTAGGCCGCGTGCGAGGACATGCACGGCTTGCAGCGGCCGCACGAGTGGTAGGAGAGGACGACGTGGTCACCGGGCTCGACGGTGGTGACAGCGGCCCCCACGCGTTCGACGACTCCTCCTCCCTCGTGCCCCAGCACCACCGGCAGCGGCGTCGCCATTCGCTGTGCCCGCACGTGAGCGTCGGTCGCGCATATTCCGGTCGCGACCATGCGAACGAGTACCTCGTCGGACCGCGGGTCCTCGATCTCGATGTCGCGGAATTCGAAGGGCCCGTCCTGCGCTTCGAGAACAGCGGCGCGCGCGGAGGTGGTCATACGCCGTGAGCCTGCCGCGAAGCGCCGCGAGGGCCATGGTGACGAGGGACTGACATCATCAACGACTCCCTGATCGGGGGGTGGGCCTCAGGAACCCTTCAGCGGGTCCGAACCTATGTCGGCCGCCCGTGCCCGCGGATCGGTCGCCGTATCCGTCACGGCGGTAAGGCACGGTGCCGCGAGGTGCGGTGGCGTCAGTGCCGGACGCCGGTCCGGGCGGCTTGTTCGACTCGGGCGATGAGACGGCTGTTGTGCGCGGCGTGCTGGAATCCCGGGGTGTGGTGGGTGCCGTTCGTGATGTCGCGGGCCAGGCTGGCGTAGACCTCGCCGACGTTGATGGAAGCGCCCGTCCAGATGTCGGCGGCGGTGGGTCCCGCGCCGGTGGCGACCGGGCGGTCGGGCGCGGTGAAGTCGACGCTCGACGAGAGGGTGAGGTCGCCGACCTGAACGCCCGCGGGGTGGTCGCCCGTCAGCTTCAGCCAGCCCTCCGATCCGCGTACTTCCAGACTGAAGTGGGCGTCGGGAGCGGGCACGCCTGCCAGGATCTGCACCCCGACCGGCGCCCCCGAGGAGGTCTTGGCGATGGCGTCGAGGTGATCCGGGACCTCGCGGACGGATATCGCGCCGGTGTCGACCAACTTCACCTGGGGCCAGAGGAGTTCGGTGCGGGCGTCGATCTCGGTGACGTCGCCGAGAACGGCTTCGACCACATCCAGGACGTGGCCCGCGGCGATGGTGAGGAAACCGGCTCCGGACGCTGCCTTGTCGAAGTACTCGTACGCGCTCACCGACTCCGGGCCGTTGCCAAAGGTCGTCGCGGCGACTCGCGCCGAGAGCAGCCGCCCGAGCCGGCCCTCAGCGATGATCTCCGCCGCGCGGCGTACCGAGGGGTTGAGCCGGCCCTGCAGGCCGATCGCGGTGTGCAGTGAGCCGGCCGCCTCAGCCATCTCTTCCGTCTGCGCGACGGTCGCGCCCAGCGGCGACTCCGCGTACACGGCCTTGTTCGCCGCGAGGGCCGCCAGGACGAGCTCGCGGTGAGCCGGGACCTTCACCGCGACGGTGACGAGGTCGATCGAAGGGTCACCGATGAGCGCGTAGGGGTCCGCGAACCAACGCTCGGCGCCGAACGCCTCGGCAGCGCCGCGCGCGCTCTCCTCGTGCCGCGTCGCCACACCGGCCAGGTGGAAGTCGGGCTGTGCCGCCAGCGCGGGTATGTGCGATGCGCCCGCCCAGCTCGCCTTCGTGTCCGCGCCGATGATGCCGACCCGTATGAGATTGCTTGACATGATGTGGTGTTCCGTTTCTTTCGCTGAAGCAAGACGTGGTGTGGTGCGCGGGGCGAATCGGCGTGTTCGCGCTTCTCTCACTGGTCGACGGCGGCCATGTCGGGCTCGGCATGGCGTTCGCCGGACGCCGGTGTGAGGTTGTTCAGGCGGGCGATCTGGCCCGGGGTGAGTCGGATGCCGTCGGCGGCGCTGTTCTCCTTGAGGCGGTCGATGCGTTTCGTCCCCGGAATGGGCGCGATGCCGTCTCCTTGCGCGAGCAGCCAGGCCAGAGCGACCTGCGCGGGCGTGGCCCCGACCTCGTCGGCGACCTCGCGTACCTGGTCGACGATGCGCAGGTTGCGCGTGAGGTTGTCGCCGGTGAACCGGGGATTGGAGCGACGCCAGTCGGCGGCGTCCAGGCCGTCCAGGGTGCGGATGTCACCGGTGAGAAAGCCGTGTCCCAGCGGTGCATAGGGAACCAGTCCGATGCCTAGCTCACGCAGCGTGGGCAGCACCTCGGCCTCCGGGTCCCGCGTCCAGAGGGAGTACTCGCTCTGGACAGCGGCCACGGGATGGACCGCATGGGCCCGGCGGATGGTCGCCGCTGCCGCCTCCGACAGTCCGATGTGGAGGACCTTGCCCGCCTCCACCAGGTCGCTCAGCGCTCCCACCGTCTCCTCGATGGGAGTGTTGGGGTCGACCCGGTGCTGGTAGTAGAGGTCGATGCGGTCGGTTCCGAGCCGCCGCAGTGAGCCGTCGACGGCCGTGTGAATGTTGGCGGGGGTGCTGTCCGGGCCCGGCCGGCCGGTGTGGGAGACGAGGCCGAACTTGGTGGCGAGGACGACTTCGTCCCGGCGGCCCTTGATCGCGCGACCCAGCAGTTCCTCGTTGACGTAGGGTCCGTACACCTCGGCGGTGTCCAGATGGGTGACACCGAGGTCGACGGCGCGACGAATAGTGCGGATCGACTCGGCTCCGTCCCGGCCGGCGCCGGTGTAGTACGCCGACATCCCCATGACACCCAGGCCGATGCGCGGGACATCGAGCCTGCCGAGCGACGTGGACTGCATCTGTTGTCCATTCCGTGTGGGGCGGGCCTCAGCGCCGCAGAGCGAACTTGACGCGTCAAGTTCTACTCCTACGAACTTGACGCGTCAATAAGTGGGTCTAGGATGTCCTCATGGCGAGCACGGCAGATGACACGAACGGCCGGCGCCGTCGGCGTCCACGGAACGGGCCGACATCCGAGGCGACGGCTCGTGCCGACGAAGGCTCCGGCTCGGGGGCGTCCACCGGTCCGGTTGCCGAGACGCGATGGCTGAACGGCGACGAGCTGGCGGCGTGGCTGGCCAACTCCGCGATCATGATCAGCCTGCCGGCCGCGCTGGATGCGCGCATGCAGCGCGAGGCTCAGCTGACCTTCTTCGAGTACATGGTGCTCTCGGTCCTCTCCGAGCAGCCGGACCGCACCATGCAGATGAGCGCCCTGGCCGCGCGAACGGCGGCGTCACTGTCGAGGCTGTCCCATGTCGTCGGTCGGCTCGAGAAGCGCGAACTGCTCGCACGGAAGCGGATCCCCGGTTCCGGAAGGCGCACCACCGCGACGCTGACCGAGGCCGGTTACGACGTAGTGGTGGCGGCGGCGCCGGGACACGTCGCCGCAGTCCGCGAGTACCTGATCGATGATCTCGGTCCTCAGGAGCTGGCGGCACTGCGCCGCATCGGTGCCGCGGTGGACGCGGCCATCAAGCGCGGGCAACCCGATGCGAGCTCTGCGGCTTCGCCTCCGCCCGAAGCGCCGACGATCCACAGCGGACCGAGGCGTACTGCGGACTGATGGAGGAGCAGCGCCACGCGGGTCCGCCAGCACGTCCGCGGCACGGTCCTCGGCGTTCTATGGCCTGTGGGGGTCGTGATCATTCGGTTGGTAGAACACTCGTGTGGCGAGGCGTGAACTGAGCGATGACGAATGGGCGTTGGTGGGGCCGCTGCTCCCGATAGGCACCTACGGCCCGTATCCGCACCGGCTGCGGGATCACTTCGAGGGCGCGATCTGGAGGTTTCGCTCCGGAGCCCAGTGGCGGGAGGTCCCGGAGGAGTTCGGGAACTGGTCCACGGTCTACGACCGGTTCCGTCAGTGGCGCGACGCGGGCGTCTTCCAGGCCCTGATGGAGGCGGTGATCGCTGAGGCCGCACGGCGGGACCAGGTGGACCTTTCCCTGGTCAGCGTCGACTCCACCACAGCGAGAGCGCATCACGACGCGGCCGGCATGAGGGTGGACGCCAAGACGCTGGCAGCGCTGGAGAAGGCACTGGCGGAGGAAAGGGGGGCCGCGGCAAGGAACAAAAGGATCAATATGCCGCAGAACCTGGCGATGCTGCCGAAACCTCCCGCCGGGACGAGCGCCGACGCCTGCACCAACGACGCCGGGCACGGCTGAAAACAGCCGCCCTGGGCCGCTCACGCGGCGGGCTGACCAGCAAGGTCCACGTGGCAGCCGACCGCCGCTGCCGCCCACTGGCCTTCACCCTCACCCCGGGGCAGGCCGCCGACAGTCCCCAGTTCGTCCCGGTCCTGGCCAAGCTCCGGGTCCGCGGCCGGGCCGGCCGCCCCCGCACCCGCCCCGACGCGGTGGCTGGCGACAAGGCATACTCCTCCCGCGCCAACCGCGCCCACCTGCGCGAACGCGGCATCAAGGCCGTCATCCCGGAGAAGAAGGACCAGGCGGCCAACCGGAAGAAGAGGGGACGGCGCGGCGGACGGCCGGTCACCCACGATGCGGACCTGTACAAGGACCGCAACACCGTCGAACGCCTGATCAACAAGCTCAAAGCGTGGCGCGGGATCGCCGCCCGGTACGACAAGACGCCGGACAGCTACCTCGCCGCCCTCCACCTCCGCGGCACCGTCATCTGGCTTCACAGCCTCCAACCGACACCTTGATCGCGACTCCCCACAGGCCCTAAAGGAGGCCCGGCCCGCGGCGGGCCAGGCCGCGGGTCGCGCGGCGGCGGCGGTCGTTGCACAGGAGGCATTTGCCCCAGCCGGGCGGCAGCGGGTCGTCCTTGTCGTTGTACAGCGGATCGACCGCGCCGCGCGGGTGCTCGCGGCAGCCCGTGACCCCGGGGCCGTCGCTCAGCGACTGGGCCGCCGCCAGCGCCCGGCGCAACGCGTCCACCAGCACCTCGGCCTGCTCCCCCGCCGGCGCCTCCTGGTCGAAGGCGATGTCGGAAGCGGTCCGCAGGGCCGCCTGGAGATCCCGCACCTCTGACTGCTGACTCATGCGGGCCAGCGTAGGCGCCCCCACCGACAGCGGGACCCGGGAGGCGGAGCCGGCCGGGTAGGTCCCAGGTCTTAGGTCCAAAAACCCGTGGGAAGTGTCAGAGGCTGCTCGTAGTCTCGATGGTGATGTCTGCCTCAGCCGATCCCCCCGCCGCCCCTGCCCGAAAACGTTCCGTCGTCCGCTCCCTGCTCCGGCTGTGGCCCTATGTGCGCCCCGTGCGGGCCCGGGTCTTCGGCGCCGCCCTGGTGGCCATCGTCGCCGCCTCGATGGGGCTGATCATGCCGCTGGTGCTCAAGTGGATCGTGGACGGCCCCGTGACCGACGGCGACACCGCCGGGGTGTGGCTCGGCGGCGGCGTGCTGCTGGCCGTCGGCGTGATCGAGTCCCTGCTGTTCGGCCTCCGGCGCTGGCTGGTGGCCAGGCCGCTGGCGGGCGTCGAGGCGGACATGCGCTCGGCGCTCTACCGGCATGTGCAGCGGCTTCCGGTCTCCTTCCACGACCGCTGGGCGACCGGCCAGCTCCTCTCCCGGGGCACCGGCGACCTGCAACTGCTGCGGATGTTCCTGGCGTTCGGCCTGACGTTCCTCATCGTCAACAGCGCCACGATCCTCATCGGCTTCGGCGTGCTCATGGCGCAGGGCTGGCAGCTCGGCCTGGTGCTGGCCGCCCCCGTGGTGCCGCTCATCTGGCTGTGCGTGGCGTTCGAGACGCGGTTCTCGCTGGTCGCGCGCCGCGCCCAGGACCAGATGGGCGATCTCACCACCGTGGTCGAGGAGTCCATCCTCGGCATCCGCATCATCAAGGGTTTCGGCCGGCACCGCAGCCAGGCCCGCGCCTTCCACGAGCTGTCCGGGCGGCTGCGGGACACCGAGCTGCGCAAGGCGCGGCTGCTGGCCGGGATCTGGCTGGTCATCCTCACCCTGCCGGAGGTCTTCCTCGGCGCCGCCCTGGTGCTGGGCGTGGCGCAGGTCGCCGACGGCGACCTCACCGCGGGCACGCTCGTGGCGTTCATGACCACCGCGATGGCGCTGCGCTGGCCGGTGGAGTCGATCGGCTTCCTGCTCGCCCTGTGCAACGAGGCGGCCACCGCCACCGACCGGTTCTTCGAGGTCATGGACGCCGAGATCCCGGCCGAGGCCGCCCGGGAGGCCACGGCGGCCGACGCCGCGGCCGCCGGCGACGGCCTCCGCTTCGAGAACGTCGTCTTCCGGTTCCCCGACAGCCCGCCGGACAGCGAACCCGTGTTGAACGGCGTCGATCTGCACATCCGGCCGGGCGAGACGCTGGCGCTGGTCGGCGGCACGGGCAGCGGCAAGACCACGCTCATCGGCCTGGTGCCGCGGCTGCACGAGGTGACCTCCGGCCGCATCACCCTGGACGGCACCGACATCGCCACCCTCCCCCGGGAGCGAGTGCGCGAGCTGGTCGCCGTCGCCTTCGAGGAGCCCACGCTGTTCTCCGCCACCGTCCGGGAGAACGTGCTGATGGGCGCGGAGGACGCGGGCCGCGCCGAGCTGGACCGCGCGCTGCGCGTCAGCCAGGCCGCCGACTTCGTGGCGGCCCTGCCGGCGGGCGTGGAGACGGAGGTCGGCGAGCAGGGGCTGAGCCTGTCCGGCGGCCAGCGCCAGCGCCTGGCGCTGGCCCGCGCGGTGGTCGGCCGCCCCCGCTTCCTGGTGCTGGACGACCCGCTGTCCGCGCTCGACGTGCACACCGAGGCGCGGGTCGAGGCCGCGCTGCGCGAGGTCCTCGCCGACACGACCGCGCTGGTCGTCGCGCACCGGCCCTCCACGGTGCAGTTGGCCGACCGGGTGGCCCTGCTGTCCGGCGGCCGGATCGCCGCCGTCGGCTCCCACGCCGAACTGCTGCACACCAACGCCGAGTACCGGCATCTGATGACCGGCGAGCACGCCGAGAGCGAGGTGTCCGTGTCATGACGACCACCGTCTCCCAGGACACCGGCAAGACCGGTGACCGGCCGTCCGCCGCCGGGCGGCCGGCGGCGGCGCCGGACCCCGTCGCGCAGGACCTCCTCCCCGCGCCGAAGGGCGCCGCCCGCCGGCTGCTCGCCACCCTGCTCCGTCCGCACCGCGGCAAGGTCGCCCTGGGCGCCGTGCTGCTGCTCACCCAGCAGGCGGCGGTGCAGGCGGTGCCGCTGCTGGTGGCGTACGCGATAGACAGCGGCGTCCCCGCGGTGCGCGACGACGACAACGGGCCGCTGATCGCGGTGGCCGTGGCGTACTTCGTCTGCGCGCTGGGCGCCGGGCTGCTCCAGTACGCGTTCATCCAGGTCTCCGCCCGCATCAACCAGAGCATCCTGCTGGAGCTGCGCGGCCGGATCTACCGCCATGCCCAGGCGCTGAGCCTGGACTTCCACGACCGGTACACCTCGGGCCGGCTCATCTCCCGCTCCACCAGCGATGTGCAGTCGCTGCGCGAGCTGCTGGACGAGGGACTCCAGGAGATGCTGGTCATCCTCGTGTCGCTGGTGTACATCGGGGGGCTGCTCTTCTATCTCGACCTGGGTCTGGGCGCCGCCGCGCTGGTGTCGTTCGGCCCGCTGTACCTGCTCGTGCGCAACTACCGGCGCCGGTCCCGGGAGCGGTTCAGCAGGCGGTCCACCGCGATCGCCGCGGTCATCGTGAAGTTCTCCGAGACACTGAACGGCATCCGCCCGGTGAAGGCGTTTCGCCGGGAACGCGCCAACGACGCCTCGTTCGACGCGCTGAACCGGCGCCACGAGCGGGTCAACGGCGACACCATCCTGGAGATGGGCCGGTTCGTCGTGCTGTCCCGGCTGATCGCCGCCTTCGCGGTCGCCACGATCGTGCTGTGGGGCGCGCACCGGGTGACCTCCGGCCATCTGGAGCTGGGCGCGCTGGCCGCCGGGGCGCTGTACATCCGGCGGCTGTACGACCCGCTGGACCGGTTCGCGATGATCCTGAACAACTACCAGTCGGCCGTGGCCTCGCTGGACAAGATCGCCGGACTGCTCCACCAGCGGCCGGACGTGCCCGAGCCGGCGGAGCCGGTCGCCCTGCCGCCGCGCGCGGAGGGCCGGCCGGGGCGGGAGGTCGTCTTCGACGACGTCCGGTTCGCGTACCGGACGGGCGGCGAGGTGCTGCCGCGGTTCGGGCTGACGCTGCCGGCCGGGCAGACGACCGCGCTGGTGGGCGCCACGGGCGCGGGCAAGTCGACGCTCGCCAAGCTGCTGGCGCGGTTCTACGACCCGACCGAGGGCCGGGTGCTGCTGGACGGCACGGATCTGCGGCAGTTGACGATGAGTGAGCTGCGGCGGGGCGTGGTGATGGTGACGCAGGAGGCGTTCCTGTTCTCCGGCACCGTCGCGGAGAACATCGCGATCGGCAAGCCCGACGCCACCCGGGACGAGATCGAGCGGGCGGCGAAGGCGATCGGCGCCCATGACTTCATCGCCTCGCTGCCCGAGGGGTACGACACGGACGTCCGCAAGCGCGGCGGCCGGATCTCCGCCGGGCAGCGCCAGTTGGTGGCGTTCGCCCGGGTGCTGCTGGCCGACCCCTCGGTGGTGATCCTGGACGAGGCCACCTCGTCGCTGGACATCCCCGGCGAGAAGGCGGTGCAGGACGCCATGGTGACGGTGCTGCGCGGGCGCACGGCCGTGGTGATCGCGCACCGGCTGTCCACGGTGGAGATCGCGGACCGGGTGCTGGTGATGGAGTCCGGCCGCGTCGTGGAGGATGGCCCTCCGGCCGAACTGATTGCCGGCACCGGGCAGTTCGCGGATCTGCACCGCGCCTGGCGCGAGAGCCTGGCCTGACGGCCGGAGGAAACAGGCGGGAGAACGGGCCCGGCCGGCGCCCCGGCCGAACGGGGCGCCGGGGGCCTCAGCGCAGGAGCGCGCCGGTGGCCTCGGCGGCCTCGGCCGGCGGCAGCGCCACCAGGCCCAGCTCCGCGCGGTGCGCCAGCAGGCGGTGCGCGGGCAGGACGCGGACCGTGTAGCCGTAGGGCCCGGGGCGGTGCGGCGTCAGCTCGCCGGAGAACGTCCAGCGGCCGGCCAGGTCGGGCCCGCCCTCCGGCTTGAGCTGGACGTACACCGGGTCGGCGAGGGTGTCGTCGCCGTCCACCCGGCCGGTGACCGCCTGCACCTCGACGGCGGCCGGGTCCAGGTCGCCGAGCGCGACGCGCACCCGCAGCGGCACGGTGCCACCGAGGGTGGGCTGCTCGGCGCCGGGCTCCACGTGGTCCACGGAGACGCGCGGCCAGGCGCCGCGCACCCGGTCGGCGAACTCGGCCAGCTCCCCCGCGGCCTCCGGCGTCATCGCGCGGTGCGCGGCGGCGGCCGGGGCGTAGAAGTCCGTGACGTACTCGGTGAGCATGCGTTCGGCCAGCACCCGGGGGCCGAGCCGGTCGAGGGTGGCGCGGACCATCTCCAGCCAGCGGGTGGGCAGCCCGTTCCCGTTCACCCCCCGGTCGTAGAAGCACGGCGCGACCTGCCCGGTCAGCAGGGCGTACAGCGCGGCGGCCTCGATGGCGTCGCGCCGCTCCGGCTCGGCTGCGGCCAGGCCGTCGGCCGTGGGGATCTCCCAGCCGAAGTCGGGGTCGAACCACTCGTCCCACCAGCCGTCCCGCACCGACAGGTTGAGGCAGCCGTTGAGCGCGGCCTTCATCCCCGAGGTGCCGCACGCCTCCAGCGGGCGCAGCGGGTTGTTCAGCCAGACGTCGCAGCCGGCGTAGAGGGAACGGGCCATGGCCATGCCGTAGTCGGGCAGGAAGACCACGCGGTGGCGGACCTCGGGGTCGTCGGCGAACCGGACCAGCTCCTGGATCAGCCGCTTGCCGCCGTCGTCCGCCGGATGCGCCTTGCCCGCGACGACGATCTGCACCGGGCGTTCGGGGTCGAGCAGCAGCGAGGTGAGGCGTTCCCGGTCGGTGAGCATGAGGGTGAGCCGCTTGTAGGAGGGGACGCGGCGGGCGAAGCCGATGGTGAGCACATCGGGGTCGAGGACGTCGTCCACCCAGCCCAGCTCGGCCGCCCCGGCGCCGCGCTGGCGCCAGGAGGCGCGCAGCCGCGCGCGGACCTCGTGCACGAGCTGCTCGCGCAGAGTGCGGCGCAGGTCCCACAATTCGGCGTCGGTCAGCGATCCGGTCCGGGCCCGGAGCATGGCGTCGGCCGTCCAGGTGGGGGCGTGCACGCCGTTGGTGACCGCGCCGATCGGCGCCTCCTCGGGGTCGAACCCCGGCCAGAGCCCGGCGAACATGCCGCGGCTGACGTTGCCGTGCAGGGCGGAGACGCCGTTGGCGCGCTGCGCGGTGCGCAGGCCCAGGACCGCCATGTTGAACTGGGCCGGCTCGCCCTCGGCGGCCGCCTCGCGGCCCAGGCCGAGCAGCGCCTCGGTGCCGAGCGCCGCCAGCTCGCCGCCCTCGCCGAAGTGCCGGGCCACCAGCTCCTCGGGGAACCGGTCGATGCCGGCCGGCACCGGCGTATGCGTGGTGAAGACCGTGCCGGCGCGCACGGCGCGCAGCGCGGCGTCGAACCCGATGCCCATCTCGCCCAGCTCGCGGATGCGCTCCGGGCCGAGGAAGCCGGCGTGGCCCTCGTTCATGTGGAACACCTCGGGCTCCGGGTGCCCGGTCAGGCGGCAGTAGGCGCGGACGGCGCGCATGCCGCCGATGCCGAGCAGCATCTCCTGGAGCAGCCGGTGCTCGCTGCCGCCGCCGTAGAGGCGGTCGGTGACGTCGCGTTCGGCGGGCCCGTTCTCACCGACGGCGGAGTCCAGCAGGAGCAGCGGAACGCGGCCCACCCGCACCTGCCAGATCCGGGCGGCCAGGGTCCGGCCGCCGGGCAGGGCGAGCGTCACCCGGGCGGGGGTGCCGTCGTCCTCGGCGAGCGGGGCCAGCGGCAGCTCGTGGGGGTCGATGACGGGGTAGTGCTCCTGCTGCCAGCCGTCGGGCGACAGGCTCTGCCGGAAGTAGCCGTGCCGGTAGAGCAGGCCGACGCCGATCAGCGGGGCGCCCAGGTCGCTGGCGGCCTTGAGGTGGTCGCCGGCCAGGATGCCCAGGCCGCCGGAGTACTGGGGAAGGGCGGCGGTGATGCCGAACTCCGGGGAGAAGTAGGCGATGGCGCGCGGCAGTTCGCCGCCGGCGCGGATGTCGGCCTGCTGGTACCAGCGGGGCTCGGTCAGATAGTCGTGCAGATCGCCGACGGCGACGCCGAGGCGGCGCTGGAAGCCGCGGTCGGCGGCGAGCCGGGCCAGCCGGTCGGCCGAGACGGTGCCCAGCAGCCGTACCGGATCCTCGCCGGCCGCCTGCCAGCTGTCCGGGTCGACGGAACGCAGCAGCTCGCGGGTCTCGGGGTGCCAGGACCAGCGGAGGTTGAACGCCAGTTCCTGGAGGGGTCGGAGGGGGTCGGGAAGGACGGGGCGCACGGAGAATCGACGGATGGCCTTCACAGTCCGACCGTAGCCGGGCCCCGGGGGCGGTTGCGGTGGATTCCACCGCGTTCGGCCGGAATCGCACCGGTAAACCACCCCCGGGGACCACCGTCCGGTCAGGGCACGGGGACCTCCTCCGGCTCCTCGTGCTCGCCGGAGTCGTGCAGGACGCGCGGCGCCAGCTCGGTGGTGGGCCGGACGGTGCCGTCGGCGATCTCGGCCGCGTAGTGGCAGGCCACCCGGTGCCCGCCGCCGATGTCGGTCAGCTCCGGGCGCTCGGTGTCGCAGCGCTCCGGCTGCCGCCAGGGGCAGCGGGTGTGGAAGCGGCAGCCGGCCGGCGGGTTCGCCGGGGAGGGCAGGTCGCCGCGCAGCAGGATGCGCTCGCGGCTGTCCTCCAGGTCCGGGTCGGGCACCGGCACGGCCGACATCAGCGCCCGGGTGTAGGGGTGCCGGGGCTCGGCGTACAGCGCGTCGCTCGGGGCCTCCTCGACCAGGGCGCCGAGGTACATCACGCCGATGACGTCGGAGATGTGCCGCACGACGGCCAGGTCGTGGGCGATGACGACGTATGTCAGGCCCAGCGAGTCCTGGAGCTCCTCCAGCAGGTTGAGCACCTGTGCCTGGATGGAGACGTCCAGGGCGGACACCGGCTCGTCGCAGATGATGAGGTCCGGCTCCACGACCAGCGCGCGGGCGATGCCGATGCGCTGCCGCTGCCCGCCGGAGAACTCGTGCGGGTAACGGGACAGCGCGCCGGCCGGCAGGCCGACGCGCTCCAGGATCTCCAGGATCCGGGCGCGGCGCTCCTGGCGGGTGGCGCCGATGCCGTGCGCGGCCATGCCCTCGCTGAGGATGGACTCGATGTTCTGCCGGGGGTTGAGGCTGCCCAGCGGGTCCTGGAAGACCATCTGGAGCCGGCGCCGGGCGCGGCGCATCTCCTCGCCCGGCAGCGCGGCCAGGTCGGTGCCGTCGAAGACGACGTGCCCGGCCGTGATGTCGTTCAGCCGCAGGATGGCCCGGCCCAGCGTGGTCTTCCCGCAGCCGGACTCGCCGACCAGGCCGTAGGTCTGACCGGCCGACACGGACAGCGAGACGCCGTCCACGGCGTAGACGTACCCGACGGTGCGGTCGAAGAGAACGCCGCGCTTGACGGGGAAGTGGACCTTGACGTCGTCCAGTTCGAGCAGGCTCATGCGGACGCCTCCGTCTCCGTGTCGGGCACCGTCTCGCCGGCGGGCGCCGGGGTGAGCACCGGGTTGACGCAGCGGACCTGGTGGCCTTCGTCGCCGCCGGGCAGGGCGGCCAGCTCCGGCGTTCCGCGCAGGCACGCGTCGGTGTAGAAGTCGCAGCGCGGCGCGAAGGCGCAGCCGTCGGGCCAGGCGATGGTGTCGTTGATCGAGCCGCGGATCGGGTTGAGCCGCTGCCCGCGCGGCGCGTCCAGCCGCGGGATGGAGCCCAGCAGCCCGTGCGCGTACGGGTGGGCGGGGGCGGCGAACAGCGGGCGCCGCCCGGCGGACTCCACCACCTTGCCCGCGTAGAGCACGTTGACGCTGTCGCACAGCCCGGCGACCACGCCCAGGTCGTGCGTGATCATCAGCAGCGCGGTGCCCTGGTCGTCGACCAGCTCCTTCAGCAGCTCCAGGATCTGCGCCTGGATCGTCACGTCCAGCGCGGTGGTCGGCTCATCCGCGATCAGCAGGCGGGGCGCGCAGGCCACGGCCATCGCGATCAACGCGCGTTGCCTCATGCCGCCGGAGAGCTGGTGCGGGTACTCCTTGAGCCGACGGGTCGGGTCGGGGATGCCGACCCGGTCCAGCAGGTGGGCGGCCTCCTTGCGGGCGGCCTGGCCGCGCAGCCCCCGGTGGCGGGTGAGGATCTCGGTGACCTGGACGCCGATCGGCACGACCGGGTTCAGGGAGGACAGCGGGTCCTGGAAGATCATCGCCAGTTGGGTGCCGCGCAGGTCGCGCAGCTCGGCGGGGGAGAGTCTCAGCAGGTCGGTGTCCTTGAACAGGGCCCGGCCGCCGACGCGCACGCCCTTCTTCGGCAGCAGGCCCATCAGCGCGAGCGAGGTGACGCTCTTGCCGCAGCCCGACTCGCCGACCAGGCCCACGACCTGGCCCTCGTCCACCGAGAAGGACACTCCGGACACGGCGGTGACGTCACGTGAGCCGCGCCCGGAGAAGGTGACCGTCAGTTCGTCCACGGACAGCAGGGACATGGCGCATCAGCTCCGCAGTTTCGGGTCGAGTGCTTCCCGCATGGCCTCGCCGAGCAGGGTGAAACCGAGGGCGGTGATGATGATGCCCAGCGCCGGGTAGACCGCCATCATCGGTTCCTGGTCGAAGAAACGCTGCGCCTGGGCGAGCATGACGCCCCACTCCGGCTGGGCCGCGTCGGGGTTGCCCAGGCCCAGGTAGGACAGCGCCGCCGCCTCGATGATGGCGGTGGCCAGGGCCAGGGTGGTCTGGACGATGACCGGGCCCAGGGAGTTGGGCAGCACGTGCCCGAGCACGATCCTGCGCCGCCGCACGCCCAGGGCGCGGGCGGCCAGCACATAGTCGGCGCCGGCCTGCGCGAGCATCGAACCGCGCAGCAGCCGGGCGAAGATGGGGATCTGCACCACGCCCACCGCGATCATGACCGTGGTGAGGCTCTGGCCGAGGATGGCCGCGATGCTGACCGCGAGCAGCAGCGAGGGCAGCGCCAGGGTCATGTCGATGATCCGCATCAGCACGGTGTCCAGGCGCCGGCCGGCGCGCCCGCCGAACGCGAGGGCGGCGCCCGAGAGGCCGCCGATGAGGACGCCGATCACAAAGCCGAGCACCGTGGAGACCACGCCGACCAGCAGGGTCTGCCGGGCGCCCACGAGCATCCGGGAGAGCTGGTCGCGGCCCAGGTGGTCCAGGCCCAGCCAGTTGTCGCCGCGCGGCCCGATGAACAGGGCCTGGTTGACGCGGACTTCGTCGCGCCAGGTCTGCGCGGTCGGGTCGTAGGGCGCGACCCAGGGGCCGATGATGGCGATGACGATGAACACCGCCATGATGCCGCCGCCGATCAGCGCCATCTTGCTGGCGCGCAGCCGGCGCAGGGCCTCCCGCCACAGGCTGCCGCCGGTGACGGTCTCCCGCTGGGCGGTGAGTTCCGCCAGGCGGTCGATCTTCTCCAGCTTGGTGGTCATCAGTTCACCCGCACTCTCGGATCGATGAGGCTGTACGCCAGGTCGACCAGCAGGTTGAGCACCACGTAGACGAAGGCGATGAAGAGGATGAAGCCCATCAGCACGGGGTAGTCACGGCCGTCGATGGCGTCCCGGATGAACGAGCCGATGCCGCCGAACGCGAAGACCGACTCGGTGAGCACCGCCCCGGACAGCAGGCTGCCGGTGAGCAGGCCGACGGTGGTGACGACCGGCAGCAGGGCGTTGCGCATGACGTGCCGGCCGCGCACCACGCGCTGCTTGAGGCCCTTGGACTCGGCGGTGCGCACGTAGTCCTCGCCGAGGACGTCCAGCACGCTGGCGCGGGTGATCCGGACGACCACGGCCAGCGGGATGGACGCCAGGGCGAGCCCGGGCAGCACGAGGTGTTCCAGCGCGTCCCAGGAGGCGTCCCACTCGCTGGTGAGGAGCCCGTCGAGCACGAAGAACCCGGTGACTTCGGTGGCGTTGATGCCGGTGGACTGTCTGCCGACGCTGGGCAGCCAGCCCAGGTTGACGGCGAAGACGGCGCGGAGGATGAAGGCGAGGAAGAACACCGGGATGCAGACGCCGATCAGCGAGCCGGAGACGGCGATGACGTCCAGCCAGGTGCCGCGCCGGCGGGCGGCGAAGTAGCCCAGCGGGATGCCGACCACGACGGCGATCAGCATGGCGGTGAGCGCGAGTTCCACGGTGGCCGGGAACCGCAGCGTGAACTCCTCCCAGACCGGCTGGCCGGTCTGCACGGAGGTGCCCAGGTCGAGCTGGACCAGCCGCTCCATCCAGCGGCCGTACTGGACCCACAGCGGCTCGTCGAGCCCGAGCGCCGCCTCGATCTGGCGCCGGTCGGCCTCGGTGGCACGCTCACCGAGCAGCGCGGAGGCGGGGCCGCCGGGCAACTGGTGGATCCACAGGAACAGAAGGACCGTCAGGCCGAACAGCGTGGGTACCAGCTGCAACAGTCTGCGGACGATGAGACGGAACACCGATGGGCTCCCCTTTCTCTGAAGTCCCCGGATGTCACAGGTCCGCCCGGCCACGGGGTGCCGTGACCGGGCGGGACCGATCCGGGGCCTGCTCGCTCGAACCGGCTGTGTGGCCGGCTACTTGAAGGAGACCTCGGCGAAGTTCTCCTGCGTCAGCGGCGAGACCGTCGGCGGGTTGACATCGGCCGAGAAGGCGATGGACGGAGGCGAGCTGGAGATCGGCACGCCCGGCAGGTAGTCCATGACCATCTCGTTGATCTGCTGGTACAGGCCGACGCGGGTGGCCTCGTCGGGCTCCGTCTGCGCCTGCTCCATCAGGTCGAACAGCTCCTGGTTCTCGAAGCCCCACTCCTTGGAGTAGTCGGCGAACCAGGTGCCCAGGAAGTTGAACCCGTCGTTGAAGTCGCCGGTCCAGCCCAGCAGATAGATGTTGCAGCCGCCGTCCCGGGTGGTCTCGGTGTAGTCCGGGTTCCACTTGAGCGGCACCGGGTTGACGGTGATGCCGACCGCCTCCAGGTCCGACTTCAGCAGCTCGTAGATGTCGGCGGGCGCCGGCATGTACGGGCGGGTGACCTCCGTCGGGTAGCAGAAGTCCAGCGTCAGGTCCTCCTGGCCGGCGTCCGCCAGCAACTGCTGGGCCAGCTCGGGGTCGTGCTCGTAGGTGGTGACGTTCTCCGAGTAGCCCTCCACGGTGTCCGGCATGAACTGGGTGGCCACCACGCCGCCCTCGGGCAACTGGGTGTTGACGATGTTCTCGCGGTCCAGCGCGTGCGCGATCGCGCGGCGCACGTCCGGTTCCTCCAGCGCCGGGTTGCTCTCCTGCGTGATGCCCAGATAGAGGATGTTGAAGACGTCACGGGTCGGCACCTGGAAGCCCTCGCCGGACAGCGTCGCCACGTCGGCGGGCGCGACCAGGTCGTAGCCGTGGATGTCGCCGGCCTGGAGCGCCTGGCGGCGGGCGTCCTCCTCCGGGATGGTGCGGAAGACCAGCTCGTCGACCCCGGCCTTCTGCTCGCCCCAGTAGTCGTCGAAACGGGCCAGCGTGACCTCACCGTTGCCCTTGTTCCAGCCGGTGATTTCGAACGGTCCGGTGCCCGCGACCGTGCCGGCCTCCTGGCTGTAGCCGGGGAAGGTGATGTTCTCGCCCTCGCCGGTCGCCTCTTCCTCGGCGTACGCCTCCAGCGCCTTCGGGGAATGGATGGAGAACGCCTGCAGCGAGAATCCGCCCGGGTAGTTCGCCGAGGGCTCGGCCACCTCGATAACGGCGGTGTGCTCGTCGGGAGCGGTGCAGCCCACGTAGTTCGGCTCGGGGGTCTCTTCGCTCTCGTTCTGCGCGAAACCGCCGAACACCGACTGCCAGTAGTAGGAGATCGTGGTGTTCTGGTAGGTGCCCGTCCAGTTGTACCAGCGGTCGTAGTTCGCGCAGACCACTTCGCCGGTCAGCGCCTCGCCGTCATGGAACGTCACGCCGTCCTGAAGGTGGAAGGTCCACTCGGTGCCCTCCGGGTTGCTCTCCCACGACTCCGCGAGGCCGCCGACCAGTTCGGTGCCGCCGGGCTCGTGGTCCAGCAGCGTCTCGAACGCCTGGCGGGTGACCCGGAAGGTCTCGCCGTCGCTGGCGAGGGAGGGGTCCAGAGAGGCGGGATCGCCCGCGGCGCCGAAGACGAACGTCTCGGAGTCGCCTCCGGATTCCTCGTCATCGCGCTCGCTGGCGCAACCGGTCACGATCAGGCCGATCGCGAGGGCGGCCGCAAACATCTTCGCGGCCCTGGGTCTTGCTATGCGCATCGTCCACCTCAGGGGGTCGGCGGTGGTAAGCCAGTTCGGTGGACGGCACATTACTGCGCAGGTACATAGCTGTGAACCGCATACCGGACGGCGATATCGACCTGAGACGTGCCCCATAAAGGCGGACAGAATGCCTCCTTCCGGGCCCCAAACCGGCTTTTCTCGGGATTACATGCGGCACGGCAACCTCCCCCGCATCCCGCGGCAACACACGCGTGACAATCCCCCACACATTCAGGAGGATCGCGGTGCGATCCAAACATCACAAACGAGACAACCGGCGGGTCAGGACACTGCTCGCCGCGGCACTCGCCGGGGTGGTGACCGCCGGCGGACTGACCGCGCTGGCCCACGCGTCGGACGAACGGGAGACCCCAGCCACTCCCGCGCCCGCCGCCTCCGCCACGCCCTATCAGATGGACGACCTCGGCCGGGGCCTGGTGAGCGTCGGCGGTGACAAGGGCAACCTGGTGAGCTGGCGGCTGCTGGCCACCGACGCGGACGACGTGGCGTTCCACGTCTACCGGGACGGCACCCGCGTCACCGAAGAGCCGCTGACCGGCGTCACCAACTACCTCGACGAGGGCGCGCCCGCGGACGCCAGGTACACCGTGTCCACGGTCACCGACGGCGCCGAGGTGCGGGACGCGGCCGAGGCCCTGAACCTCCCCAACGCCCAGACGGACATCCCGATCGACTCCCCCGGCGGCGACTACGTCGCGAACGACGCCTCGGTCGGCGACCTGAACGGCGACGGCGAGCTGGAGATCGTCCTCAAGTGGGACCCGTCCAACGCCAAGGACAACTCGCAGGCGGGCGTGACCGGCAACGTCTATCTCGACGCCTACACCCTCGGCGGCGACCGGCTGTGGCGCATCGACCTGGGCCGCAACATCCGGGCCGGCGCGCACTACACGCAGTTCCAGGTCTTCGACTACGACGGCGACGGCTCGGCCGAGGTCGCGGCGAAGACCGCGGACGGCACGGTGGACGGCGCGGGCACGGTCATCGGCGACGCGAACGCGGACCACCGCAACTCCGACGGCTACATCCTGGAGGGCCCCGAGTTCCTGACGATGTTCGACGGCGCGACCGGCGCGGCCGTCGACACGGTGGACTACGTGCCCGGGCGCGGGAACATCTGCGACTGGGGCGACTGCTACGGCAACCGCGGCGACCGTTTCCTGGCCGGCACCGCCTATCTCGACGGCCAGCGCCCGTCGTTGATCATGGCGCGCGGCTACTACACCCGTTCCGTGGTCGCGGCCTGGGACTTCGACGGCTCCTCGCTGACCCGGCGCTGGGTGTTCGACAGCGACGAGGCCGGCAGCCAGTACCGGGAGCAGGGCTCGCACAGCCTGTCCGTCGGCGATCTGGACGGCGACGGCCGGGACGAGATCGCGTACGGCGCGATGGCCATCGACGACGACGGCGGCCCCCTGTGGAACGCCAACACCCGGCACGGCGACGCCCAGCACCTGGGCGACTTCGACCCGGCCAACGAGGGCCTGGAGTACTTCAAGGTCTCCGAGTGGGAGAGCATGCCCGGCTCGGTCTACCTGGACGCGGCCAGCGGCGAGATCCTCTGGCAGACCGCCAGCGGGAGCGACAACGGCCGTGGCGTGGCGGGCGACATCTGGGACGGCAGCCCCGGGGCTGAGTTCTGGTCGGCCGCCGACGGCTCGCTGCGGAACACCGCGGGCGAGGAGATCGGCCGCAAGCCCTCCAGCATCAACTTCCTGAGCTGGTGGGACGGCGACCTGACGCGGGAGCTGCTGGACGACACCCACATCGACAAGTACGGCCCCGACGGCGACACACGGCTGCTCACCGGCTCGGGCGTGGCGTCCAACAACGGCACCAAGGCCACCCCCGCGCTGTCCGCCGACATCCTGGGCGACTGGCGCGAGGAGGTCATCTGGCGCACCAGCGACAACAGCGCGCTGCGGATCTACGCGACGGACATCCCGACCGAACACGCCATCCCCGCGCTAATGCAGGACCGCCAGTACCGCACCGGCGTGGCCTGGCAGAACACCGCCTACAACCAGCCGCCGCACCCCAGCTTCTCCATCGGCCCGGACATGGCCGAGGTGGCGCCCTCGGACCTGGCCGGCGTCCCGGCCGGGCGCGCGGACACCGCCGCCGACACCCGTCCGTTGACGGTCGAATAGCCGGGCGACACACCCGTCGCCCGATCCCGGCGCCCGGCCCCCCGCGCCACACGTGTGCGGGGGGCCGGGCGTTGCGCTGCCACCGGCTCCTCGGGCGCGGCACGGAAAGGCTTCAGACACGCACGTGTGACACCGAGCGCCTAGCGTTGACGCATCCCCCACGCGAGTGAACGCGCCCCGGAGCTGCCATGCCCGGAACGACCCACTCACCGGCGAAACCGATACAAAGGACAAAGCCCCTCACATCGAGGGAAAATGCCTCGCCCCCAACGCTGTCAGGTGATCCCCACATGATCGGACGAATCCCTGTCCTCGACGTCCAGCCGCGCGTTGACTGCGGGCGCCGCCCGGTCAAGGCGGTGCCGGGCGAGACGTTCCAGGTCACCGCCACCGTTTTCCGGGAGGGCGCGGAAGCCGTCGGCGCCAACGTGGTGCTGCGCGATCCGAACGGCCGCGGCGGTCCCTGGACCCCGATGCGCGAACTCGCCCCGGGCACCGACCGCTGGGGCGCGGAGGTCACCCCGGACAGCGAGGGCCGCTGGACGTTCGCCGTCGAGGCGTGGGGCGATCCGGTGGCCACTTGGCGGCGGGTGGCCCGGATCAAGATCCCGGCCGGCTCGGACACCGAGCTCACCCTCGTCGAGGGCGCCGACCTGCTGCGGCAGGCGGCCGCCGGGGTGCCCAAGAGCGCGGGCCGGGACGCCGTCCTGGCCGCGGCCGAGGCGCTTCGGGACCGCACCCTGCCGGCCACGGTGCGGCTGGCCGCCGCCCTCACCCCCGAGGTGACGGCCGTGCTGACCCGCCACCCGCTGCGCGAACTCCTCACCTCCTCACGGCCGATGCCGCTGGTGGTGGAGCGCGAACGCGCGCTGTTCGGGTCGTGGTACGAGATGTTCCCGCGCTCGGAGGGCGCGGTGGTACGCCGGGGGCGGTCGCCGGTCTCGGGCACGCTGCGCACCGCGGCCGAGCGCCTGCCCGCCATCGCCGCGATGGGCTTCGACATCGTCTACCTGCCGCCGGTCCACCCCATCGGCACGGCGTTCCGCAAGGGCGCGAACGGCGCGCTGACCGCGGGGCAGGACGATGTCGGCTCACCCTGGGCCATCGGCTCGCCGCACGGCGGCCACGACGCGATCCACCCGGACCTGGGCACGCTGGAGGACTTCGACGCGTTCGTCGCCGCCGCCGCGGCGCAGGGCCTGGAGGTCGCCCTGGACTTCGCGCTCCAGTGCAGCCCCGACCACCCGTGGGTGAAGTCCCACCCGGAGTGGTTCCACAAGCGGGTGGACGGCACCATCGCCTTCGCCGAGAACCCCCCGAAGAAGTACCAGGACATCTACCCGATCTCGTTCGAGCACGACTTCCGCGGCCTGATCACCGAGACGCTGCGCGTGCTGCGCTTCTGGATGGCGCACGGGGTGCGCGTGTTCCGCGTGGACAATCCGCACACCAAGCCGGTGGTGTTCTGGGAGAAGGTCATCGCGGAGATCAACCGCACCGACCCCGATGTCATCTTCCTCGCCGAGGCGTTCACGCGGCCCGCGATGATGCGCACGCTGGCGCAGATCGGCTTCCAGCAGTCGTACACGTACTTCACGTGGCGCAACTCCAAGGCGGAGCTCACCGAATACCTCACCGAGCTCTCCGGCGCCTCCGCGGCCTACATGCGCCCCAACTTCTTCGTCAACACGCCCGACATCCTGCACGCGTTCCTCCAGCACGGCGGCCGGCCGGCGTTCGAGATCCGCGCGGTGCTCGCCGCGACGCTCTCGCCGACCTGGGGCATGTATGCCGGCTACGAACTGTGCGAGAACACGCCGGCGGCGCCCGGCAGCGAGGAGTACGCCGACTCGGAGAAATACCAGCTCCGGCCGCGTGACTGGGCCGCGGCCGATGCCGAGGGCCGGTCGATCACCCCGCTCATCACCACCCTGAACGCGCTGCGGCGCCGCCACCCCGCACTGCGTCAACTACGCAATCTGCACTTTCATCGCACGAACAACGACCACATCCTGGCTTACTCCAAGCGCTCACGGACACCTCACGCCGACTGCGTACTGATCGTGGTCAACCTCGATCCGCACCACACCCACGAAGCAACGGTCTCGTTGGACATGGAGCAACTTCAGGGGCACGGACTCACGCCCGCGCAGGAGAGCGGCGCCGAGCCCTTCCCGGTGTGCGACGAGCTCACCGGCGAGACCTACTACTGGGGCAGGGACAACTATGTGCGGCTTGAGCCGGGCCGTGCGGATGCGTACGCCTCCTCGGCCCACATCTTGGCCCTGCGACCGTCCTCACAGACCGGAGGGTCACCCAACCATGAGCGTCAATGAGCCGGTCCCCGATAAATTCGAGGACACGCCCGCCCGCGAGCGCGACCCGGAGTGGTTCAAGCGAGCGGTTTTCTACGAGGTCCTGGTCCGCTCCTTCCAGGACAGCAACGGTGACGGAATCGGCGATCTGAAGGGCATCACCGCCCGGCTGGACTATCTCCAGTGGCTGGGCGTGGACTGCCTCTGGCTGCCGCCCTTCTTCAAGTCCCCCATGCGGGACGGCGGCTACGACGTCTCGGACTACGCCGACGTGCACCCGCAGTTCGGGGACCTGGCGGATTTCGTGGAATTCGTCGACGCCGCGCACCAGCGCGGCATGCGGGTCATCATCGACTTCGTCATGAACCACACCAGCGACCAGCACCGCTGGTTCCAGGAGTCGCGCCGGGATCCGGACGGCCCGTACGGCGACTACTACATGTGGGCCGACGACGACAAGCAGTACGCGGACGCGCGCATCATCTTCGTCGACACCGAGTCGTCCAACTGGACGTTCGACCCGGTCCGCAAGCAGTACTTCTTCCACCGCTTCTTCTCCCACCAGCCGGACCTGAACTACAGCAGTCCGGCGGTGCAGGAGGAGATCCTGTCGGCCCTGCGGTTCTGGCTGGACCTCGGGATCGACGGCTACCGGCTGGACGCGGTGCCGTACCTCTACGCGGAAGAGGGCACCAACTGCGAAAACCTTCCTGCGACGCACGCCTTCCTGAAACGGGTGCGCGCGGAAATCGACGCCCACTACCCGGACACCGTGCTGCTGGCCGAGGCGAATCAGTGGCCGGAAGACGTCGTCGACTACTTCGGCGACTACGACAAGGGCGGCGACGAATGCCACATGGCGTTCCACTTCCCGGTGATGCCGCGCATCTTCATGGCGGTCCGGCGCGAATCCCGCTACCCGGTCTCGGAAATCCTGGCCAAGACTCCGGAGATCCCCTCGGGGTGCCAGTGGGGGATCTTCCTGCGCAACCACGACGAGCTGACCCTGGAGATGGTCACCGACGAGGAGCGCGACTACATGTACGCGGAGTACGCGAAGGACCCGCGCATGCGCGCCAACATCGGCATCCGCAGGCGCCTGGCGCCCCTCCTCGACAACGACCGCAACCAGATCGAGCTGTTCACCGCGCTGCTGCTGTCGCTGCCAGGCTCGCCGATCCTGTACTACGGCGACGAGATCGGGATGGGCGACAACATCTGGCTCGGCGACCGCGACGCGGTGCGCACCCCGATGCAGTGGACGCCCGACCGCAACGCGGGCTTCTCCTCCTGCGACCCCGGCCGGCTGTTCCTGCCGACCATCATGGACCCGGTCCACGGGTACCAGGTGACCAACGTCGAGGCGGCGATGAGCTCGCCGGCCTCACTGCTGCACTGGACACGGCGGATGGTCGAGATCCGCAAGCAGAACCGGGCGTTCGGGCTCGGCTCCTACTCGGAGCTCCCCTCGTCCAACCCGGCCGTGCTGGCCTTCCTGCGCGAGTACGGCGACGACCTGGTGATGTGCGTCAACAACTTCTCGCGCTTCTCCCAGCCCACCGAGCTGGATCTGCGGCCCTGGGCTGGCCGGGTCCCGGTGGAGCTCATCGGCGGCGTCCGCTTCCCGCCCATCGGCGAACTGCCGTATCTGCTGACGCTCGCGGGCCACGGCTTCTACTGGTTCCGGCTGCGTAACGCCTCGGAGTCATAAGCCGTCAACGGGCACGAAACAGGCTTACCCCCAGCACCCTGGGGGAAGCCTCCCCCCTTGCGAAGCGTTACCCAAAGCCTCCATCCGCGTTACGGGCCTCACCCGCACGGTCGTTCTCTCACGACACGTCCCGCGCTGTCGGGCAACCCACGCCTGAATCCGGGACACTTCGTCACATAATTCGTGCCCGGGGAAAGGACGCCATGTCGGATAGCTCCTCGCCCCGGACGGCTCCGGCCCGGCTTCCGCTCGTCGACGCGCCACACAGCAGCGCCCTGCTGCGCTCCCTCACGGGCCTGCTCGCACGCTGGCTGCCCCGGCAGCGCTGGTTCGCCGGCAAGGGCCGTCCGCTGAGCGGTCTCACCCTGGTCTCCGCGACCGAACTGCTGCCGAGCGGCACGGGGGGGCAGACCCCCGGACTGCTGCACCTGCTTATCCGCGCCCGGCAGAGCCCGGCCCCCGGCTCGGACGCCCCGCCGGCCGGCGACTGTTATCAACTGCTGCTCGGCGTGCGTCCCGCGCTGCCGCCGGCGCTCGCCCCGGCGCTCGTCGGCCGCCCCACCGAGGGACCGCTGCGCGGCCAGGCCGTCTACGAGGCGCTGCACGATCCCCGGCTGGCCGACCTGCTGCTGGAACGGCTCCGCATCCCGGGGAGCCTGGGCACGCTGCACTTCGGGCGGGCGCAGGGCGGCCGCATTCCCTCGGGCCTGCCCGCCCGGCTGCTCAACGGCGAGCAGTCCAACTCCTCGGTGGTCTACGGCGAGATGTTCATCCTCAAGCTGTTCCGCCGGGTCAGCCCGGGCATGAACCCGGACCTGGAGCTGCCGCTGGCGCTGGCCGAGACGGACTGCGACCGGGTGCCCGCGCCCGCCGCCTGGTTCGAGGCGACCTGGCCGGGCACGATGACCGAGCCGCTGACCCTCGGGGTCCTCGCACCCTTTCTCGTCGGGTCCACCGACGGCTGGCAGTTGGCCCTCCAATCCCTCGCCCGGCGCACCGACTTCACCGCCTCCGCGCACGCGCTGGGGCGGGCGACCGCCGAGGTGCACACCGCGCTGGCCGCCGCGCTGCCCACGTCCACCCTGGGCCGCCCCCAGCTCGAACAGGCCGCCGCCGGCATGACCGAGCGGCTCGCCGAGGCCGCGTCCGCCGTGCCCGCGCTGCGCCCGTACCGCACCGGGCTGAACCGGGCCTACGAGGCGCTGGGCGACTACGCGCGGCGCGGCGGGACCTGCCGGGTGCAGCGGCTGCACGGCGATCTGCATCTGGGCCAGGTGCTGTGCGTGCCCGACGAGCGGGGCGGCGGCTCGCGCTGGTCGGTGATCGACTTCGAGGGCGAGCCGGCCCGGCCGCTCACCGACCGGCGCCGGCCCGGGCCGCCGGTGCGGGACATCGCGGGCATGCTGCGGTCGTTCGACTACGCGGCCCGGCAGGACCGCGCGGAGGGCTCCTGGGTGGAGTCCTGGTCCCGCGCCAACCGCGCGGCCTACTGCCGGGGCTACGCCGAGGCGTCCGGGGCCGACCCCGCCGACCAGCGCGAACTGCTGCGCGCCTACGAGACGGACAAGGCCGTGTACGAGGTGCTGTACGAGGCCAGGCACCGGCCGGCCTGGCTGCACGTCCCGATGGCGGCGGTCCGCCGCCTGGCCGCCTCCCCGGACTGACCGCCGCGTCAGATCTCACTGCCGCGTCAGACTCACCGCTGCGTCAGACTCACCGAAAGGAACGGTGCCAGCCGTGCACCCGCCGCTCCCTCCCCGTGACCGTGCCCGCCTGCTCGCCGGGGCGCATCACGATCCGCACGCGCTGTTGGGTGCGCATCCGGCGCGCGGTGGCACGCTGATCCGGGTCCTGCGCCCGCTCGCGCGCGGTGTCGCCGTGGGCGGCACCGAGCTGATCCCGGAGGGTGACGGGCTGTTCGCGGCGGTGCTGCCGGGGGCCGGGGCGCCACCAGACCGCCGGCTGACGGTGACCTACCCCGACGGAACGCGGCTGGTGACGCACGACCCGTACCGTTTCCTGCCCGCGCTGGGCGAGATGGACCTGCATCTCATCGCCGAGGGGCGGCACGAGCGGCTGTGGGAGGCGCTGGGCGCGCGCCCCATGACGCACGAGGGCGTGCGCGGCACCCGGTTCACCGTGTGGGCGCCGAACGCGCGGGGCGTGCGGGTGGCCGGGGACTTCAACGGCTGGGACGGCACCGGGTTCCCGATGCGCTCGCTGGGCGCGACGGGCGTGTGGGAGCTGTTCGTTCCGGAGACGGGCCCGGGCACGCGCTACAAGTTCGACGTCTGCGCGGTGAACGGCACCCACACGCTGCGCGCCGATCCGCTGGCCCGGGCCGCCGAGTGCCCGCCGGCCACCGCGTCCGTGGTGCACGAGAGCACCTACGAGTGGGGCGACGCGGAGTGGATGGCCACCCGCGCCGAACGCCCCCCGCACCGGGCACCGATGTCCGTCTACGAGGTGCATCTGCCGTCCTGGCGGCCCGGGCTGACCTTCCGGCAGCTCGCGGTGGAACTGACCGCCTACGTCCGGGAGCTGGGCTTCACCCACGTCGAGATGATGCCGCCGGCCGAGCACCCCTACGGCGGCTCCTGGGGCTATCAGGTCACCGGCTACTACGCCCCGACCGCGCGGCTGGGCCCGCCGGACGACTTCAAGTACCTGGTGGACGCGCTGCACCGGGCGGGCATCGCGGTGCTGATCGACTGGGTGCCGGCGCACTTCCCCAAGGACGAGTGGGCGCTGATCCGGTTCGACGGGACGCCCTGTTACGAGCACCCCGACCCGCGCCGCGCGGAGCACCCGGACTGGGGGACGCTGGAGTTCGACTACGGCCGCCGCGAGGTGCGGAACTTCCTGGTGGCCAACGCCGTGTTCTGGTGCGAGGAGTACCACGTCGACGGGCTGCGGGTGGACGCCGTGGCCTCGATGCTCTACCTGGACTACTCGCGCCCGTCCGGCCAGTGGACGCCCAACGCGGAGGGCGGCCGGGAGAACTGGGACGCGGTCGCGTTCCTCAAGGAGATGAACGCGACCGTCTACCGCCGCTGCCCCGGCGCCATCACGGTGGCGGAGGAGTCCACGGCCTGGGACGGCGTCACCCGCGCCACCGAACACGGCGGGCTGGGCTTCGGCTTCAAGTGGAACATGGGCTGGATGCACGACTCGCTGACGTACATGTCCAAGGACCCGGTGCACCGCCCCTGGCACCACGGCGAGATGACGTTCGCCATGGTGTACGCCTACGCGGAGAACTACGTGCTGCCCGTCTCGCACGACGAGGTCGTGCACGGCAAGCGCGCCCTGGTCTCCAAGATGCCCGGCGACTGGTGGCGGCAGCGCGCCGACCACCGCGCCTACCTCGGCTTCATGTGGTCCCATCCGGGCAAGCAACTGCTGTTCATGGGACAGGAGTTCGCCCAGGGCGCGGAGTGGTCGGAGCAGGAGGGGCCGCAGTGGTGGGTGTGCGACCCCGGGTATGTGGCGGCCGGCGACCATCTGGGCGTGCGGCGCCTGGTCGCCGATCTGAACGCCCACTACCGCGCGGAGCCCGCCCTGTGGGAACAGGACAGCGACCCGGGCGGCTTCTCCTGGGTGGCGGCCGACGCCGCGGCCGACAACGTGCTGGCGTTCCTCCGCTTCGCCGCCGACGGCTCGCCGCTGCTGGCCGTCAGCAACTTCTGCCCGCTGGTCCGCGCCGACTACCGGCTCGGCGTCCCCGCCGAGGCCGCCGCCTGGACGGAGATCCTGAACACGGACGCGACGGCCTACGGCGGCGGCGGGGTGGTGAACGGCGAGCCGCTGAAGACCGAGCCGACGCCCAGCCACGGCCACCCGGCGAGCATCGCGCCGACACTCCCTCCACTGGCCACGATCTGGCTGCGCCCCGCGTGATCCTGTCTGGATGCGCAACCCCGTTCTCTTCCTCGCCCTGCTCGCGACGGCCTTCGCCCCGCCGCTGACCGGCGCGCCGGCCGCCCGGTCCACGTCCTCCGCCGCCGTGATCGACCCGGAGCTGAGTCACCCTTTCGTGCATCACACGGAGGGGTACGCCTGCTTCCGCATCCCCGCGCTGGTGGCCACGGCCGACGGCACGCTGCTGGCGTTCGCCGAGGGCCGGGTCGCCGACTGCGCGGACGTCGGCGACATCGACCTGGTGCTCAAGCGCTCCACCGACGAGGGCCGCACCTGGGGGCCGCTCACGGTGCTGCGCGGCCGGGACAGCCCGGACGGCTTCGGCAACCCGGCGCCCGTGGTGGACAGCGGAACCGGCCGGGTCTCCGTCCTGTTCGCCCACAACCCCTGGACCGCCCGGGGGGCCGACCGGGTGCGCGGCACCCGCACCCTGCACGCGCTGCACAGCACGGACGACGGCGCGAGCTGGACGCCGGGCGGCGACCTGGGCGCGCTCAAGCCGGCCGGCTGGACCTGGATTTCGGTGGGGCCCGGGCACGGCGTGCAGTTGCGGCGCGGGAAGCACGCCGGGCGGCTGATCGTTCCGGGCGACTACGACACGAGCGACGGCGGCGCCGGGGCGCAGCTCTACTACAGCGACGACGGCGGCCTCACCTGGCGGCTGGGCGCGCGGTACGAGACCGAACGCGTGCTGACCAACCCCGGCGAACTCACCGTCGCCGAGCGCGCGGACGGCACCATCTACATCAACTCGCGGTCCTCCACCACCTGCGGCACGGACAACCACCGGCTGACGGCGGTGAGCGAGGACGGCGGCGAGACGTTCACCGCGGCCGGCTTCCAGCCCGTGCCCGACATCGACGCGCCGCCCGTCTCCGGCTCCCTGCTGGCCCTGCGCCCCGACCGGCTGCTGCTGTCCGCCCCGGCCCGGCCGGGCGCCGAGGCGTTCGACGACCGCCGGGTGATGGCCGTGCGCACGTCCACCGACGAGGGGCGGACCTGGCGACGGGTGGGCACGGTCATCACCGAGGACCGGGCGGGCTACTCCGATCTGACGCGGCTGGCGTCCGGCGGGATCGGGCTGCTGTACGAGACCAACACCAACAGCCCGCACGGCACGCTCACCTTCTCCGCCTTCAGTGAGGCGGACCTCGACGCCCAGGCCGGCGATCTGTTCCTGCCGCGCACCCCCGACGCCAGCGGCCTCGGCAACCACGCCGTCGTGCACGGCGGCACGCGGCCGGCCGCGGACGCCGAGCGCGGCGAGGTGCTCCCGTTCGACGGCCAGCAGGACCATCTGCGGCTGATCAACTGCCCCGACTCGCTGCGGCTGGGCGCGACCGACTTCACCGTGACCGCCTGGGTGAACGGCGCGGGCGGACCCGTGTTCCTCGGCCCGGGCGACAGACCCGGGGAACGCGGCCTGTGGCTGCGGCTGGACCCGGCCGGCGGCCATTTCACCGCCGGCATCGACACGGGAGAGGCCGCCGCCGAGGTGAGCACCGGGCCGGGTCACGGCGACGGCGCCTGGCACCACGTGGTCCTCACCCGCCGCGCCGGGGAGCTGGCACTGTCGGCGGACGGTGGGCCCCCGGTCACGGCGCCCGCGCCGGCCGGGGAGATCACGCCCGCCGGCGCGTTCACCTTCCACATCGGCGGCAGTCCCGACGGCGCCGGCCTGTTCACCGGCGCGCTGGACGATGTGCGCGTCCTGGGCCGGGCCCTGACCGCCGGGGAGGCGGACCGGGTCCGGGCGGGCGAGTCGGGCATCGGCGACGAACGGGTCCGGCTGCCGTTCGCCGCCCTGTGGCCGGGTTAGGTCCTAGACGGGCTCGCGGTAGTAGGGGTCGGCGACCTCGCCGGTGGCCCGCGCCGCGTCCCAGGTGTAGACCTCGCGGCCCTCGATGAAGACCCGCAGGGCGCGGCTCATCACGTCCAGCGGGTCGCCGGACCAGATCACCACGTCGCCGTCCAGGCCGGGGCGCAGCGCCCCGACGCGGTCGTCCAGGCCCATGATCCCGGCCGGGTTCGCGGTGATGGTGCGCAGCGCCTCGTCCCGGTCCAGGCCCTCCTTGACGCTGAGAGTGACCTGGTGGACAAGGAAGTTGATGGGCACCACGGGGTGGTCGGTGGTGATCGCCACCTTGACGCCGGCCCGGGTGAGGATGCCCGGGTTGGCCAGGGTGCGCTGCCGCAGCTCGACCTTGCTGCGGGTGGTGAACAGCGGGCCGCTGATCACCGGCACCCCGCGGCGGGCTATCTCGTCGGCCAGCAGGTGCGCTTCGGTGGCGTGGTTGATGACGACGCGGTAGCCGAACTCGTCGGCGAGCCGCAGCGCGGTGGCGATGTCGTCGGCGCGGTGGGTGTGCTGGCACCAGGGCAGCTCGCCGTCGAGCACCCGGACCAGCACCTCCAGGCTCGGGTCGCGTTCGAACGGCTTGTCCTCGGACCGGGCGTGTTCGCGGCGGGCGCGGTAGTCCTGGGCGCGGGTGAAGGCGTCGCGGATCACGGCGGCCACGCCCTGCCGGGTGGAGGGGAGCTGCTTCTTCTCGCCGTAGACCCGCTTGGGGTTCTCGCCGAGCGCGCTCTTGACGCTCACGGGCTGGCGGATCAGCATCTCGTCCACGCTGCGCCCCCAGCATTTGACCGCGACGGTCTGGCCGCCCACCGGGTTGCCCGAGCCGGGCTTGATGACCGCGCTGGTGACGCCGCCGGCCAGGGCGTCCGCGAAGCCGGTGTCCGCCGGGTTGATGGCGTCCAGCGCGCGCATCCGGGCGCCGTTGGGGTCGGTCATCTCGTTGGTGTCCTGCCCGGCCCAGCCCTCGGCCTCCTCGTGCACCCCGAGATGGCCGTGCGCCTCGACGAACCCGGGCAGCACCCACGCCCCGGCGGCGTCCACGACGCGCACGCCATCGGGCACCGCGACCTCGGCGTCGGGTCCGACGGCGGCGATCCTGCCGTCGAGGACCAGGACGGTGCCGCCGTCGATGGGGTCGCTGTCGATGGGAACCACATGGCCGGATGTGATCGCGATATTCATGGCGGATGAACCTATCCCACTGCCGTTACGGTGGACGCGATGCTGAGCTATGACGAGGTGAAGGCCGCGGCCGGGCGGATCGACGGCCAGGTGCGGCGGGTGACGGTGGCCCCGGCGGGCGAACGGCTGGATTTCGCGCTGGAGTTCCTCCAGCACACCGGGACGTTCAAGGCGCGCGGCGCGCTGAACTTCACGGCCGCGGCGCTGGAGTCCGGCGCCATGCCCGAGGCGGGCATCGCCATCGCCTCCGGCGGGAACGCGGGCCTGGCCTGCGCCTGGGCGGCGGGCCGGCGCGCCATCCCGGCGACGGTGTTCGTGCCCGAGACGGCCCCACCGGTGAAGGTGGCGCGGCTGCGTGAACTGGGCGCGGACGTACGGCTGGTGGGCACCGAGTACGCCGAGGCCGCGGCGGCCTGCGCCGACTTCGTGGGTGAGAGCGGGGCGCTGGCCTCGCACGCGTACGACCATCCGCTGATCGCGGCGGGCGCCGGCACGCTGCTGGAGGAGATCGTGACCGCCCGGCCGGAGGTGACCACGGTGGTGGTGGCGGTGGGCGGCGGCGGCCTGTTCGCCGGGGTCGCCACGGCCGCCGCGCAGCACGGCGTGCGGGTGGTGGCGGTGGAGCCGGAGCACTGCCGGGCGCTGAACGCGGCGCTGGCGGCGGGCGAGCCGGTCGACGTGCCCGTCGACTCGATCGCGGCCGACGCGCTCGGCGCGCGCCGGGTGTCGGCCGACGCGCTGGCGGCGGCCCGGCACGGCGACGCCCGCTCGGTGCTGGTCCCCGACGCGGCCATCGCCGCGGCCCGCCGCGCGCTGTGGCACGACCACCACATCGCCGTGGAGAACGGCGCGGCCACGGCGCTGGCCGCGCTGCGCACCGACGCCTATGTCCCGGGGCCGGGGGAACGGGTCTGCGTGGTGCTGTGCGGCGCCAACACCGACCCGGCGGACCTGGCGGGGGTTTGACGCTGGGGCGTGTCCGCAGGGTCGCGTCGCACGCCCGCGGCTCCCCCAGGCCCTTGGGGCCTGGGAGGTACCCCCAGGTGCGTGCGATCGCAAGGCGCCGGATCGCAGCTCGTACGAATGGGGGCACCTCCCAGCGTTAGCTGGGGAAGCAGCGAGCGTGCGTGCCTGGGGGTACCTCCCGCTTGCGGGGGAGCGTCGCGGGATAGACGGGACTTTGCGGACACGCCCCAGGCCGCCTGAGAGACTGGCGCGGTGCAGGTCGGCGTTCTCGGGCCCCTCCGGGTCACCGCGGCCGGGGGCGCGGTCGTTCCCCTCGGCGGTGCGCGGCTGCGCGCGCTGCTGATCCGGCTGGCGCTGGACGCCGGGGCGGTCGTGCGGGCCGAGTCGCTGGTGACGGCCCTGTGGGGCGAGGCGGTGCCGGCGGATCAGGCCAACGCGTTGCAGTCGCTGGTGTCCCGGCTGCGCCGGGCGCTGCCCGGGGACGGGCTGATCGTGTCCGAGGCCGGCGGCTACCGGCTGGCGGTGGATCCGGACGCGGTGGACGCGGTGCGCTTCGAGCGGCTGGCGCGCGCGGGCCGGGCGGCCCTGGGCGCCGGGGAGCACCGGGGCGCGGCCCGGCGGCTCGGCGAGGCGCTGGCGCTGTGGCGCGGGCCCGCGCTAGCCGACGCGGGCGACGCGGCGTACGCGGTCGCGGCGGCGGCGCGGCTGGAGGAGCTGCGGCTGGCGGCGGCCGAGGACCGCTGCGACGCGGAGCTGGCGGGTGGCCGGCCCGGCGCGGTGCTGGCCGACCTGGAGGCGCTGGCCGCCGAACACCCCTTGCGGGAGCGGACGTTGGGCCTGCTGATGCGTGCGCGGTACGCGGCCGGGCGGCAGGCGGAGGCGCTGGCCGCCTACGAGGAGTACCGCGCGCGCCTGGCCGGGGAGCTGGGTGTGGACCCCTCCCCCGCGCTGCGCGACATCCATCTCGCCGTGCTGCGCGCCGAGCCGGCGCCGCCGCCGACGACCGGAGCCGCGCCGGGGAACCTGCCCGCGCCGCTCACCACGTTCGTCGGCCGCGACGAGGAACTGGCCCTGGTCGCCGAGCGGTTGGGCGAGGGCCGGCTCGTCACGCTGGTCGGTCCCGGCGGCGCCGGGAAGACCCGACTGGCGACGACCGCCGCCGCGAAGCTGGCCGACGGCTACCCGGGCGGCGCGTGGCTGGTGGAGCTGGCGTCCGTCACCGACCCCGACGACGTTCCGCAGGCCGTGCTCGGCGCGCTGGGCCACCGCGTCAGCGGCCTGCTGGAGAGCCGGGTGCAGCCGGCCGCGCCCCGGGACGCGCCGAGCATGCTGACCGCGGCGCTGGCCACCGCCCCCACCCTGCTGTTGCTGGACAACTGCGAGCACGTGGTGGAGGCCGCCGCCCGCCTCGCCGAGCATCTGCTGGCCCGCTGCCCCGGGCTGCGGGTGCTGGCCACCAGCCGCGAGCCGCTGGCCCTGGTCGGCGAATCGCTGTGCCCGGTGCCGCCGCTGGGCGTGCCCGCGCCGGACGTGCTCGCGGCCGAGGCCGACGGCCACCCGGCGGTGCGGCTGCTCGCCGACCGGGCCGCCGCCGTGCGGCCCGGGTTCACCGTGCACGAGGGCAACGTCGCGGCCGTGGTCGAGATCTGCCGGCGGCTGGACGGCCTGCCGCTGGCGATCGAGCTGGCCGCCGCCCGGCTGCGTTCCCTCGACCCGGCGCATCTGGCCGCGCGGCTCGACGACCGGTTCCGGCTGCTGACGGGCGGCAGCCGCACCGCGCTGCCGAGGCATCAGACGCTGCGCGCGGTGGTCGCCTGGAGCTGGGAGCTGCTGACCGACGAGGAACGCGAACTCGCCGACCGACTGGCGGTGTTCGCGGGCGGGGTCACCCCGGAGAGCGTCGAGGGCGGCTGCGGGGTGCCCGCCGCCGAGGCGCTGGACCTGCTGGCCTCGCTCGCCGACAAGTCGCTGCTCCAGCCGGTGGAGGGGGACGGCGAGGCGGGCGGGCCGCGGTTCCGGATGCTGGAGACGCTGCGCGAGTACGGCCTGGAACGGCTGGCCGCGGACGGCCGGGCGGGCCAGGCGCGCGACGCGCACATGGCGTACTTCCTGCGGCTGGCCGAGACGGCGGAGCCGCATCTGCGCGGCCCCGGCCAGTTGCCGTGGATCGCGACGCTCATCGCCGAACGGGACAACCTGCTGGCCGCGTTGCACCACGCCGTCGGCACCGGCGACGCGGAGACCGCCGTGCGGCTGGCCGCCGCGCTGGGGCTGTTCTGGACGATGCGCGGCAACCACGCGGAGGCCGCGAACTGGCTGCGGCTGGCCCTCGCGGTGCCGGGCGAGGCGCCGCACCAGGCGCGGATCATCGCGCTGGCCTTCGCGGTGCTCAACAGCGCGGCCGGCGGCGAGCCGACGCCGGAGGCCGTGCGGGAGCTGCGCCAGGAGCTGGACGCGATCGAGCCGGACGCCGGGCATCCCGTGCTGGCTGCGCTGGAGCCGGGCCTGGCGATGTTCGCCGAGCGCGCCGCGTTCGGCATGGCCGCCGCCGCGCGCCGGCTGAGCCATCCCGACCCCTGGGCGCGGGCCATGCTGCGCCTGATGCGGGCGGCGATCCTGGAGAACGAGGGCGAGCCGGCCGGCATGCGGAAGGAGATCGACCTGGCGGTGGCCGGGTTCCGGGAGGCCGGCGACCGGTGGGGCCTGGCGATGGCGCTGTCCTCGCGGGGGATGCTCTACCGGCAGCTCGGCGAGCTGGACGAGGCGGCGGAGACGCTGCGCGAGGCGATGCGGCTGATGCGGGAGCTGCGCACCGAGTCGGACGTGGACCAGCTCCGGGTGCGGCTGGCCGTCGTGCGCGCGCAGCGGGGCGAGGAGGAGGCGGCCCGGGCCGAGCTGGGTGAGCTGGCCAGCCGCGCCGAACGCCATGGCTCGGGGTATCTGGCCGCGCTCGCCCGGCTGGCGCTGGGGGACCTGCTGCGCCAGGCCGGCGAGCGCGCCGCGGCGGCCGACTCGTATGCCCGGGCGCTGACGGTCATGGAGCAACGGGCGTTCGTCCAGCCGCAGTTGGCGGCGCTGCTGCGGGCCGGGGCGGCCCTGGTCGGCCCGCCCGGGGAAACGGCGGAGCTGCTGGCCGGGGCGCTGGAGGAGGCTTGGGACGTCGCGGACATGCCGGTGGCGGCCATGGTGGGCGTGGCGGTCGCGCAGTTGTGCGCCCGCCGGGGCGACCCGGTGGCGGCCGCCGCGGCGCTGGGCGCGGCGGCGGCGCTGCGCGGCGTTCCGGATGAGACCCACCCGGATGTCGCCGCGCTGCGCCCGCTGCTGTCGGACCCGGCGGGGGCCGCCGCCTACGCCGCCGCCGCGGCGCTGGGCCGCGCGGAGGCGGTGCGCCGGCTACGTCTTGCGGCGGTAGGCGCGGACGGCGAGCGGGAAGAAGACGGCGAATATCCCCGCTGACCACAGCAGCGTGTGCAGCACGGGCGTGGCCACCGGCCCCTCGGTGAGCAGTCCCCGGGCGGCCTCCATCACATCGGTCACCGGGTTGACGCCGACCCACCACTGGAGCCAGCCGGGCAGCGTCTCGGTGGGCGTGATCATGTTGGTGCCGAAGGTCAGCGGGAACATGGCCATGAAGAGCATGCCCTGCACGCTGCCGGGCGAGCGCGCCATGACCCCCAGCAGCACCGACGCCCAGCTCAGCGAGAACGAGAACAGCATCACCAGCAGGCAGGCGGCGAGCGCGGAGAGCGGATCGGTCTCGATCCGGAAGCCCAGCGCGTAGCCGAAGCCGAGCAGCACCGAGATGCTCACCACGAACCGGACCATGTCCCCCAGCACCGAGCCCAGCAGGGGGGCGGAGCGGGCGATGGGCAGGCTGCGGAAGCGGTCGAAGACGCCTTTCTGGATATCGGTGTTGAGGTTCACGCCGACGGCCACGGAGGCGAAGACGACGGTCTGCACCATGATCGCGGGCAGCAGGAACGTCAGGTACTCCTCGGTGGAGCCGGCGACGGCGCCGCCGAGGAGGTAGAGGAACATGACGACGAAGATGACCGGTTGCAGCGTCACGTCGACGAGCTGTTCCGGGGTGCGCAGCGTCTTGACCAGGTTCCGCTGGGCCAACGTGAGGCTGTGCCGCAGCAGGGGGAACGGCGGGCGCGGCGCGGGGCCGGGCGCGGCGGGGGCGGGCGCCGTGCGGGTGGGCGTGGTCGCGGTGCTCATGCGGCGGCTCCCTCCGTCTCGTTCTCCGTCTCCTCGGCGGGTACCGTCTCCTCGCCGGTGAGCGCGTAGAAGACCTCGTCCAGGCTGGGCAGCCGCAGCGAGAGCTCCATCACCTCGATGCGCTCCTCGGCCAGCTTCGCGACCAGGGGGGCCAGCACGGCGTCGCCCTCGACGGGGACGGCGAGCACGCCGCGGCCCGGGGAGCCCGGGCGCGTTCCGGTGACGCGTGCCAGCAGGGCGGCGACGTGCGGCAGTCGGCCGGGGTCCAGCGGCCGGACGTGCAGGGTCTGGCCGCCGACGACGGCCTTCAGCTCGTGCGGGGTGCCGTGGGCGATCACCGCGCCGCGGTTGATCACGGCTATCTCGTCGGCGAGCGCGTCGGCCTCCTCCAGGTACTGCGTGGTGAGCAGCACGGTGACGCCCTCGGCGACCTGGCGGCGGACCAGCGACCACACGTCGTCGCGCTTGGCCGGGTCCAGGCCCGTGGTGGGCTCGTCGAGGAAGACGACCTCGGGGTGGGCGATCAGGCTGGCGGCCAGGTCGAGGCGGCGGCGCATGCCGCCGGAGTAGGTGCCGGCCCGGCGGCCGGCCGCCTCGGTGAGGTCGAACTCGGCCAGCAGCTCCGCCGCCCGGTCCCGGGCCGCCGACCGCGACAGGTCGAGCAGCCGGCCGATCATCACCAGGTTCTCCGCGCCGGTCAGGTCCTCGTCGACCGAGGCGTACTGGCCGGTCAGCCCGATGCGGCGGCGCACCTCGTCGGCGCTGTCGACCACGTCGAACCCGGCGACGCGGGCCCGGCCGGCGTCCGGCCGCAGCAGCGTGGCCAGGATCCGCACGGCCGTGGTCTTGCCCGCGCCGTTGGGGCCGAGCACGCCGAGCACGGTGCCCGGCCGGGCGGCCAGGTCGACGCCGACCAGCGCCGTTGTCGCGCCGAAGCGCTTGACCAGCCCCTCGGCCTGAAAGGCGTAGGTCACGGGAGCCTCCTTCCTGTGGGTGGTTCCGTTCCGTGGGAAGAAGGCTGCCGGGCCCCGCTGTCAGCGTGCGCACAGACCGCTGGCAGAGGGACTGTCAGCCGGATCGCTCGCATGACTCAGCACGCTAGGGCCTGTATCGAGTTCCCGCCCGGGCCCGCGACGCCAGTCACGGCACCTCGCCGCTCCCCCAGACTCCGTCTGGGAGGTGCCCCCAGCCGAATCGCGCGAATACGGCCGGGTATGAGCTGCGATCCGGTGCCTTGCTGGGGGTACCTCCCAGGCCCCCAAGGGCCTGGGGGGGGCACCGCGTCTGACGCCGCGGGCTGATCCGACCGGGAACTCGATACAGGCCCTAGGCGTGTGCGGGACCCGGCCGACATGCCGCTGGCCCCCGTTCCGCCCGGGGGGGTAACCCCCGGGCGGAACGGACCGCGTCAGGCGGTGCGGTAGGCGTCGATGATCGTCTGGACGGTGACGTTGCCCTGCCGGTCAACGGCCTCCGCGCGCAGGGACACGGTGCCGCCGGCGGCCGGGTTGCCGACGCGCACGGCGCCGTCCACGACCGGCACCGTCTCCCAGCTGGCGCCGCTGTCGAAGGAGACGGCGACGGTGAGCGACTCCTGGTTCTCCCCGGCGGCCGACCCCTGCACGGTGACCGGGACGCGCAGGGTGCGCCCGGCGGGCGCGGTGCTGTCGAGCGCCAGCCGGGGGGTGAAGCGGACGACACTCAGGGGCAGTTGGGCGTACTGCCCCTCGGGGGTGGTGGCCGAGGTGAACGTGGTGGAGACGGTGATCTCCGTGCTGACCGTGGCGACCGGCGCGCCGCGGGTGACCGTGGTCACCAGCTCGTACTCCGCCTCGTCCGGCGGCACCTCGAACCACGCCTCGTCCAGGGGCGCGTCCTCCGTGGCGTATTCCTCGCCGTCGCGGTAGAGCGTGGTGGTGGCGCTGTCGTAGCCGGAGACGCCGAGGTGGCCGCCGCCGTCGGAGAACGGGTTGAGCCAGCCGTAGATCCAGTCGCCCTCCCGGAAGAGACCGTCCCCGTTCGCGATGTCGGGCCCGAACACCCCGATGTTGTATGTCTGTTCATACGCCTCGCCGGCGGTGTAGGTGTGCCGGTCGCCCCGGAGGAACGCCAGATCGTTGCCCTGGTCGTCCAGTTGGTAGAAGTCGTGGGTCCACCATCCGGCGTCCGCCCGGACATAGACGTCCGTGATGCGCGGCAGAGAGCGCTCCGGAGCGGCGAACAGCATCCGGAACTCGGCCTGGGAGTAGGTAGCCAGCACGCCGGTGGCGTCCGCGGTGGAGGCGCCCTCCCGGACCCGGATCCGGGCCAGGTCACCCCAGCCGGTGTGGTGCTCCAGGCCGTGGTAGAGCTCGCCCGCGCGGCGGTCGGCGGTGTGGTACTCCCGGCCGTCGCGCTCGAAGCGGGCGGCGGCGCTGGAGTACGCGAAGATCCAGTCGTCGGCGACGGGCCCGAGCTGGGCGGTGCGGAAGCCGTCGGGCAGGCCGGCGGTCCGCCAGTTCCAGGACCAGCCGAGGAGGCCGTCCTTCATCTGGAGGTCGTAGTTGACGACCAGGTCGGTGAGTTCGGCCCGTTGGTCATCCACGGTCATGGAGATCTCGGCGGCCTCGCGGGCGTCGATGGTCAGCGTGGTGTCCTCGGTGAGCGCGACGTGCGGTTGGAGCAGCCAGTCCATGCCGGTGGCGTCCAGGTGGCTGGTGCCGCCGTGGAAGACGGTGGTGTCCACCAGGTAGTCGCCGGGCGGGAGCCGGAGCGTGCCGGTGGCCGCGCCGTCGCCGTACAGGATGGACGGGGCATCGAAGAGCAGGTCCAGGTCGGTCGCGATGGCCAGCCAGTGCGGGGCGGGCTCGCCGTCGCGGCCGATGGCCTCGATCGTGAGGTCGAACCGCTCCTCCTCGCGCTCCACCGCGCCCGCCGTGGTGACGCGCTGGCCGTCGCCCGCGCCGGTGACATACGCGCTGTACACGCCGTACAACTCGCCGCCGCCGCTGGTGTCGGCCGTGACGCCGACGGTGGCGGTGCCGCCCGCGGGAACGGTCACCTCGGTGGCGTCCAGCGTGAACATGCCGTCCGGGGCGGGGTTGCCCTCGGGGTCGACGCCGGTGACGGACAGGTCCAGCGTGACGTCCCGGTCGCCCAGGTTCCGGTAGGTGAGCTCGCGGGCGACGGGCTCGGCCTCCGTGTGCGGGTGGGCGACGGCGCCGAAGTCGAGGGCGCCCGGCTCGGCGACGACGGTCTGGTCGATGGCGGTGGCGGCGTCGACCCGGCCCGCGCCCTGCTGGAGCGCACCCTGTCCCGCGGCGGGCGCGGCGGCGGCGATCAGCGCGGCCTTGAGCTGCTCGCCGGTCCAGTCGGGGTGCCGCTGCGCCAGCAGCGCGGCGGCACCCGCCGTGTGCGGCGCGGCCATCGAGGTGCCGGAGAGCGCGACGTAGCCGTCGGCCACCGGCTCGCCGTTCTCGCCGTAGGCGCTGCCGGGCGCGGCGGCGGCGCCGATGTCGACGCCCGGGGCGGTGAGGTCCGGCTTGAGCGCGGCGTCGTCCACCCCGCCCGTCGAGGAGAACTCGGCCAGGGCGCCGGCCTTGTCCACCGCGCCGACGGTGAGGGCGGACTCCGCGGAGCCGGGAGTGGTGATGGTGTTCGGGTAGGGGCCCTCGTTGCCGGCGGAGACGACGAAGAGGGTGCCGGACTCCGCGGCGAGGGCGTTGAGCGCGTCGGCCATCGGGTCGACGTAGCTGGCCTGGGTGCCGACGCTCAGGTTGACGATGTCGGCGCCCTGGTCGACGGCCCACTGCATGCCCGCGATGGTCCAGGACTCGCTGCCCATGCCGTTGTCGTTGAGCACCTTGCCGTTCAGCAGGGTGGCGCCGGGGGCCACGCCGGTGTAGGCACCGTCCGCGTGGGCACCGGTGCCGGCCGCGATGGAGGCCACGTGCGTGCCGTGCCCGCGGTGGTCCTCGGTGTCCGGCGCCTCGGAGAACACCTCGGCGGCGGCCACCTTGCCGGCCAGGTCCGGGTGGTCCTCGCTGATGCCGCTGTCCAGCACGGCGATGGTGACGCCCTCGCCGTCGTAGCCGCTCTCCCAGGCCACCGGGGCGCCGATCCCGGGCACGCTCTCGTCGAGCGCGCCCTGGACCTGGGCGTCCAGGGCGATCGTCTCGATGCCGGGGGCGGCGGCCAGCGCCCGGTCGCCGGAGCCGGCCGGCTCGGTGAGGGCGTCCCAGATGGTGGTGAGTTCGTCGCCGGCGACGGTCAGCGCCTCGCCGTTGATCGCCTCCAGCGCCAGTCGCTCGCCGGAGCCGGCCGCCGCGCGCACCTCGGCGCGGGCGGCGCTCCCCGCGTAGGTGACGATGAGCGGCAGGCCGTCGCCCGCGCGGTGTCCGGCCCGGCTCAGCTCGGTGATGTCGAACAGGCGGCGGTCGAGGACCCCCTCCCTGATGAGCGGGACCACGTCCTGCGGGACCACCTCGGTGTGGTCCCCGACGCGCCCCACCTGAACGGGCACGTCCTCGCGGCCCTCGGCCATGATCAGGCCGCGCACCTCGCCGCTCGCGTCGACCGCCACCCGGTCGCCGGTGATCAGCGGCACCAGCCGGGTGTCACCGCCGCCCCCGGCGGCCCGCTCCCCCGGCCCGTCGCCCGCCGCCCCGGCGGGGCCGGTGAGCCCCGCCGTGAGGGCGGCGGTGATGACCCCGCAGACCACCGCCGCACCGGTCCGCGCACTTGTGCGTTTCCCTGTCAACTGCCCCTCCCGGGCTCGTCCTTACGCGGAACACTCCGCGAAACATACCGCGTATGTTGAGACGGCCGAACGGCACCGGAACCGTGCCTTTCGATTGAGGGGAAGTCGTGGGGAAAGTGTGCGCGGCGTCGCTCAGTCGGCCGGGGACGTCTCGTCGAGCCGGACCGTCGGCCCGCCGAAGGTGACGTGGGTGACGCGCCGGGCGAGCAGCCAGCGGCCGTCGACGCGGGTGAACGTGTCCGCGTAGTGGCCGACGTTGGCGGGCGGCCGGGACGGCACGATGCCGCCGGTGAAGCCGTCGACCCGGTAGGTGGCGAAGTAGGAGGTGGCCGAGGCGGTGTCCGGGCTCTCCACGGTGACCAGGATGTTGGTGGCCATGCGCAGCGACAGCCGGTCGGCGGGCCGCGAGCGGAAGTACTCCCGCAGCGCGTCCCGGCCGCGCACCAGGCGGTCGTCCTGGGGGTACTCCCAGACTCCGTCGGGCGTGAACAGCTCGGCCACCGCCCCCGGGTTTCCGAGGTCCAGATGCCGGAGGAACTCGGTGATCAGCCGCTCGCAGGCCCGCTCGGCGAGCAGCCGCTCCAGCGGATCGATCTCTTCTCCGTCTGTCATGTCCAGTTTCTAGCAGCGGCCCGGACGCCGCGACGAGCGGTGTTCCGGCGCCCGGACGGCCCGGCGCGCCATGGCGCATCATGGGAGGCATGCCCGAGGGAGACACGGTCGCGCAGGCCGCCGGGCGGCTGCACGCCGCGCTGGCGGGGCGGCTGCTGGTGCGGTCCGACCTGCGGGTTCCCCGGCTGGCGACCTCCGATCTGCGGGGGCGCGCGGTGCTGGACGTGACGCCGCGCGGCAAGCACCTGCTGACCCGGCTGGAGGGCGGCCTGACGCTGCACTCGCACCTGCGCATGGACGGCGCCTGGTGGATCTTCGCGCCGGGCGAGCGCTGGCGCGGCGGGCCCGGCCACCAGATCCGGGCCGTGCTCGGCACCGAGGACCGCGTCGCGGTGGGCTTCCGGCTGCCGGTGCTGGAGCTGCTCCGCACCGCGGACGAGCCGCGCGTCGTCGGCCATCTGGGCCCGGATCTCCTCGGCCCCGACTGGGATCCGAAGGAGGCGCTGCGCCGGCTGCTCGCCGACCCGGCCCGCCCGCTGGGCGCGGCCCTGCTGGACCAGCGGAACCTCGCGGGCGTCGGCAATGTCTTCATGGCCGAGTTGTGCTTCCTCGCCCGGGTCACGCCCCGGCTGCCCGTCGGCGAACTCCCGGCGCCGGAGCGGCTGATCGCCACCGCCAAGCGCCTGCTGGAGGCCAACCGGGCCGGGCCCGGCCGCACCACGACCACCCCTCAGGCTCGCGCCCGGACCGGCCAGCGGCTGTATGTCTACGGGCGGACGGGCCGCTCCTGCCTGGTCTGCGGCACGCCGGTGCGCACCGCCGGCGAGACCTATGGCGAGCCGGGCCGGGACCGGCCCGTGTACTGGTGCCCGCGCTGCCAGCGGGGCCCGGCCCCGGGCGGCTCCGGGTAACGGGCGCGCGGCGGCGGCCCGTTCAGCGGCCCCGGAGTTCGACGGCGCGGGCCAGGCGCCGCCGGCGCCGCACGGGGCCGATGGTCACCGTGTCCCCGTCGACCGTGCCCAGCCGCAGCACCGGGCCGGACGTCTCGCTTACCGTCACCGCCTCCCAGGGCACGACCTCGGGGGCCGTCGCCCCGCGCGACCAGATCAGCAGCCCCAGCTCGCAGACGACATACCAGCGGGGCGCGCCCGACCCGTGCGCCGGAGCCGCCAGCGCGAAGCAGATCAGCACCGCGACGGCGGCCACCGGCAGCAGCAACAGGACGGCCCACCAGGCCACGGTCGCGAGCGCCGCCCCCTGCGCCGCCGACACCACGATGAACGCCGGCGCGCCGACCGCCGCCCAGCCCCGCCGCGTCCGGTGCACCCGCTGGACGGTGCCGAGGCCCTCCTCGTCCGCCAGCGCCACCAGTTCCCGGCGCAGCCGCGATCTCCTCACGCGTTCCCTCCCGTCCGCCCCCGGAACGTACCGGGGCGTGCCGGGAGGGGTCCCCCGCCGGTCCCGGCCCGGCCACGAGTTGCGGCGGTGGCATCCCCGGGCGAATCTGACAGCGGGAAAACGGAGGTGGCCGTGATCGATCCCATTGAAATTTTCTGGTCCCCGGCCGGGGATTCCATGCCGACGCTCGGATCCCGGGAGCTCGCGGATTTCCACGACGGCGACACACCGAAAATCAAGATGCCGGTCCGGATGCTGTCCGTCGACACGCCCGAAGTGACGGCGAAAACCCCGGAGAAGGCCGAGAAAATCGATCAGAACTTTCTTCAACTGGCCGCCTGGATCCGCGACGGCAAGGCGCCGATCTCCAAGGATCTCGCTAAGTTCCTGCTGCCCAAGCTGGAAACGGGCAAGGCCGGGACCCTCCAGTTCAAACAGGGCACGGAGGCGGCGGCCTTCGCCGAGCAGAACATCAGGAAACGGCTGCGCCTCCCCAACGACAAGATGCGGAAAATCTTCATCCGCACCGCCGACGCACCGTTCTGCAACTCTCACCGGCTGCTCGCGTACATCGCCCCGAACTACACCCCTGAGGAACTGGCCACCATTCCACGCAAGGACCGGCCGACGTTCAACCTCGATCTCATCGCGGCCGGCTGGGCGGCACCGTTCATCATCTACCCCAGCATCCCCGGCGAACTCGACATGCCGATCTTCCTGGCAGCCGCCGAGAAAGCCGTCGCCGACGAGAAGAAAATCTGGGGCGATCCCGCCACGCTCCTCGCCTACGAATACCGTGCGATGGAGGACCTCCATACGGTCACCAAGAAGATAGTCGAGAAAAAACCCCTGCGTCCGGGAGAGGAATTCTCCTGGCGCGAGCGGTACTGCGTGGACATGCGCAGCCGGACCCTGCACGGCCCGGAGGACTATTTCCGGGTGCCGCCGATCTACCGCCTGTTTCTGTGGCCCCAGGACGTCGCCGAGGCGGTCGGCCTGCTGAACCTCACCCCCTCGGCCCGGCTGGCGCGCGGCGACTGAGGGGGGCGCGCATGGCCACCAACCCGTACGCGGGCACCGACCACGAGGAGTCCTGGCGCCAGGGGTTCACCGCCGGCTTCACCTTCCCGGACCAGGTCATGGAGGCCCCGCTCGTGCTGGAGTCCGAGCAGCGCACCGTCTACAGCGAGGGCGTGCTCGCCGGGCAGGACGCCGCGACACAGGGGCAGGCGCTGCTGTCCGTCACCCCGAGCGACAACGCGTTCGGTGAGACGGCGGGCCACATCGCCGAGGCCGTGCACGTCGTCGGCGACGTGCGGCACGCGGTGCACACCGTGCACGTCGGCAGACAGTTGTCCGCCTTCGGGACGGCGGGGTGGGGTGGCTTCTGGGCGGTCGTGCTGTTCGCCGTCCTCGGCCCCAACCGCGCCGAGGAGCACTACTTCGACCGCGCCGCCCGGGAGTCGCTGCGCCGCTTCCACGACGACCTCGCCGGCGCGGGCCTCGCGGGCGGCGTCGAGCTGTACATGCCGGCCTGCGACCTCCTCCACGGCACCCGGGAGGACGACGTCATGACCCAGCAGGGCTGGTGGCACGGGATGGTGTACCCGTACTGGGAGCCCGCCCAGGCGGAGGGCCACCAGCACGAACACCCGGAGAACACCCGGGTGTTGCGCTTCCGGAGCGGCCTGGACGAGGTCGAGATGATCTCGCTCGACCCCATCGGGTAGGGACGCGGCGGTGCCCCGGGTCAGTGCGAGACCTCCCGCTGCCACCGCTCCCGCGGCTGGGTGTGCAGCCGCCAGTAGTGCTCGGCGATGTCGTCCGGGTCGAAGTCCGTGCCCGGCGCCACCGGTCCGGTCACGGTGACGGTGGCCACGTGCACCCCGGCCGGCCCGTACTCCTGGTCGAGCAGCGCCACCAGCGTTCGCACCCCGGCCTTGCCGAGCGAGAGGCTCACATAGTCGCGCTTGGGCTCGGGCATCCCGCCGGTGACGAGGAACGAGCCGCCGCCCCGCCGCGCCATCGCGGGCGCGACGTGTGCGGCGGCGGTCAGCGCGCCGACCACGTTGACGGCCCAGGCGTCGAGGTGGCCCCGGGCGGACAACTCCCCCGGGGCGTCGGCCCGGACGATCGCGGCGTTGTAGATCACGGCGTCCGGCGGGCCGAGTTCGGCCGCCAGTTGGTCGAGGGCGGCGCGCAGCGCGGCCTCGTCGGTGGTGTCGGCCGTCTCCGTGCCGACCCGGGCGCCGCCGCCGACGCCCTCGGCCAGGGCCGCCAGCCCGTCGGCGCGGCGCGCGATCAGCCCGACGGGCAGCCCCTCCCGGGCGAACCGGCGGGCGACCGCCTGCCCGATCCCCGGTCCCGCCCCAATGATCACCGCTCCGGCCATCGTTCAACTCCTCGGCTCACCGACCCCGATCGCGCTCCGTGCGCGACAATCGGGACGTTAGGCCATCACACCGGTGTCAACGTCAAGTCCGGGGGAGCGAGCACATGCGGATCGGCGATCTTGCCCGGGCGACCGGGGTGAGCCGGCGGCTGCTGCGCTACTACGAGGAGCAGGGCCTGCTGCGCCCCGCGCGGGACGCCAACGGCTACCGCGCGTACGCCGACACGGACGTCGCCACGGTCCGCCACATCCGCGCCCTGCTGGACGCCGGACTGACCACCGCCGTCATCGCCCGGGTGCTGGCCTGCGTCGACGACGAGGGCGACCGCCTGGTCCACACGGGCTGCCCCGGCCTGATGGGCGCGCTGCGACGCGAACGCGGCCGGGTCACCGAGGAGATGGCCCGCCTGCGCGCGTCCGGCGAGGCACTCGACACACTGCTCGCCGCGGCCCGCCACCCATAAACGCCTGGACGCGGCACACCGCGCCCCATTAGCCTGCGCCCGTGTCCAGCCCCGAAGCGTCCAGATTCTAGCCACCGGCCCTCCGGTGGCTCCTCGCGCCACTTTCCGCGCCACGGTTCGCGCCGCCCCGCGCGCCGCTGACCGCTCCACCGGATCGCCGTAACACGGGCTGTTTCGACCTTTCCTCAACGGCTGCACCCTCTTTCGTCGTGCGCCGATTCCCTGCGTGGTTGCGGAGTCTCGCTGTGCCCTTCGCCCTGTACCTCCTCGGCCTGGCCGTATTCGCCCAGGCGACATCCGAGTTCATGCTGTCCGGCCTCGTGTCGGACATCGCCCACGACCTGAACGTGTCCATTTCCGCCGCCGGTTCGCTGACGTCGGCGTTCGCCGCCGGAATGGTCGTCGGCGCGCCGCTGATGGCGATCCTCAGCCTGCGCTGGCCGCGCCGCCGCGCGCTGCTGGCGTTCCTGATCACCTTCCTGCTCGTCCATGTCATCGGCGCGCTCACCACCAGCTACGCGGTGCTGCTCGCCACGCGGGCCGTCGCCGCGCTGGCCAACGCCGGGTTCCTGGCGGTGGCCCTGGCGACCGCGACCGGCATGGTCGCGCCGAACGCCAAGGGGCGCGCCACCTCGATCCTGCTGGGCGGCGTCACCGTCGCCTGTGTGGCGGGCGTCCCCGGCGGCGCGCTGCTGGGCCAACTCTGGGGCTGGCGTGCCGCGTTCTGGGCCGTGGCCCTCGCCTCGGCACCGGCCGTCCTGGCCGTCCTGCGCTCGGTCCCGGCCGGCGCCCCGGCGGGTGGGGGCAGCACCGGCGTGCGCGGGGAGCTGCGCACACTGCGCGACCCCCGGCTCCAGTTGACCCTGCTGCTGGGCGCGCTGGTCAACGGCGCCACGTTCTGCGCGTTCACCTATCTGGAGCCGCTGGTCACCGAGGTCACGGGCCTGGGCGACGCGTGGGTGCCCGCCGTGCTGGCCCTGTTCGGCCTCGGCTCGTTCCTCGGCGTCACCCTCGGCGGCCGGATCGCCGACAGCCGTCCGCTTCCGCTGCTGGTGGCCGGCGGGGCGGCCCTGCTGACCGGCTGGGCCGTCTTCGCCGTGACCGCGGGCAGCGCGGCGGCCACCGTCCTGCTGGTCCTGGTCCAGGGCACGCTGTCCTTCGCGGTCGGCTCCACCCTGATCTCCCAGGCGCTGTACGCCGCGACCGGCGCCCCCACCCTGGCCGGCGGCTTCGCCACGGCGGCGTTCAACGTCGGGGCGGCGCTGGGGCCCTGGGCGGGCGGCCGGGCGATCGCGGGCGGCCTCGGCTACCGCTCCCCGCTGTGGATCAGCGCCCTGCTGGTCGGCCTGGCGCTGGCCCTGGCCGCGGCGGTCGCCGCCCGGCGGGTCCCGCGGCCGGGCGACGCGGAGATCAGCCGCTGACGGGAAGGGGCCGGCGCCGGCCCCGTGACCGGCGGCGTCACGGTGGCCATTCCTCGCCGGTCCGCCTCAATCCCCGTACGGCCTTCCTCAGTTGACCCAGTGCCAGGTGCAGCCAGGTGGAGTCGCCCTCCGCACGGCAGAAGTCGACCGCCCGCTGGTTGACGACGACGGCTTCCGCGTACTGCCCGGCGTCCACCAGCACGCCGCCCAGCATGAGGAGTGCCATGCCCTCTCCGCGCCGGTCTCCGGCCTCTTGGTGGACCGCGAGATACCGCCGGAACACGGGAATGGACTCCTTGGGCCGCCCGGCCTCCACGAACTCGGCGCCGAGTTCGAACAGCACCTGGCCCTCCGGATCGCCGCCCTGTGTCCTGCCGTACAGGGCGGCGGCCCGCAGACCGACGGAGACGGCCTGCTCGAACCGGCCTGCCTTCACCAGCGCCTTGCCGAGGCCGAACAACGCCGCGCCCTGGGCACCACGGTCGCCGAGCTCCTCGTACGCGGTGGCGGACCGCGCGTAGGCGGTGACGGCCTCCGCGTACCGCTCCGCCTCCACCAGCGTGTGGCCGAGGTGGAAGCCTGCCCGGCCCTCGCCGTCGCGGTCGCCGATTCCGCGGTAGATCGTGGCGGCCCGGGTGAGGGCGGCGATGGTTTCCCCGAGCCGGTTGAGCCCCAGCAGGGCGCGGCTGAGGTTGAGGAGCGCGGATCCCTCGAGGGAGGGAAAGCCGATCTCCCGCATGATGCCGGCGGTTCGCCGGTAGGCCGTGACGGCGTCCTCGTACCGTTCCTCGTCCAGCAGGACCTCGCCCAGGCCGTAGAGCGCCATGGCCTCGCCGCGCTGGTCGCCCAACTCGCGATAGCGGGCGACGGACCGCCGCGCGGTGGCGATGGACTCCTCGAACCGGCCCACCGAGGCCAGGGCGCCGCTCAGGTGCCGCAGCGCGTCGGCCTCGCCGTGCCGATCGCCGTGCTCGCGGAAGAGGGCCGCGGCCCGGGAACAGATGGTGATGGACTCCTCGTACTGCTTGTCCCTCTGCAGGCCGAGACCGAGGTTGTCCAGGGCGAGGGCCTCCTTGGGGCCGTCGCCGAGCTGCCCGTAGATCTCGGCGGCCCGCCTGCTGGCGACGATGGACTCCGCGTACCGGCCCACCGAGCCCAGGGAGGAGCCGAGTTCGCCCGACATCGCGGCTTCGCCACGGAGATTCCCGGTGTCGGTGAACGCGGCGGCGGCCCGGCGGCGCGCGGTGATGGACTCCTCGACCCGCTCCAGTGCGCTCAGCGCGGTTCCGAGAGACTCCCACGCCGTGCCCTCACCGGCGCGGTCGCCGGCCTCGCGACAGAGGCCGGCGGCCCGCTCGCAGACGGTGACGGCCTCCGCGAACCGGCCCACCTCGGCCGCGGCATTGCCCAGGTTGACCAGTGACAGGGCCTCGCCCCGGTGGTCGCCGGCCTGGCGCAGGAGGACGGCGGACCGCTGGGTGACGGCGACCGATTCCTCGAACCGCCGCAGGTCCGCCAGGACGGTGCCGAAGTCCAGGAGCAGGTCCGCCGCGCCCCGGCGGTCGCCGGTTTCGAGGTGGACGGCGGTGGCCCGCTCGACGGCGGTGATGGCCTCCTCGGCCCGCCCCAGCCCGGCCAGCGTCTTGCCGACGCCGGCCAGCGACGCGGCGAGATCGGCGAGGTCGGTGCCGGGGGCGGCTGCGTCCAGCCGTCGGTACAGCTCGGTGGCCTCCCGCGCGGCGGCCCGCGCCTCCTCCCGGTGTTCCGCCCGGGCGAGGGACATCCGGTGCAGGGCTTCCGCGTGCTCGGGGAGGTCGAGGGTGGGGTGGGCCACGGCCAACTGCCGGTACAGGTCGATGGCCTCCTGGGTGACGGCCAGGGCCTGCTCCTCACGGCCCAGGTCCCACAGCCGGCGGCCGAGGCCGTTCAGCGACTTGGCGAGATCGACGCGGTGGGCGCCGAAGTCGGTCTCGGCGAGCTGCCGTTGGATGCTCACGGCCTCCTCGGTCGAGGCGAGCGCCTCTTCCTCGCGGCCCAGACGCCAGAGGAATTCGCCGAGGTTGAGCAGCGCGATCGTCAGCGCGGGCTGGTGGGCACCGGGGTTCTCCTCGGCCAGCCGCCGGTGGAGCTCGGTGGCCTCCCGGGTGGCGGCGAGGCCCTCCTCGATGCGGTCCAGGTCGAGCAGCGGGCGCCCGAGGTTGGACAGTGCCGCGGCCAGGCGGTCGGATTCGGCGCCGGGGTTCTCCTCGGCCAGCCGCCGGTACAGGTCGGTGGCCTCCCGCATGGCGGCCAGGGCCTCCTCCGGGCGGCCCGCGTCGAACAGTTGCAGGCCGAGGTTGCCGAGCGAACCGGCCAGGTGACTCCGGTGGGCGGCGGGGTCCGCCTCGGCCAGTTGCCGGTACAGGTCGGTGGCCTCCTGGATGGCCGCCAGGGCCTCCTCCCGGCGGCCATGACCGGACAGCCGGTTGCCGAGGCTGGTCAGCGACCTCACCAGGAAGCGCCGGTGGGCGGCGGGGTCCGCCTCGGCCAGTCGGCGGCTGATCGCCACGGACTCCTCGCAGAGGAACAGCGCCTCCTCCGGCCGGCCCACGTCGGACAGCCTGTCACCGAGGTTGGCCAGCGAGGTCACCAGGTGGCCGAGGTAGCGGGCGTCGGTCTCGGCGAGCTGCCGGTGCAGGCGGACGGCCTCCTCGGCCGGGGCGATCGCCTGCTCCCGGCGACCCGCGTTCGCGCGGCGCCAGGCCAGCGTGCCGTACAACCAGGCCCGCTGGTCCAGGTCACCGGTGGTGGCCAGGCGGTGGGCGATCAGCACTTCCACGACCGCGAGGATGCCGATGTCCAGGTTGACGTCGCGGTCCGCGGGCAAGCGGGATTCCACGGCCTCCAGCGCGGCCAGCAGGCCGAGGTCGAGGGGGCCGCCGTCCGGGCCGCTTCCGTCGCCGAGGGCGGCGAGCGCGGTCAGGGCGGAGCTGCCGGCATCGATCGCGAGGTCCGGATCGCCGCGCAGAAGTGGGTACAGGACCTTCTCGCCGACATGAGCCCAACGGCCGGCGGCGGACGCCAGGAAGGTCACCGCGCGCGGGGCGATGACGGGCCGGAGCCCCTCCTCGGCGGTCAGGGCGGTGGGGGCACCGCGCGCCCAGGGGTCGGCGTCGTAGGAGCTGATGCCGTGTCCGGGGATGAGCAGGCCGAGGAAGTCCTCCGCGAGCCGGTCGGGACAGAGGGGCTCCGGGACCAGCTCATCGTCGGCGGGCGGGTAGCAGAACCGGTGATCGAGCAGGAGGTCCTCGGGGTGTCCGGGCAGGTCCAGTGTCTTCAGGGCCTGTTTCCCGGTGGCGTGGCCGACCGCTCCGGTGAGCGCGGCGGTGAACACGGTCTTGGCCATGGTGGCGGGCCCTGTCCGGTAGTCCTGCCCGTGCCTTCCGGCGTCGACGAGCCGCTGCCACGCCAGGCGTTCGCGGTCCAGGAGGTAGGCCGACAGCTCGTGCGGCTCGGTGAGGGACGGCCGCTCGCCCCGCGCACGGGCGTCGACGGCGACCAGGGCGGCCATGTGCAGGTTCAGCGTCAGACCGAAGTCACGGTGATCGAGAGAACCGGGCGGCCGGATGCTCGCGGTGTCCGGCAGGCCGTACAGGTCGGGCTCGCCGTAGCGGTCACGGGCGGCGGTGAACATCCGCAGCCGGTCACTGGCCAGTGCGGGAAGCGGCAGATCGCCGGCGGCGGCGCGACGCTCGCCGAGCTCACCGCGCAGGGCGGCGAACCAGCGCACGGTCCGGCCGATCAACAGGACCCGCGTGGGCCGCTGTTGGTGGAGCACCGGGTCGGACAGCAGGCGTTCCAGTTCGCTGTGCGCCCATCGGTCGGCGTAGTCGACGACGAGGAGCACTCCGGCCCCGGGCCGGGCAAGGCCGTCGCCCGATGGCGGGGGGCCGGCGGAGGTGCCCCGGAATCCCGCGTGCAGGACGTCCCATCGCTCGGCTTCCGGTAGTTCCGGGCTCCGGGACCGCTCGGCGAATTCCGTGGCGAGCCGGGTCTTGCCCTGCCCGCCGGGGGCGTGCAGCAGCAGGACGGACAAGCGCGCGTCCCGGGCGTCCCGCCATTCCCGCAGTCGCTCCAGCTCGGCCTCCCGGCCGACGAAGGGCACAACATGGCTGCGTGCGTCCAGCAGGCGGCTGGGCTGTGCCATCAGCCCCGCGGGATCGGGAGCGGCCGGAGCGGGTAACTTCTCGATCGTGAACGGGCGCGTTCCGTAGTAATTGTTGACAATGGCCGTGGCGTTCGGGCCCTGTGCCCCCGCGCCGCCGCTCCGGACGTGCTGCTCGTAGCGGTCCCCGCTCACGTCCGGTCGCTTTCCTCTTCGGGATCCCGCGAGGGCGGACTGCCGTACGTGTGATGGTGGTTGACGGTCACGCTGGCGCCCGGGCCCTGGGCACCCGCCCCGCCACTGCGCACATTCTGGTTGTAGACGGTGCTCGCCGGACTCCGGACCGCCGCCAGAAGGGCGCGGATCTGCGCGTCCGCCTCGCGGCGCTCGGCGAGCAGGTCGCGCAGCCTCACCTCCCAGTTCTCCCGCACCTCGTCCTCGGCCGACGAGTCTCCGTGCTCGCGGGCGGCCTGGACCGTGGCACGCGCCTGCTCCAACTCCTCCTCGGCGTCCGTTCCCTCGTCATCTCGCCCGGCCCCCAGCAAGCGGGCGAAGGCGCGTTTGGTCTGCTCCCAGGTTTCCGTCGTCATCGCGGCGACGAGCGTCGTCGCGGCGGTGGCGGCGACAGTCGCGATGGCAGGATCCACCGTCCCCCCTCTCCCAGCCGGCGCTCACAGGCGCCGGGGGCGCCCAGTGTGCCGCACCCGGCCGCCGTTCGTAACTGAGAGTGTGTGAAGGCTCGGTAGAGGCGCGCCGGATGCCCAAGGGTGGCCGTTCGTAACGGAACGCAGCGGGTGCCGTCCTTCGCGAGAGCGCGCCCGATATGCAACCATTGAGGTGGTATGTTCAAAAATCGAGAGGATCACCATGCCCACCGTGACCACCCGTGACGAGGTCGAGATCTTCTACAAGGACTGGGGCCAGGGCCGCCCGGTCGTCTTCATCCATGGCTGGCCGCTCAACGCGGACGCCTGGGACGACCAGATGAAGTTCGTCGCCGAGAACGGCTTCCGCGGCATCGCCCACGACCGCCGGGGGCACGGCCGCTCCGAACAGCCGTGGAACGGCTACAAGTTCAACACCTTCGCGGACGACCTCGATCAGCTCATCACCGCCCTCGATCTGCGGGACGCCGTCCTGGTCGGGCACTCGATGGGCGGCGGCGAGCTGGCCCGGTACATCGGCCGGCACGGCACGGAGCGCGTCGGCAAGGCGGTGCTGCTCTCCGCGATCACGCCGCTGATGCTGAAGTCGGACGAGAATCCGGAGGGCGTCCCGGCGGAGGTGTTCGAGGACATCAAGGCCGGGATCCTGACGGAGCGCTCACAGTTCTGGAAGGACACCTCGGAGGCGTTCTTCGGCACCAACCGCCCCGGCACCAAGGCGACTCAGGGCAACCGGGACGCGTTCTGGCTGATGGCGATGCAGGAGTCCATCCAGGCCGGCGTGAAGTGCGTGGACGCCTTTGCCCGCACGGACTTCCACGAGGATCTGCGGAAGTTCGACATCCCCACCCTGGTGATCCACGGCGACGACGACCAGATCGTGCCCATCGACGCCACGGGCCGCAAGTCCGCGCAAATCATTCCGAACGCGACGCTGAAGGTGTACGAGCGCGCCTCCCACGGGCTCGCCATGGTCCCCGGCGACAAGGAGCGCTTCAACGCGGACCTGCTCGACTTCCTGAAGAACTGAGAAGGTCACCACGCGCCAGGACCTCGTCGACGGTGGTGAGGGCGGCGGCGTCGCAGCCGGATCGATATCAGATGACCGTGAGCTTGATATCGTGGGCAATGAGACGTCGCCCATATCCGAGCGGAACGAGGAGAGGCCCGTGGCACGAACGGTCATCGATGTCGACGACGAGTTGCTGGCCGAAGCGGCGGAGATCTTCGGTACATCGACCAAGGTCGCCACCGTGAACGCCGCCCTGGCGGACGCGATCAAGCGACGGAAGCGGGCCTCGTTCCTGGGCTGGCTCGCGGAAGGCGGGCTACCTGATCTGACCGGCCCTGTCGAGGAGGCGAGGGGCACGGATCAGGCGGCATGACGGAGCGCTATCTCATCGACAAGTCCGCGCTGGCCCGCTACCCCAAGCCAGCCGTTCGGGCGGTGATCGATCCGTTGCACAACGCGGGGCTGCTGGCGGTGTGCGGAGCCGTCGAAGTCGAAGTCATGCACAGCGCCCGGTCCAGGTCGGACGCGGAACGCATCCGAGACGAGATGCGGGGTTTCGACTGGTTGGCCACCCCCGACGAGGTGTGGGACCGAGCGTTGGAGGTGCAGACACAACTCATCGGCTCGGGGAACTGGAAAGCTCTGTCCGCGGCAGACCTGGTCATCGCGGCGACCGCCGAGCGCCATGGCGCTGCCGTGCTGCACTACGACGGTGACTACGACATGATCGCACGCGTGACCGGCCAGCCGACGCGGTGGGTGGTCCCGGCCGGAGCCGGGGACTGAGGTCGGCCCGCCGGTACGGCTAACCCGGCGCGCGGAGGCCGAAGAGGACGTTGGTCCAGGTGACCGCGGCGACGTGGTCGCCGAGGGGCGCGGGCGCGCTCCAGCCGCCGGTGCCGTTGCCCGCGCGGGGGCCCTCCGGCTCGGCGGTCCACAGCTCGCCGCCGTCCTCGGCGTTCAGCGTGAGCAGCCTGCCGTGCTGGCCGACGAGGTACAGCCGCCCGTCCGCGACCGCCAGCTCCGACGCCCGGCCGCCGGCGTCCACGGTGGCGGTCCACAGCACGGACTCCGTCGCCATGTCCTGGGCCAGCAGCGTTCCCTGGCCGTCGTAGGCGTAGAGGACCCCGTCGGTGATGAGCAACTGGCCGGTGGCGAGCCAGAGATGGAAGTCCCCGGGCAGGTCCACGCGCGTCCACCGCTCGCGGTCCAGGTCGAGGCGGTGGAGAGCCCTGAGGTACTCGTTGGTGGCGCCCTCCTCCCGCTCGGCCCGGAAGTACGCCACCCGGCCGTCGATCCAGGGGGAGCCGAACACCCCCTCCGGCAGCTCCACGTCGAGCACTGACCTGCCGTCGTCGGTCACCAGCGCCAGCGTGCGCGGGTCCTCCGGCGCGGGCCACATCTGGACCAGCAGGTCGGCGCCCACCGTCCCCAGCAGCGTGGCGCCGCCGAAGCCGCCGACGACCTCGATCCGCACCTGAAGGGTGTCCAGTTCCCGGAGGACGAGCGCGTCCTCGGTGCGGTGCGCGAGCACGGTGTCCGTCAGCAGCACGCTGTGCGTCGCGTTGAACGTCATGTCGTCGACGACCTCACCGGTCTCCAGCGAGAGCTTCGCCAGCACGTCGTCGTAGAAGACGAACACCGCGTCGCCCCGGACGTGGACGCCGCCCCAGTCGTGCGCGGCGGGGAGCTCGTCGCCCAGCGGCGCGTAGGTCCACAGCACCTCGCCGCTGGTGCCGTCCACCAGGAAGACCGGTCCGATGCGCCAGTCGCACAGCAGCCAGTTCCGTTCGGCGTCGGCCACCCGGCAGTTGAGGCGGCTGGCGAGGCTGTCGTCCATCCCGAGATCGGCCATGTCCAGTTGCCAGGCGGCCGGGAGCGGCCCGGAGCCGCCGTCCGACTCCCCGTCCGTCTCGTCGCCCCGGGGCCACAGCGCCCAGGCCGCGCCGCCCGCCGCCGCGGTCACGGTGGCCGCCGCGGCGCCGCCGAGCAGGCGGCGGCGCGAGGGGCCGGTGGCCGGCGGGCGGGGCGCGGGCGGCGCCGCGGCCGCCAGGGCGCGGCGCTCGGCCTCGACCGCCAGCCGCAGCACGGTGGCCGGGTCGGGCCGGTCCCGGGGGTTCTTGGCCAGACAGGCGGTGACCAGGGGCCGCAGTTCACCGGGCAGCCCGGTCAGGTCCGGCTTCTTGTGCACCACGGCGAAGGCGGCGGCCATCGGCTCGGCCCCCGCCGCGTTCGGCGCCTGGAACGGACTGCGGCCCAGCACGGCGAACGCCAGCACCGAGCCCAGCGCGAACACGTCGGTGGCGGGCCCCACTTGGTCCGGGTCGGTGAGCTGCTCGGGCGCCATGAACGCGGGCGTGCCCACCACGGCGCCGGTGCGGGTCAGGGCGCGGCTCGCCGTCAGGGCCAGCGCGATGCCGAAATCGATGACGCGGACCCCGTCCTCGGCGAGCAGGACGTTGCCCGGCTTGAGGTCGCGGTGGACGATGCCCTGCCGGTGGATGTCGCTCAGCGCCTCGGCGAGCTGGGCGGCCAGCCGCGCGGCCCGCTCGACGGGCAGCGGGCCGTCCCGTTCCACCCGGTCGGCCAGCGAGTCGCCCGGCACGAACTGGGTGGCCAGCCACGGCGGATCGCCCTCGGGGTCGGCGTCCACGACCGACGCCGTGAACGCCCCGCCGACCTTCCGGGCCGCCGCCACCTCGCGCCGGAACCGGGCCCGGAAATGCGGGTCCTCGGCGTACTCGGGACGGATCACCTTCAACGCCACCCTGCGCCCGGACGGGCTGGTGGCGAGGTGGACCACCCCCATCCCGCCGGCGCCCAGGCGCCGTTCCAGCACATAGCCCCCGAGACGATCGGCCACCGGTTCGCCCAACTCGGCCATTCAGCCCGCCCCCACGCAGCGATGGCCCGGCCCGGCGGCCCGGCCACTCGCCGCACAAGATACCCAGACGGCCGCGGCCGGATCCCCCGGCCACGGCGAAAGGGCGGCGAACGCGCGGCGAACGCAGCCGGGGGAGGCTAGAAAACGGCCTCGGTCTCGTCCATCCGGTTCTGCGGGACGCGCTTGAGCTCCATCGTGGCGCTGGCCAGCGGCGCCATCACGATGTCCGTGCCGCGCAGCGCCGTCATCATGCCGAACTCGCCGCGGTGCGCGGCCTCCACGGCGTGCCAGCCGAAGCGGGTGGCCAGGACGCGGTCATAGGCGGTGGGGGTGCCGCCGCGCTGGATGTGGCCCAGGATCATCGCCCGGGCCTCCTTGCCGAGCCGCTTCTCCAGCTCGCTGGCCAGGCGCTGGCCGATGCCGGTGAACCGCTCGTGGCCATAGGGGTCGATCTCGCCGCGCTCGTACGGCATGGAGCCCTCGGCCGGGCGGGCGCCCTCGGCGACGCAGATCACCGCGAACTTCTTGCCGCGCGCGAAGCGCTCCTCGACCATCTTGCAGAGGTCGTCGAGCTGGAAGGGGCGCTCCGGGATGCAGATCCCGTGCGCGCCGCCGGCCATGCCGGCCTCCAGGGCGATCCAGCCCGCGTGCCGCCCCATGACCTCGACGACCATGACGCGCTGGTGCGACTCGGCCGTGGTCTTGAGCCGGTCGATCGCCTCGGTGGCGACGCCGACCGCCGTGTCGAAGCCGAAGGTGCGGTCGGTCGCGGAGATGTCGTTGTCAATGGTCTTCGGCACCCCCACCACGGGGATCCCGGCGTCCGACAGCATGCGCGCGGCGGTCAGGGTGCCCTCGCCGCCGATCGGGATCAGCGCGTCCAGGCTGAGCTTGCGCCGGAACGCCTCCGCGTTGTCGCACGCCTCCCGCAGCCGGTGGCGCTCCAGCCGGCTGGAGCCGAGGATGGTGCCGCCACGGGCCAGAATGCCGCTGACCTCGTTGATGTCCAGCTCGCGGTAGCGCCCTTCGAGGAGACCCTTGAAGCCGTCCTCGAAGCCGATCACCTGATCTCCGCGGTCCACCACGGCACGGTGGACGACCGATCGGATCACGGCGTTGAGACCTGGACAGTCACCGCCGGCGGTGAGAACTCCGATGCGCATGAGGATCTCTCCTGCTCGCTTTGGACTGGGGAGGGACGTGAGGGTCACGGCCGCCCCATCGCGGCCGCCCGAATTGTTTCACGACACGGGGTCACGTTCTAACGGCGCTCTTCACCCGACGCGCGCCCGGCGCCCGCGCCCGGGTACGGTCGATGAGAGGGATGCTGCCCAGGCCCTCTCAAGTCAGGCTTGCGAGGGGACGACGGGGACGGGACGGGACAGTGACGCGCAGCGTGTACGTGACCGGGATCGGCCGTGGCGACGGCCGCCAGGTGGTCGAGCTGGGGCTGATGGAGCTGCTGTCGCGGCAGGTGGACCGGGTCGGGGTGTTCCGCCCGCTGGCCCACGCGGGGCCGGATCCGGTCTTCGACCTGCTGCGCGGCCGGTACCGGCTGGCGCAGACCGCGGACGCCGCCCGCGGCATGGAGTACCCGGAGGCCGCGGCGCTCCAGGCCGAGCGGGGCATGGACGAGCTGGTGACGCGGCTGGTGGACCGGTTCCACCGGGTGGCGCGGGACTACGAGGTGGTGCTGGTCCTGGGCACCGACTACGCCGACACCCAGCTCCCGGCCGAGCTGACGCTCAACGCCCGGCTGGCCAACGAGTTCGGCGCCGCGGTGCTGCCGGTGGTCTCCGGGCTCGGGCAGGGCGCGGAGTCGATCGCCGCGGAGGTGCGCAACGCCCACCACGCGTTCGCCTCGCTCGGCTGCGAGGTCGTCGCCATGATCGCCAACCGCGTGGGCGACGGCGAGGCCGTGGTCGCCGCCCGCGAGCTGGGCGGCCAGCTTCCCGTTCCGGTGTGGGCGCTGCCGGAGGACCCCGCGCTGGCCGCGCCGACCGTGGCCCAGGTCGTGGACGCGCTGGGCGCGACGGTGCTGCTGGGCGACCCGACGGGGCTGGCCCGCGACATCCGCGACTTCGTCTTCGGCGGCGCGACGCTGCCGGTGTTCCTGCCCGCGCTGACCGAGAGCTGCCTGGTGATCACCCCCGGCGACCGGGCCGACCTGGTGGTGGGGGCGCTCGCCGCGCACTCCGCCGGAGCCCCGCCGATCGCCGGCGTACTGCTGACGCTGGGGGCGCACCCCGGCGAGGAGACGATGGCGCTGGCCTCCCGGCTCGCCCCCGGCACGCCGGTGCTGTCGGTGCCGGGCGGCTCGTTCCCCACCGCGACGGAGCTGTCGGGCCTGGAGGGCAAGCTGACGGCGGCGACGCCGCGCAAGGCGGAGATCGCGCTCGGGCTGTTCGAGTCGCATGTGGACACGGCCGCGCTCACCGAGCGCATATCGCTGGTGCGCGGCGACCGCGTGACGCCGATGATGTTCGAACACGAGCTGATCGAGCGGGCCCGCGCCGACCGCCGCCACGTGGTGCTCCCGGAGGGCACCGAGGAACGCGTGCTGCGCGCCGCGGAGGTGCTGCTGCGGCGGAACGTGTGCGACCTGACGCTGCTCGGCGACGAGACGGCGATCACCAAGCGCGCGGCCGACCTCGGGATCGACCTCCAGCCGCCGGGCGGGCGCTGCACGGTGCACATCACGGACCCGGCGACCTCGCCGCTGCGGGAGCGGTTCGCCGAGGTGTACGCGAAGCTGCGGGCGCACCGGGGCGTCACCTACGAGCTGGCGCACGACGTGGTCGCCGACGTGTCGTACTTCGGCACGCTGATGGTCCAGGAGGGCCTGGCCGACGGCATGGTCTCGGGCGCGGCGCACTCCACGGCGGCGACGATCCGGCCCGCGTTCGAGGTGATCAGGACGAAGCCGGACGCGTCGATCGTGTCCTCGGTGTTCTTCATGTGCCTGGCCGACAAGGTGCTGGTCTACGGCGACTGCGCGGTCAACCCCGACCCGGACGCCGCCCAGCTCGCCGACATCGCGATCCAGTCGGCGGCCACCGCCGCGCAGTTCGGGGTGGAGCCGCGGATTGCGCTGCTGTCGTACTCCACGGGCACCTCGGGCACCGGCGCGGACGTGGACAAGGTGCGCGAGGCCACCGAGCTGGTGCGGCGGCTGCGCCCGGACCTCAAGGTCGAGGGCCCGATCCAGTACGACGCGGCGGTGGAGCCGTCGGTCGCGCGGACCAAGCTGCCGGGGTCGGCGGTGGCCGGGCAGGCCACCGTGCTGGTCTTCCCCGATCTGAACACCGGGAACAACACCTACAAGGCCGTGCAGCGGTCGGCCGGCGCGGTGGCCGTCGGACCGGTGCTCCAGGGGCTGCGCAAGCCGGTGAACGACCTGTCGCGCGGCGCCCTGGTCCAGGACATCGTGAACACGGTCGCGATCACCGCGATCCAGGCGCAGCAGGAGGTCGGGGCATGACGCCGGGACAGCGTGGCAACCGGGTGCTGGTGCTCAACTCCGGCTCCTCGTCGGTGAAGTACCAGCTTCTGGACATGGCCGGCCCGACGCGGCTGGCCGTCGGCCTGGTGGAGCGGATCGGCGAGCGGGGCCCCGGGCTGCTGCGCCACACCCCCGGCGAGGGCGACACCCGCGAGCGGGAGCTTCCGGTGCCCGACCACCGCGCCGCGCTGGAGGCGGCGGCCGGGGAGCTGGCGGCGGACGGGCTCGGCCTAGACGCGCCGGAGCTGGCCGCGGTCGGCCACCGCGTGGTGCACGGCGGGCGGTCGTTCACCGAGCCGACGGTGGTGGACGACGCGGTGCTCGCCGAGATCGAGCGCCTGGTGCCGCTGGCGCCGCTGCACAACCCGGCCAACGTCGCCGGGATCCGCACCGCGATGGCGCTCAACCCGGACGTTCCGCAGGTCGCGGTGTTCGACACGGCGTTCCACACGACGATCCCGGAGCACGCGGCGCGGTACGCGATCGACGTCAGGACGGCGGAGGAGCACCGCATCCGCCGGTACGGCTTCCACGGCACCTCGCACGCGTATGTGTCGCGGCGCACGGCCGCGCTGCTGGGCCGGGACCCGGCCGAGGTGAACGTGATCGTGCTGCATCTGGGCAACGGCGCCTCCGCGTCGGCGGTGGCCGGCGGCCGGTGCGTGGAGACCTCGATGGGGCTGACGCCGCTGGAGGGCCTGGTGATGGGCACCCGGTCCGGGGACATCGACCCGGCGGTGGTGTTCCATCTGGCGCGGGTCGCCGGCATGTCCGCCGACGAGGTGGACGCGCTGCTGAACCAGCGCTCCGGGCTGGCCGGGCTGTGCGGCGACAACGACATGCGGGAGATCCTGCGCCGGGTCGAGGAGGGGGACGGCGAGGCGCGGCTGGCGTTCGACATCTACATCCACCGGCTGCGGAAGTACATCGGCGCCTACACAGCGGTCCTCGGCCGGGTGGACGCGCTGGCCTTCACCGCGGGCGTCGGGGAGAACGCGGCGCCCGTGCGAGCGGCTGCCGTCGCCGGGCTGACCGGACTGGGTCTGGAGATCGACGAACGGCTGAACACCGCGCGCGGCCGGGGGGCCAGGCTCATCTCCCCGGAGTACGCTCGGGTGGCGGTGGCCGTGGTGCCCACGGACGAGGAACTGGAGATCGCCACCCAGGCATTCGCACTGGTCGGCGTCTGAGTGGACAAGAGCTCGGATAACCTGACTCAGCCGAAAATTCCGCCACGGAACAAATCGATAGGATCGCTGTCATGCGCCGTTCCAAAATCGTCTGCACCCTGGGCCCCGCCGTCGATTCCTTCGAGCAGCTCAAGGCCCTGATCGACGCGGGGATGAACGTGGCCCGCTTCAACTTCAGCCACGGGTCGCACGAGGAGCACGAGGAGCGGTATCACCGCCTCCGCAAGGCGAGCGAGGACACCGGCCGGGCGATCGGCGTCCTGGCCGACCTCCAGGGGCCCAAGATCCGGCTGGAGACGTTCGCCAACGGGCCGGTGGAGCTCAAGCGGGGCGACGAGTTCACCATCACCACCGAGGACGTGCCGGGCGACCGGACGATCTGCGGCACCACCTACAAGGGGCTGCCGGGCGACGTCGCCAAGGGCGAGACCATCCTCATCAACGACGGCAACGTCTCCCTCCAGGTCACCGAGGTGGACGGGCCGCGCGTGCGGACCATCGTCATCGAGGGCGGCGTGATCTCCGACCACAAGGGGATCAACCTGCCGGGCGTCGCGGTCAACGTGCCCGCGCTGTCCGAGAAGGACGTGGAGGACCTGGAGTTCGCGCTGCGGCTGGGCGCCGACATGATCGCGCTGTCCTTCGTGCGCAACGCCGAGGACGTGCGGGACGTGCACCGGGTGATGGACCGGGTGGGGCGCCGCGTGCCGGTGATCGCCAAGGTGGAGAAGCCGCAGGCGGTGGACAACATGGAGGAGGTCGTCCTCGCCTTCGACGGCGTGATGGTGGCCCGTGGCGACCTGGCCGTGGAGTACCCGCTGGAGCGGGTGCCGATGGTGCAGAAGCGGCTGGTCGAGCTGTGCCGCAGGAACGCCAAGCCGGTGATCGTGGCGACCCAGATGATGGAGTCGATGATCACCAACTCCCGCCCGACGCGCGCCGAGGCGTCCGACGTGGCCAACGCGATCCTGGACGGCGCGGACGCGGTGATGCTCTCCGCCGAGTCCTCCGTGGGCCGCTATCCGATCGAGACGGTCAAGACGATGTCGAAGATCGTCGTGGCCGCCGAGACCGAGCTGCTGTCGCGCGGTCTCCAGCCGCTGGTGCCGGGCAAGAAGCCGCGCACGCAGGGCGGTTCGGTGGCGCGCGCCGCCTGCGAGATGGCCGACTTCCTGGACGCCAAGGCGCTGGTCGCGTTCACCAAGTCCGGCGACACCGCCCGCCGCCTGTCCCGCTACCGCGCGGTGCAGCCCATCCTGGCCTTCACCTCCGAGCCCGCGACGCGCAACCAGCTCACGCTGAGCTGGGGCGTCGAGACGTTCGTCGTGCGGCACGCCAACCACACGGACGAGATGGTGGAGTTGTGTGACGAGGAGCTGTCGCGGCTCAACCGCTTCTCGCCCGGTGACACCATGATCATCACCGCCGGCTCGCCGCCCGGAGTGCCCGGCACGACCAACATGGTCCGCGTCCACCACCTCGGCGGCCAGAACCACGGCGTCTGAGCGGGCGCGCGCCGCCCCGGGGGTCGTCGGGTCGCCGGGGCGTCAGGGGGCGGCGGGCACGGTCGGCCCGTCGCTCGTGGTGTAGAGGTCCATGCCCTGCATGGTCAGGTTGCCGCCGAACTGGCCGGCCTGGGTGACGAACACGTCCGTGAAGTGCACGACCGGGAGGTCGAGCGGCGGCTGGTGCTCGGCGTCGAAGACGATGGGGATGACCCCGAAGAGGTTCCCCTCCAGGCGCTCGGTGTACATCGTCACCGTGCCGCCGCGGAAGGTGGAGTTGGAGCCGGGGTCGGTGGCCACGTGGTGACGCACCCCGTTGGGCCCGTCGACGATCTGGTGCAGGTCGCCGATGTCCACCTTCTCCGCGGTGAACTTCAGCACCTGCTTGACGGTGCCGTCCGCCGTGGTGACGTTGACGACGCCGTGGTAGCTGAGGCCGCGCAGGGTGAGATAGGTCGCCTCCAGGTACCAGGGCTCGTTCGGCAGCGGCAGCGGGGTCTGCTCGTCGGTGCCGGCCACCAGTTCCTCGACCGGGCAGGGGAACGGCTCGCGGCCCTCAGCGTCCGGGGCGAACGGGTCCTCGGTCTCGGTCTCCTGGGGCTCCGACTCCTCGGTTCCGGGATCGGTCTCCTCCTCCGGCGGGGTCTCGGGCTCCTCGTCCTCGGCGGCCCGTTCCTCGTCCGCGGTCTCCTCCGAGGCGGCGGGCTCCTCGGACTCCTCGGGTTCCTGGGGCTCGGCGGGCGCCTCGGCGTCCCCGGAGTCGCCCGTGTCGCCGCCCTGGTCCTCGTCCTCCTCGTCGCCGGGGGTGAGCAGGTCCCCCAGGCCCTCGCCGATCGCCTCCAGGCCGTCGCCGATGCCCAGCGGGTCCAGCGGGTTGGGCTCCTCCTCCGCCGCTTCGGTCTCGGCCTCGGTCTGGGCCTCGGCCTCCGTCTCGGCGGCGGGCTCCTGGGCTTCCTCGGGCCGCTCGGCCTGCTCGGTCTCCTGAGGCTCCGCCGGCTCGTCCTGCGCGGCCTCGTCCTCCTCCGACTCCTCGGGCTCCGGCTCCGATGAGGCGTCCTCCGCGGGCTCCTGGGACTGCTCCTGCGCCGCGGCTTCTTCCTCGGGCACCTCAGCGTCCGGCACCTCCACGCACGGCCCGTCCTGGAACGGGTTCTCCGGCTGCTGGCTCGCTTTGGCGAGCGGCGAGGTGAATCCCATCCCCAGCAGCGCGGCCGACGGCATGGCGGCCAGGGCGATGGCCTTCCCCACGGGCATGTGGAGCCGTCTCAGCAGTGACTTGCGCGGAACGGCGTGCCGTGGTCCCTCGTCCTCCGTGGCTGCCGTGGGTATGTCTTCACTCGGCACGATGCTTCCCCTTCCCCGGGTCCTTCCCGCCCTCGGGTGCGGCCCCCTCGAAGCCGGCCAGCGCGCTGCCCGTTCCTGGGGTAGCGGCCGGCGGCTCCCGGTCGCCCGTGTCTTGTCCCTCCGCCTGGGCCGGCTGTGTGCCCGGCATCCACGCGATACTCATCGCCCCGCCGATCAGCCCGAACAGGAATCCCATGAAGAATCCGCCGAAGTTGGAGACGATCAGGGAGACCAGGGCCAGCAGAATCGTCGCGACACCCGCGAATATCCGCACATGCGGCTGGAACCATATGGTCAGGCCCAGCACGACGAGCAGGACGCCGATCACCAGGGAGCCGGCCCCCGCTGTGGTGGCCATGCGGATGGTGAGGTCCCCGAGCGTCACGTTCCGGTAGGGGAAGTACGCGATCGGCAGCCCCGCGATCATGGTGAAGAGACCGGCCCAGAACGGCCGCCGCCACCTGAAGTGCCGGAACGCGAGGCGACCTCGGGTGAAAAGCGAAATAGCGGACAGTCCTTCGGTGTTGGTGCTCACGGCACGTACTCCCCTGGTGGCGCGATTCATTGGCGGGATGCACGATACGGCGGTGCTCCCTGGGGCAGAGACGGGCCATCCGTCCGCTCTGCCCCAGGCGCGACTCAGGCCGTCAGAAGCACTCGTTGTCGGTGCCCCTGGACAGGCTCAGGCTCAGATCACTGAGCTTGAACGAGCCTGCGGACGTGGCCCACGCGACCTGCTCGACGTCCGACAGAATGGCGCGCTCCGCCTGCTGCGCGAACGAGCCGGGGTTCACCCTCTCCCCGGCAGGCGGCGTCGGCCCGTCCTCGAGTGCGGTTCCGGCGGCGACGCCGATGTCGATGTTCTCGAACGTGGCGTCGGCGTTGAGCTGTTCGAGATCGATGAACAGGTTCTCCGCCACGACCGGGTTGTCCGGGTCGGACCCGGCACCGATGCGCAACGTGACGTCACCGATGCCGAACGGCACGGGGATGACCACCGACTGGCAGAGGTCGTTGATTGTGGCGTGGTCGAACGCCGACACCACGACCGGCCGGTACTCGTCGTCATGGTGCTGGATCACCGTCCCGTACTGGACGAAGCCCTCACCCACCAGATGGTCGACGCGGACCTTGAACTCCTGCCCGGACACTGCGAAAGAAGCTGCCAGCGCACCCTGGGCGAGGGCGACGCCTATGGCTGCGGTTGCGGCCACGCTCGGCACCATGACCAGCCCGAATCGCCGCCATCTGGTGCCGCCGCGAGCCTGTGACTCCATGAGTTTCCTCCTTCTCGGACGAACATCCTCCGTACGGGCCGGAGTTCTGTGGTCAGCAAGCCGTCCGGCGCCTGGAGAGAAGAAGCGCGATATCCCCGGGCTGCACCCCGGCGACAGCCACTGGCCACGGTGAACGCGGCTCGCAGCGGATCAGGTCCCGCCCGGAAGAACGGGAACCCCCCTGAATCCGAGGCCGACTCGTGGCTCCGTCGGCTTGGCCGATCGTGGTGCATCTCACGGAATGACACAAGGGGGTTCATTACTTGCGAGTAATACAGATGTGGCAAAAGCATGGAGAACGCGCCCCGATCCACACGGAGGGTGCACACAACGGAAGCCCCCACACGAGCATCAATCGGGCGGAATTTCCGCGAAACCTCGAAGCCGGATCACGGAACGTGACAGCGGCCGCGATTACCAAGTTTTGGTAAAGCGCGGCCGCTGTCAGCGGATGAGAGCGGGGCGGCTCAGAAGAGCACCCGGGCGAGCGCACCCCGGGCCGCGATCACCCGCGGATCGTCGGGGCCGACGACCTCGAACAGCTCCAGCAGCCGGACCCGCGCGGTGTCGCGGTCCTCGCCCGCGGTGCGCTGCACCGTGGCGACCAGCCGGCCGAAGGCGTCCTCGACATGACCGCCGACCAGGTCCAGGTCCGCGACGGCGAGCTGCGCCGCCACGTCGCCGGGCCGCTCCGCGGCGTCCTTGCGGACCCGCTCGGCGTCCGCGCCCTGCACCCGCTGAAGCAGCTCTGCCTGGGCCAGGCCGAGCTTGGCCTCGACGTTCGCCGGCTCGTCGGCGAGCACGTTCCGGTACGCCTGGATGGCGCCGCCGAGGTCTCCCCCGTCCAGCGCGGCGTGCGCGGCGGCGAGGGTCGGGTTGGCCGGGGGCGCGGGCGGGGCCTGGGCCGCCGCTTGCCGGGCCGCCTCGGCCTCCTGCGGGTCGACCGGCCGGCCGACGATGCCGAACCGCTGCTCGGCGGCCTGGATGAGCTGGTCGAGGACCTGCCGGACCTGGGGCTCCGGCGCGGCACCCTGGAAGAGGGGCAGCGCCTGGCCGGCGATCACGGCGAACACGGCCGGGATGCCCTGCACGCCGAACTGCTGGAACAGCATCTGGTTGCTGTCGACATCGATCTTGGCGAGCACGAACTTCCCGGCGTACTCCTCGGCGAGCCGCTCCAGGATGGGGCTGAGCTGCTTGCACGGCTGGCACCAGTCGGCCCAGAAGTCGATGACCACAGGCACTTCGGTGCTGCGCTGGAGCACCTCCTGCTCGAACCCGGCCTCGTCGACGTCGATGACGAGCTGGACCGGGGCGCCCGCCTGCTGACCGCCCGCCTGGCCCGTCGCCCGCTGAGCGCGGGCCTGCTCGGCCTTCTGCTTGGCCTCTGCGGCCGCCTTCACCGCGGAGAGGTCAACGGCTCCGCTCATGGACATATTGCGTGGCTGCATGGGACCAGTCTCCCCCCTTCCGGAACTGTTCGGATACAGCCCCCGAGCGCGCACCGCGGAATGCGCCCCCCAGGGCGCCTAAAAGCCCGGAGGCTCGGTGTACGTACCCCATTCCTCCCGCAGCGCGCCACAGATCTCGCCCAGTGTGGCCTCCGCGCGGGCGGCTTCCAGCATGGGCTCGATCATGTTCTGTCCGGAACGGGCCGCGGCGAGCATGCCGTCCAACGCCGCGCGCACCCGCGCTCCGTCGCGCGCGGCCCGCCGTTCGGCCAGGGTTCGCACCTGCTCGCGCTCCACCTCGTGGCTCACCCGCAGGATCTCCAGCTCACCGGTGACCGAACCGGTATGGCAGTTGACGCCGACGACGCGCTTGTCGCCCTTCTCCAGCGCCTGCTGGTACCGGAAGGCGGCCTCCGCGATCTGCCCGGTGAACCAGCCGTCCTCGATGCCGCTCAGCAGCCCCGCGGTGATGGGCCCCACCGGGTGCTCCCCGGCACCCGACCGCGCGCGCCGGCCGCGTTCGACGATCTCGGCGAAGATCTTCTCGGCGTCCGCCTCGATGCGGTCGGTGAGCTGCTCGACATACCACGAGCCGCCCAGCGGGTCGGCCACGTTGGTGACGCCGGTCTCCTCCATCAGCACCTGCTGGGTGCGCAGCGCGATCTCCGCGGCCCGCTCGCTGGGCAGCGCCAGCGTCTCGTCCAGGGCGTTGGCGTGCAGGGAGTTGGTACCGCCCAGCACGGCGGCCAGCGCCTCGACGGCGGTGCGCACCACGTTGTTGTAGGGCTGCTGCGCGGTGAGCGAGACGCCCGCCGTCTGGGTGTGGAACCGCAGCCACTGCGCGCGCTCGGAGGTGGCGCCGTAGACATCCCGCATCCAGCGGGCCCAGATGCGCCGGGCCGCGCGGAACTTGGCGATCTCCTCGAAGAAGTCGACATGGGCGTCGAAGAAGAACGACAGGCCCGGGGCGAAGGTGTTCACGTCCAGACCGCGGCTGAGGCCCAGTTCCACATAGCCGAAGCCGTCGGCCAGCGTGTACGCGAGCTCCTGCGCGGCCGTGGAGCCGGCCTCCCTGATGTGGTACCCGGAGACGGACAGCGGCTTGTAGGCCGGGACGCCCGCCGCGCAGTACTCCATGAGGTCGCCGATCAGCCGCAGATGGGGGCCGGGCTCGAAGAGCCACTCCTTCTGCGCGATGTACTCCTTGAAGATGTCGGTCTGGAGCGTGCCGTTGAGCGCGGCGACCGGCACACCCTGCCGCTCGGCGGCGACGACGTACATGCAGAACAGCGGCACGGCCGGGCCGCTGATCGTCATCGAGGTGGTGACCTCGCCGAGCGGGATGCCGCGGAAGAGGATGTCCATGTCGGCGGCCGAGTCGACGGCGACCCCGCAGTGGCCCACCTCGCCCAGCGAGCGCGGGTCGTCGGAATCGCGGCCCATGAGCGTCGGCATGTCGAACGCGACGGACAGCCCGCCGCCGCCGGCGGCCAGGATCATCCGGTAGCGCTCGTTGGTCTGCTCGGCGTTCCCGAAGCCGGCGAACTGCCGGATCGTCCAGGTCCGGCCCCGGTAGCCGCTGGCATAGAGGCCGCGGGTGAAGGGGAACTCGCCGGGCCAGCCGATGCGCTCGAAGCCCTCGTACGTGTCGGTCGGGCGGGGTCCGTACACCGGCTCGACGGGGTCGCCGGAGAGCGTGGTGAAGTCGGCGTCCCGGGTGCGGGACGCGTCGAAACGGGCCTGCCAGCGTCGGCGGCCCGCGGAGATGGCGTCGGAGTCCATGACGCCAATTTACTTGGACGTCCAAGTATCTGTCGAGACAAGCGCCCCCGGACGCCGGCGCACCGGGGGACCGCGCCGCTACGCGTTGACCGGCCGGGCCGGCTCCTCGTCGTCGTCGCCGACGACCAGCGGCTGGACCTCGGCGCTGACCCGCCGCTCCACCACGAACGCGGCGAGCGGGATCGTTCCGGAGACCAGGACCCACAGCAGCTTGCCGAACGGCCAGCGGGCCTTGTGGCCGAGGTCGAACGCGAAGACCAGGTAGACCATGAAGAGCAGGCCGTGCACCTGGGAGACCACCAGGGTGAGGTCCTCGCCCCGGTCGAAGCCGTACTTGAAGATCATGCAGGTGCAAAGGACCAGCAGCATCACGGCGGTGACGTAGGCCATGACGCGGTACCGCGTGAGCACACTCCGCTTCATGCGGGAGAGCCTATCGGGTCATTCGGGGCGATCCTCCCCGCCCCCCTCGAAGTCCCGGGCCGCCACCCGCAGCGGGCGCAGCAGCGCGAAGATCTCCGCGCACTCCTCGTCGTCGTAGGTGCCGAGCCCGAAGTCCATGGCCATCAGATCGCGGGTCGCCGCGTCGCACACCGCCCGCCCCTCGTCGGTGATCGACGCGAGGATGCCCCGGCCGTCGTTGGGGTTGGGGCGCTTGGTGACCAGGCCGGAACGCACCAGCCGGTCCACCGTGTTGGTCACCGACGTCGGGTGGACCATCAGCCGCTCGCCGATCTTGGACATGGGCAGCTCGCCGGCCCTGCTGAACGTGAGCAGCACCAGCGCCTCGTAACGGGCGAACGTCAGCCCGTACGGCTTGACCACCGCGTCCACCTCGGCGAGCAGGATCTGGTGCGCGCGCATGATCGAGGTGATCGCGGCCATCGACGGGGCCGGCCCCCAGCGCCGCTTCCACAGTTCGTCGGCGCGGGCGATCGGATCAAACGGGAGGCTGAGCGGTTTCGGCACGTCGGCGACCCTACCGGCACACGCGTGCGGAACGCCCGGGCGATCCCCCCGGGACCCGGCGGCCGGCCGGGCGCACACGGCCCGGGCGGACACGGAGAGTTGTCAGCGCGGCCGACTCAGCGCGACGACGCGGTAGACGGGGTCGGCGCGCGGCCGGTCCTGGCCGGGCAGCGCGGCCAGGTCGCGGCGCAGCGCGGCGAGGGCGGCCGGGCCGGCGCGGGCGGTCCAGCGCTGGGCGCCGACCGACCGCTGCCGGGCCCGCGGGCTCCGGCCCTGGCCGTGTCCGGTGAACGTGGTCCGCCCGGCCGGTGCCAGCCCTGGCGGGCCGCGCGGGCCATGACCTCGTCGCCGGCGTCGGGCTCCGGGCCGGGCCGGGCGGCGGCGCGGACCGGGGCGATCAGCTCCGTCGTGTCGGCTCTCGTCTCGAAGAGGGCGTCGTTCTTGTCGACGGTGGTGATCAGGGCGCCGCCGGATCGCAGCACGCGCGCGGCCTCGTCGATCACGCGCCCGGCGGCGCCGGGGTCCAGCAGGTGCAGCACCCGCAACAGGACGGCGGCGTCGCAGGATTCACCGGCCAGCGGCAGCCGGGTCGCGTCGCCCCGGACGACGGCCGCGGGCAGCCTCCCGGCCGCGACGCCCAGCATGCCGGCGGCCCGGTCGACGCCGATCAGCCGGCGCCCCGGCGCGGCCAGCCGGGCCGTCACGATGCCGGTGCCGCAGCCGACGTCGGCGACGACGCCGGTCCGGGCCGCGGCGGGCAGCAGCGCGGTGACCGCCCGCGCCGCGGCGTCGGCCCGGGGGACGCCGCCCCGGGAGGCGTCGTAGGTCGCGGCCTCGCGGTCGTAGTCGAGCACGGGGGCAGCATCTCACCGGACCGGTCGGCCGGTCGGCCCGCGCCGCTCCGGATCCGTGGTGCCGGGCGTCGGGTCAGGCGTTCACCACGCCCTCGCGGCGCGCGCGGGCCGCGATCACCGCGTCGTCCTGGGCCCGGCGCAGCCGGCGCTCGGCGAAGAAGCCGCCCAGCGGCAGGACCGACATCAGGAAGTACCAGGCGGCGGTCGGCAGGGGCCACTTGGCGCGGTTCCACGCGTCGGCCCAGAACAGGACGTAGCCGACGAACAGCAGGCCGTGGATCATGCCCATCACCGGCACGGCGTTGAAATCGGTGGTCCGCTTGAGCACGGAGCAGAGCAGGAGCACCAGAAACGAGACCGCTTCGGGAGCGGACACCAGCCGGAGCCTGCGCAGGGCGGAGACGGTCTTGAGGTCCATGGGAAATGCCGCTTTCCAGAGGTTCCAGGGTTTTGTGGGGGGTGAAGCCTTGTGAACCGACGCACAAGCACTGCCATTGTCGCAGCCGCGAATCGGATCATTCCGGCCGGGTCCCCGCGGTTGGTTAGAGTTCACAGCATGGACACCGGTACCGGCACCCGCTGGCTGAGCGACGCGGAGCAGCGCGCGTGGCGCACGCACCTGGAGGTCTCCAAGCTGCTCACGTACCAGCTCGAGCGGGACCTCCAGCCGTTCGGCCTGACCATCAACGACTACGAGATCCTGGTCAACCTCTCCGAGTCCCCCGAGCACCGGATGCGGATGAGCGATCTGGCCGCCGCCACGCTCCAGTCCAAGAGCCGGCTGTCCCACCAGATCACCCGCATGGAACGGTCCGGGCTGGTCCGCCGGGAGAACTGCGACGAGGACAAGCGCGGCCTGTTCGCCGTGCTCACCGACCACGGCTGGGACACGATGCGCGAGGTGGCGCCGCACCATGTGGCGTCCGTCCGCCGCCACTTCGTGGACCTGCTCGACACCGAGGACCTGGCCGCGCTCCAGCGGTCCCTGTCCTCCGTGGCCGAGCACCTGTACCAGCAACGCTCCCGTTCCTGACGCGCGCCGCCGCCCGGGTCAGCTCCCGGCCGGCCGGGCCGCCGGCAGCCGCAGCGCGAACAGCGCGCCGCCCTCCGGGGCGTCGTGGACGGTGAGCGAGCCTCCGTGCCGCGCGGCCACGTCCCGCGCGATGGCCAGCCCGAGGCCGGCCCCGCCGTCCTCCCGGCTGCGGGCGTCGTCCAGCCGCACGAACCGCTCGAAGATCCGCTCGCGGTCCGGCTCCGGCACGCCCGCGCCGTCGTCGGCCACCTCCAGCACCGCCTCGCCGTCCTCCCGCCGCAGCGACACCCGCACCGCGCCGGCCGCGTGCCGCTGCGCGTTGTCCAGCAGATTGCCCAGCACCCGCAGCAACTGCCCGCGCGAGCCGGTCACCGTGACCTCCTCGGCCCCGGCCAGCCGCACCGGGTGGCGGTCGCCGGCCCGCCGCCGCGCCAGCTCCTTGGTGACCAGACCGGCGAGCTCGACCTCTCCGGACAGCGGGCGTTCCCCGGCGTCCAGCCGGGCGAGCAGCAGCAGGTCGGCGGCCAGGTCCTGGAGCCGCACGGTGTCCTTCACCGCGCCCGGCAGGTCCAGCAGCTCGGGATGGGCCTCGCCCACCTCGAGCTGAGTGCGCAACGAGGCGATGGGGCTGCGCAGTTCGTGCGAGGCGTCGGCGACGAAGCGCCGCTGCCGTTCCACCGAGGTCTCCAGCGCGGCCAGCGTCTCGTTCGTGGTCCGGGCCAGCCGGCCGATCTCGTCCTGGGTGGCGGGCTCGGGCACCCGGCGGGAGAGGTCCTCGGACCGCGTGATCGCCGCCATCTCGCGGCGGATGCCCTCGACCGGGCCGAGCGCGCGGCGCGTGACCAGCCAGGTGACGCCGCCGACGACCGCGAGCAGCAGCGGCACCCCGACGAACATGGAGGTGCGGACGCTGTTCACCGCGGCCTGCTCCACATCCAGCGGGGCGCCCGCGTAGACGATGGCCTCCTCGCCGGCCGGCGTCCGCACCTCGACCACGGCGAACAGGTACTCGGCCTCCTGGCCGTTCACCCGGGCCCTGCCGAGCACGTGGCCGATCCGGTCGTCGAACTCCGCCGGGCGCGGGTCGTCCTCGTCCTGCCGCTCGTCGTCGTCCTCGTCGTCATCGTCGTCGCCCTCCTCGTTGGGGCGCTCCTGCTGGCGGGGCTCCGGCGACTCGGACGTGACCCGGTCGCTGGGCGTGCCGTCGATCGCCTCCAGTCCCTCGCTCACCGTCAGCACCCGGTCGTCGCCGGACAGCACCTGCACCGGGTCGGAGGAAGGCAGGTCGAGGTCGTCGAAGGCCGTGCCGGTGGCCAGCTTCTCGGCGACCGCGCGGCCGGTGACCTCGGCCTGGAGCTCGACCTGCTCGTCCAGGTTCTCGCGGAGCAGGATCAGCATCATCAGTCCCGCCGTCACCAGGGCCACGGCCACCACCGTGGTGGCGCCGAGCGCGGCCTTGGAGCGGACGCTAGCCATGGGCGGCCACCAGCCGGTAGCCCGCGCCGCGCACGGTGACGATGAGGCCGGGGCCCAGCTTCCGGCGCAGCGCGCTGATGTAGACCTCGACGATGTTCGGGTCGCCGTCGTAGGCGAAGTCCCAGCCGTGCTCCAAAATCTCGGCCTTGGAGACGACCTCGCCGGCGCGGCCGGCCAGATGTTCCAGCACCGCGAACTCCTTCGCGGTGAGCGCCACTTCGAGCCCGGCCCGGGTGACGCGCCGGGCGGCGCGGTCCACGGTGAGATCGCCGACCCGCAGCTCGGGCGAGGCGCCGCGCCCGCCGCGCCGGCGCAGCAGGGCGCGCACCCGGGCGACCAGGACGACATAGGAGAACGGCTTGGTGAGGTAGTCGTCGGCGCCGGTGTCCAGCCCCTCGGCCTCGTCGTACTCGCCGTCCTTGGCCGTGAGCATCAGGATCGGCGTCTCGTCCCCGGCGGCGCGCAGGGCGCCGCAGACCCGGTAGCCGTTCATGCCCGGCAGCATGATGTCCAGGATGATCAGGTCGTAGGCGCCCTCGGTCGCCCGGTGCAGCCCGTCCGTCCCGGTGTGGACGACGTCCACGGCGAAGCCCTCGGCCGTCAGACCCTGGGCCAGCGAACGGGCCAGGCGCTTCTCGTCCTCCACAATCAGCACGCGCATGGGGCCAAGCTTGGCAAACCGTTCCTGAAGGGTTCTTCAGGTGGCTTCAGGTCCTCTTCAGCAACGTTCCGGGATGGTCTTCCCCGTTGGCACTCACAACGGGGAGGAACCCTCATGAAGCGCAATGTCATCTTCGCGATCGTCGCGGCCGGCGCCGTGATCGGCGGCGGCACCCTGGCCGGCGCCGCGATGAGCTCGGACGGCGAGCGGACGGAGCCGACGAGCGCCGCGCTCGACGACATCGCGGTGGCGGAAGCCGGGGCGGACACGGGCTCGGGCGACGACGGTGCGGCGGGCGACGACAGCGGCTCGGCCGCCGAGCAGGCGGTCGGCACGGCGATCGGCGCGGTGCCGGGCGTGGTGACGGACATCGAGCTCGACGCGGACGACGGTCAGGGCCGCGGCTGGGAGGTCGAGGTCTACGGCGAGGACGAGCAGTGGCACCGGGTCCGGATCAGCGAGGACGGCGCCGAGGTGCTGAACAGCCGGGCGCTGGCCGGCGACGACGACGATGACGACGACCGGGTGGCGGCCAGGAGCCTGCTGTCGGAGAGCGCCGAGATCGACGCGGCGGAGGCCGTCCGGCTGGCGGAGGAGCACACCTCGGCGCTGCTGCGGGAGGCGACGGTGGACGACGGCCACTGGGAGCTGGAGCTGCGCGGCGAGGACGGCACCGAGTACGAGCTGCGGATCAACCTGGCGTCCGGGGAGATCACCGACGAGGAGCGGGGCGACGACGACAACGGCGGCGGTGACGACCGCGACGACCGGAACGAGGACGACGCGGACGACCGGGACGACGACCGGGACGACCGGGACGACCGGAACGAGGACGACGCGGACGACCGCGACGACGACCAGGACGACGACCGCGACGACCGCGACGACCGGAACGACGACGCGGACGACCGGAACGACGCGGCCGACGACGGTGACGACCAGGGCGACGACGACGCGGACGACCGCTGAGCTCCGCCGGGCACCGGTGGCGGGCCGGACGGGATCTACTCCCCCGTCAGCCCCGCCACCAGTTCGTCCGCCGCCGTGTAGGGGTCGAGCGTGCCGGCGGTGATCCGTTCGGCCAGGGCCGTCAGGCGCGCGTCGCCGCTCGGGTCCGCCATCCGCTCGCGCAGGGCGGTGACCGCGATCGTCTCCACCTCCAGGGCCGCCCGGCGCACGCGCCGGGCGGCCAGTGCGCCGTGCTCCTCCAGCCACGCGCGGTGCTTGTCCAGCGCCGCCACCATCTCGTCCACGCCCTCGCCGCGCGCCGCGACCGCCTTCACGACGGACGGCCGCCAGTCGCCGGGAGCCCGGGCCTCGCCGAGGCCCAGCATGTGGTTCAGCTCGCGGACCGTGGCGTCCGCGCCCTCGCGGTCGGCCTTGTTGACGACGAAGACGTCGCCGACCTCCAGAATTCCGGCCTTGGCCGCCTGGACCCCGTCGCCCATCCCGGGAGCGAGCAGCACCACCGTCGTGTCCGCCTGCGCGGCGACCTCCACCTCCGACTGCCCCACGCCCACGGTCTCCACGAAAATCACGTCGCAGCCCGCCGCGTCCAGCACCCGCACCGCCTGCGGCGCCGCCCAGGCCAGCCCGCCGAGGTGACCGCGGGTGGCCATCGAACGGATGTAGACGCCGGGGTCGGTGGCGTGCTCGCCCATCCGGATCCGGTCGCCCAGCAGCGCGCCCCCGGAGAACGGCGAGGAGGGGTCGACGGCCAGCACCCCGACCCGCTTGCCGGCCCGGCGGTACGCGCCGACCAGCGCGGAGGTGCAGGTGGACTTGCCGACGCCGGGCGAACCGGTCAGGCCGACCACATACGCGTGGCCGGTGTGCGGCGCCAGCGCGGCCATCACCTCGCGCAGCCGGGGGGAGGCCCCCTCCACCAGCGAGATCAGCCGGGCCACGGCCCGGGGTCGGCCCGCCCGCGCGCCGGCCACCAGTTCACCCACCTCGAACGTCACGTCACTTCGCCTCCGGCACCCGCAGGATCAGCGCGTCGCCCTGTCCGCCGCCGCCGCACAGCGCCGCCGCGCCCGTGCCGCCGCCCCGGCGCCGCAGCTCCAGGGCGAGATGCAGCGCGAGCCGGGCGCCGGACATGCCGATCGGGTGGCCCAGGGCGACGGCGCCGCCGTTCACATTCACCCGTTCATGGTCAACTCCGAGGATCCGCATTGACTGCACGGCGACCGCGGCGAACGCCTCGTTGATCTCGATCAGATCGAGGTCGGCCACGGTCAGCCCGGCCCGGCTCAGGGCGTGCAGGATCGCGTTGGCGGGCTGCGACTGGAGCGAGTTGTCCGGGCCGGCCACGTTCCCGTGCGGGCCGATCTCGGCCAGCCAGGACAGGCCCAGCTCCTCCGCCCTGGCGCGGGACATCACGACCACCGCGGCGGCGCCGTCGGAGATCTGCGACGAGGTGCCGGCCGTGATCGTGCCCTGAGGGTCGAACGCGGGCCGCAGCCGCGCCAGCCCCTCCACGGTGGTCTCGGGGCGGATGCCCTCGTCCCGGTCCACCAGCACCGGGTCGCCCTTGCGCTGCGGCACGGGCACCGGCGTGATCTCGGCCTCGAACAGCCCGTTCTTCTGGGCGGCGGCGGCCCGCTGGTGGGAGAGCGCCGCGACGGCGTCCTGATCGGCGCGCGTGATGCCCAGGCGGGCGTTGTACTTGTCGGTCGACTCCCCCATGGCGATCCCCTCGAAGGGGTCGGTCAGCCCGTCGTGCGCCATCGCGTCGAGCATCTGCACCGCGCCGTACTTGAAGCCCTCCCGGGACTTCGGCAGCAGGTGCGGGGCGCTGGTCATCGACTCCTGGCCGCCGGCCACGACCACGTCGAACTCGCCGGCGCGGATGAGCTGATCGGCCAGCGCGATGGCGTCCAGCCCGGAGAGACAGACCTTGTTCACGGTCAGCGCGGGGGTGGTCATCGGAATGCCCGCGCGCACGGCGGCCTGCCGCGCCGGGATCTGCCCCGCCCCGGCCTGGAGCACCTGTCCCATGATCACGTACTGCACCTGATCGCCCGTGATCCCGGCCTGTTCCAGCGCCGCCTTGATGGCGAAGCCGCCCAGCTCGGCGCCGGAGAACGACTTCAGCGCGCCGAGCAGCCGGCCCATCGGCGTCCGGGCGCCGGCGACGATCACGGAGGTGGGGCCGTTGCTGGTTGTCATGGTGCACTCCTCGGGAATTTCGGGAGTAAACGAGGGTTCACGTCAATGTACAGAGCGTGACCCAGGGGGTCACCGGCGCGAGCGTGTGACGGTGCGCACGTTGCACACTCCCCCTCAAAGGCAGTGGACTAGGGGGATGTTGACGCGCATCGATCACATCGGGATCGCCTGTTTCGACCTTGACACCACCGTCGAGTTCTATCGCGCCACCTACGGTTTCGAAGTCTTCCACTCCGAGGTCAACGAGGAGCAAGGGGTCCGCGAGGCCATGCTGAGAATCAACGGTACCGACGACGGTGGGGCGTCCTATCTTCAGCTCATCGAACCCATCCGCGACGACTCGCCCGTCGCCAAGTGGATGGCCAAGAACGGCGAGGGCGTGCACCACATCGCCTTCGGCACCGCCGACGTGGACGCCGAGTCCGAGGCCATCCGCGACAAGGGCGTGCGGGTCCTGTACGAGAAGCCGCGCCGCGGCTCGATGGACTCCCGGATCACGTTCCTGCACCCGAAGGACTGTCACGGAGTGCTCACGGAACTCGTGACGTCCGCCGTCCCGGCAGCCCCGGGGGATGCCGAGGGCCACTGACGTGAGCTGCCCCGGCCGGTAGAGTGGCCGAGCCGGGGCTGTGGGCTTTCACTTCGTCCCGCGTTCGGCCGATGACCGGATCTTGCAGTACCACGACCAGGGGACGGATGGGACCGCGCAGTGCGGGGCTACGACGCCTACCAGGCTGAGGACCACCTCTCGCGATTCGAAGCCGAGATGGAGCGGCTGAAGAAGGAGCGGGACAAGGCGGTCGACCATGCCGACGACCTCGGCTACCAGGTCGAGGTCCTGCGCGCCAAGCTGCACGAGGTGCGCCGGACCCTCGCCCTGCGTCCGGTCTACGGCGACGCGGCCTCGCACGCCGAGCAGATCCTGCGCGCCGCCCACCACCAGGCCGACCAGATGCGGGTGGACGCCGAGCGCGAGCTGCGCGAGGCGCGGGCCCGTTCCCAGCGGGTCGTCCAGGAGCAGTCCGAGCAGCGCGCCCGGATGGAGGCGGAGCTGCACGCGGAGGCGGTGGGCCGCCGGCAGCGGCTGGACGAGGAGCTGGCGCAGCGCCGGTCCACCGTCGAATCCCACGTCAACGAGAACGTCGCCTGGGCCGAGCAGTTGCGCGCCCGCAGCGAGTCCCAGGCCCGCCGGCTGCTGGAGGAGACCCGGGCCGAGGCCGAGCGGACCGTCGCGCAGGCCCGGACCGAGGCGGCGCGGCTGGCCGACGAGGCCAGAGCGCGGATCGCCGCGGAGACCGAGGCGGCGCGCGGCGAGGCCGACGAACTGCTGCGCCGCGCCCGGGCGGACGCCGAGCGCCTGCTGAACGCGGCCTCCGCGCAGGCCCAGGAGGCCACCGAGCACGCCGAGCGGCTGCGCAGCAGCACCGCGCAGGAGGCCGACACCGGCCGCCGCGAGGCCGCCGCGCTGGTGCGCAAGGCCGAGGAGCGGGCGGCCGAGGCGGCGGGCGAGCTGCGCGCCGCCCGCGAGGAGGCCGAGCGGCTGGTCGCGGAGGCCACCGCGGAGGCCGAGAAGCGGCGCGGCACCGCCGAGTCGGAGTACGAGCAGCGCACGGCCACCGCCAAGGCGGAGGTCGCGCGCATGGTGGGCGAGGCCACCCGCGACGCGGAGAACCGCCGGGCCGAGGCGCAGCACGCGCTGGACGAGGCCCGCGCCCGGGCCGAGCAGGTGCTGGCCGAGGCGACGGAGGAGGCCCGTTCCAAGTCCGCCGAGGAGTACGCGGCCCAGCTCGCCGAGGCGGCCCGCACCGCCGAGGACGTGCTGACCAAGGCCGCCGAGGAGGCCAAGGCCACCACGAAGGCGGCGACCGAGGAGGCCGAGCGGCTGCGCGCCGAGGCCGAGGCGGAGGCGGACCGGCTGCGTGCCGAGGCGCACGACGTGGCCGAGCAGTTGAAGGGTGCCGCGCAGGACGACACGAAGGAGTACCGGGCCAAGACCGTCGAGCTCCAGGAGGAGGCGCGACGGCTGCGCGGCGAGGCCGAGCAGTTGCGGGCGGAGGCGGCCGAGGAGGGCGAGCGGACCCGCGCCGAGGCGCGACGGGACGCCGTCTCGCAGATCGAGCAGGCGGCGGCCAGCGCCGAGGAGCTGCTGGCGCAGGCCCGGGCGGACGCCGAGGAGCTGCGTTCGGCGGCGACGACCGAGAGCGAACGGGTGCGCACGGAGGCCATCGAGCGCGCCACCACCCTGCGCAACCAGGCCGAGCAGGCGCTGAAGAAGGCGCGCGCCGAGGCGGAGAAGCAGCGCGTCGAGGCCGCGCAGCACGCCGAGCGCATCACGCAGGAGGCCGAGGACGCCGCGCGCCGGCTGCGCGCGGAGGCGCGCGAGGCCACGAAGGCGGAGCGCGCGGCGGCGACGGCGGAGCTGGACCGGCTGCGCGAGGAGGCCGGGCGCCGGGTCACGGCGGCCGAGGAGACACTGGCCGAGGCGCGGGCCGAGGCGGAGCGGCTGCGGTCCGAGGCGAACGCGGAGACCGAGCGGCTGCGCGCGGAGGCCGCCGAGCGGATCCGGGCGCTCACCGAGCAGGCCGAGCAGGACGCGCTGCGGGTGCGGGACGAGGCCGCCACCGACGCGGCGCGGGTGCGGGCCGAGGGCGAGGAGCTGGCGGTCCGGCTGCGCGGCGAGGCGATGGCCGAGGTGGACCGGCTGCGCGGCGAGGCCCGTTCGGCGGCCGACCGGGTGCGCGCCGACGCCGCCGCGGCGGCGGAGCGGACCGCGGCCGAGGCCGCCGAAGCGCTCGGCGCCGCGCAGGAGGAGGCGGCGCGGCTGCGGGCCGAGGCCGACGCGTTCCTGGCGGACGCGCGGGAGGCCGCCCACCGGGAGCGGGCCCAGGCGCGCGAGCAGAGCGAGGAGATGCTGGCCGCCGCCCGGGCGCGGATCGACGACGCGGAGCGGCGCGCGGAGATCCTGGTCGCCGCGGCGGAGCACAAGGCGCAGCAGGTGCGCGACTCGGTGTCCGGGCTGCGCGAGGCGGCCGAGGCGGAGATCGCCACGCACCGCGCGGAGGCCGAGCGCGAGGCGGCCCGGGTGCTGCGGGAGTCCGCGGAGGAGAAGGAGGCGGCCTCCGCCCTGGCCGAACGGACCGTCAAGGATGCGATCGCGGAGGCGGACCGCGCGCGCCGGAGCGCCGAGGAGGCGGCCGAGCGCACGCGCGCGGAGACGGACGAGCTGGCGGACCGGGCGCGCCGGGAGGCGGCGCGCAAGCGCAGCGACGCGGCGGCGCAGGCGGACGAGCTGCTGGCGAAGGCTCAGGAGGAGGCGCTGCGCATCGCGGCCACCGCCGAGGAGCAGTCGGACAAGATGGTGGCCGCGGCCCGCAAGGAGTCGGCGCGGCTCATCGGCGACGCCCAGGACGCCGGGTCCGAGTTGGTGGAGACCTCCCGCGCGGACGCCAATCAGTTGCTGGAGGAGGCGCGTCGGGACGCGTCGGCGATCCGGGAGCGGGCGGAGGAGCACCGCGCCCGGGTGGAGGCCGAGGTCGAGGCGCTGCACGACCGGGCGCGGCGGGAGGCGGCCGAGCAGGCGCGCACCGCCGGCGAGCGCGTGGACAAGCTGATGAAGGCCGCGGAGGAGCAGCGCGCGGAGGCCCGTTCGGCGGCCGAGAAGCTGCTCAACGAGGCCAGCACCGAGGCGAGTAAGGTACGTATCGCCGCGGTGAAGAAGGCGGAGGCGCTGCTCAAGGACGCCGAGCAGCAGCGGTCGAAGGTGCTGCGCGAGACGCAGGCGACCCGTGCCGAGGCCGAGCGGGAGGCCAAGCGCATGGTGGAGGACGGCAAGCGTGAGCTGGACCGGCTCGCTCGCAGGCGGGCGGACATCAACGCCGAAATCTCCCGGGTGCAGGACGTGTTGGAAGCGCTGGAGTCCTTCGAGGCGCCCAAGCCGGGCGCCAAGTCCGGGGGCTCGGGCGGCTCTTCGCGGGGCAAGTCCGGAGGCGGCACGGTCGCTGCGGGGGCCGGCGGGCCCCGGCCCGGCGGCAAGCGCGCGGGCGGATAGCACGGAGCGCGGCATTCCCCTGAACAACCGATTGAGCGGAAGGGGCGAACATTCTCCACAGAGAAAGCGGATCCGCTCGAAGACACGCCGGTTCGCCCCCTAGGATGATGCCTCCAGGGCATGGACCCGTCCGTATCACGGCTTTAGGAGCTCGACCCGAAGCGCTTGAACGCCCAGGCCCCACATTCCATCAACTCAACGCACCCGTCTGATTCGACAGGAACCCCATGAGCGACACTTCCTCCCCCTTCGGCTTCGAGCTCGTGCGGCGCGGCTACGACCGCGGGCAGGTGGACGACCGCATCTCGAAGCTCGTTGCCGACCGCGACAGCGCACTGGCTCGTATCACCTCTCTGGAGAAGCGGATCGAGGAGCTGCACCTCGAAACGCAGAACGCCCAGGCCGCCATCACCGACGCCGAGCCGTCCTACGCCGGGCTCGGGGCCCGGGTCGAGAAGATCCTCCGCCTCGCCGAGGAGGAGGCGAAGGACCTGCGCGAGGAGGCCCGGCGGGCCGCCGAGCAGCACCGCGAGCTGGCCGAGGGCGCGGCGCAGCAGGTGCGCAACGACGCGGAGGCGTACGCGGCGGAGCGCAAGGCCAAGGCCGAGGAGGACGGCTCCCGCATCGTCGAGAAGGCCCAGGGCGAGGCGGCCGCCACGCGCGCCGAGGCCGAGAAGGACGCCCAGGCCAAGCGCGAGGAGGCGGACGCCCTCTTCGAGGACACCCGGGCCAAGGCGGCGCAGGCCGCGGCCGACTTCGAGACGAACCTGGCCAAGCGCCGGGAGCAGTCCGAGCGCGACCTGGCCTCCCGTCAGGCGAAGGCGGAGAAGCGGCTGGCGGAGATCGAGCACCGCGCCGAGCAGTTGCGGCTGGAGGCCGAGAAGCTGCGCACGGACGCCGAGCGCCGCGCCCGCCAGACGGTGGAGACCGCGCAGCGGCAGGCCGAGGACATCGTGGCCGACGCCAACGCCAAGGCCGACCGGATCCGCAGCGAGTCCGAGCGCGAGCTGGCGGCCCTCACCAACCGCCGCGACAGCATCAACGCCCAGCTCACCAACGTCCGCGAGATGCTGGCCACGCTGACCGGCGCTCAGGTCGCCGCGGCCTCCCTCGGGGACGACGACGACAACGAGAGCCTGTCCAAGGGCGTGCCCGCGCAGCAGTCCCGCTGAGCCCGCCGCACCGGCGCGCTCACCCGAACGGCGCTGGGGTCGCCGCCTTCACCGGGCGGCGGCCCCAGCGCCGTTTTAGCGTCGGTCCATGATCGAGCTGGCGGAGCTCACCAAGCGGTACGGCGCGAAGACCGCGGTGGACCGGCTGACGTTCGCGGTGCGCCCGGGGGTGGTCACCGGCTTTCTGGGCCCGAACGGCGCGGGCAAGTCCACGACCATGCGGATGATCCTGGGGCTGGACCATCCCACGAGCGGCCGGGTGACCATCGACGGGCGGCCCTATGACCGGCTGACGCGCCCGCTGACGTATATCGGCGGGCTGCTGGAGGCCAAGTCGGTGCATCCGGGCCGCACGGCGTATCACCATTTGCTGTGCCTGGCGCAGAGCAACGGCGTCGATCCGCGGCGGATCGACGAAGTGCTCGATCTTGTGGGACTCACAGGGGTGGCCAGAAAGCGGCCGAAGGGCTTCTCGCTCGGCATGGGTCAGCGGCTGGGGATCGCCAGCGCGCTGCTGGGCGATCCGCGGATCCTGATGTTCGACGAGCCGGTGAACGGCCTTGATCCGGAAGGCATTCACTGGATCAGGAATCTGATGAAGCAGCTCGCGGCGGGCGGCCGGACCGTTTTTGTTTCCAGCCACTTGATGAGCGAAATGGCATTGACGGCCGAACATCTCGTGGTGATCGGTCAGGGCCGGCTGCTCGCGGACACGTCGATGGCCCGTTTCATCGAGGAGAACTCCCGGACGTTCGTGCGCGTGCGCACCCCCGAGCCGGAGCGGCTGCGGGACGCGCTGGCGGCGGCGGGCGTCCGGCCGGAGCAGCGGCCGGACGGCTGCCTGGAGATAGAGGGGGTGCCCGCCTCCCGGGTCGGCGAACTGGCCGCCGAACACCGCGTGGTGCTGCACGAGCTCAGCCGGCAGCAGGCGTCGCTGGAGGAGGCGTTCATGCGGCTGACGCACGGGGCCGTGGAGTACCAGGCACGGGAGGGCTGAGCCGTGGCGAACGCCGACTGGGTGCTGAAGTCCGAGTGGACCAAGATCCGTTCCGTGCGGTCCACCGTGTGGACGCTGGCGGCGGCGGTCGTGGTGACCGTGGCGCTGGGCATGCTGATCAGCCTGCTGGTGCGGCACGGCTACGACGACCTCTCGCGCGCCGAACAGCTTACGTTCGACCCGACGTTCATCAGCTTCGCCGGGACGTCGATGGGCCAGCTCGCGATGATCGCCTTCGGCATCCTGGTGGTGTCCAACGAGTACAGCACCGGCATGATCCGCGCCTCGCTGTGCGCGGTGCCGCGGCGCGGCGCGCTGATGGCCGCGAAGCTGGCCGTGGCGACGGCGCTGGCGCTGCTGGTGGGGCTGGCCACCAGCTTTCTGGCGTTCTTCCTGGGCCAGGCGATGCTGGGCCGCTACCGCACGGACATCGGCGAACCGGGCGTGCTGCGCGCGGTGTTCGGCGCCGGTCTCTACATGGGGCTGATCGCGCTGTTCGCGATGGCCGTGGCCTGGCTGCTGCGCGGCCCGATGCTGACGTTCGGGGTGCTGATCCCGTTCTTCTTCATGATCTCCAGCATCCTGGCCAATGTGTCGGCGACGGAGAAGATCGGCGACTATCTGCCGGATCAGGCGGGTTCGCAGATCATGGCGGTGGTGGACGACGGCGAGCGGCCGTACGGTCCGTGGGGCGGGTTGCTGATCATGCTGCTGTGGGTGGCGGCGGCGCTGGCCGCCGGATATCTGAGCCTGCGGAAACGGGACGCCTGACGCCGGCGGGCGAGGAGCCCGCTCGGCGCGGTTCCGACTGGATGAGCCCGCTTGAGATCAGGTCCGATATGGTTTCCAGCCTATTGGGGGACGAGTTTCGGCTGTAACGGGTGGAGAAGAATGATCGAAGCAGTCGGCCTGACCAAGAGCTACGGCTCCAAGACGGCCGTGTACAACCTGACGTTCGGAGTCCAGCCGGGGAAAGTCACCGGCTTCCTCGGCCCGAACGGCGCCGGCAAGTCGACCACCATGCGCATGATCCTGGGGCTCGACCAGCCCAGCGCGGGCACGGTGACCATCGGCGGCTATCCGTACCGGCAGCTTCCGAACGCGCCGCGCCAGGTGGGCGCGCTGCTCGACGCGAACGCCAAGCACGGCGGGCGCACCGCGCGGGCCCATCTGCTGTGTCTGGCCCAGCTCTCCGGCATCCCGGCCCGCCGGGTGGACGAGGTGCTGGGCGTGGTCGGCCTCCAGGACGTGGCGGGCAAGCGGTCCAAGGGCTTCTCGCTCGGCATGGGGCAGCGGCTCGGCATGGCGGCGGCGCTGCTCGGCGACCCCCAGGTGCTGCTGTTCGACGAGCCGGTGAACGGGCTGGACCCGGAGGGCATCCTCTGGGTCCGGAACCTGATGCGGCGGCTGGCCGCCGAGGGCCGCACGGTCTTCGTCTCCAGCCACCTGATGAGCGAGATGGCGCAGACGGCGGACCATCTGATCGTGATCGGGCGCGGCCAGCTCATGGCCGACCTGCCGGTGCGGGACTTCATCCGGCAGAACTCGACGGACTTCGCCCGCGTCCGCACCCCGGACGGCGAGACCGAGCAGCGCGAGACGCTGGTGAAGGCCCTCACCGGGGCCGGCGCCCAGGTGACGCCCGAGCCGGACGGCGCGCTGAAGGTCATCGGCCTGGAGCTGCCCCGCATCAGCGACCTGGCGCACGAGTCGGGCACCCGGCTGTGGGAGCTGTCCCCGCACCAGGCCTCGCTGGAGGAGGCGTACATGCGGATGACGCAGGGCGCCGTGGACTACCGCTCGACGAGCGACCAGCGCTCCGGCCTGGGGCAGTCACCGCCCGCCCCGGCGCCGGGCACCGTGCCCGTTCCGCCGCAGCCGTACGCGCAACAGCCGTTCGCGGCCCCGCCCCAGCCCGCCGCGCAGCCGCCGGGGGCCACCCTGGCGCTGGGCGTCCAGGCCGTGCCCGCGCAAGCGCCGCCCGCCGCCCCGCCGAACCCGACGACCGCCACGCCCAGCACCGAGGACGCCCGATGACCGCCCCCGCGCCGATGCCCCAGCACGCCCCGCCCGCGCCGGGCTACGCCTCCCCGATCCCGGTGACCCGCAGCCACTTCGGGCACGCCCTCGCCTCCGAGTGGACCAAGATCCGCTCGGTGCGGTCCACCGTGTGGACGCTCGTCATCATGTTCGTGCTCACGGTCGGCGTGGGCCTGCTGTTCGCGGTGGCGCTCAGCAGCCAGAACGAGGTGGAGATGCCGCTCCTCGCGGGCGGCTTCTTCGGCCTGATGTTCGGCCAGCTCTGCGTCATCACCCTCGGCGTGCTCGTCATCACCTCGGAGTACGGGACCGGGATGATACGCACCACGCTCACCGCCTGCCCGCAGCGCGGTCGCGTCCTGCTGGCCAAGGCGGTGGTGTTCTTCCTGCTGGCCTTCACGATGACGCTCATCGCGTGCACGCTGACCGGGCTGATCCACTCCTCCATGCTGGCCGACCAGGAAGTGCCCTACTACGCCATCCACGACGAGTACCTGGAGGACTCGATCGAGAACGGCAAGCTGGTGGCCACCTCCGGCCACTGGCTGGGCGCGACGGTCGGGGCGTCGCTGTACGTGTCGCTGCTCGGCCTGCTGGGTCTGGGCGTCGGTGGCCTGCTGCGGCACTCGGCCGGGGCCATCACCACCATGCTCGGCGTGGTCCTGCTGCCGCTGCTCACCGCGCTGTTCATGGTGGGCGAGGGCCTGAGCTCGTTCCGCGAGAAGCTCATCGAGTACTCCCCGCTGAACGGCCTGGCCACCCTCTTCCGCATCCCGATCGAGGGCGAGGCCGGCGACACCGGCTGGCCCCTGCTCGGCCTGCTGGCCGGCGTGACCCTGGCGGTCCTGATCGCCGCCTACGCCCGGCTGACGACCACCGACGTCTAGCGTGCGGACGCCGCCCCCGCCGGTGACCGGCCCTCGCGGCGGTACCGGCCGGGGGCCATCCCGTACTCCCGTTTGAACGCCTTGGCGAAGGCGAACTCCGAGCCGTAGCCGCAGCGTTCGGCGACGGAACGCAGCGGCGTCTCGGTGCCGCGCAGCATTCGGGCCGCGGTCGTCATCCGCCACCAGGTCAGATAGGTCAGCGGCGGCTGGCCCACCAGCGTGGCGAACCGCTTCGCGAAGGCCGCCCGGGACAGCCCGGCGCGCACCGCCAGTTCCTCGACGGTCCACGGCCGGTCGGGCTGCCGGTGGATGTGCCGCAACGCCACGGCGACGGCCGGGTCGTTGAGCGCGGTGGCCCAGCCCGCGGTGTCGCCCGACCGCTCGTCGAGCCAGGCCCGCAGCACGTAGAGCAGCAGCATGTCGACGAGCGCGGGAAGCACGCCCTCCGTACCGGCGCGCGGGTGCCGCAGTTCGTTGCCCAGGAGGTCCACGGCGGCCCGCAGCTCCGTGTGCTGCCCCACCCGGGCCGGCAGATGGATGATCCGCGGCAGGTCGCGCAGCAGCGGGTGCGGGCGGGTCTGGTCGAAGCTGTAGGAGGCGCACAGCATTTCGGTGGCCGCGCCGCCGTCGCCGGGGATGACCAGCTCGGCGAGCGGCGACTCGCCGCCGTGCTCCGGGCGGAACGCGACCGTCGGGCTGCCCGGCCGGTCGACCAGGGCGTGGCCGTCGCCGTGCGAGGTGAACACCACGTCGCCCACGCCGAGCGCCACCGGCTCCCCGCGGTCCGGGATCAGCCAGCACGCGCCCTGGAGCACGACATGGCAGGCGGCGGCGTCCCCGGCCGGGAACCGCACGCCCCACGGCGCCCGGCACCGGCTCCGTCCCGCGTTCGGCTGTCCCACGCGCATGGCGGCGAGCACATCGCTGAGCACATCCATGCCGCGATCGTACGCCCCCCGCCGTGGACGATGGGACAAAGAATGGAGACGGCAAGCCATTCACCGTCCATCACCGCATCCGTAGGGTCGAGTTGAGGCGGGCCGGATCCGGTTCGCCGAGGTCCGCCCCGGCGACTACCTCGGCGGCCGGACGGTGCTGTCGATGTTCAACCTGCTGGTCGCGCCGTTCGTGCTGGCCGGCGAACCGGCCCAGTATCCGGCCGACCTGGACGCGGCCCACAGTTGGGCCTACCCCGGCGACGTGGCCCGCACGCTGGTCGCCCTCAGCCGGGACGACCGCGCCTGGGGCCGGCCCTGGCACGTGCCCGCCGTCTCCGACCTCTCCGTGCGCGCGATCACCGCACGGCTGGCGGAACTGGCGGGCCTGGCCGATCACCAGCTGATCGCGATGTCGGCGCTGGCCCTGCACAACGCGGCCCTCGTCGACCCGATCACGTCGGGCGTCCCGGAGATGCAGTACCTCTCCCAGCGGCCGTTCCTGATGGACGGCTCCCGGGTGACCGAGACCTTCGGCGTCACACCGACCCCGCTGGACGCGGTGCTGACCGAGACGGTCGAGTCGTTCCACCGGGCGGTGGTGTAACTCCCCCCAGCGGCACCGCGATTCGCCCTCCGCGCGGTAGCTTGGACGGGGAAGGGGGGCGCGGATGTCGCATGCGGTGGTGCGGTGGTCGGCGGTGGTCGCGGGCTCGGTGGCCGCGTTCGCGCTGTGTCTGTGGCTGGCGTGGGAGGACCCGGCCGGTCTGCTGCCCACGGACGAGGGGGACCGGCTGACGGTGGGCACCGCGTTCGCCGGGGTGGTCGCGGCCACCGTCGGCGCGGCGGGCGGCTGGTGGGCGGCCCGCTCCCCCGAGTCCGGGCCGGGCGGCGGCCGGGTCCGGCAGCGGGCGAACGCCTCGGGCCGCGCCCGCGTCACCCAGGAGGCGGGCGCCGGCGGGGATGTCGACCAGCGCGCGAAGGCGTCCGGTGGCGCGCGGATCACCCAGCGCGCGCCGGAGCGGGACGGCGGCGATGGGGCGTAACGACCAGCGCGCGCACGCGTCGGGGAACGGTCAGGTGCTTCAAGTCGCCGGGGACTACCACGCGCACTCCCCCGCCGCCCAGGCGCTGGCCGGACTCCCCGCCGGGCCGGGCGAGTTGGTGGGCCGCGAGGAGCGCGCCGCCCAACTGCTGGCGCTGCTGAACCCGGCGGGCGACGGCGGCCCGGTGACGGCGGTCCGGGGCTTCGGCGGCATCGGAAAGACGGCGCTGGCGCTGCACACGGCGCATGAGGCGGTGCGACGGGGGTGGTTCGCGGGCGGGGCACTGTTCGTGGCGCTGCGCGGCTATGACCCGGCCGGGCCGGTCGGCGCGGAGGCGGCGGTGGCCGCCCTGCTGAGCGCGCTCGGCGTGCCCGAGCAGGACCGGCCGCCCACGCCCGAGGAGCAACTGACGCTGTACCGCTCCGAGTTGGCCCGGCGAACGGAGCCGGTGCTGATCGTGGCGGACGACGCCGCGACCGCCGCCCAGATCCAGCCCCTGGTGCCGGCCGGCGGTGACCACCGGCTGCTGGTGACCTCCCGGCACACCCTGGTCGCGCCGGGGTTCGCGCCCCGGCTCATCGACCTGGCCGAGCTGACGCCGGACGCCGCCGCCGCGCTGATCGCCGGGGTGCTGCGGCGGGCCCGGCCCGGCGACGAACGGCCGCGCCGGGAGCGGGCGGCGCTGGCGCGCGTGGGCGAGCACTGCGGCCATCTGCCGCTGGCGCTGCACATCGTCGCCGCGCTGCTGACGGCGGACCCCGGCCTGCGGATCGCCGACGCGGCCGACGACCTGGCCGACGCCCGCGCCCGGCTGGAACGGCTGCGGCACACGGCCGTGGACGGCTCGTCGATCGCGGTGCGGGCGACGTTCGACCTCTCCTACCAGCGCCTCCCGGCCGAGCAGCAGCGCCTGTTCCGGCTGATCACGGTCAACCCCGGCCCGCAGGTCTCCACCGAGGCGGCGGCGGCGATAGCCGAACTCGACCCCCGCGAGACCCGCACCCTGCTGGCCGCTCTGGCCGAGGCTTGCCTGATCGCCGAACAGCCCACCGGCTCGGGCTGCTGGCGGATGCACGACCTGATTCGGCTGTACGCGACGGAGCAGGGGGAGGCGGCGGCCGAGGAGGACCGACGCGAGGATGCGGTGGACCGGCTGCTGGACCACTACCTGACCCGGACGGACGCGGCCGATGACCACCTCCGCGTGCTGTACGGCCAGCCCACACCCCCCGAATTCCCCGACCGGGCGGCGGCCGTCGCCTGGCTGGAACGGGAACGGGCCAGCCTGGTCGGCGCGGTGGCGCTGGCGGCCGAGGCGGGACGGCACAGCGTCGCGATAGGACTCGCCCACTGCCTTCGCATCTTCCTGAACAGGCACCGGCATCTGGCGGACGCGTTGGCTGTGTGCCGATGTGCGGTCACCGCCGCGCAGACAGTCGGCGACCGCGACCAAGAGGCGGGAGCACTGAACATCCTGGGGCTGTCCCTTTGGGCAACCCGCGAGTTCGACGAGGCCATCGATGCGTTCAACAGCACCCTGACCATCTACCGTGAGCTGGGCGACCGCAACGGGGAAGGACAGGCTCTCAACAACCTCGGCCTCGCACTCATCGAGACCGGGCAGTACGAAAAAGCCATCGCCGCATTCCGGGAAGACCTCACCATCTGCCGCGAGTTCAACGACCGCCGCGGCGAAGGACAAACCCTGAACAACCTCGGCAACGCGCTCCGCGTGACCGGGCGACACGAAGAAGCCATCGCCGCATTCCGGGAAGACCTCACCATCTGCCGCGAGTTCAACGACCGCCACGGCGAAGGACAAGCTCTCAACAACCTCGGCCTCGCACTCTCCGTGACCGGACGGCACGAAGAAGCCATCGCCGCATTCCGGGAAGACCTCACCATCTGCCGCGAGTTCAACGACCGCCACGGCGAAGGACAGACCCTCAACAACCTCGGCAACGCACTGCTGCACGCCGGCCAGCACAAGGAATCCGTCGCCACGCTCCGCCAGGCCCTCGCCATCTGCCGCGAGCTCGGCGAGCGTTACCTTGAAGCCAAGGCACTGGGCAATCTGGCCCTCACCCTGAGTCAGATGTCCCGCACCAACGAGGCTCTGACTTACGCCGAGCAGGCCGCCGCCCTCCTGGCCGCCCTCGGTGAACACGAAGAGGAAGCGGACCTGCGCCACTACGCCGACCTACTCCGCGCACAACCCCCCTCCCGCTGGGCCCGCCTCCGCCGCGCCCTGACCCGGCGCCGGACGCCGGCTCAGTAGCGCGGGGCGTTCCGCGAGCGCAGCGTCCGCGCGCCCCGGCGGTCGCGGGCGTTCCAGCAGGGGCCGTGCCAGTGGCGGCGGTCGTCGACCGCGCCGAGGCTCGGCCACGTGACCACGTGCGGCACGCCCGGCGGGATCTCCTGGTCGCAGCCCGGGCAGCGGTAGTGCTTCGCGGCGGCCGTGCCCGTGATACGGCGGACGACCCAATCCTCGCCCTGCCACGCCTCCGTGCGCTCCAGGCCGGAGCCCATGTCACGGGCGCCCGGCCGGGGCCCGGCGGCGCGTGGGCGGTTGCGACGGGGGGACACGCGTAACACCTCGAAGTCGGGAACGAACCGTGCCATCGAGTGTACGCAGCGGTTCAACCACCGCTCCCGGCCGATCATCCGAAAAACTTGCCACTGGCCCGTGCCTCCGGCACGTGCTCCCGCGTTAGTGCCCAGGGGACAACGGGGCAGGCGCCGCCCTGAGACACACTGCCGAGAGGGGTACCGGCTATGGGGCCGATGAGGATTGGGACATTTGTGCTGGCCGGTCAGTATCCGGGCCAGAGCGACAAGGAGGCGCTGCAACGGGCTCTGCGATCCGCCGAGCTGGCCGACGAGGTCGGGCTGGACTCGGTCTGGCTGGCCGAGCACCACTTCGTGCCGTACGGGGTCGTGCCCTCGGCCGCCACCCTGGCCGCGCTGGTGCTGGGCCGCACCCGCCGGGTGCGCGTGGGCACCGCGGTCAGCGTGCTGACCACCGGGCATCCCGTCGCGCTGGGCGAGCAGGCCGCGCTGCTGCACATGGCGTCGGGCGGGCGGTTCACGCTGGGCGTCGGGCGCGGCGGGCCCTGGGTCGATCTGGAGGTCTTCGGCGGCGGCCTGGCCGCGCTGGAGCGCGGCTTCCCGGAGTCGCTGGACCTGCTGCTGCGCTGGCTGCGTGAGCCGCGCGTCGGCGCGGACGGCGAGCGGTACGCGTTCCGCGAGGTGGACGTGGTGCCGAGACCGGCCGAGCAGCCGCCGGTGATGGTCGCCTGCACCTCGCCGGAGACCGTGCGGCTGGCCGCCTGGCGGGGGCTGCCGATGCTGCTGGGCATGCACATCGGGGACGAGGAGAAGGCGGAGATGGTCGCGCTGTGGCGCAAGACCGCGGCGGAGGCCGGACAGGACACCGAGGCCGAGCATGTGTCGGCCGGGGTGGTCCAGGTCGGTGACAGCCAGTCCGAGGCGGTGGAGGTGCTGCGCCGCGCGCTGCCCGGCTGGCTGCGGCAGGGACTGGCGGCGCACCGGACCGTGGACGACCGGGCGCGGACGATGCGCGACCCGCTGGCCTACACCGAGTTGCTGTGCGAGCTGCACCCGGTGGGTCCGCCGCAGTTGTGCGCGGACCGGCTGGCCGCCACGGCGGAACGCACCGGGATCACGCGGTTCGCGCTCCTGGTGGAGGGGTCCGGCGAGTTGGCCGCCACCGAGCGGAACGTCCGGCGGCTGGCCGACGAGGTGCTGCCGCTCCTGCCGGCCGGCGGGGCGGAAGCGGCAGCACGCGAGACCGCCGTCAGCAGTCCCGCAGCTCCGGCGACTGGTTGAGGATCTGCCCCCGCACGGAGGTGAACCGTGCCAGCGGCGCGTCCGAGGCCGCGTCGAGCGGGAAGACGGCCACCCGGTGACAGTTCTGGAAAGCGAGCTTCACCCCGAAGTGGCGCTCCAGGGCGCCGCGGATGGCGTCACTGGCGAGCGCGCGCAGAAGCTGGCCGCGCGCCTGTTCGTTTGGTGGCGGTGTGGTGTTGTCGGCGAAGTCACCGCCATCGACCTTCAGCCGGGCGACAAGGTTGCTGATCATGTCCCAGGCGAAGGGCAGCGATGTGCGAACGCAGTCGACGAACGCGGCCTCGTCGACCTCGCCTCGTTCGGCCTGCTCCAGCAATACCGGTGGGACGTCGAGCGACATGGCGTATCTCCTCTCCCGGCCCCTGGCTCGGGGCTCTGGCGGACGGGACCGAGGACCCCGCTCCGCCCGCCAAGTCACCCTTCACACAGGTGTTTTCGGATGGCGCGGCGCCCCCGGCCCAACGTTAGGCCGCTTGCCCCGTGCATGTCAGTGGATCGCGCACATATCCGGCCAATGTCGAATCACGCCAATCCCACGCATACCGATGAGCCCGCTGTGCCGCGGCCGTTACACCCGTGCTCCGCCCGGGCGGCGAACCGGAACGGCGGTTCGCATGCCGTCCATCACGTTTCCTTACGAGTGGAGTTTGCGCGGAAGCACCGGCGCCGGGCGCCAACCACACCTACTGTGACCAGCGTGTAGCCGTTGGTAGATGTCGACCGCAAACGAAAGGGTGCGCGCATGCCTGCAAGGAAACCGATCTCGGGGCGGGGCAAGCCGTCGGCGCGTCGAATGCTGGCGGAGGAGCTGGATCGGCTGCGCAACGAGGCCGGCTGGTCGCTGCGCCAGCTCGCCGACAAGCTGGGCTGGGACCACACCCATCTGTACAAGCTGGAGAAGGGCGAGGGGCTGGGCAGTCCGGACGTCATCGCGGCGCTGGACGAGACGTACGGCACGACGCCCCATCTGATGATGCTGTGGGAGCTGGCGCGGGCGGACGTGTTCCGCGACACCTGCGAGGCGTATGTCAAGGTCGAGTCGCAGGCGCGGATCCTCCACAAGTACACGGGGACCGTGCTGCCGGGGCTGCTCCAGACCGAGGCGTACGCCCGGGAGTTGCTGGGGACGGCCAATCCGCGGGCGGACGACGTGGACGTCCGCGTCGCCGCCCGGCTGCGGCGGCAGCGGATCCTCGACCGGGAGGACCCGGCGGAGTTCCGCGCGGTGGTGGACGAATCGGTGCTGCGCCGGCCCCTGGCCGATCCGGCCGCGTGGCGCGACCAGTTGGGGCATCTGGTGCGGATGGCCGAGCGCCCGCACATCACGCTCCAGGTGCTGCGGTTCTCCGCCGGGCTGCACGGGCTGAGCGGGACGGACACGATGCTGATGTGGCTGCCGGGCGGCAAGGCGCTGGCCTATACGGAGACGGGCTACTCGGGCGAGCTGATCAGCGATCAGGCCGGGGTGGACCGGCTGCGGCGCGCCTATGACGGGCTCCGCGACCGTTCGCTGCCGCCGCCGGAGTCGCTGGCGTTCATCGAGCGGCTGCGGGAGAAGATCCCGGCCGGCCGGGGCGGAGCGGCGGGGTGAGCGGCCGGGCCATGGGCTCAGCGGCGTTCGGCCCGCCAGCGGTAGCTGAGCTCGGGGCGGCCCACGCTGCCGTAGCGGGGCGTGCGTTCGGCGCGTCCGGTGGTCACGAGGTGTTCCAGATAACGGCGGGCCGTGATCCGTGAGATGCCCGCCGCCGTGCCAGCCGCGCCGGCCGTGATGCCGTCGGGACAGGCGCGCAGCACGCGGATCACGGCCTCCAGGGTGGGCCCGCTCATGCCCTTGGGCAGGGTCGGCGGCTGCGGGGCGCGCAGCGTGGCCAGCGCCCGGTCCACCTCCTCCTGTCCGCTGGCCTCGCCCGCCGCCGCGCGGAACTCGGCGTACCGGACGAGGCGGTCGCGGAGCGTGGCGAACGCGAACGGCTTGAGGACGTACTGCACGACACCCAGCGAGACGCCCTCCCGGACCACGGCCAGATCGCGGGCCGAGGTGACCGCGATGACGTCCGCGGCGTGCCCGGCGGCCCGTAGCGAGCGGAGCAGGCCCAGGCCGTGGCCGTCCGGCAGGTAGAGGTCGAGCAGCAGCAGGTCCACGGGGGTGCGCTCCAGCAGGCGGTGCGCCTCGGCGGCGGAGTGCGCCGTGCCGAGCACCGTGAACCCCGTGACGCGCTCGACGTACTGCCGATGCGCGTCGGCGGCGAGCGGATCGTCCTCGACGACCAGGACACGGATCACGCGGGCACCTCCGTGCGCAGGGGCAGCCGGACGGTGAACGTGGCGCCGGCCGCCTCGACGGTACCGCCGTTGCGGCGCACGGCCTGACGGACGAGCGCCAGACCGAGGCCCCGGCCCTCGCTCTTGGTGGTCCAGCCCCGGGTGAACGCGGCGTCGGCCGCCGCCGGGGACAGGCCGGGTCCGGTGTCGGTCACCCGCAGCAGCAGCTCGCCGTCGGCGGCCCGCGCGGTGACGGTGATCCGGGCGGCGGGACCGGCGGCGGTGGCCGCGTCCACGGCCGCGTCGATGGCGTTGTCGACGAGGTTCCCAAGGATGGTGACCAGGTCCCGGGCCGCCAGAGTGCCGGGCAGCACGCCGTCGTCGATGCGGCTGTCGGGGGTGAGGACCAGCTCGGCGCCGCGTTCGTTCGCCTGGGCGGCCTTGCCGAGCAGCAGGGCGGCCAGCACCGGCTCGCCGACCGCGCCGACGACCTGGTCGGTGAGGGCCTGCGCCAGCTCCAGCTCCTCCGTGGCGAACTCGACGGCCTCCGCCGGGCGCCCCAGCTCGATGAGCGAGACGATGGCGTGCAGCCGGTTGGCGGCCTCGTGCGCCTGCGCGCGCAGCGCCTCGGCGAAGCCGCGCACGGTATCCAACTCCCCGGTCAGCGCCTGGAGTTCGGTGTGGTCGCGCAGGGTGACCACGGTGCCGTGCTGCTCGCCGCCGGAGACGGGCGAGGTGTTGAGGACGACGATGCGCTCGTCGGTGATGTGCACCTCGTCCACGCGCGGCTCGGCGGACAGCAGCGCCGCGGTCAGCGGCTCGGGCAGGCCGAGACCGGCGGCCGGGCGGCCCACGACGTCGCCGGACAGGCCCAGCAGGTCCCGTCCGGCGTCGTTGATCAGCGCGATGCGGCCCTCGCCGTCGAGCAGCAGCAGGCCCTCGCGGACGGCGTGCAGGCTCGCCTGGTGGTAGTCGTGCAGGCGGCCGAGCTCGGCGGCGTTCATGCCGTGGGTGTGGCGGCGCAGCCGGGCGTTGACCGCCCAGGTGCCCAGGCCGCCCAGCAGGACGGCGGCGACGGCCACCGCGATCAGGGCGGCGACCTGCCGGCCCAGCCGCTCGCCGATCTTCTCCACGGCGAGCCCGGCGCTCACCAGGCCCACGGTCCGGCCGTCGTCGGTGATGGGGGTCACGACGCGGACGGACGGGCCGAGCGTGCCCGTGTAGGTCTCGGTGAACGTGCGGCCGTCCCGCGCCTCGGCGATGTGGCCGAGGAACGGCTCGCCGATCAGCTTCGGATTGGGGTGCGTCCACCGGATGCCGGCGGGGTCCATGATCGTGACGAACGTGATGCCGAGGCTCTCGCGGACGTCCTCGGCGTACGGCTGGAGGCGGGCGCTGGGATCCCCGGAACGGATCGCCTCACTGACCGAGGGCGACTCGGCGATGGCGCGCGCCGCGGCCGTGACCTGGTCGCGGGCCGCGTTCTCGGCCTGTTCGCGGTCGGTCACATATGCGAACACGGCGCACCCTGCCACCACCAGGGCGACCAGGACCACCTGCATGGCGAAGAGCTGGCCGGCCAGGCTGCGGGGACGGGGCAGACCGACGACGGGCATGCGCCCAGTGTGCCGTGAACTAAATGAACGCAAAGGTGACCGCTGTCACAGGGAGGTGGATAGTTCCGGAAGCTCACTCCACGAGGACGAGGAGAAGTTGCCGTGGCTGCAGTGAACACCGGGCCGAAGCCTACGCGGAAACGTGACCGCACTCACTACCTGTACATCGCCGTGATCGCGGCCGTCGCCGCGGGCATCGCCGTGGGCCTCGCGGCCCCGGATGTGGGCACGGAGCTGAAGCCGCTGGGCACCGGCTTTGTGAACCTGATCAAGATGATGATCTCGCCGGTGATCTTCTGCACGATCGTGCTCGGCATCGGATCGGTGCGCAAGGCGGCGAAGGTCGGCGCGGTGGGCGGCCTGGCCCTCGGCTACTTCATGGTGATGTCCACGCTGGCGCTGGCGGCCGGCCTGCTGGTGGGCAACCTGCTGGAGCCCGGCTCCGGGCTGCACATCACCAGCGAGGTGGCCAGCGCCGGTGCCGAGCAGGCGGAGGGCGCCAGCGAGTCCACCGTGGACTTCCTGCTGGGCATCATCCCGACGACGATGGTCTCCTCGTTCACCGAGGGCGAGGTCCTCCAGACCCTGCTGGTCGCGCTGCTGGTGGGGTTCGCGCTCCAGGCGATGGGACCGGCCGGGGAGCCGGTGCTGCGCGGGGTGGGGCACATCCAGCGGCTGGTCTTCCGGATCCTCGGCATGATCATGTGGGCGGCGCCGGTGGGCGCGTTCGGCGCGATCGCCGCGGTGGTCGGCGAGACGGGCGTGGACGCGCTGCGCTCGCTCGCGGTGATCATGATCGGCTTCTACGCGACGTGTCTGATCTTCGTGTTCGTGATCCTCGGGCTGCTGCTGCGGCTGGTTGCCGGGATCAACATCTTCTCCCTGCTGCGGTATCTGGGCCGGGAGTTCCTGCTGATCCTGTCCACCTCCTCGTCGGAGTCCGCGCTGCCGCGCCTGATCGCGAAGATGGAGCACGCGGGCGTCAGCAAGCCGGTGGTCGGGATCACGGTGCCGACGGGCTACTCGTTCAACCTCGACGGCACGGCCATCTACCTCACCATGGCCTCGCTGTTCATCGCCGAGGTAATGGGCGACCCGTTGTCGCTGGGCGAGCAGGTCTCGCTGCTCGCGTTCATGATCATCGCCTCGAAGGGCGCGGCGGGCGTCACCGGCGCGGGCATGGCCACCCTGGCGGGCGGTCTCCAGTCGCACCGGCCCGAACTGCTGGACGGCGTGGGCCTGATCGTCGGTATCGACCGCTTCATGAGCGAGGCGCGGGCGCTGACCAACTTCGCGGGGAACGCGGTGGCGACGGTCGTCATCGGCACCTGGACGAAGGAGGTCGACAAGGCGCGGATGCGCGAAGTGCTGGGCGGGAAGGCGCCGTTCGACGAGTCGACGCTCGCGGCCGAGCCGCACGGCGAGGTGCCGGACGCCCCCGCGCCCGAGCCGGTCGGAGCGGGTGCCGCCAGCCTCTAGGCTGTTGGCCATGCGTCTCGTCATCGCCCGCTGCTCGGTCGACTACGCCGGACGGCTCACCGCTCATCTGCCCCTGGCTCCGCGGCTGATCCTCGTCAAGGCCGACCAGTCCGTCTCGATCCACGCCGACGACCGGGCCTACAAGCCCCTGAACTGGATGTCGCCGCCGTGCACGCTCAAGGAGAGCGAGGACGGCGACGGCGCCACGGTGTGGACCGTGCAGAACAAGGGCGGCGAGAAGCTCATCATCACGATGGCGGAGATCCTGCACGACTCCTCGCACGAACTGGGCGTCGACCCCGGCCTGATCAAGGACGGCGTGGAGGCGCACCTCCAGGAGCTGCTGGCGGACCGGATGGAGACGCTGGGCGAGGGCTGGTCCCTGATCCGGCGCGAATACCCCACGGCGATCGGGCCGGTGGACATCCTGGGCCGGGACGCGGACGGCGGGACGATCGCCGTGGAGATCAAGCGGCGTGGCGAGATCGACGGCGTCGAGCAGTTGACCCGCTATCTCGAACTGCTCAACCGCGACCCGCTGTTGGCGCCCGTGCAGGGGGTGTTCGCGGCGCAGGAGATCAAGCCGCAGGCCCGCACGCTGGCGACGGACCGCGGCATCCGCTGCGTCACGCTGGACTACGACGCCCTGCGCGGCGTGGAGGACGACAAGCTGCGGCTGTTCTAGGCAGGCAGCCGGCTCAGCCGGTGCCGCCCGCCTCCGTCGACGTCGATGTGTCGGCGGAGGTGGGCTCCGGGTGGTCGGTGGTCTCCGGCGGCGGCTCGCCCGTGGTGTCCCCGCCGGTGGCCTCGCCGCCGCCCTCGACGGCGCCGGCGTCCGTTTCGCCGGTCGAGCCGTCGGACGTGCCCTGGTCCGTGCCGCCTTCCGTGCCCGTCGACGTGCCCGGATCGGTGCCACCGTCCGCGCCGTCCGTCGAACCGCCGGTGTCCCCGGTCGCGTCGCCGCCGTCGCCGCCGTTCGAGGACGAACCCCCGTTACTGCCGGGCGGAGTCGTCTCCTCGTCCGACGGGTCGTCCGTGACGCCGCCTGTGGTCGTCTCCTCGTCGGTGGGCTCCTCCGCGGGCGGCTCCTCGGCGATCACCGGGGGATCCTCCGCGTCGGGGGACTCCGAGGGGCTGGGGGACTCCGAGGCGGTGGGGCTCTCGCTGGCCTCGGGGGAACGGCTGGTGGGGTCCTCGCTCGGCTCCGAGTCCTCGGTCTCCGTGTCGTCCTGGATGGTGACGGGCGCGGTCTCGCGGCCCTCGTCCGGGTCGGAGTCGTCCGTCTCGCCCGAGGAGCTGAGGCCGAACGCGACGACCGTGCCGAGCAGCGCCAGCAGCGCCGTGCCCGCCATGGCGGCGACGGCGTTACGGCGGGGCGCCCGGGGGATCCGCGCCACCGGGCTTCCGGGCTCCGCCCGGGGGATGACCTGGGTCAGGTCCTCGGAGCCCGGCGCGGCCGGGGCGGGCAGCGCCGGCACCGGAACGCCCTGCGCCGGGGTGACCGGTGCCCGGGGCGAGGTCAGATCCTCGACGAGGGCGAGCGCGCGCCGGCCGGCGACCGTGCCGCCGACGTCGGAGAGCACGCCGCGCAGCGCGATGGACGCCTCCAACTCGGCGCGGGCCCGCGCGTGTTGGCCCTGAACGATGGCCAGCACGCCCAACTCGTGGTGGAAGTACGCCTGCTGGGCAACCTCGCCCACGGTGCGGGCCGCCTCCTGGCCGGTGCGCAGCACGCGTTCCCACGCGCTCCAGCGCTGCGTCGCGGCGAGCAGCGGGGCGGCGACGCGGACCAGGCTCGCCACGGCCGCCGCGTGTCCGGCGCGCTGGGCGTACTGGACGACGGCGAGCAGCGCCTCCGCCTCGGCGGCGGCCTCGGCCGGGTCGAGGCCGGGCTGGCCGAGCCACCAGGTGTAGTGCTGGGCGGCGGTGAGCGCGCGGTCGGCGGAGGCGTCGCCGTAGCTGGCCGCGAGGAGGTCGGCGATCGCGCCGGAGGCGAGCCGGTGGCGGGTGCCGACGGCGGTGAGCAGGCCGCTGGCCAGCAGGGAGGCGTAGTCGGTGGCGGCGTCCGGGTAGCCGGTGAGGGCGGGCAGCCGGGCCGGGCCGGGCACCTCGCCGCCGAGGGCGACGGCGTACCGCAGGATCTCGCGGGCGCCCTCGGTCAGCCCGCGGGCGAGGGTGACGGTGAGGGTGGCGGCGTTGGGCAGTTGGGGCCCGGCGCCGGCGACGCGGCGCCGCAGCACGGCGGCGGCCTGCACGAACCGCAGCGGCAGGCCCTCCGTTTCGAACCAGAGGTCGGCGGCCCGGTCGGTCTCGGCCTCGTCGAGGGGCCGGCCGATGGCGAGTTCGAGCAGTTCGAGGGAGGCGGTGCGGCTGAGGCCGGAGAGGAATATCTCCTCCAGCCCCGAGTCGGCCGCGGGTCCGGGCACGCCCGGCTGGGCGGCGATGAGGAACGCGCACTCCGGGGTGGCCTCCAGCAGCTCGCCCAGCGCGGCCCCGCCGAACTCGATGTCGTCGAGGATGACGACGGCGCCGATCTCCCGCAGGGCGGCGGCCAGTTCGGTGGGGCCGGGGCGATAGGCCGGGGTGTGGTGGACGGCGGCGTACAGCTCCTGGAGCAGGTCCTTGCCGGTGCGCCGGTAGCCGCTCAGCCGTATGACGCCGTCGGGCGCGAGGTCCGCGCAGTCGCGGGCCACGGCGGTCAGCAGCGCGGTGCGGCCGGTGCCCGAGGGCCCGGCGAGCCGGACGGAACGGCCGCGGGCCAGCAGCCGGTACAGCCGGTGCCGTTCCTCGTCGCGCTCCAGCAGCGGGGCCACCGGTGGCTGGGCCCCGTCCTCGCCGTCGGCCGGGACACGGCGCGGCACGATGGGGCGGCGGCCGGGCGGGCAGGACTCGATTTCGCTGCCGTCCACCGGATTGACGGTGAGCAGGAAGTCACCCGCGACCAGCTCGACGGGCCGTGCGGCGCCGTCGGCGGCACCTCCGGCCGGGTGATTGAGGTCCATGGTCAGTGTCTCTCGGAAGCGGTGCGGCCAGGCCGCCTGTGGGAGCCAACGCTACCGCCGCCGCTGCCGCACCTCATGGCCGGAGGCGCTCAACCTGCGGGAAACTTCTGGGGATTTAAGGGGCAATCGTGAGAATGCGGTGGAGTCGGGTGGCCACCAGCACGCGCTGCATGTGCGGCGGCACGTCGCGCAGCACCAGCCGCCTGCCGCACCGGCCCGCCCGGCGGTGCACGCCCATGATGACGCCCAGTCCCGTGGCGTCGCACGAGTCGAGCCCCTTGAGGTCGAGCACGAGATCCCCCTGCCCCGCGTCCACGGCGCGGTGAAGCGCCATTCGGGCGTCCGCCGCGCTGCGCACGTCCAGACGGCCGCCGACGACCAGCTCCGCGTGGTCGCCCTTGATGTGCATATACGCTCCCCGCTCCCCTGGGACGACTGTCAATGACTGATAAATCTGACAGCTCTCGTGAGCTACGAGTTGCTGTCTGTGTTCAAACCGATACCGAAATCACCCGGGAAGGTGATCAGGCGTGATCAATACCGCTTGATCCGTACTGCCTGGTCAGTACTGGTAGAAGCCCTGTCCGCTCTTGCGGCCGAGGGCCCCGGCGTCGACCATGCGCCGCATCAGCTCCGGCGGGGCGAACTTGCCGTCGCGCGACTCGCCGTAGATGTTCTCCACGGCGTGCAGCAGGACGTCCACGCCGGTGAGGTCGGCGGTGGCCAGGGGGCCCATGGCGTGGCCGAAGCCGAGGCGGCAGGCGTTGTCGATGTCCTCCGCGCTGGCCACCCCGGACTCGTAGAGGCTGATGGCCTCCATCAGCAGGGCGGAGATCAGCCGGGTGGTGACGAAGCCGGCCACGTCCCGTTCCACGACGATGCAGGTCTTGCCGGTGGATTCGGCGAACTCCCGGGCCGCGGCGAGCGTTTCGTCGCTGGTCCGGTGACCGCGGACCAACTCGCACAGGGCCATCAGGGGCACCGGCGAGAAGAAGTGGGTGCCCACCACGCGCTCGGGGTGCCGGGTGGCGGCGGCGAGCTTGGTGATGGGGATGGCGGAGGTGTTGGACGCCAGGACGGTGGAGTCCTGCACCAGGCCGTCGAGGGTGCGCAGCAGTTCGCGCTTGACCTCGACGTCCTCGAAGACGGCCTCCACGACGATGTCCGCGTCGGCCGCGGCGTCCAGGTCGGTGGTCGTGGTGATCCGGCCCAGCGCGGCGCCGGCGTCCTCCTCCGTCGTCTTCCCCTTCGCGACGAACTTGGCCAGCGACGCCTCGATGCCGTCCCGGGCGCGGCCGAGGGCGTCCTCGGTGATGTCGCGCAGGGTCACGTCCCAGCCGGCCACCGCGGCGACCTGGGCGATGCCGGACCCCATGAGTCCGGCCCCGATGACGGCGAGCTTCCTGGCCACGTGTGATCTCCTTCGATGCATACCAGCCGGGAACCCCAGACCCTAGCGACAGGCGGCCCGTTGTGGGTGCGGAAGAGACACGCGTCACCATTTGAACCCTCCCCCAGCTCTGAAGTAGGGGGATTCCTGGCTCAGGAAGCCCCACAGGCCAGCGACCTGCAAGGTCTTACTCCATCAACACCAGCCGGGACGGAACCTGCCCGGTTTGTTGAGCAGAGCTCGGGTGTGCCGTCTTGGTTCTCGACCGGCACGGCGTACGCGCTTGGTTCTCGCAACGCACAGCGTGCAGCTTACCCACTCCTGTGGGCGGTCTTCCGACCTGGCGGCGAAACCCCGTTCCTTACCCTGCTCCACAGGGGTCCGATCCCTCCCCGGCCCGAAAGCCGGGGCGTCCTCGGAAATATCAGGTGACACCCGCCGCAGCCGCCCCGACCGCCCCGCCCCGGCCGCCGGAACGTCACCTCCCCCGCCGGGCAGGGGCGTTGAGGCGCCACCCGGGCGCACGGCACGCGGCGCGCGACCTACTCCGCCGGGCGCCGGGCGTAGTCCAGCACCCGCTCGCTCAGCAGCGACTCGGCGGTGTCCAGCTTCTCCAGCATCAGCCGGGCGGTCTCGTCCGGCGACCTGTGGTCCATCGCGCACTGGCCCGCCGTGCGGTACACAACCGCCTGCATCTGCATGAGCAGACCCGCGGTGATCTCCGGAACGTGGTCGTCCGGCTCCGCGCCGGCCTCCTCGGCGAGCGTCTCGGCGAGCCGCACCGTGGTCGCGTGCATCATGCGCATCATCCGCGCCATCAGGGCCGGCGAGCTGTACGCGATCCGCATGAAGCGGTGGTAACCCTCGTTCAGCCCGACCCAGGGCGCCCGCTCCTCGATGTCCTGCCGCAGGCCGCGCAGCACCGCCTCGGCCGCCGACTCCCCCGGCGCCCGCCGCCGGACGCGCTCGGAGGGCCGCTGGATGACCTCCTCCTCCCGGTCCAGGAACAGGTCCTCCTTGGCCGGGAAGTAGTTGTACACGGTGTTGACCGAGACGTCGGCCGCCTCGGCGACCTCCGCGACCGTGACCTCGTCGAAGCCGCGTTCCAGGAACAGCCCGGTCGCCACATCGGAGATGTGCTGTCTGGTCTGCTGCTTCTTGCGTTCCCTCAGCCCGGCCATGCCGTCATCGTAGCCATCCTTGACCGACTGAAAACTTGGAGACATTGCAATTTTTAAGTTGCCCTGCTTTTCTTGAGCGCATGTCCCCGATCCTCACGACTCACGGCCTCGCCCGTACCTTCCAGACCAAGCGCGGCACGGTGGAGGCGGTCACCGGCATCGACATGTCCGTCGAGCCGGGCGAGATCCTCGGCTTCCTCGGGCCCAACGGCGCCGGCAAGAGCACCACGCTGCGGATGCTGACCACCCTGCTGGCGCCCACCCGCGGCACCGCGACCGTCGCCGGTCACGACCTGGCCCGCGACCCGGCGGCCGTGCGGCAGCGCATCGGCTACGTCGCTCAGTCCAGCGGCGTGGACCCGAGCGAGACCGTGCGCAACGAACTGACCATCCAGGGGCGCTTCTACCGGCTGTCCAAGGCGGATGCCGTCACCCGCACCGACGAACTGGCCGCCGACCTCGACCTCACCGGCCTGCTGGACCGCAAGTGCTCCGAGCTGTCCGGCGGCCAGAAGCGCCGCCTCGACATCGCCATGGCCCTCACCCACCGGCCCGACATCCTCTTCCTCGACGAGCCCACCACCGGCCTGGACCCCGGCAGCCGCGCCGACCTGTGGGACCTGGTCCGCCGCATCCGCGAGGAGCAGGGCACCACCGTCTTCCTCACCACCCACTACCTGGACGAGGCGGACGCCCTCTCCGACCGGCTGATCATCGTCGACGGGGGCCGGATCGTCGCCGAGGGCACCCCGGCCGAGCTCAAGACCCGGTTCGGCGGCTCGCCGGACGCCACCCTCCAGGACACCTTCATCGCCATCACCGGTCGCGGCCCGAAGCAGGACGACCTCGCGCCGGTCGCCCTGTAGCCCACCACCACCTCAAGGGGAATCAGCTCAGCCATGTCCACCGTGCTCTCCGATACCGGACTGATCTTCGGCCGCTATGTCCGGCAGACCCTGCGCTCCCGGATCAGCCTGATATTCGGGCTCCTCCAGCCCATGCTCTTCCTCGCCTTCTTCGGGCCGCTGCTCGAAGACGTGCCGCTGGGCGGCGACGGCGACTCCTGGCAGACGCTGGTGCCCGGACTGCTCGTCCAACTCGGCCTGTTCGGCGCCGCGTTCGCCGGATTCGGCATCATCATGGAGAAGCAGCTCGGCATCGTCGAACGGATGCGGGTCACGCCCGTCAGCCGGCTCGCCCTGCTCCTCGGCCGGGTGTTGCGCGACGCCCTCCAGCTCATGGTCCAGTCCCTGATCCTGGTGCTCGCCGGGGTCGCGTTCGGCCTGCGGGCTCCGGTGATCGGCGTCGCGATCGGCTTCCTCCTCGTCGGCGCGCTGGCCGTCTCGCTGGCCTCGCTGTCCTACGCCTTCGCGATGCGGGTCAACACCGTTCAGGAGTTCGCCCCCGTCATCAACTCCATCAACCTGCCCGCGATGCTGCTCTCCGGCATCCTGCTGCCCATGGCCCTGGCCCCCGCCTGGCTGGACGTGATCTCGCACATCGTGCCGTTCCGCTACCTGGTGGACGCCGTCCGCGCGGCGTTCGTCGGCGACTACGGCGACGGCACGCTCGCGCTGGGCGTGCTGGTGGCCGCCGCGCTGACGGCCGTCTCCGTCACCCTGGGCACCCAGCTCTTCCGCAAGGCCGGGGCCTGACCCGGGCCTGTCGTCTGGATCTCCGCGGGGCCGCGCCCCCTGGCATCCCTCCCCCAGACTCCGTCCGGGAGGTGCCCCCAGGCTGCGTTGCCGAATCGCGCGAGTACGTCCCCCAGCCTGGCGGCTGGGAGGTGCCCCCATCCGTACGAGCTGCGATCCGGCGCCTTGCCATACATGGGGGTACCTCCCAGGCCCCCAAGGGCCTGGGGGAGCCAGACGACGCAGCCTGATCCACGGAGATCCAAACGACAGACCCGCCGGGCCCCCGTTAGGCTCTCGGCATGGTCAACCTCACGCGGATCTACACCCGTACCGGAGACTCCGGCACCACCGCCCTGGGCGACATGAGCCGCACGGCCAAGACCGACCTGCGGATCGCCGCCTACGCCGACGCGAACGAGGCCAACGCCGTCATCGGCACGGCGCTGGCCCTCGGCGAGCTGCCGGACGACGTCCGCACCGTGCTCGTCCGGGTGCAGAACGACCTCTTCGACGTCGGCGCCGACCTCGCCACCCCCGTGGTGGAGAACCCGGACCACCCACCGCTGCGCGTCGAACAGAGCTATATCGACCGGCTGGAGGCCGACTGCGACCGTTTCCTGGCCGATCTGGAAAAGCTGCGCAGCTTCATCCTCCCCGGCGGCACCCCCGGCGCGGCCCTGCTGCACCAGGCGTGCACCGTCGTCCGCCGCGCCGAACGCGCCACCTGGGCGGCGCTGGAAGCGCACGGCGACACCATGAACCAGCTCACCGCCACCTACCTCAACCGGCTCTCCGACCTGCTGTTCATCCTGGCCCGCACGGCCAACAAGGAGACCGGCGACATCCTGTGGGTCCCCGGCGAGAACCGCTGACGGGGGTCCCCGTCACGGCTTCTCCACCGAAACGCCCTCCTTCGGACGGCCCGGCCACAGCGTGTAGCTCAGCGCGATGAGCCCGTGGATGCCCAGCACCCGCAGGGCCACCAGTTGCCAGCCGCGCAGCGTGTCCGTGCCGTCCGGGGTGTCGATGCCCCAGATCATCGCCTGGAGCACCGCCACCCCGATCAGCGAACCGACCAGCGTCATCGACCAGATCCGCCACTCGTGCCGGGCCCGCGCCCGCCCGTAACGGGGCGGCTTCGCGGGCTTCGGCCCCCCGCCAAGCCAATGGGCCGCGTACCCGTCGGCCCACCTCACCATGTAGTGCCCATAGGCCACGGTGAAGCCGAGATAGAGGGCGGCCAGCCCGTGCGCGGCGGACGGCTCGGCGCCGCGCCGCAGGTCCACCACGGTCGCGGCCAGCAGCACCACGTCGATCAGCGGCACGCACAGCAGCAGCGCGCCGCCCAGCCGGGGCCGGCGCAGCAGATAACGCGTGGTGAGACCGGCGGCCAGCACCGCCCAGAAGGCGAACTCGGCGGCGACGATCAGCGTGACGATCACGGTGGGCTCCTCCCAGACCTCTCCAGGCTGGCCGCCCGTCGGCGCCCGTCTCGTCGGCCCGGCAGAGGATTCCGCGCGCCGCCCCTGCACCGTTCGATGTACACCGACCGACGGTCCCCGGGACCGCCCCGACGTGCTGTGATGGACCCATGCGCAGCCCGGCCCGCCCCCACCGCCACGACGTGTGGATCGCGGCGGCGGGCCTGGCCGGCGGCCTGCTCGCCATCGCACTCGGCCTCTACACCGTCACCCCGGGCCGCGACCACGGCCCCGCGGTGCTGATCGGGCTGCTGATGATGTGCGGCGCCGAGCTGCTGCGCCGCACCGCGCCGCCATGGGCGCTGCCGCTGGCGTTCACCGCGGTGGTCGTCGACGCCCTCGCCGGCGGGCTGCTCGCCGTCGTCATCATGCTCAGCGACGTGGTCTACGCGGCCGTCCTCTACGGGTCCGCGCGGCTGGGCCGGACGGTGGTCTCCGGCAGCGTGGTGCTCTCCATCGCCGTCACGATCGGCACCCTGGCCTGGCTGCGCCAGCCGCAGGCGCTGCTGCTGGGCGTGCTGTGCGCCGGCGTCACCGCGGCCCCGGCCTGGACCGGGCTGATCATCCGCGACCACCGCGAGGAGGCCGCCGCCGAGCGGCTGCGCGCGGAGCAGACCGCGCTGCTCGCCGAGATGGACCGGGTCCAGGCGATCGCCGCCGAACGGTCCCGGATGGCACGGGAGTTGCACGACCGGGTGGCCAACCACCTGTCCGCGATCGCCATCCACTCCACGGCCGCGCTGTCCCTGGACGAGCCGGGCACCTCCCGCGACGCCCTGACCGTCATCCGGGAGAACAGCACCCAGGGCCTGGCCGAGATGCGCCGCCTCATCGGACTCCTGCGCGAGGCCGGCGGCGGCCGGGCCGTCGAGGCGTCACCCACCCTGGACGCGCTGGACACGCTGCTGCGCCGGGCCGAACGCGACGGCGCGCCGGGCCGGCTGCGGTTCGCCGGCCACGACGAGCGCCCGCCGGACGTGCCCCGGCCGCCCGCGCCCGTCGAGCTGGCCGCGTACCGCATCGTCCAGGAGTCGCTGGCCAACGCAGTCAAGCACGCCGCGCCCGGCGAGGTCACCGTGACCCTGCACCAGGACGCCGACGCCCTCACGGTCACCGTCACCAGCCCGTTCGACGAGCGCACGCCGTCGCGCGCGCCGGGCTCGGGCGCCGGCCTGATCGGGATGCGGGAGCGCGTCGAGTTGCTGAACGGCGCGTTCTCGGCCGGCCCCGAGCCCGCCGGCCGGTGGCGGGTGCGGGCCGAACTCCCCCTCGCCGAACGGCTTCCCACGGATCGAAGGAGTGCGGGCCGATGACCATCAGGGTGCTCGTCGCCGAGGATCAGGCCGCCGTCCGTCAGGGGCTGGTGCTCATCCTGCGCAGCGCCCCGGACATCGAGGTCGCCGGCGAGGCGCCGGACGGCGAGGAGGCGGTCCGCCTCGCCCGCGAACTGCGCCCGGACCTGGTGCTGATGGACCTCTCGATGCCCCGGCTGGACGGGGTGTCCGCCACCGCCCGGATCGCCGGCGAGGGCCTGGCGCAGGTGCTGGTGCTGACGACGTTCGACTTCGACGAGTACCTGTTCGGCGCGCTGCGCGCGGGCGCCGGCGGGTTCCTGCTGAAGGACAGCGACGCCGCCGAACTGCTGGACGCCGTCCGCACGGTGGCGGCCGGCGAGGGCCTGATCGCCCCGGCCGTGACCCGCAGGCTGATCGAGGAGTTCGCCCGGACCGCCCCCGCGCCGCGCGCCCCCGTGAGCGACCCCGACCGGCTCGGCACGCTGACGCCGCGCGAGCGCGAGGTGCTGGACCGGCTCGGCGAGGGCCTGTCCAACGCGCAGATCGCCGACCGCCTCCAGATGGCGGAGGCGACGGTGAAGACGCACGTCAGCCGCGTGCTGCACAAGCTCGGCCTGCGCAGTCGCGTCCAGGCCGCCGTGCTCGCCCAGGAACTGGGCCGGGGCCCGCGCGAACCCTGAGCGGCCACGCGCCCGCGTGGGAGCCGGACCCCGTTTGGCCGCCGCCGGGGAGCGTCCGGGGCGCCCCGCAGAAAACTGATGCCATGGCAGAACACCCCGATAAGCCCGACCAGCGCTCCGCGTCCAGCGAGAAGTCCCCGGTCCGCGCCGCGCCAGCCGCCGGCTCGCCCGCCTCACCGGTCACGAGGTGGACGGAGTGTCCGCGGTGACCCGCGAGGAGAACGGCTGGCAGGTCTGCGTCGACGTGCTGGAGGTCCCCCGCATCCCGGACACACCAGCCTGCTGGCCACCTTCCTGGTCGAACTCGACGGCGGAAACGAGAAGCACGCCCGGCGCAGGAAGAGCGGCTCCTCGCGCCGCCGCGACGACGAGGAATGAGCCATGACCGATCCCCGCATCTACGTCTACGGCGTCATCCGCGGCGACCACCCCCTGCCGCCCGGCCGCACCGGCGTCGGCGCGCCCCCGGCCCCGCTGCGCACGCTGCGCGCCGGGCCGCTGGCCGCGGTGGTCTCCGAGGCCCCGGAGGAGTTGCTGGCACGCCGCCGCGATCTGCTGGCGCACCAGGAGACGCTGCTCGCGCTGGCCGACGACGGGCCCGTCCTGCCGAGGCGCTTCGGCACCGTCGCGCCAGGCGAGCAGGCGGTGCTCGACCAGCTCACCGGGCCCGCCTTTCTGGACACGCTCCACCGGCTCGACGGGCGGCTGGAGATGAACCTCAAGGCGTTCCCCGTCGAGGACTCCCTCGCCGATCTGCTCCGCGCCGACCCCGCGCTGCGCCGGCTGCGGGACGCCGCCCGACGCCGGCCGGCTACGAGACGAGCGTGCGGCTGGGCGAGGCGGCGGCGCGCGCCCTGCGGTCCGCGGCGGAGGACGCGGCGGACCGGATGGCCCGCCGGCTCGTCCCGTTCGCGGAGGCCACCGCCCCCGGCCCCGAGGTGACCGGATGCGTGCGCAACACCTCGTTCCTCGTTCCCCGCGCCGCGCTGCCCGACTTCCTGGCGGCGGCCGAGTCCGGTACCGCCACCGCCGGCGACCACGCGGACCTCCGGCTGACCGGCCCGCTGCCCTGCTTCAGCTTCGTCCCGTCCGACCACGCGGGCCGGCCGGCCATGGCGCCGGGGGCCTGAGATGGTCCTGCTGTCCGGACTGCTGCTGCCGCTGGCCCCGGCGCGCGGCGCCGCGTGGGTGGCGGGACGCATCGCCGACACCGCCGAGCGGCAACTGACCGACCCGGCGCCCGTGCACGCCCAACTGGCCGAGCTGCACCAGGTCTTGGAGGACGGGGAGATCGGCACCGAGGAGTTCGAGGCGGAGGAGGAGCGGCTGCTGCGGCTGCTGCGCGACCGGCTGGCGGCCGCCTCCCCGGCACCGGTGAAGAGACCGAGCGGAAGGCACTGATGAACGAGGCAACCAAGGCCGCGTTCGCCGCGGGCATCGCGGGCGGCTATCTGATGGGCCGACCGCGCCGCGCTGGAGCGTTGTGCCCGGGCCCACCACATGGTGGCCGCCGCTGCCGCCACGGCCCCGGCCGTTCCCGTGCCGCTGGCCACGCTCTACGCCGACGAGGCGGGCGCCGCGGCGGCCATCGCCCGGGGGAGCGGCCGGTTCCTGGCGGCGCTGGACCGGGTGGCGGGCCGCGCCGAGTGGGGCGTCAAGGTGTACGCCGCCGCCCCGGCGCCCGCCGAGGAGCCGCCGCCCGGCCCCGCCCCGGCTCCCCGCGCTCCGGCCGCGCCTATCTGGACCGGGTCCGCGCCCGGCAGCGGTCCCGCGAGGCGCGCCAGGAGGACATCCGGCGCGCGGCCGAGCACGTGGACGCCGCGCTGCGCGCCCTCGCCACCGAGGCGCGCCGCCTGCGCCCCCACGGCCCCGCCCTCACCGGCGACCAGGGTCCCCAGGTGCTGAACGCCGCTACCTGGTCGACCACGACCGGGCGTCCCAACTGACGGCGGCAGTCGAGGAGTCGAGCCGCACCCCGGGCATCGCCGACCTGGTGCGGATCGAGACCACGGGCCCCTGGGCCCCGTACTCCTTCGCGGAAGGCGGCGAGCGCGTGCTGACCCATGAGCCGGTCCCCTGGCAGGGACCCGACGGCCCGAACCAGCCGCTGGGCGTCCCGCTGGTCGACCTGCTGGACCGGGTGCTGGCGGCCGGCGTGGTGGTGACCGGCGACGTGGTCATCGCCATCGCGGAGGTCCCGCTGATCCGGGTCTCCCTGCACGCCCTCCTCGCCTCCGTCAGCGACCGCGTGCCCGCGCCCTGGGCCGACGGCGGGCCGCTGTGACGACCCGCGTCGACCTCGACGGCGACACCGTGGGCCGGGACCTCGCCGCCCTGGTGCTCACCCTGGTCGGGCTGATCCGGCAGCTCACCGAGCGCCAGGCGCTGCGCCGGGTGGACGCCGGGGAGCTGACCGAGGACCAGGTGGAACGGGTCGGCACCGCGCTGATGCTGCTGGAGGAGCGCGTGGCGGCGCTGCGCGACCACTTCGGCCTGCGCCCGGAGGATCTCAACCTCGATCTGGGACCGCTTGGTTCACTCCTGCCACGGGAGCCATAGCCCCAACCGGGCTTTGGTACAGACCTATTGACCGCTGGTCCAGACCACCCTACGCTCGCGGCAATCTGCGTGAGCGCACCATGACAAGACGTTGCTCGCGGGCGGCGCAGATTCCCCTCGATCTGTCCGACCGACGTCAGGAGTCCCCTTGAGAACCGCAAGATCCGCGACCCCGGCACGGCGCGGCGGCCTCAGAAGAAAGATCTCCGCACTGATCGCCGTGCTCGTCCTCCCCCTCACCGGCCTGGTGGCCTTGGCCGCACCTGCCCAGGCCGCCACCGCGACCGCGACCTACGCCAAGGGCGCCGACTGGGGCTCCGGCTTCGACGCGACCTGGACGGTGCGGAACACCGGCACCACCACCATCAGCGGCTGGACCCTGGAGTGGGACTTCCCGGCCGGCACCACGGTCACCAGCCACTGGGACGCCGTGGTCACCCGCTCGGGCAACCACTACACCGCGCGCAACGCCAACTGGAACGGCACCCTCGCCCCCGGCCAGAGCGTCAGCTTCGGCTTCAACGGCGCCGGCCCGGGCAGCCCCACCGGCTGTCTCATCAACGGCCAGTCCTGCGACGGCACCGGCCAGCCCGGCGGCCCCGGCGCACCGGGCACGCTGACCACCGGCACCGTCACCACCACCTCCGTGCAACTGCGCTGGGGCGCCGCCTCCGGCGACGTCCAGAACTACGACGTGCTGCGCAACGGCCGGGTGGTGGGCACCACTTCGGCCACCTCGTTCACCGACACCGGGCTCGCGCCCGCGACCTCCTACACCTACACCGTTCTCGCGCGCGACACCGCCGGCCGCACCGGCCCGGCCAGCGCCCCGCTGACCGTGCGCACCACGAGCGACGGCGGCGGCGAGCCGCCGGGCGACGCCGTCAACCTCGGCTACTTCGCGGAGTGGGGCGTCTACGACCGCGGCTACCACGTGAAGGACATCGTGGACTCCGGCACCGCCGAGGACATCACCCACATCAACTACGCCTTCGGCAACGTCCAGAACGGCGAATGCACCATCGGCGACTCCTACGCCGCCTACGACCGCTTCTACAGCGCCGCCGAGAGCGTCAGCGGCCAGGCCGACACCTGGGACACCGGCGCCCTGCGCGGCAACTTCAACCAGCTCCGCCAGCTCAAGGAGCTCTACCCGCACATCAAGGTGGTCTGGTCCTTCGGCGGCTGGACCTGGTCCGGCGGCTTCGGCCAGGCCATGCAGGACCCGCAGCGGTTCGCGCAGTCCTGCTACGACCTGGTCAACGACCCACGCTGGGCCGGCGTCTTCGACGGCATCGACCTGGACTGGGAGTACCCCAACGCCTGCGGCCTGTCCTGCGACAACAGCGGCCCGGAGGTCTTCGGGGAGATGATGCGGGCCTTCCGCGACGTCTTCGGCGACCAGCTCGTGACCGCGGCCATCACCGCGGACGCCTCCTCCGGCGGCAAGATCGACGCCGCCGACTACGCCGCCGGCGCCCAGTACGCGGACCATCTCGCCGTGATGACCTACGACTTCTTCGGCGCCTGGGCCGCGACCGGCCCGACCGCCCCGCACTCGCCCCTCGGCTCCTACGCCGGGATCCCCCAGCAGGGCTTCAACAGCCAGGCGGCCATCGACAAGTTGATCGCGCGGGGAGTCCCGCCGGAGAAACTGCTGCTCGGCATCGGTTTCTACGGCCGCGGCTGGACCGGCGTCACCCAGAGCGCCCCCGGCGGCACCGCCACCGGAGCCGCGCCCGGCACCTACGAGGCGGGCATCGAGGACTACAAGGTCCTCGCGGAACGCTGCCCGCCGACCGGCACCATCGCCGGCACCGCCTACGCACACTGCGGCAACCAGTGGTGGAGTTACGACACCCCGGCGACCATCGCCGGAAAGATGGACTACGCGACCGGCCGCGGACTGGGCGGCGCGTTCTTCTGGGAACTGTCCGGCGACACCGCGGACGGCGACCTGGTCAGCGCCATGAGTGCCGGACTGGGCTGATCTCCCTCGTCACCCGGTCCCCCCGGCCGGGCAGGCGGCCCGCCCCCCGCCTGCCCGGCCCGGGCACGTCCAAGGCAGCGGCGGCGTCGACTCGTCGAAGAAGTCGAAGAAGGGGATCTAGGCCACGTTCACCCGCTGGCCGGGCGGCGCCGCCTCCAGCCAGGCGAGAAAGCCGGTCAGCGCGTCCTCGCTCATCGCCAGCTCAACGTCCGAGCCGTCGTGCCGACAGCTCAGCACGACCGCGCCCGGCAGCAGCGCCAGCTCCTCCTCGCCATGCGGATGCCGGCGGTCGCGCACCTGGATCCGGTCGCGCTGCAAGGACCGCCGGGGACGCGGCGCATAGGAGAAAACCCGGAACCACTCCACCTGGTCCCCGTTGTACCGGGCCACCCCGTACAGCCAGCCCTTCCCCGGGGACTGGCCCGAGCGCGGCGGCGAGAACCGGGCACTGCAGTCGAACGTGCCGCCCGGCCGCTGGATCAGCCGCCGCCGCACACCGAAGCCGAACAGACCCAGCACCACCAGCGCGAGCAGCGATCCGATCACCACAAGCAACGCGAGGACCAACTCAACCGACCTCCTCGCCTCGTGGTGTGCCGTTGTCCCTGCTGGTACCAGGTCTCTCGTAGGTATCCGTGCGCGTCAGCGCCCCGCCGCGACGGCCCGCAGCCGGACGTCCGCGCGGCGCTCGGCCACCTCGTCCGCCTCCGCCCGGGCCTGCTCCAGAGCGCGCTGCGCACGCTCGACATCGATCTCGTCCGCCAGCTCGGCGATCTCCGCGAGCAGCGACAGCTTACCGTCCGTGTACGAAAGGAAACCGCCGTGCACCGCGGCCACGACCGTGCCCTGGCCGGTCTCACCCGTCGTGCGAATGATCACCGGGCCCGACTGAAGCACGCCGAGCAGCGGCTGGTGGCCGGGCATGATGCCGATGTCGCCCGAGGTGGTGCGCGCGACGACCAGGCTGGCCCGGCCGGACCAGACCTGACGGTCGGCGGCCACCAACTCGACGTGCAGCTCAGCCACGATGGCTCCTCATTCCTGGATATCCCTGGCTTGTCGAAGAATAGTTGGCGTGCACAGTGACCGGTGGGGCGGGGTCCGTCGAACCCCGCCCCGGCCGGGTACCGCGGTCACGCGTCAGGAAACGCCCAGCTTCTTGGCCTTGGCCTTGAGGTCGTCCAGGCCACCGCACATGAAGAACGCCTGCTCCGGGAAGTGGTCGTACTCGCCGTCCGCGATCGCGTTGAACGCCGCGATCGACTCGTCCAGCGGCACGTCCGAACCCTCCAGACCGGTGAACTGCTTCGCCGCGTGGGTGTTCTGCGACAGGAAGCGCTCGATCCGGCGGGCCCGGCCGACGACCAGCTTGTCCTCCTCGCTCAGCTCGTCCATGCCGAGAATCGCGATGATGTCCTGGAGGTCCTTGTACTTCTGGAGGATCCCCTTGACCCGCGAGGCGCACTCGTAGTGGTCCTGCGAGACATAGCGGGGGTCCAGGATCCGGGACGTGGAGTCCAGCGGGTCCACCGCCGGGTAGATGCCCTTCTCCGAAATCGGCCGGGAGAGCACCGTGGTGGCGTCCAGGTGGGCGAACGTGGTCGCCGGCGCCGGGTCGGTCAGGTCGTCCGCGGGCACGTAGATCGCCTGCATCGAGGTGATCGAGTGACCACGGGTCGAGGTGATGCGCTCCTGGAGCACGCCCATCTCGTCCGCCAGGTTCGGTTGGTAGCCCACCGCGGAGGGCATGCGGCCCAGCAGCGTGGACACCTCGGAACCGGCCTGGGTGAAGCGGAAGATGTTGTCGATGAAGAACAGCACGTCCTGCTTCTGCACATCGCGGAAGTACTCCGCCATGGTCAGACCGGCCAGCGCGACCCGCAGGCGGGTGCCCGGCGGCTCGTCCATCTGGCCGAAGACCAGCGCGGTCTGCGGGAGCACGCCGGACTCTTCCATCTCCGCGATGAGGTCGTTGCCCTCACGGGTGCGCTCGCCGACGCCGGCGAACACGGAGACGCCCTCGTGCAGCTTCGCCACACGCATGATCATCTCCTGGATGAGCACGGTCTTGCCCACGCCCGCGCCACCGAACAGGCCGATCTTGCCGCCCTTGACGTACGGGGTCAGCAGGTCGATGACCTTCAGGCCGGTCTCGAACATCTCGGTCTTCGACTCGAGCTGGTCGAACGCCGGGGCCGTGCGGTGGATCTCCCACCGCTCGCCGACCTCGGACTCGGCCTCGGGCTCGTTCAGGATGCGGCCCAGGGTGTTGAACACGCGGCCCTTGGTCACGTCGCCGACCGGCACGGTGATGCCGTGCCCGGTGTCGGTGACCGGCGACTGACGGACGAGGCCGTCGTTCGGCTCCAGGGCGATCGTGCGCACCAGGCCCTCGCCCAGGTGCTGCGCGACCTCCAGGGTCAGCGTCTTGGTCTGCCCGGCGTTCGCCGGGTCGGCGATCTCGACGGTCAGCGCGTTGTAGATCTCCGGCATCGCGTCGACGGGGAACTCCACGTCGACGACCGGGCCGATGACTCGCGCGACGCGGCCCGTCGCGGTGGCCGCTTCAGCAGCAGTGGTCATGATTAGCGTTCACTTCCCGCGGTCGCGTCGGCCAAGGCGCTCGCGCCACCGACGATCTCGGTGATTTCCTGGGTGATTTCGGCCTGGCGGGCCGCGTTGGCAAGGCGCGTGAAGGACCGGATCAAGTCCTCCGCGTTGTCCGTCGCCGACTTCATCGCCCGCCGGGTGGCGGCGTGCTTGGACGCCGCGGCCTGGAGCAGCGCGTTGTAGATACGGCTCTCGACATAACGCGGGAGCAGCGCGTCCAGCACCTCCTCCGCCGACGGCTCGAAGTCGTACAGCGCCTGCACCTCCGGGCCCTTGGCGAAGACCTCCGCGGACTCCTCCGCCGACTTCTCCAGCGTCAGCGGCAGCAGCCGGCGCTCCACCGGGGTCTGGGTCATCATCGACTCGAACTCGGTGTAGGCGATGTGGATCTCGTCCACCCCGCCCTCGTCGGTGTCCCGCTCCATGGCCTCGATCAGGGGCGCCGCCACGGCCTTGGCGTCGGCGTAGCTCGGGCTGTCGGTGAACCCGGTCCAGGACTGGCTGATCTCCCGCTCCCGGAACGCGTAGTACGACACGCCCTTGCGGCCGACGATGTAGGTGTCGATCTCCAGGCCCTGCGCGACCAGCTCGCTGGTCAGGTGCTCGCCCGCCTTGATGGCGCTGCTGTTGTAGCCGCCGGCCAGACCGCGGTCGGAGGTGATCAGCAGCACGGCGGCCCGGCGGGGCCGCTCGGCCTCGGTGGTGAGCGGGTGCTTCACGTCCGAGCTCGCCGCCACGGCCGTGACCGCCGCGGTGAGCTCGTCCGCGTAGGGCTTGGAGGCCGCCACCTTGCGCTGCGCCTTGACGATGCGCGAGGCGGCGATCATCTCCATCGCCCGCGTGATCTTCTTGGTGGCGGTGACGGACTTGATCCGGCGCTTGTACACCCGAAGCTGAGCGCCCATGGATCAGCCCTCGCCCAGCAGCTTGCCGTCCGCCGTCTGGAACTGCTGCTTGAACTGGTTCACCGCGGCGCGGACGGCCTCGATGGTGTCGTCCGACATCTTGCCGCCCTCGCGGATCGACGTCATGAGGTCCTTGTGCTCACGGCCCAGGTAGTCCAGCAGCTCCCGCTCGAAGCGGCGGATGTCGTTCACCGGGACGTCGTCCATCAGGCCGTTGGTGCCGGCCCAGATGGAGACCACCTGGTTCTCCGTCGGGTACGGGCTGTACTGCTCCTGCTTCAGCAGCTCCACCATGCGCTGGCCACGGGCCAGGGCGGCCTTGGACGCGGCGTCCAGGTCGGAACCGAAGGCGGCGAACGCCTCCAGCTCGCGGTACTGGGCCAGGTCCACGCGGAGCGAACCGGTGATCTGTCGCACCGCCTTGTGCTGCGCGGAGCCACCGACGCGGGAGACGGAGATACCGACGTTCAGCGCCGGGCGCTGGCCCGCGTTGAACAGGTCGGACTCCAGGAAGCACTGGCCGTCGGTGATGGAGATCACGTTGGTCGGGATGAACGCGGAGACGTCGTTGGCCTTGGTCTCCACGATCGGCAGGCCCGTCATCGAGCCACCGCCCATGTCGTCGGACAGCTTCGCGCAGCGCTCCAGCAGCCGGGAGTGCAGGTAGAAGACGTCACCCGGGTACGCCTCGCGGCCCGGCGGGCGGCGCAGCAGCAGGGAGACGGCGCGGTAGGCGTCGGCCTGCTTCGACAGGTCGTCGAAGATGATCAGGACGTGCTTGCCGTCGTACATCCAGTGCTGGCCGATGGCCGAACCGGTGTAGGGCGCGATGTACTTGAAGCCGGCCGGGTCGGAGGCCGGGGCCGCCACGATGGTGGTGTACTCCAGGGCGCCCGCCTCCTCCAGCGCGCCGCGCACGGACGCGATGGTGGAGCCCTTCTGGCCGATCGCCACGTAGATGCAGCGGACCTGCTTGTTCGGGTCGCCGGAGCGCCAGTTGTCGCGCTGGTTGATGATGGTGTCCACCGCGAGGGCGGTCTTGCCGGTCTGGCGGTCGCCGATGATGAGCTGACGCTGGCCGCGGCCGATCGGCGTCATCGTGTCGACGGCCTTGTAGCCGGTCTCCATCGGCTCGTGCACCGACTTGCGCTGCATGACCGTCGGCGCCTGCAGCTCCAGGGCGCGGCGGCCGCTGGTCTCGATGTCGCCGAGGCCGTCGATGGGGTTGCCCAGCGGGTCCACGACCCGGCCCAGGTAACCGTCGCCGACCGCGACCGACAGGACCTCGCCGGTGCGGCGCACCGACTGGCCCTCCTCGATGCCGCTGAACTCACCGAGAACGACAACGCCGATCTCCCGCTCCTCCAGGTTGAGGGCGAGGCCGAGGGTGCCGTCCTCGAACTTCAGCAGCTCGTTCGCCATGGCCGAGGGCAGACCCTCGACTCGCGCGATGCCGTCACCGGCAACGCTGACCGTCCCGACCTCTTCCCGCGAGGCCGCGTCCGGCTTGTACGCCTGGACGAAATTCTCCAGCGCGTCCCGGATCTCATCCGGCCGGATCGTGAGCTCCGCCATCTGGGTTCCCTGCTCTCCTTGTTGGGCCCGTAAGTAACGTCCATTACGGCCCAACCCGGGCCGCTTTTCCTGCTTCTTGAGTTGGTCGCGCGGCCGTCAGCCCGCCATCCGCCGGTTCACCTCGTCGAGGCGGTCGGCGATGGTGCCGTGGATGACCTCGTCACCGATCCGCACGGAGATCCCGCCAAGGACCGCCGGGTCCACGTCGAGATTGAGCTGGATCTGGCGACCGTACATCCGGGCCAGGGCGTCGCCCAGCCGCTGCCGCTGCTGGTCGCTGAGCGGCACCGCGGAGGTGACGACCGCGACCGAGCGGTCCCGCCGTGCGGCGGCGAGCGTGCTCAGCGCGTCAAGCCCTGCGTCCAGGCTACGTCCCCGCGGCCGTTCCACGAGGCGCACGATCAGCCGTTCCGTGACCGGACGCACCCGGCCGCCCAGCAGGTCGCGCACGAGCGCGGCCCGGGCGGTGCCCGCCGCGTCGCCGGCGCCCTTGGTGCTCAGCGCGGCGCGCAGCTCCGGCGCGGTGGCGACGATCCGGCCGAACCGGAACAGCTCGTCCTCCACCGAGTCCAGGGTGCCGTCCCGCTCGGCGGCGATCAGGTCGGCGGTGTCGGCCAGCTCCTCGATGGCGTCCACCAGGTCGCGCGAGGCGGACCAGCGGGAGCGGACCATCCCGGACACCAGGTCGACGGCTTCCCCGCCGACCTGCGTGCCGAGCAGGCGGCCGACCAGCTCCGCCTTGCCCTCGCCCGGCTGGGCCGGGTCGGTCAGGACCCGGCGCAGCGCGGTCTCCCGGTCCAGCAGTGCGGTGATGGCCGCCAGGTCGGCGGCGAGCGCCGCCGCGTCCACGCCGGTGTTGTCGGCCAGCGCGTCAAGGCGCTCACGCGCCGCCTCGAGCGCCTCTCGGCTCGCTCCGATCATCGTCCCGCCTCAGAACCCTGCGACGGCACCGAGGCGCTGGCCTTGTCCTCAAGATCGTCCAGGAAACGGTCGATCGTGCGGCTCTGCCGGGCGTGGTCCTCCAGGGACTCCCCGACCAGCCGCCCGGCGAGCTCGATGGCGAGCTTGCCCACGTCCTGGCGCAGCAGCTCCGCGGCCTGCTTGCGGTCGGCCGCGATCTGGGCGTGGCCGGCGGCGATGATCTCCTCACGCTGCCGCTGGCCCTCCGCGCGCATCTCGGCGATGAGCGCGGCGCCCTGCTCCTGCGCCTCCTGGCGCATCCGAGCGGCCTCGTGGCGCGCCTCGGCGAGCTGTTCCTTGTAGCTCTCCAGCGTCTGGCGGGCCTCGGCCTGAGCCGCCTCGGCCTTCTCCATGCCGCCTTCGATCGCCTCCCGCCGCTCCTCAAGTGCCTTGTTGATGGCGGGCAGGAGCCGCTTGTAGAAGACGAAGAAGATGACACCGAAGCAGATCAGGCCGATGACGATCTCGGGCACCACCGGCAGCACGGGGCTCTGCGGTTCTTCCGCGGCCAGTTCGATCAGCATGGTGGACCTTTCATCGGTAGGGGCGTCGCAGGGCGCGTCAGATGGCGAACGCGAGCACGAAGCCCATCAGCGCCAGAGCCTCGACGACGGCGAAGCCGAGCAGCATGTTCTGACGGATGAGGCCGGCGGCCTCCGGCTGACGGGCGATGGCCTGGACACCGTTACCGAAGATGATGCCGATGCCGACACCGGGGCCGATGGCCGCGAGGCCGAAGCCGATGGTGTTGACGCTGCCTTCAACTGCGGCGAGAGTTGCGGACATGTCCGTTTTATTCCTTATCTCTGGTGGCCGGTGGGCGGAATGTCCACCGGATTCTTGCGGTCAGTGGGCGGGGTGCCGTCTCTCAGTGCGCTTCTTCCAGCGCCTGGGAGATGTAGGTGGCGGTCAGCACCGTGAAGACGTAGGCCTGAAGCGCCTGGATGAAGAGCTCGAAGACCGTGAGCAGCAGCGTCATGACCAGCGACGTGGCCGAGTAGGCGGTGCCGACCACGGAACCCAGCATGTACCAGGTGCCGATGGTGAAGACCAGCAGCAGCAGGTGGCCCGCGAACATGTTCGCGAAGAGTCGGACGGTCAGCGTCAGCGGGCGCAGGATGACGTTCGAGACGAACTCGATGGGCGTGAGGATCACATAGATCCCCTTCGGCAGCCCGCTGGGGACACACAGGTTGCGGATGCCGCCGACGAAGCCGTTCGTCTTGAACGTCAGCGTCATGTACGTGGCCCACACGACCAGGGTCAGCGCCGCCGGATAGGCGATGATCGACGTGGCCGGGAACTGGGCGAACGGGATGATCGCCCAGATGTTCATGATCCAGACGAAGAAGAACAGCGAGACGAGCAACGGGATGAACGGCTCGCCCTTCTTGCCGATCACCTCGCGGGCGATGCCCCGGCGCACGAAGTCGTACAGCATCTCGGCCAGGAGCTGGAACTTCCCCGGCACGACGCTGGGCTTGGCGAACGCCCGCCAGAAGAACGCACAGATGATCGCCGTGCTCAGGAACACCAGGAGCATCGGCTTGTCGAACTCGAAGCCGCCGATGGTGAAGAGCGGCTCGAAGATGAACGACCACTCCGACGGGGCGGGGAAGCCGCAGTCCTGGAACAGATGGCAGTCGGTCTCGAAGGCGAGCACCTGGTCGTTACTCACCGCGAGCTCCCTCGGCGTGACGCATGGATACGGCTACCTCGATGTGTCGGCGTGGCGGCAGGCCACGGGACGGCACTGGACTGGAAGTGGCGGGAGGAGAGCCGGTCGGCGCCCGCGTCGCTGTCCCGCACAGCACGCGCGCTCTCATCGATTCGGCTTTCCGGCGACGGACGATAGCAGCCCTCGACGACACCCCGTATACAGCCCCCTCCCCCATCGGTCCCGGTCATGACCGGTCACCGGCGGATACGGAGGCCCGCTCCGGCTCCACGTACAGCGTCTTGAGGCGCAGGTGGGCCCGAACCTGACCGGCCAGCCAGGTGGCGAGACCGGCCAGCACACCGGCCGCGAAGGCGCGCCCGTTGAGGAAGGAGGCGTCGCGCAGCAGAAGCAGCAGAACGAGCAGGATGCCCATCTGCGTCGTGTAGATCAGAAAGGCGGCGCCGAAGAAGAGATCGGGCCAGCGCCGTCCCACGTAACCGAGCGAGAGCAGACCGCCACCGAAGAAGGCGGCGGCGACGAGAACGCCGAACGCGACCCCGCTCGCGCCGTCCACCCCGGCAACACCGGCGCCAACGGCTGTGGCGAGTACGCCTACCGCGGCAGTGGGGATCGCGGCGCCGCGGATGATCCGGGCGTCGTTGGACTGCATCGAGAAATACTCCGGCGAACTGGGGACTGTCGTCGTTGACGAGCGGGTTCCGGCACGTGGGCTAATGCGCCGGGGTTTCGTGAACGCTATCACAAACTATTTGATGAGGTCTTTACCCAGTTCGTGTGGAGGACCTCACACCGGAGAGGTACCCCCGGCGTTGCGTGCCACGGCCCCGCGACCTGGTCTGTTAGGCCCCCGCCGGACCTCTACGAGCGGCTGTCGATCTTGCGGCGCAGGGCGAAGCGCTGCCGGTCGCCGACCGCGGTGGCGCCGTGCAGCCCGGCCAGCGACGAGGGCGCGTGGGTGGCCGGCGGCTCCTCCGGGGCGGCGGCCCCGGCCGTCTCGGGGGTCCCGGTCTCCGGCTCACCCGCCGCGTCCGCGGCGGCGCGCCGGTCGCGGTAACGCGGCGGCACCACGCGCTGGGCCCACGCCGGCACGCGCGGGGTGACCCGCGGCATCAGCAGCACGACCAGGCCCACCGCGCTCAGCACCATGACGGCGGGCACGAGCATCGCGTTCGCCGACTGCACCGAGTAGGCCACCGCACCGAACGCGATCAGCGCCGACCAGAAGTACATGATCAGCACCGCGCGGCTCTGCGAGTGGCCGATCTCCAGCAGCCGGTGGTGGAGATGACCGCGGTCGGCCGAGAACGGCGAGCGTCCGTTCCAGGTGCGCCGCACAATCGCCATGACCAGGTCGATGAAAGGCACCGCGATGATCATCAACGGCAGCAGCAGCGGGATGTAGACCGGCACCATGGCGAAGACGGTGCTGCGCACCGAGCCGGAGAACAGCCGCATCGCGTCCGGGTCCACCTGCCCGGTGATCGACACGGCGCCGGCGGCGAGCACGAGACCGATCAGCATCGATCCGGAGTCGCCCATGAAGATGCGGGCCGGGTGCAGGTTGTGCGGCAGGAAGCCCAGGCACATGCCCATGAGCACCGCGGCGAAGAGGGTCGCGGGCGCGGCGGCCTCGATGCCGTAGCCGAACCAGATGCGGTAGGCGTACAGGAAGAACGCGGCGGCGGCGATGCCGACCATGCCGGCCGCCAGCCCGTCCAGGCCGTCCACGAAGTTCACCGCGTTGATCGTGATCACCACGAGCGCCACCGTCAGCAGCGTGCCCTGGAGCGGGGTGAGCGCGACCAGGCCGACGGTGGGCACCGGCAGCCACAGAATGGTCAGTCCCTGCAGCACCATCACGCCGGCGGCGATCATCTGGAGACCGAGCTTGATCAGGGCGTCCACGCCGTACTTGTCGTCGAGGACGCCGATGAGCCAGATCAGCCCGGCGCCCGACAGCAGCGCGCGCGGCTCGTCGGACAGCCGGAAGACCTCCCCGATGTTGCTGAGCTGCGACGCCACCACCAGGCCGGCGCACAGCCCGCCGAACATGGCGATGCCGCCCAGTCGCGGTGTCGGCTCGCGGTGCACGTCGCGCGCCCTGATGGGCGGCATCGCGCCCCAGGCGATGGCGAACTTCCGCACCGGCCCCGTCAGCAGATAGGTGACCGCCGCCGCGACGCAGAGCGTCAGCAGGTACTCACGCACAAGATGCCCCAGAGGTCTCGCAGGACTACCGCGCAACACCCTCTCATGCCCGCGCCCACCCGCGCCGACTCGGTGCCCGCCTCGTTACCACCTCGGTCCAAGGCTAGAACACCCCGGCGGCATGGGCGCCCCATCGGTTACAGCAGTGCCCGGCCGGCCAGTGCCCCGCGCGGGGGCACGCCGGTGAGCGCCGTGACGACCGGGTCGAGCGCGGCGCGGATCTCCTCGCCGATCGAGCGGAAGTACGGCAGCGGCGCCCCGTAGGGGTCCTGCACCTCGTCCGCCTCGGCGTTGGGCGCCAGCAGCCAGCCGCGCAGCGCGGCGGCGGCACGGGCCAGCGCCCGGGCGCGTTCCACCAGCTCCTCCGGCGACTCGGCGACCGGCAGCGTGGCCGTGTCGATGGCCCGCACCAGGCGTGTGAACTCCTTCAGCGTGAACGTCCGCAGCCCGGCCGAGTGCCCCATCGAGATGACCTGGGCCCGGTGGTCCCGGGTCGCGGTCAGCACGAGGTCGGCCTGGATCACGTGCTCGTCCAGCAGCTCGCGGCCGGTGAAGTCACCGGTGTCGGCGCCGTATTCGTCCAGCAACTGGGCGGCATGGGCCTCCATGGGCGCCCCCTCGTGCCCCCAGGTGCCGGCGCTCTCCACGATCAGGCCCGCCGGCGAGCCGCCCAGGCGCTCGGACAGCGCCTGCCGGGTCAGCCGCTCGGTGATCGGGGAACGGCAGACGTTGCCCGTACTCACATGCAGGATCCGGAAGATCTGCCGCGGACCGACGGGTGCCTCCGGCACCGGTATGCCAACGTCCGCGGGGCTCCCCGAGGGCGGTGTCAATGCGCGGTCTCCAGATCGGGAACGACCTTCCGCAGCTCCTCCTCGCTCACCGCCCCGGCGCGCAGCAGCACCGGGACGGGGCCGGTGACGTCGACGATCGAGGACGGGATGATGTCGAGCGTCGGGCCTCCGTCGAGGTAGACGGCCACCGAGTCGCCCAGCATCTCCTGCGCGCCGTCGCAGTCCTGAGGCGGCGCGTGGCCGGTGAGGTTGGCACTGGAGACGGCCATCGGGCCGAACTCCTTCAGCAGCTCCAGCGCGACGGGGTGCAGCGGCATCCGCACCGCGACGGTGCCGTGCGTCTCCCCCAGGTCCCAGGTGAGCGACGGCTGGTGCTTGGCGACGAGCGTCAGCGCGCCCGGCCAGAACGCGTCCACCAGCTCCCACGCCTTCTCGGAGAAGTCGGTGACCAGGCCGTGCAGCGTGGTCGGCGAGCCGACCAGCACCGGCGAGGGCACGCCGCGCCCGCGGCCCTTGGCCTCCAGCAGATCGGCCACCGCCGAGACGTTGAAGGCGTCCGCGCCGATGCCGTAGACGGTGTCGGTGGGCAGGACGACGAGATCCCCGCGCCGGACCGCGGCGGTCGCCTCGCGCAGACCGTTCTTGCGATCGACCACGTCCGAGCAGTCGTAACGCCGTGCCATGACTGAATGTCCTCCTCTTGCCTTGCCCCGGTTACCGCGCGACGCGGCGGGCGGTGGCGAATCGGGGCCGGTTGTTGAGGTCCGGGTGGTCGGCGGCGTCCGCCCAGCCGCGGTCCTCGGTGAAGATCCAGGGCACCTGCCCGCCCTGGGTGTCGGCGTGCTCGATGACCACCATGCCACCGGGCCGCAGCAGCCGGTGGGCGGCCCGCTCCAGCCCGCGGATGACGTCCAGGCCGTCCTCGCCGGAGAACAGCGCGACCTGCGGGTCGTGGTCCCGCGCCTCGGGCGCCACGTACTCCCACTCGGTGAGCGGGATGTAGGGCGGGTTGGAGATCACCAGGTCGACCTGGCCCGCCAGTTCGGGCAGGGCGGTGCGGGCGTCGCCCTGGTGCAGCACCACCCGGCTGCCCTCGACGTTCTTCCGCGCCCACTCCAGCGCGGTGAAGTCCAGCTCCACGGCGTGCACCCGGGAACGCGGCACCTCCTGCGCCAGGGCCAGCGCGATGGCCCCCGAGCCGGTGCACAGATCGACGATCAGCGGCTCGGCGACGTCCATCGCCCGGACCGCGTCTATCGCCCAGCCGACCACCGACTCCGTCTCGGGGCGCGGCACGAAGACGCCCGGCCCGACCTGGAGTTCCAGGTAACGGAAGAACGCGCGGCCGGTGATGTGCTGAAGCGGCTCGCGCGCCTCGCGCCGGGCCACGGCCTCCCAGTACCGGGCGTCGAAGTCGGCGTCCGGCACGGTGTGCAGCTTGGCCCGGTCGGTGCCGTGCACGAAGGCCGCCAGCTCCTCGGCGTCGAAACGCGGCGAGGGCACCCCGGCGTCGGCCAGCCGCTGGGTGGCCCTGGCCACCTCGGCCAGCAGCAGGGAACGGGATCCCCCGGAAGACGCAGAAGACGCAGTCACGGCATCCACCCTACGCACCCCCGGTTCATCCCGCCGCCGCCAGCTTGGCGGCCGAATCCGCGTCCACGCACGCCTGGATGACCGCGTCGAGGTCGCCGTCGAGCACCTGGTCGAGGTTGTACGCCTTGAAGCCGACGCGGTGGTCGGAGATGCGGTTCTCCGGGAAGTTGTACGTGCGGACCCGCTCGGAACGGTCCACCGTGCGCACCTGGCTGCGGCGCGCGTCGGACGCCTCGCGGTCGGCCTCCTCCCGGGCGGCGGCCAGCAGCCGCGCGCGCAGGATGCGCAGCGCCTGCTCCTTGTTCTGGAGCTGGCTCTTCTCGTTCTGGCAGGAGACGACGATGCCGGTGGGCAGGTGGGTGATGCGCACCGCGGAGTCGGTGGTGTTGACGGACTGGCCGCCCGGCCCGGAGGAGCGGTAGACGTCGATGCGCAGGTCGTTGGCGTTGATCTCCACGTCGACGTCCTCGGCCTCGGGCAGCACGAGCACGCCGGCGGCGGAGGTGTGGATGCGGCCCTGCGACTCGGTGGCGGGCACGCGCTGCACGCGGTGCACGCCGCCCTCGTACTTCAGCCGCGCCCAGACGCCCTGGCCGGCCGCGGGGCCGCCCTTGCTCTTGACGGCCACGGAGACGTCCTTGTAGCCGCCGAGGTCCGACTCGTTGCCGTCGATGATCTCGGTCTGCCAGCCGACGCGCTCGGCGTAGCGCAGATACATGCGCAGCAGGTCCCCGGCGAACAGGGCGGACTCGTCGCCGCCCTCGCCCGCCTTGATCTCCAGGATCACGTCCTTGTCGTCGCTGGGGTCGCGCGGGACGAGCAGCAGGCGCAGCTCGTCCGTCAGCTCCTCGCGCCGGGCCTGGAGCTCCTTGACCTCGCCGGCGAACTCGGGGTCCTCGGCCGCGAGCTCGCGCGCCGTCTCGACGTCGTCGCCGTACCGCTTCCAGGCGCGGTACGCGGTGATGATCGGCGTCAGCTCGGCGTACCGCTTGCCGAGTCGGCGGGCGGTCGCCTGGTCGGCGTGGACCGCGGGGTCGGCGAGCCGACGCTCGAGGTCGGCGTGCTCGCCGACGAGTTCCTCGACCGCCTCGAACATCTTCTGAGCTCCTGGGGGTCCTGGGGTGGGACTGGGGGTGGGGACGTGCGGGCCTGCGGAGGGGACGCGAAAGGCGCCGGGCCCTGGCCACCCGCGCCCTCGGGGCGCGCGGCGGCCGGCCCGGCGCCGGCGGGGTCGCTACTTGCGGGCGGACCCGGCGTTCTTGCCGAAGCGCGCCTCGAATCGGGCCACGCGGCCACCGGTGTCGAGGATCTTCTGCTTGCCGGTGTAGAAGGGGTGGCACTCGGAGCAGATGTCCGCGCGGATGCTCCCCTCGCTCATCGTGCTCCGGGTGGTGAACGACGCCCCACAGGTGCAGCTGACCTGGGTCTCGACGTACTCCGGGTGAATGTCGCGCTTCACGGTCTCTCCTTGGTTCGGGAGGGCGCCGGGTCGGCACGCGGGCTGCGCGCCGTGAACCGGGGCCGACGCTCCAGTCTGCCAGCACTGGGCGCACCCTCCAAAACCGGGGGACGGACCCGGATATTCCGCGTGAACGGCGGCGGCGCCGGTGTTCACTGCCCGGCGAAGACCGATCCGCCGCCGTCCCGGCGGGCGGAGGCGTCCACGATCGCCGACCGCGGGACGGGCCGGTCCTCCCGCAGGGCCCGCCAGACCTGCCGGGACTCCTCGGCGAGCGGCGCGACCCGGTTGGGGTCGGCCGCGTCGCGGCCCACGGGGAGGGTGACGAGCTGGAGCTCGTCGGGGCCGATGCCCTCCATGGTCCGGGCGAGTCCGGCGAGTTCGCTCACGGAGCCGAGGGCGGAGTCGGTGGTGACCGCGGAGGTGGCGGCGTCGGCGAGGTCGTAGAGGCGCTTGGGGTTGGACATCACGCCCAGGCCGCTGACCTGCTCCGCCAAGGCCCGCAGGAAGCCCTGCTGGACGTCGATGCGGCTGAGGTCGCTGCCGTCGCCGATGGCCTTGCGGGTGCGCACCAGGGCGAGCGCCTGCTCGCCGTCGAGGGTGTGGGTGCCGGCCGGCAGGGTCAGATGGCTGTCGTCGTCGTCGATGGCCTGGGTGGTGGTGATCTCGACGCCGCCCAGGGTGTCGATGAGCTTGGCGAAGCCCTTGAAGTCGATCTCGATGTAGTGGTCCATGCGCAGCCCGGTCAGGGCCTCGACGGTCTTGACCGTGCACACCGGGCCACCGACCGTGTACGCCTCGTTGAACATGGAGCGTTCCCGGGCCGGCGCGGTGGAGCCGTCGCCGCGTTCGCAGGTGGGGCGGGGCACCAGGGTGTCGCGGGGGATGGAGACGACGGTCGCCGCGTCGTGTTCCTCGTTGAGATGAACGATCATCGCGGTGTCGGCGCGGGCGCCCTCCTGGGCGTCCGGGCCGCCGTAGGAGCCGTTCGCCCCGGCCCGGGAGTCCGAGCCGAGGACGAGGATGTTCAGCGAGCCGCCCGGGCTGTCGGCGGGCCGGTCCGGGCCGAGCGCGGCGTCGATGTCGATCTGCGAGATGTTGCCGTCGAGCTTGAGGTAGAGGGCGGTCATTCCGCCGCCGGTCAGCAGGACCAGCGCGGCGAGGGCGCAGAGTGCGACGCGTATCAGCCGCCGGCGGCGAGCGGGCCTCCAACGACGGGACCGCCCCGCCCGCTCGTCGTCGTCCGCTTGGGGGCTCATTCACCCATTGTGCCCCGATTTGCCGGAACGCGCTTCCCGAGCGGAACGGGCCCGCCCGGCCCCCCCGCACGCCGAGGGGCGGCCCCGGAAATCCGGGACCGCCCCTGACCGTTCGCGCGCTCAGTCCCCGTTGCCGGGCGTCGGCGTGGTCTTCTGGATCTGGAGCAGGAACTCGGCGTTCGACTTCGTCTGCTTCATCTTGTCCAGCAGCAGCTCGATGGCCTGCTGCTGGTCCAGCGCGTGCAGCACCCGGCGGAGCTTCCAGACGATCGCCAACTCCTCGGCGCCCATCAGGATCTCCTCCTTACGAGTGCTGGAGGCGTCCACGTCCACGGCCGGGAAGATCCGCTTGTCGGCGAGCTTCCGGTCGAGCTTGAGCTCCATGTTGCCGGTGCCCTTGAACTCCTCGAAGATCACCTCGTCCATCCGCGAGCCGGTGTCGACCAGCGCGGTGGCCAGGATGGTCAGCGAGCCGCCGTCCTCGATGTTGCGGGCGGCGCCGAAGAACTTCTTCGGCGGGTAGAGCGCCGCGGAGTCCACACCACCGGACAGGATGCGGCCGGAGGCCGGGGCGGCCAGGTTGTAGGCGCGGCCCAGACGCGTGATGTTGTCCAGCAGGACCACCACGTCGTGCCCCAGCTCGACCAGTCGCTTGGCCCGCTCGATGGCCAGCTCGGCGATGGTCGTGTGGTCCTCCGAGGGCCGGTCGAAGGTCGAGGAGATGACCTCGCCCTTGACCGCCCGCTGCATGTCGGTGACCTCTTCCGGACGCTCGTCGACCAGGACGACCATCAGGTGGCACTCGGGGTTGTTGCGGGTGATCGCGTTGGCGATCGCCTGCATGATCGTGGTCTTGCCGGTCTTCGGCGGCGCCACGATCAGCCCGCGCTGGCCCTTGCCGATGGGCGAGACCAGGTCGATGATCCGCGTGATCAGCGAGCCCGGGTCGTTCTCCAGGCGCAGCCGCTCCTGCGGGTACAGCGGGGTCAGCTTGTTGAACTCGGGCCGCCCGCGGCCGGATTCGGCCGCCATGCCGTTGACCGAGTCGAGGCGGACGAGCGCGTTGAACTTCTCGCGCCGCTCCCCGTCCCGCGGCTGGCGGACCGCACCGGTGACGTGGTCGCCCTTGCGCAGGCCGTTCTTGCGGACCTGGGCGAGCGAGACGTAGACGTCGTTCGGGCCCGGCAGGTAGCCGGAGGTGCGGACGAACGCGTAGTTGTCGAGGATGTCCAGGATGCCGGCGACCGGGATCAGGACGTCGTCCTCGGCGATCTGCGGCTCGCTGACCTCTTCCCGGCCCCCGCGGCGCCCGCGGCGGTCCCGGTAACGGCCCCGGCGACCGCGCCGGCCGCCCTCGAAGTCGTCGTCCGGCCCGTTGTCACGGCGGTTGTCGCGGCCGTCCCGGCCGCCGCCGTTGTCGCGGCTCTCCCGGGCCTCGCGGTTCCCCCGGGCGCCCTCGCCCTTGGCGGGCTGGCCCTGGCCGCCCTGGCCCTCGCCCTTGGCCTGGCCCTGACCGCCCTGGCCACCGGCGTTCTTGCCACCGCGGCGATCGCGGTCGCGCTTGCTCCCCCGGTCCGACCCCTGGCCATCGCCGCCCCGGGCGGCGTCGGTGATCGTCGCGGCGTCCTGTGCGGCGGCTTCCTTCTCGCCGCCCTTGTCGCCGCCGTCGGCCGCGGCCTTGCCGTCGGCGGACTGTCCGGGAATCTCGATCTGCTGCTGAGCGGTGCCGGACGCCTCCTCGGCGTTGCCCGTGCGAGCCCGGGAGGTGGTGCGGCGCTTCGGCTTGTCGGCGGGGGCGGCCTCGGCCGGCGCGGCCTCCGCGTTCGCCGCGGAGCCCCCGGCGGCCTGCTTCTCCTTGATGACCTCGATCAGTTGGCTCTTGCGCATCCGCGCGGTGCCCCTGATCCCCAGCCTGGAGGCAACCTGCTGCAACTCGGCGAGAACCATGCCGTCGAGGCCGGTACCCGAGCGCCGGCGCCGCGGCGCGGCGGTGGCAGCAGGAGCGTCCGTGGCGGACGCGGTGGCAGCACCGGCAGTCTTGTCGGCGGTGTCGGCACTCACGCCCATCAGATCGGTGGTGTCGCTCACGAAGGGTCCTTCCCTGGAGCGGACGTCGGCCTGTCTGGCTCGGCGACCGGTCGTGCTGTCCGGCTGCGGCCCCGTGCGGTGGACCGGCCGGTGCGGTAATCCCGCCTGCTCATCGCGGCGGAAGATGAATTCAAAGGCTGGTGCGGGGAGGATCGAGAATTTCCGTCGAACCGTCTCTGCACCGGTTCCGGAGCGTGCTCGGCGCTACCAGGCAGGCTGCTCAGGCAGATGAGTGGAGGCTCCCGGAGAAAGAGGTGGTCCCAGGAGGTGGGACCCCGGAATTCCGCACGAGGCCCAGCGGGGCGGTACGTGCAGACTTGAGGTTAACACTACCGGATACTGCCTTCATTCCCCCCTCTCCTTGTCCGGCCGCGATCGCCCTGTGGTGCCTGACGCGCGAGCGCGACCGCGTCACTGACCAGCCCCGGTGAGCGGCAGGACGCACGTCCCCGCCGTGTCCAGGGCCAGCCTGTTGGCCGTCCAGCCGTCCCCGGCGAGCCGGGCGACCTTGTCGGCCTCCCCGTCCTCGGCGAGCGCCAGGACCGTGGGCCCCGCGCCCGAGATGACCGCGGGAACGCCGTCCGCGCGCAGCCGCCCGACGAGATCCATGCTCTCGGGCATGGCGGGCGCGCGGTACTCCTGGTGCAGCCGGTCCTCGGTGGCCGGCAGCAGCAGCTCGGGACGCCTGGTCAGCGCCTCGACGAGCAGCGCGGCACGGCCCGCGTTCGCCGCCGCGTCCACATGCGGCACGGTCGGCGGCAGCAGTCCCCGTGCGGTCTCCGTGGCCAGCGGCTGCGCCGGCACGAACACCACGGGAACGATGGTGGGCGCGGGGTCCATCCGGATGGCCCGGACCGCGCTGCCCTCCCCCCAGGCCAGCGTGAACCCGCCGAGCAGGCACGCGGCCACGTTGTCGGGATGGCCCTCGATCTCGGCGGCCAGCTCCAGCAGCGCCGTGTCGTCGAGCTTGCTCTCGCCGCCGGTGGTCACCGCGCGGGCGGCCACCAGACCGGCGCAGATGGCGGCCGAGGAGGAGCCCAGGCCCCGGCCGTGCGGGATGCGGTTGGCGCAGACGACCTCCAGGCCGCGCGGCTGCCCGCCGAGCGCGTCGAACGCCGTCCGCATCGTGCGGACCAGCAGGTTCCGCTCGTCCCGGGGCACGGTGTCCGCGCCCTCGCCCGCGATGTCGAGATGCAGCCCGGACTCCGCCACCCGGACGACCACGTCGTCGTAGAGCCCCAGAGCCAGGCCGAGCGCGTCGAAGCCGGGACCGAGGTTCGCACTGGTCGCGGGCGTGCGGACGCGTACGGCGGCGGCGCGGAAGGCGGGATGGGCCATCGCTCGATGACTCTCCTTGGTGAGATGTGCGGCATGTCCCCGCCGGGCGTGCGGCGCGGATTCAACGGCGCGTGCCCCGCCTCGCGGACGTTGCGGCGAGCGGTACACCACTCCGGGACGAATACCAGCCTATCGAAGGAAGGTTCAGACGCGATACAGGGCGGACCGGTGTCGCCCGCGCCGCCTCGCTCAGGCGAGATCCAGCCGCGCCGCCGCGGCGTCCGCGTCCACCGGAACGGTCACCGGCCGGGGCGCTCCGGAGACGGCCCAGTCCGGGTCCTTGAGCCCGTTGCCCGTCACCGTGCAGACGATGCGCTGCCCGGCGTCGACCTCGCCGGCCTCGGCCGCCTTCAGCAGCCCGGCCACCGAGGCGGCCGACGCGGGCTCCACGAAGACGCCCTCACCGGCGGCCAACAGCCGGTAGGCGGAGAGGATTTGGCGGTCGGTCACCTCGTCGATGCGGCCGCCCGACTCGTCCCGGGCGCGCTCGGCGAACGCCCAGGAGGCCGGGTTGCCGATGCGGATCGCGGTGGCGATGGTGCTCGGGTCCTTCACCGGCTCGCCGCGCACGATGGGCGCCGAGCCGGACGCCTGGTAGCCCCACATGCGGGGCGTGCGCGAGGCGACGCCGTCCGCCGCGTACTCCTGGTAACCCTTCCAGTACGCGGTGATGTTCCCCGCGTTGCCCACGGGGAGCACGTGGATGTCCGGGGCGTCGCCCAGCATGTCCACGACCTCGAACGCCGCCGTCTTCTGGCCCTCGATGCGCACCGGATTGACCGAATTGACCAGCGCCACCGGGTACTTCTCGGACAACTGGCGGGCCAGCGTCAGGCAGTCGTCGAAGTTCCCGTCGACCTGGAGGATGCGCGAGCCGTGGACCAGCGCCTGGCCCATCTTGCCCAGCGCGATCTTGCCCTGCGGCACCAGCACGGCGCACACCATGCCCGCGCGCACCGCGTACGCGGCGGCGGACGCGGAGGTGTTGCCCGTGGAGGCGCAGATGACGGCCCGCGCGCCCTCCTCCTTGGCGCGGGAGATCGCCATCGTCATCCCGCGGTCCTTGAACGAACCGGTCGGGTTCGCGCCCTCGACCTTGAGATAAACGTCACACCCGGTGCGTTCGGACAAGATCTGCGCGGGCACGAGCGGCGTCCCGCCCTCGCGCAGCGTCACCACGGGAGTCGCGGCCGTGACCGGAAGCCGGTCGCGGTACTCCTCGATCACCCCGCGCCACTGCGGGCGGGCGCTGCTGCTGGTGGCGGACATGGCTCGTGCCTCCATGACAAATGGGCCTTCTCTGTTCGGCTCCTCGCCCGTCGGGCGGGAGTCCTGGCTCGCGCGAAGGGTGCCGGCCACGCCGTCACTCACCTTCGACCCGCATGGTGCTCGCGACCCCATGCACGGTATCCAGTCTGCGCAACGCCTCGACCGTCGCGCCCAGCGCGGCGTCGGTCGCCCGGTGCGTCACGACGACGAGCTGCGCCTCGCCGTCCTTGCCGGTCTGCCGGACGGTGTCGATCGACACCCCGTGATCGGCGAAGACCATGGCGCACTGCGCCAGCACGCCGGGCTTGTCCACCACGTCCAGGCTGATGTGGTAGCGCGTGACGACCTCGCCCATCGGGCTCACCGGGAGCTGCGCGTACGCCGACTCGCCCGGGCCCAGGCCCCCGTTGAGCCTGTTCCGGCAGGCGGCCACCAGGTCGCCGAGCACCGCCGACGCGGTCGGCACACCGCCCGCGCCCGGCCCGTAGAACATGAGCTGGCCGGCGGACTCCGCCTCGACGAACACCGCGTTGTACGCCTCGCGCACGTTCGCCAGCGGGTGGCTCAGCGGGATCATCGCCGGGTGCACGCGCGCCGTCACCGACCGCCCGTCACCGGCCCGTTCGCAGATGGCCAGCAGCTTGACCGTGCAGCCCATCTGGCGCGCCGAGGCGACATCGGCGGCGGTGATCTCGGTGATGCCCTCGCGGTGGACGTCGTCCAGGCCCACCCGGGTGTGGAAGGCGATCCCGGCCAGGATCGCGGCCTTGGCCGCGGCGTCGAAGCCCTCCACATCCGCGGAGGGGTCGGCCTCGGCGTAGCCCAGGGCGGTGGCCTCGGCGAGCGCCTCGCCGTAGCCGGCGCCGCTGGACTCCATGCGGTCCAGGATGAAGTTGGTCGTGCCGTTGACGATGCCGAGGACGCGGTTGACGGTGTCGCCCGCCAGCGACTCGCGCAACGGCCGTAGCAGCGGGATCGCGCCCGCGACCGACGCCTCGAAGTACAGGTCCGCCGCCTGTTTCTCCGCCGCGGCGTACAGCGCCGGGCCGTCCTTGGCGAGCAGCGCCTTGTTCGCGGTGACGACGCTCGCGCCGCTCTCGAACGCGGCGTTGATCAGCGTCCTGGCCGGCTCGATGCCGCCGATCAGCTCGACCACGACGTCGATGTCACCCCGGGTGACCAGGCCGGTGGCGTCCGTGGTGATCAGCTCCGGGTCGACGTGCCCGCGCGCCTTCGCGGGGCGGCGGACGGCGACCCCGGCCAGCTCGACCGGCGCGCCGATCCGCGCGGCGAGGTCGTCGGCGTGCGTCGTCATCAGGCGGGCCACCTGCGAGCCGACCACTCCGCAGCCAAGCAGCGCCACCTTCAACGGACGAGTGCGCACCATCCGGACCTCGCCTTTCCGCTCACATTCGGAACCATCAGTCTCATGCACCCGGCGGGAAGCCCCCGCCGGGCGTTCAGTATGCGGACGAGCCGTCCCCCGGGAATCCGGGCGGCTCACCCGACGTCGAGCCGCAGCAGATCCTCCTCGGTCTCCCGCCGCACGATCTCCCGCGCCGTCCCGTCCGCCACCGCGACCACGGGCGGGCGCGGCGTGTGGTTGTAGTTGCTCGCCATCGAGCGGCAGTACGCGCCGGTCGCGGGCACCGCGAGCAGGTCGCCGGGCGCCACGTCGGACGGCAGGTAGGCGTCCCGGACGACGATGTCCCCGCTCTCGCAGTGCTTCCCGACGACGCGCACCAGCATCGGCGCGGCCGTGGAGACGCGGGACGCCAGCACCACGGAGTATTCCGCGTCGTACAGGGCCGTACGAATATTGTCCGACATCCCGCCGTCAACGCTCACATAGGTGCGCAGTCCCGTGAGCGGCTTGACCGTGCCCACCTCGTAGAGCGTGAACGCGCTGGGTCCCACGATCGCGCGCCCCGGCTCCACCGACAGCCGCGGCACCGCCAGCCCGGCCGCCTCGCACTCCTTGGCGACGATCTCGCCCAGCGCCTTGCCGATCTCGTGCGGCTCCCGCGGGTCGTCGTCGGAGGTGTACGCGATGCCCAGGCCACCGCCGAGGTCGATCTCCGGCAGCTCGATCCCGTGCTCGTCGCGCACGGCGCGCAGCAGCCCCACCACGCGCCGCGCCGACACCTCGAAGCCGGCCATGTCGAAGATCTGCGACCCGATGTGACTGTGCAGCCCGATCAGTTCCAGCGCGGGCCGCGCCAGCACGCGCCGCACCGCCTCGGCAGCCGTGCCGTCCGCCAGCCCCAGGCCGAACTTCTGGTCCTCGTGCGCGGTCGCGATGAACTCGTGCGTGTGCGCCTCGACGCCCACCGTCACCCGGATCTGCACGCGCTGCCGCACGCCGCTCCGCCCGGCCGCGGCGGCGACCCGTTCGATCTCCTCGAACGAGTCCAGCACGATCCGGCCCACGCCGGCCGCGACGGCCCGGTCGATCTCGTGCGCGGACTTGTTGTTGCCGTGCAGCGCGATGCGCTCGGGCGGCATGCCGCCGGCCAGCGCGGTGGCCAGCTCACCGCCGGAGCAGACGTCGACGTTCAGCCCCTCCTCGGTCAGCCAGCGCACCACGGCCCGGGAGAGGAACGCCTTCCCGGCGTAGAAGACGTCGGCGTCCGGCCCGAACGCCTCGCGCCAGGCGCGGCAGCGCGCCCGGAAGTCGGCCTCGTCGAGGACATAGGCCGGCGTCCCGTGCGCCTCGGCCAGCTCCCCGACGCCGACGCCGGCCACGCGGACGGCGCCGTCGGCGCCCCGGGTCACGGTGCGGGCCCAGACCTTGGGGTCGAGGTGGTTGAGATCGGCGGGCGGCGCGAAGTAGTGCCCCTCGGGCAGCACATCGGCGTGACGGGGCCCGGCGGGGTGGGCGGAACGGCTCATGACGTACAAACCTCTATCTGTTCTCACATGTGATCGGGCGCGCTGATGCCCAGCCGGTGCAGGCCGCCGGCCAGCACCGCCCCGGCGGCCTGGGCGAGGGCCAGCCGGGCGCGGTGGGCGGCCCCGGGTTTCTCGTCCCCGACGGGCAGCGCGGACCGAGCGCGTTCCACCTCCAGGAAGGCGTCGGCGATCAGCACCAACCGCCGCACCGACCACACCTCTTCCCCCAGGGCCTGCTCCCCGAGCGCCGCCAGCAGCGCCCGCTCACGCGGGTGCGCGAACGGCGCGGCCCCCGGCTCGGGCGTCAGCCCCAGCGCGCGCCCCCCGCGCAGCAGCGCCCGGCTGCGCGCGTGCGCGTAGCGCACCCGGAACAACGGGTTCTCGTCCCGCTGCGCCAGCGCGTCGTTCCCCCCGGCCGCGGCCACCCACCGGGCGGCGTCCCGCGCCGGATCCTCGGGCAGGGCGGCGGGCCGGGGCCGGTCCAGGATCTCGCGCAGCAGCGCGGCGTCGGCCTCCTCGCCCAGCCGGATGGTGAGAAACCCGCGCCCGTCCACCTCGACGTCCCGCACCCCCACGGCGTCCGCGAGCCGCTCCCGCAGCCCCCGCGCCACCTCGACGGCCGGCACCCCGGCGGCCCCGGCGAGCCGCAGCGCGATGCCGGTCCCCCACCCCCGCTCCCCGCGCGGCCGAAGCTGCGCGCGCTCGGGAACGCCGGCCAGGCCGAGGTCACGCGCGGAGCGCAGTACGGCCTGGGAGAGCTGGGCGGGTGTCACGGAGCAAGCGTACGAGAGGTGTGCCGACACTCCGCCAGCGATTTCGCGAGCTGGACGACGCCCGCCCGCCCCTCCTCGCACAGCCGGCGCACGAGCCCGACGAGCTCGGCCGGCTCGAACGGCTTGGCCAGCACGGCGTCGATCCCCCGCGGCGGCTCCCGCCCGGCGCTGGCACTGACGAGCACGAGCGGAATCTCCGCGGTCCGCGGATCCACCCGCAGCCGCCCGACGGTCCGCAGCCCGTCGAGCCGGGGCATGGCCAGATCGAGGGTGATCACATCGGGCCGGAAGTGATGCACGATCTCCAGGCACTCGGCGCCGTCGGAAGCGGTCATGACCTCGAAACCGTCCAGTTCGAGGTTGACCTTGATCAACTGCCGGATGACCTGGCTGTCGTCAACGACGAGGACCCGGCCGGGAGTGCCTGGCACGCACCCCAGCGTAAGCGCCTTCCCCACCGCGCGCCCGGCCTTTGCCGAACTTGTACCCGGGAGTAGCGCACCCCGCACCCACGTACGGGAAACACGGGTGCGGGACCCCTCCGGTGAGCTGGTAGGGTTCTTCCCGTCGCCCCAACAAGGGCAACAGCGCCCCCGTAGCTCAGGGGATAGAGCAACGGCCTCCGGAGCCGTGTGCGCAGGTTCGAATCCTGCCGGGGGCACCCACTTAGCACCTGCGTTTTCGCAGATCAGGCCGCATTTTGGCCTACTTCTCGAAGGCAGCCAGGCCATCTGGGTTATATGTCGCGATAGACAGATCGTGGCTCCCTCAAACAGCATCTTCTGACAGAAAGTCCAGGTCAGCAGCCTGATCATGGACAGTCCATGAAGAATGCGATGTTTGCGCGGGTGTGAACCCCAGGGGAAGCCCAGTTCATGAGAACAAAGCCACCGGGTCGGCCCCATCGGTGATGCGCCGTCCGTCCCTGCCTGAGCTGGGTCACCGAGCTGAACGGGCACGGGACGGGTGCCCCGAAGGCATTCGGGCGCCTGCGGCATGCGCACGGACAACCTTGCCAACGACTACCAGCTGCACTCCACGGTGTTCCGGGATACTCAGTGATGCCTCGTCGAGAGCGGGCCGCGGGTGTCCGGTGGACCAGGCGGGCTCAGTGGGTGGGAAGCACCTCCAGGGCGGCGGATGCCTTCATGAACGCCTGGGTGGCCATCTCGTCGACGGGGAGGTCCCGGTAGCCGGGGTAGTTGACCTCGACGCAGTAGGGGCCGCGGAAGCCGCGTTCGTGCAGGCCCAGCAGCAGGCCCGTGACGTCCAGTTCGCCGTCGCCCGGCAACAGGCGGCCGCGTCGTGCCTCGGCTAGGAAGTCGTCATGCACGATGCGGCCGTCGTTGAGTTGGACGGCCGTGATGCGGTCCGGGGGCAAGCCGGTGAGGTCGGCGAGGGTCGAGCGGCTGTTGTAGAAGTGCCAGATGTCGATCATCAGTCCGGCATTGGGGGCACCCGACGCCTCCAGCACCGCGCGCGGTGGCCACGTCCTTCAGGCCGGACCAGGGGAATGTCTCGACTGCGACGTGCAGACCGTGTTCGGCGACGGCGTCACAGATCGCACGAAGCCGGGCACCTGCGGCGGTGATGTCGAGTTCGTCGCCGGTGAACTCGCCCGCTGTGACGTGATGGGGGCGGAAGGCGTGGCCGAGAGCGCCGACGGTGGCGAGGTTACCGCCTTCGGGTCCGCCGTGGCCCAGCCGCCAAGGAACTCGATTTCGCGCAGGGCAAGTCCATGCGTGCCGAGCAGCCTGCGTAGGGACTCGTCGCTCGCTCCGGCTGCTCGCATCCGCTGGTAATCGTCGATGTGCAGGCCGATACCCGTGAAGCCGGCGGCGGCCGCCGCGCGGCAAGCCGTTGAGGGGTGGTTTGCCGCTTCGGGGGCACGATCGTGCCCGGACCGCCTCGTGGTCGAGGCCCATGCCTGTGGCGATGGCTTCGACTGAGCCTGCTTCAGTTGGGCATCTGCTTCCGGCAGGGCCCGTCAACAGGGTCGGGCAGGCTCGCGAGGTAGGCCTGCTCGTCGGTTTCCTGATACCCCAGTTCCCGGTATGCGGTGGCGTCGCGGAGGTTGTACACGGCCTGGATGCCTTCGCCGTCCTTGGTGAAGTAGCGCGCGTGCGGGCCGGTGGCCGGGGCCGAGGTCTGCGTGCTGTCGTCGCCCACGTCGTACTCCTAGTCGGGCATCTTGTTCCACGTGATGCGAGGCGCCCGCAGCTCAACGCGCTCGATGGTGCTCTCGGCGGCCACGCGGCCTTCGGCGACTCCCACGACACGGATGGTGGCCCGGTCGCCCATGACGACGTTCACCGAGATGGAGCCCTGCCCGGAGTGGCACGCCTGGTAACCGTTGCCGGCCGCCGGGAAACCGTACTGGTGCTGGACCAGGCCGTAGCCGACCAGGACGGTGGCATCGTCGCGCTGCAGGCCGAACGAGACCCACACGTTGGTACTGAACCTGGCGGTTGCACAGATCTGCCCCACCGCCCTACCCGTGACCCGGTACACGCCCGCCTCCGGCAGCGTCACCAGGTACACGCCCGCCTCCGGCAGCGTCACCACGCAGTCGGTGGGGGTCCACTCGCCGTTGACCGGCAACGGCCGGTTCGTACCGGCGGCGTTGCCGTACACCGGGGTGAGCCGGGCCCCGATCGTCCAGGTGTCCGGGAGTTCGCGCCTCCGGTGTCGGTGATGTCGATGTCCACGGAACGCTGCGCGCCGATGTTCCCGCCCCGAATGATCCCCGTGAGTTCCGTGCGCGGGACGAGGAGCCCCGTCGCCGTGCAGGTGAGCGCGTTGCACGCGTCCGGAGACTTCGAAGCACCTCAAGCCGCGCCTCAACTGCTCCGCACGCTACTGGCCGGATGGGCCGAGTACGGGCACCGCGCCAACCACAGCCGCTTCTTTTCGGTCCTGCACCTGCACCTGGCGTGCACCCTGCAGGGCCTCCCGATCGCCATTGCCCTGACCGGGGCGAAGGCCGACGAACACGAGACCCTGCTGGACCTGCTCGACAACTTCTCCCGCACTTGACCACGGAGAAATGCCAGCGAGTCGGTGACTGGACCGCAGTCAACAACGTCGAGTTCGCCTACACGCCGACCAACAGCTCCTGGCTGGACCGCATCGAGGCCCAGTTCACCGCCCTGCGCTACTTCGCGCAGGACGGCACCGACCACGCAAGCCACATGGAGCAGGGCAGCATGATCCGCCGCTGCATCATCTGGCGAAATCGCCACGCCGACGACCAGCGCCTACGAAGAGTGGCCGCGCGGGCGAACGTTGCCTGACACCTACCGTCCGGCTTCGGCGGCTCGGCGCACGACCGGCTGGACCGCGTTCTCGTCCCCTGACGCATTTCATGTGGTTGTCTCGCTCCGTTCCTGGTGGACCGCGACTCCGGTGATGACCAGGGCGATGCCGACGGCTTCGAGCCAGGAGGGGATCTGGACAAGGACGACGATGCCGATGATCGCCGCGGTGGCGGGGAGCAGGGACAGCATGAGCGCAAAGGCCGCCCGGGAGACGCGGGCCATGGCGAGCTGATCGCAGACGTAGGGGACAACGGACGAGCAGATCCCCACGCCGAACGCGGCCGCCAGGAGAACCGGCGTGGTGACGGTGACGGCGGCGCCGGTGATCCCGACAGGGGCGACCACGATCATCGCGATCAGCATCGAGGCGCCGAGACGGTCGATGCCCGACGCACCACCGTCCCCGGCGAGACGGTGACCGAGGATCACGTAGAACGTGAACAGCACACAGTTGCCGAAGGCGAGTGCCAGGCCGAGCGGTTCATCGACGAGGTGCACATCGGTGAGCAGACAGATCCCGGTGACCGCCAGGAGGAGCGCGAGCACGTTGCGCCGGGAGCGGACGCCGACGGCCGCCAGGAGAACGGGGCCGAGGAACTCGATGGCTCCGACCGTGCCGAGCGGCAGCCGGTCCAAAGCGAGGTAGAACACACTGTTCATTACCCCGAGTACGGCGCCAAGGGCCAGCAGCAGCCGACGCTGCCGCCAGGTGGAGGAGCCCCACACCCGCCAGGGGCGCCGCCAGACGGCGAAGACGACCGCAGCCGAGGCTATTCGCAGCCAGGCCACGCCCAGCACGTCGATACGGGCGAAGAGGAGGACCGCGCAGGCGGGGCCGAGGTAGTGGAACACCGCGCTCGTCACGAAGAACGCCGACGACGGGACGCGATCGGCAGCAGCGGGCAAGCGTGACGGTGAGGTACCGGGACGGAAGCGCGGGAGCGAATTGACCACGGGGAGGATGGTCGCAGGCAAGCAACACCGGGACTATCCCGAACCAGCAAGCAGATCCGTCAAATACTTTATGATTAATGATGTAAGTCGGCTCCCGATAGCGCGAAGGTGAAGATGTGGATGCCGTGGACCGAGCCATTCTGGCCGAGCTCGACGCAGACCCCCGACTGGCCACAGCGGAGCTGGCCCGCCGTGTCGAGGTCTCGGTGCCCACCGCCCGGGACCGGGTACGGCGACTGCGTGAGGCCCAGGTGATCCGTGGCTACCGCCTCGACGTGGACCCGGCGGCGCTGGGCTATCCCGTGGCCGCCTTCGTCCGAGTCCGCCCCGGCCCGGGGCAGTTGCCGAAGATCGTCGACCTCGCGCGAAGCCTGCCGCAAGTCAGTGAGTGTCATCGCATCACCGGTGAAGACTGCTTCCTGATCAAGGTCCACGCAACCGACCTCAACACGTTCGAGGAGGTCCTCGACCGGTTCCTCCTCCACGGGCAGACCACCACCTCCATCATCCAGTCCACCCCCGTGCCACCGCGTACGCCGGGGTTGTGACGTGGATGGTCTGAGAACTGTCCGCGAGCCGGATGACGTCGGGGATGTCCGGTCACGCCGCTTGACGGCTGTTCTGGCCCGTCAGCCGAGGGCGGCCGCCGGTTCCGCGGTATCGACGACGAAGCCGCCACCCACGGGCCGGATGCCGCCCGACCGCTTCGGCTCGGCGAGCTTGACGGCGAGCTCGCCGGCGTCGCGGAAGACCATCGCGAGGCGATACAGGCTGCCTCGTCGAATCGGAGCAACACTGGGCATGGGCCCGGTCGTACCCGCCCGCGCGGGCACGGAGTAAGCGATCTGCTCCGTCGTACTCCCGGTGACACAGGCAACGGGCGGTCGAGCGGCGCTGCCCAACGACGCCAGATCAGACGTCTCAGGCCAACCCACCAGCTACTTCACCAACGCACGGTGACGCGCCTCACGGACAATCTGCTCGGCGGTCTGCTCGGGTGAGAGGGCTGAGGTATCGAACCACCAGCCGACATGGCCGAATTCGTGCCTCATCCCAGCATCGAGTGCTTCATAGCCATCGAAATCGAACCGCTGCTCAGGGTCTCTGATCGTGTTGCGGTACCGGCAGACCTCGCTGCCCGGTGCGAGGACGACGAACAGGACCGGCCGAGGCGCAAGGAGAGTGAGGAAGAAGTCCAACTGCTCACGGGTGGGAATCACACAGTCGATCACAGGCGTGAAACCGGCATCGGCGAAGTTGTTCGCCAGCGTGCACAGGTTCCGGTTGCACAGCTCTACTTGCCGCGCGGCTTCGTCGGCGGGCTCGCCCAGGGCCCAGACCCGGCCGCTGAGGATCATCTCGTTGAGGTCGTCGCCGTCGATCCGGGCGGAGCGGGCCAGCCGCCTGGCGACCAGCCTAGTCACTGTGGACTTTCCGGCCGCCGGCATCCCGGTGACGATCAGGCATTCTGGGGCCCCGGACTCAATCACGCCCATGACGGTGCCAGCTCGTCTGCGAGCCCGCAATCCATTTCCGGTTTGAGAGACGCCCCGCGCCAGGCCGACCGCCACCCCTCAACCAGTCACGTGGTCACGGCTTGCCCGGACATCGGACTCACTGATCCGGGAGGCGCCGTTGGGCACCCCGGCGGTGTGCTCGACGATGCCCGTGTCAGGGAAGAGCGTGACCCAAGTGGAGCGCTGCTTGCTGTTCGTGCCAGCCAGTACTGGACAGGCCGACCGCCCGCGCGAGCTCGCGGATGGTCGGGACTTCACCTCGATCCTCGATGCTGTCGCGGATCGCGTGCACGATCTGCTCTTGCCCTCAGTCGCCGCTCTCACCTGTTCGTGCCCTCAGGCTGCTCATGGTCCCGGGCCCGACGGCGTAGTTCCCCCAAGGTGGCCGAACGCCGGCCGTCGCCCCAGAACGGATGAATCATGATCCGGCAGGACAGCCGGATCAACCGACGGCGAAGTGCGGTGTGATTCAGCGGCCCAGCGGTGGCCAACGCCTGGTACGTACGGTTCCAGGCATGCTGGTCGCGGACCAGATCGGCGGGGAAGTCGGACAGCGCCATGCCCGGATTCAACCACATGTTCGATTAGTGGCGCGGGTCCCACTCGGGTGGCGTGACGTGCAATCGCCTCGGCCGCTGCTGCCCGTGAGGGTGGGTGTGCTGCTCCCAGGGAGAACGCGTCCTGCCGCGCGCCACCCGCGCCGCGCCAGAGTCGGTGCCATGACGCCGAACCGCACAGGAATTCAGCCGCCGGCCGACCACAAGGTCGTCGTCACCGGCGCCAGCCGCGGCATCGGGCACGCCACCGCCACCCTGCTGCGCGAGCGCGGCGCCCGCCTGGTCGTCACCGACTGGGCCGAGGCGGTCCTGAGGCTCGTCGACGACGACCCCGGGAACGTCGCCGGGCTCGTCGGCGACGTCGCCGACGAGGACCTGGCCCGCGCCACGGCCGCGCTGGCCGTCGAGCGGTTCGGACGGCTCGACATCCTGGTCAACAACGCCGGCCGCACCCTGAACAAGCCGGTCACCGAGACCGGCGTCGAGGACTTCGACGCGATCCTGCGGGTCAACGCCCGGGGCAACTTCGTCCAGGCCCGCGAGGCGTTCCGGGCCGTGGAAGCCGCCGGCGGCGGTGCGATCGTGTCCATCGCCTCCGTCTCCTCCGTCGTCGCCTTCCCCACCCAGACCGCATACGCCGCCTCCAAGGGCGCTCTCACCCAAATCACTCGGGTCCTGGCGATCGAGGGCGGCCCGAAGTGCATCCGTTCGAACGCCGTGCTCCCCGGCGTCATCGACACCGACATCATGGAGGGCGTCGTGGACAACGGCCGCGAGATGCTCGCCTCTTTCGGCGCCGCGCACCCCATCGGCCGCATCGGCCGGCCCGCAGAGGTCGCGGAGACCGTCGCCTTTCTCGCCTCCGACGCTGCCAGCTTCATCACCGGCGCGCTCGTCTCCGTCGACGGAGGCTGGACCGCACAGTGACCGGCCAGCGGGAACCGCACGGCCGAAGCCGACCGGCCGGTGACCGGCGGGACAACGGGCGGCTCGTCAGACGGCGAGGAAACGACAGAACAACGAGACACGGCACGCGAGAAACTACCGAGAGACGAGCTCAAAAGGCCCGTTGGCCGGACCCTCGGCTGTTACGACCGCTTGGTGCTGGCCGCGGGCAGCGCGCTCGTACCGCCCCGGGACCTGCCCGGCGCCGATCGGCTCTTCGATATCGACACCCTGGACGGGGCCGCGCGGCTCGCCGCCCACCTGCGCGACCGGACGGACTACCGTGCCGTGGTTGTCGGCGCCGGGTTCGTCGGCCTGGAGGCGGCGACGGAACTTGCCGCCCGTGGCCGAGTGTCGCTGGTGGACCGCTCCCCGGTGGTCGGAGACCAGCTCGGTCCGGGCCCGCGCGCGGAGATCGAGGCGGCACTGGACGCGCTGGGCGTCGAACGCCGCCTCGGAACGACGGTGAATGAGGTCGGCGACGGGCACGCGGTCCTGTCCGACGGCACCAAGGTCGAGGCGGACGCGGTGGTCTGGTCCGTCGGGATCCGGGCCAGCGAGCTCACCCGGCAGATCGCTGATGAGCTCGACCACCTGGGCCGGGTGCCGGTGGACCGGCACCTGCGCGCCCTTCCCGAAGTGTTCGCCGCCGGGGACACGGCCGCAGCCGCATTCGACGCCGACCACACGGTCATGCAGGCATGCCAGCACGCCACCCCGCTCGGCAAGGTCGCCGGGTACAACGCGACGGCCGACCTGCTCGGCGCGCCGCTGCGCGACTTCACCCCCGGACCGTACGTCACCTGCCTGGCCCTGGGCGGCGCCGGCGCGGTGTTCACCCGGGGCTGGGACCGCAAGGTCATGGCCTCCGGTGCCGAAGGGGCAGAGATCAAGAAGCGCATCAACCACGCCATCCACCCGCCGGTCGACGACGCCCGGCAGATCCTCGCCGCCGCCGACCGCGTCCACATCGAGTTCCCCTTCTTCCCCCGCTCCGATGGGCAGGCTGTCGCCGCCGAATGAACGCCACGCTCCGCACGGGTGCTTCCGGGGGCGGCAGCAGGCCGCCGGGCATCGGGCGGTGCTCCGCGCGAAGGCGGTGCGCGCGCCCGGAGTTGAACGCCCGGGAGGTACTCGGCGTGTGCGCCCCTGTGTCACGCTGGAGACATGCGCGGGGAATCGACTGAGTACGGGCACCGACACCCGGGCGGGCCGTGGCCCGCACCGCCGCAGGCGGGAGCGGCGCCCCTGCTGCTCCGCCCGGCCGCTCGGCTGCGCTGGGCGATCCTGGTCGTGGCGGTCGTGTGCGGTCTCGTGTTCCTGTCTCCCGCGGGTGCTCTGGGCGGGGCGCCGGCGCTGGTGGCCACCGTCGTGGTCGAGACGGCGGCGTGCGTGCTGCTGTGGATGCGCGCGTCCCGGATCCGCGTCGTCGTGACCGAGCACCAGATCGAGACCATCGGTGTGTTCCGCCGCCGCCTGCGCCCCCGGGCGGAGGCGGCGCACGTGGTGCGGGCGACGCTCATTCCGCCCCGGGGAATGATCTTCCCCGTGGTGTTCGTGCTCGACGCCCGGGGCAGGGTCATCGTCCGGCTCAACGGTGGCGCGTATGCCCCGGAGGACCTGGACCGGCTGGCCGGCCACCTCGGGCTCCCCCAGAGCGGCCCCGATCAGCCGGTCACAGCGCGCCAACTCACCAGGACATACCCGGAGATCGTCCCATTTTTCGAGGCGCGCCCCATCCTGACCGGCTTCGCGGTGGCGGCGATGCTGGTGCCAGTCCTCATGGTCGTGGCGCTGATCGTGGCGCTGACCTCCCTGCGCTGATACGGCACCACGGGGAACGGTGGCCACGGTCCACACCGTCAGGGCACCGCCCATCTCGAGGCGATGCCCGGCGCGCCGCCGGTGGAGCTCGTGGTGGGTGCCGGGGACCGGTCGGCGCTGATCCGGGACGGGCGCGCCGACGTGGGCCTGCTGCACAGCCCGTACACCGACCTGGATGTGCTGGTGGAGCGTCAAGTCGTGCTGACGTCGTCGACGTGGGGCAGTTGATGCAACTGGTCGCGCTGGGCCGGACGGTGGCGATCGTTCCGGAGGCGCTGCGGGACCAACCGCGGCACCAGGACGTGGCGTGTGTGCCGGTGATCGACGCCACCACCACGACCGTGGTGCTGGCCTGGCAGCAGGACAGCCGTTCCACAGCAGTCGCCGCCGGCGAAGCGGCGGCGCCCCTTCAGCGGATGCCGCCGGAGGACGGGCCGAAGAACTCGATCTCCGCGATGGCCACCTGCTTGTCCTGGGCAGTGCCGTAGGCCGACACGATGGTGAAGCGGACGCTGGTGACGCCGTCGGCCCGGAACGCCCGGCGCTGGGGGCCGAGGCCCTGGTCGAGGGTGAGTTCGCGCGTCGTCGTCCTGCCGTCCTCCGTGGTGATCCGGGCCTCGATGCGGTGCGGGAGCGCCGATTCGCGGAGCTGGGCGGCGCGCGTGGAGACGCCGGGTGTGATGATCACGTCGAGGAGCCTGGTGGGCTCTGCGAAGCCGGCCTCGATCCACTCGCCCTCGCCGGTTCCGGAGATGCCCGGGCCCCACCAGGTGTCGTTGAGCTTGTCGAAGGCCAGGTCGGCGGGGTGGTCCTGGAACGAGTTCAGCGCCTGGAAGCCGTCCGGCTCCACTTGGGCGCGCTTGGCGAAGTAGCGGCGCGCGCGGATGACGGCGCCCTTGGGCGCGACCATCCCGTACTGCCGCAGCGTGCCGTCGGGTTCGCGGACGGCGGCCCGAAGGCGATCTCGCCGGTCGTCGCGTCCAGCGTGACGTGGCGGTCGTGCGGCCGGGAGCCCGCGAAGTGCGGGACGACCTGCCAGTCCACCCACCTCTCGTCCTCGGCGGTCTGGAGCAGCAGCGGCGGGTCGTCGCCGACCACGGGCGCGTGCGCGAGCCGCAGGCGCTGTCCCGGCAGGCCGGTGGACTCGCCGAGCGCCTCGTCGTGGACGGTCTCGGCGTGGATGGCCAGTGCCGTACCGCGGATGGTGAACGCCTCGGCGGCCCGGATGGTCGGCGAGGTGGTGTAGAAGGGCTGGCCCGGCAGCGGTTCGGTGACCCGGCAGCGCAGCCACCCGGCCTGCCGGCCGCCGCCCCGGGACAGCGCGTGACCTCCGGGAACGTGCAGGACGACGGCTCCCGGCCGGTTGAGGCCGCCGGTGCCGTCCCGGTCCACCTCGCACTCCTGCCAGCCGTTCTCGGTCCACGCCTCCCAGGTGAGCGGCGGCTGCCGCGGGTCCACGCCGACGCCGTCGACCCGGCTGTCCAGCTCCAGCGCCACCGCGCAGTGCGGCACCGCGGAGGTCAGCCCGAGCAGCATGCAGTCGCCGGCGGCCGGCGCCTCGGCGAAGCACAGCACGTCCCTGCCCTCGGCGAGGTCGGCGGTCCGGTCGGTGACCTCCCCGCCCTGGTTCCGCACCACCAGATACCGCAACGCGCAGGGCACCACGGTCAGTTCGCGCTCGGCGGCGAAGACGACCGCCTCCTCGCTGTCCGTGCGCACGGTGGCGACCTCGGTGCCGGCCGGCACCCGGACCGGTTCCTCCTGTGGCGCCGACAGCCAGAACGTGACGTCCGTGCGGGCGGCGGTGGGCGGGAAGAGGGTGATGCCGACGAGGTCGAGGAAGGCCAGGTGGTTCTTCTCCGGCACGCGGTTGAGCCGGTAGACGATCTGGTCGGCCATGTGGGCCACGGCCTCGACGAGGGTGACGCCCGGGTCGGAGACATTGTGGTCGGTTCACTCCGGGGCGCGCTGCTGGATGTAGCGCTCGGCGTCGTCGACGAACTGCTGGAAACGGCGGTCGTCGAGGTTCGGTGAGGGCAGGGCCATCGGGGGTCGCTTTCGCTTTACAGATCCGGGCCGGCGGAGTCCGGCTCGTCGTGGGACGGGATGACGTAGAACGGGAAGACGAGGCTGCGCGGGTTGTTGGTGCCGCGGATCTCGTAGCGGACGTCGATGTACAGCACGCTCTGGTCGGCCCCCGCGGTGACCTCGACGTCGTGGACTCGATCCGCGGCTCCCAGCGGTCCAGGCTCGCGAACACCTCGTGCTGGATGCGGCCCGCGGTCTGCTCGTTGACCGGGGCGAACACCAGATCGTGGATGGCGCAGCCGAACTCGGGCCGCATCGGCCGTTCGCCCGGCGCGGTGGCCAGGACCAGCCGCATCGCCTCCTCGATCTCCCGCTCGCCGCCGACCAGGGCGATGCCGCCGGTCGGCGAGATGCGCAGCGGGAACGACCAGCCGGACCCGACGAACTGCTCGGCCATCAGCGGCACCTCCCCGGCCCGGCCGTCACAGCGGCACCGGCTTCCCGTTGATGGTCACCAGGCCCATGAGCGGGATGGTGGGTCCCTTCAGGCTCATCGCCGCCCCGGCCGCCATGTTCACCGCAGCCGCCGCCGTGACATTGACCGCCGCGGCGGCCGTCACGCTGACGGCCGCGGCCGCGTTGACCGCGACCGGGCCGGTGAGCGACCTGACGTTGACGGGGCCGCGCCCCTCGATGGAGAGCAGCCCGCCGCTGCTGAGGGTCAGCTTGCGCCGCGCGCTGAGCGTGAGGTCCGTGCCGGCCTCCACCGACACCGACCGGCTGCCCTTGATGCTGACCGTGCCCGCGCTGTCGACGGTGATCTCGGTCTTGGTGCGGTCGAGGTTGATGACCAGCCTGTCGTTGCCGGTCGCCAGCCGCACCCCCCGCTTGGCGGCGCCGGTCTGCTGGCTGAGCAGGTCGATGCGGTTGCCGGTGCGGTCGGAGAGCGTGTGCCGGGCCGCCAGCCGCCGCAGCCCGTCGTGGAGCGGCACGTCCGGCACGGGAGTCGGACTGTCCTTGCCGTTGTACAGCCCGCCGATGACGAAGGGGTGGTCGAGCGCGCCCCGGTCGAACGCCACCAGCACCTCGTCGCCGACGTCCAGCGGGAAGATCCCGCCGCCGCCCTTGCCGCCCCATTGCACCACCCGGGTCCAGTCGCTGACGTAGGCGTCGTCCAGCCACGGGAACTCCAGCTTCACCCGCCCCTGCCTGAGCGGGTCCTGCACGTCGGTGACCAGCGCGTTGGCCACACTGGGCAGCCGTGCCTCGGCCTGCCCCCCGCCGCCGCCCGAGGTGAGCCCGTACAGCGAGCGCCACTGGCGTCCGCTGACGGTCACCCGCGCCTCGTAGTGCTCGCCGTCGCCGAAGACGTGCCGGACGGAGGTGACGGTGTACTTGCCCTCGAAGGGCTTGCCCACGTCGGCCAGTGCCACCGGAATGCCCGCCCGCAGCTTCGGCGTGCCGCGCGCGATCACCTCCAGCTCGGCGAAGGACGAGGTGACGTCGCCGACGAGCGCGTCGGCGGCGTGCCTGACCTCGGCCGGCCGGTCGTAGGGCGTCCGCGTCTCCACCAGGGTGACGGGCTTGAACCGGGCGGTCGCCTTCGCCGGGCTGCTGCCGATGGCGATGCCGGGGTCGGCGCTCGCCGGGGCGGTGGCGGTGATCGTCCGCTTGGTGGTGACGTCCCAGCCGCGCGACTGCACCCGGCTGACCTGGTCGGCCGCGGTGACCGCGGCCCGCAGCCGCAGAATGTCGGCGGGGCCGAGCACGAAGGGGGTGGTGTCGCTTCTCGTGCTCGGCGAGGGGGCGCCGGAGGCCGGCTTGGGTTTGACGAACTGGAACCTGCCGCGCGCGTCGATGGACATCGCCATCTCGTTCTCGTCGGCGAGCCGCGCGAGGAAGTCCCAGTCGCTGACGCCCGCCTGACTGATGAACTCGTACACGGTCTTCGTCGCGTCGATCCGGCCGACCGGCACGCCGTCCTGGCCGGCCAGCTTGCGGGCGATGTCGGAGGCGCGCTGGTTCCGGTACGCCACCACCCGGCGCTGCCGCATCAGGCGGAAACCGCTGTCGTAGCCGCGGATGACGGCGAACGACCCGGTGCCGTCGAAATCCGCCTCCAGCCCGTGACCTCGCCGGTCAGCAGCGGCTCCGCGGTGCCCCGCCCGGCGGCGACCGGGGAGATCCGCACCGGGGAGCCGAACTCCACCCCGAGCAGGCCGAGAACCTTCCGCTTCGGGTCCCGGAAGGTGAGCTGGAACGCCGCGGGCACGCCGACGCCCTGGTCGACCCAGGCGTCGACGAGCAGCTTCGCCTCCTCGCCCATCAGCACTTTGCCGCCGATGGAGACGTGGGCGACGTTGGAGAACTGGCCTGGGCATCAGAAGGTCACCTCCTCGGCGGCGGGCAGCATCAGTTCGGTGCCGGTCCGCAGGACAGCCGGGTCGTCGATGTCGTTGGCCTCGGCGATCGCCCGCCACGCCGCCGCGGCGCCGTACTCGCGCCACGCGATGGACTGCAACGAGTCGCCCGCGACGACCCGGTGCACCCGCCGCGCGGTGAGGGCACCGGAAGTCGGGTTCTGCTCCTCGGTGTTGCTCGGGATCTCGTGCAGGTGCACCTCGCACGTGGCGCGGATCGGCACGCCGGTGGTGCCGAAGAGCGTGTACGTGGCGTCGACGGAGGTGACGTACGCGGTGAAGCGCGCCGTGGAGAACGAACCCCACTGAAAGACGACCCACGGCGGCGACGGCTGCTTGGCGGCGACGCTCTTGGCGGTCGTCTCACAGCACTGCATCAGCGCCTCGACCTTCTTCATCACCGAGTTGCCGTCGGGCTCCTCGGAGGAGTCCAGGAAGACCTCCACGCTCATCTCGCGCGGCTCGGGACCCAGGTACTCCGGCAACGAACCGTCGCGCACGGCGGCGGTCGGGGTGACCGTCCAGTTGGCGCGGCGGGTGAGGGCCAACTGCACCGGGTTGAAGTCCAGGGTGAGCGTCTTGATGAGCCCGCCCGGCGTGGTGCGGTAGCCGGTGGGGGATTCGTGAATGGCGAGCGTGGCGCGGACGAGGCTCTTGCCCGCGCCCCGGTTTCCCATGGGCATGGCTGGTGCGGTCCTTCTTCTCGGTCTTCTCAGTCCGTGAACCCGTGGTGGGTGATCTCCAGGACCTCGGTGGCCACGGCCGGGTTCGCCGGGTTGAGGGAGGGCCCCTGCCAGCTCACCGGCAGCACGTCGATCAGCCCCCAGCGGGCGACCTCGGACCCGTCCGCCCGCAGCGCCCGGATCTGCGCGGTGGGGCGCCTGATCCCGGTCTGGATGGAGGAGATCCACTTGGCGGACTTCGGAGTGGCGCGGGTGGTGGGCGGTGGATGGGGTGTGGGTGGAGTGGCCGGGGTGGCGGCCCTCGGCGCGCGCTGGACTACGGGCGCGGCGGCGCGCGGGGCAGCGGGGGCGCGGCGTGGTACCGAGGGTGTGGCCGGGGCCGGCGTGCGGGCCGCGGTGGGCATCGGAATGGGCGCCGGTGCGGTGGGCCGGGAGAGACCGGTGACCCGCACGGGCGGCATGGCGGGGGCGCGCTGGACGACGGGGGGCGCGGCGAGGCGCGTCGCGTCAGCGGGCGCGGCTGTGAGGGGAGGGCCGAGCCGCGGTCGCTGCGGTCCGGGCGGGACGGAGCGTGCGGCACGCCGCTGGATCGGTGCGGCCGGGGACGCGTTCGTGGCGGGACCGTTCACCGACGCCGGGTGCGCGGACGGCGGGCTGACGGGCCGTTGAGCCACGGAAGGCACGCTCGCCGGGGGCAACGTCGCGCGCGCTGCCCAAACGGGCACGGCCGATGGGCCCCGGGACGGGCCCGGTCCCGATCCCCGGCCGCGCTCCCCGGACCCGGGCTGCGAAGTCCGGTCAGATGTAGCCCTCGCGGAGGGCGTAGGCCACGGCATGGGCTCGGTTGCGCAGGTGCATGCGCGTCATGATTCCGTGCATGACGTTCTTGATCGTGCGTTCGGAATAGGACAGCTTCCCGGCTATCTCCCCGGTGTCGAGCCCCTCGGCGACCAGCCGCAGCACGTCCACCTCGCGCGGCGAGAGCCCCGAGACGGGGACGTCGGCCCGTCCGGCCGCGATGCGGCGCAGCGTCCCCACCCGGTTGATCAGTCGGGTGAGCAGATCGGGCGGCAGGTCGCCCTCGCCGCGCGCCGCCGCGAACACGGCCTGCACCAGCCGGTGTTCGGTGGCCTCGTGACGCCAGACGATGGCGCCGAACCCGCACTCGATCACGTCGAGGAGCCCGGCCTCCCGCAGCGCGCCCACCACGAGCACGGCGCGGGCGCCCTCGCCGCGCACCACCCGGCGCAGCCGGGTGACGTCGGCGTCGTCGAGGGTGTCGCTGATGAACAGGGTCACCGTGCCGGCGCCGGCCTCGGAGTCCTCGCGGAGCTCGATCTCCGGGCACCGGCGCAGTTGGCCGAGCGCGCCCTCCCGGGAGATCGGGTCCGGTGCGTGGACCGTCACGGAAATCCGCCCTCCGGACCGCCTGCGCTGCCCGCGTTCGGGCGTGCCTGTGTCCGTCTGCGCAATTGAGCTGAGCAACTGTCCCCCCAGAAGCATGTGTTCGCGCACCGGTGACGAGTCGCATGACCGGTGCGTCATAGGACGTTATGTGGGTCCTACACTCTCTGTCGTCCCCCCACGATGGGCATCTCGCCTACCCCCATGGTGGGAGCGTCAGGGCCACCCTCAGGGGCAATTCGCTTGCCCTGCCTGCCCTAGCGTTGACACGTGCTCACCAATCCCAGGCAAAGCATGCTGGATCTGCTGCTAGCGGGCGCGATGACCATCCTGGTCCTGGTCACGACGGCCGAGACGGTCGACGGCGACGAGCAGACACTCGCCCTGGTGATCGGGGCCTTGACGGTCGCGCCGCTCGCGTTACGGCAGCGGGCCCCCGCCCTCACCACGGCCCTGATCCTGCTGAGCCTGCTCACCTACAGCCTGCTGGGCTACGGCGAGTTCCCCAACGGCGGTGGCGGGTTGGTCATCGGGATGTTCACGGTGGCCGTGCTGCGGCCCTGCCCGGTGACCGCCGTCCTGTGGGCGGCCACGGCGGCCGTCACCGGGATCATGTTCTTCACCTCCGAGTACGAGGTGCCGTGGTCCTGGGCGGCGCAGGCGCCCCTGACCGTGCTGGCCTCGGGGTGGCTGCTGGGGGAGATCACCAAGCACTGGACACAGCGCGCGGAGCGGCTGGCGGGCGAGGCGGCGCGGGCGGCGGCACAGGAACGGCTGAACCTCGCACGCGAGTTGCACGACATCGTGGCCCACCACATGTCGGTCGTCTCGATGCACGCTGGCGTCGCCGAGCAGGCGTTGGACAACGATCCGGCCACCGCGCGTGCCGCCATCGCCACGGCGGGAAGCGCCAGCCGCGAGGCGCTGACCGAGATGCGGCGCCTGCTGCACCTGCTGCGCCCCCCGGAGGGGGCCGGCGGCGCCACCGCGGACGGCCCGCCGTCGCCGCCTACGAGTCCGGCCTCGTCACCCCCGGAGCCCTCTGCCACGCCGGCGAACGCCGGCACTCCTGAACGACCGCGAATCCGGCCACATGGAGCCGAGCAGATGGAGGGACTGGGCGCTGGGGCTGCCCGGTTCGGCATGGTAGATGACGAGCTGCTGGCCGGGGGCGTCGCGTACGTCAAAAGCCTGGAGGGTGAGAATGAGGGGGCCGACGTCCGGGTGGAGGAGACGTTTGACGTCCTGCGTCTTGCCGCGCACGGTGTGGGCGTTCCAGAGGCGGGCGAAGTCCGCGCTGTGCTCGGTGAGGGTGTGGACGAGTTCACGTAACCGTGGGTTGTCCGGGGCGAATCCGATGGCCTCGCGCAGGTGGCCGACGGAGGCCTGGGCCGCCCGGTCCCACTCCGCGTAGAAGTCTCTCCCCGCGGGGTCGAGGAAGATCATGCGGGCCAGGTTGTCCGCCGGCTCGAACGGGGCGTAGAGGGCATCGCCCAGGGCGTTGACGGCGAGCAGGTCCAGGGTCCGGCTCACCACGAACGCCGGCGTGTTCGGGTAGCCGTCCATCAACTGGCGCAGCGCCGGGCTGACCCGCTCGGCGGCAGGGCCGGACGGCCGCTCGATCGTGGCGGCCCCGGCCAGCCGGTACAGGTGCGCTCGGCCGTCCGCGTCGACGCGCAGCGCGCGGCAGAGAGCGTCGACCACCTGGGGTGAGGGACGTCGCTCGCGCCCTTGTTCCAGGCGGGTGTAGTAGTCGACGCTCACTCCGGCCAGGCCGGCGACCTCCTCACGACGCAGTCCGGCGACTCTGCGGGCGCCGGATCTCGCCATCCCGACGTCCTCCGGCCGCAGACCGGCGCGGCGTGCGCGCAGGAAGTCTCCCAGGTGGTTGTCGTCCATGTGTTTCAGGCTAGGTGGTGGCTCGGGGTAGCCGACTGGGTCTGCCCCACCCGGCCAGCGGGCGTCCTGAACGCCCGCACGGAGACGCCCGGATTCGGCAAGGCGACCGCGACCCCTCCCGCCCCGCCGTCCTCCTCGATGCGTCACCTCGTCATGACCGGTTCCGCGACGGTGATGCCGCCGACCGATCTCCCGCTTACTGGTGCGCAAGGCGCCAACCGGACGTCGGGCGGAACCGGTTCGAGCGCCGCGCACGTCCCGTGATACTGATCGGTAAAACCGAAGAAGCATTCGGGCTGAACGACGAGGGCCGGGGGCACGTTGAAACCACTGGAGCCGGACGATCCGCAGACACTGGGTCAGTACCGGCTGTTGCGGATCCTGGGCGCCGGAGGCATGGGGAAGGTCTTCCTCGGGCGGTCGGCCCAGGGGCGGACCGTGGCGGTGAAGCTCATCCACCCGCAGCTCGCCCTGGACCCGGACTTCAGGAACCGCTTCCGACGGGAGATCGCCGCCGCGCAGCGGGTGGGCAGCGAGTGGACCGCGCCCGTGCTCGACTTCGACACCGAGGGGGAGATCCCGTGGGTCGCCACGGGATACATCGCGGGCCCGGCGCTGTACGACATCGTGACCCAGTTCGGCGTGCTGCCGGAGCGCACGCTGTGGCGGCTGGCCGAGGGGCTGGCCCACGCGCTGACGGCCATTCACGACAGCGGACTGGTGCACCGCGATCTCAAGCCGTCGAACGTGCTGGCCACGGTGGACGGTCCCCGCGTCATCGACTTCGGCATCGCGCGCGCCGTCGGCGGCAGCGTCCTCACCAGAACGGGAGCGGTGGTCGGCTCGCCCGGCTACATGTCCCCCGAGCAGGTCAGAGGCGACAGGCTGGACCCCGCCAGCGACGTCTTCAGCCTGGGCGCGACACTGACCTACGCGGCTACCGGCGTCGGCCCCTACGACACCGAGGACGGCGCGGCCCACGCGCTCATGTACCGCGTCATCAACGAGCCGCCCAACCTCGGTCACCTCGCCGGCCCGCTGCGGGAACTGGTGACCGCCTGCCTGGCCAAGAACCCGGCAGAACGTCCGACGCCCCGCGAGATCGGCGCGGCGGCGCGTGCCCACTGCGCCAGCGGACCTTGGCTCCCCGCGAACCTGACCGACCAACTGCTCCGGGACACGGTGCAACTGCTGTCCATCGAGGAGCCCGCGCGGGGCCCGGCAGCCGACACGCCACCGCCGGCGTCACCCGGCGACGCGCCGCCCGCCGCCACACCCACCCCTACCGCACCCGCCTTCACCGCATCGGACACGATGCAGCTTCGTGGCATCACGGAGCCCGTGCCGGAGCGGGCGGCCGCCACACCACCGCCGACGCAACCCGGCGACGCGCCACCCGCCGTCACCACGGACACCGTGCAACTGCGCGCCATCACGCGGCCCGCGCGCAACCAGACGCCCGGCACGCCACCGAAGGGACGGTCCCCGGGCAGGGCCACGCGAGGCCGCCGCCGTTCCAACGCGGCGATCGCCGTGATCGCGGCGATCGCGGTGGTGGGGACGGTGCTCGCGGTGACGCTCGGCCTGCTGGGCACCGGCGACGGCCGGGACGGCAAGGCCGACGCGGATGGCTCGCACTCCCAGGGCTCGTCCGAGAACGGCTCCGGAGATGACGAGCCGGGACAATCGGACGAGGGCGCGAGCGGGGACTCGTCCAAGGGACCGGCCGACGACGCGTCCGGCAGCCCGACCGACGACCCCTCGGACAACGGCTCCTCGGACGACGACTCGCCCGACGATCAGGGTGACACGTCCGGTGACTCCTCCGACGGCGGGTCGTCGGCCGGCGGGTCGACCGAGGGCACGTCGGACGGCTCCGCGGGCGGAACGTCGGACGGTTCCTCGGGCGGAACGTCCGACGGTTCGTCGGGCGGCTCCTCCGGCGGATCATCGGGCGGAACGTCCGACGGTTCGTCGGGCGGCTCCTCCGGCGGATCGTCGGGCGGATCGTCGGGCGGCGGGGGCGGGGAGCCTCCCGAGGACGACGGGCTGAACGGGCAGGTCAGCGACGACATGGTGGGCACGTGGGAATCGAGTCCCGAGCAGATCGTCTATGACGGCAGCCGCTTCACGGGACACATCCTCGGGTGCACCTACGACTTCCAGTTGGTGGGCGTCAGCGACGACGGGCGCTCGGTGAGCCTCTCCGGCTCGAACGGCTGCGGGAGCTGCGACGTCAACTTCTGGCTGGAGGGCGCGGACACCGCCGGAACCAACGCGTTCGACAACCTCGGCGGCGCGATGAGCGCGACGCTGTACCGGGTTTCCTGACGCACGCGCCCGTGCCGCCACGACCGCGCGGCGTTACCACGCGTCGTCGGGGAACCTCGGCTCACCCTTGACCAGGGAGACATACCCAGCGAGGTGCCACCGGTGAGACCGGGGCTGAAGGCGATCACCGTGATCCGGCGGGCATCACCGAGCCGCGTCGTGCGCGCCACCTGACCCCCGGCTCGCCCGCGCACCCTCATCGCTCGCTAACCGGATAACTGTCCGGTACGCTCCCATGACATCGGACAATTGTCCGCTTAGCCTCATGAACGCCACGGACACGGTCGGCGATGACGGAAGGCGTTCGCCACGCCCGCCCACGCACCCACCCACCCACCCACACGCGGGAAGGTTTCCTTGCCATGAAACTGCTCATCCTCGGTGCGACCGGACCCACCGGTCACCACGTCCTCGACCTGGCCCTCAAGGCCGGCGACACGGTCACGGTCCTGGCGCGCAGGCCGGAGGCGCTGGCCGACCTGGCGGATCGCGTCACCGTGGTCGCCGGAGACGCCACCTCGCGCGACGATGTCGCGAAGGCCATGCGCGGGCAGGACGCCGTCATCTCGGCCCTCGGCAGAAGCAGATCCGTGCGCGCCGACGACCTGTTCACTCGCGCCGCGGCGGCCGTGACAGGCGCGGCCGAGGGAACGGGCGTGTCCCGCCTGGTGTGGCTGTCGTCGTTCGGCGTGGGCGACACCTACCGGTCGGCGAGCCCCGTGCAGAAGGTCATGTACCGCACGTTCCTGCGGGACATCTACGCGAACAAGGAGATCTCCGAGAAGGCGATCCGCTCCAGCGGCCTGGACTGGACGCTGGTCTACCCGACCACGCTGACCAAGGGCCCGGCCAAAGGCACCTACCGCGTCGGCGAGCGCCTCCCGATGAGGGGCCACCCGACGATCAGCCGCGCGGATGTCGCCGACTTCATGCACAAGGCGGCCCACAGCCCCGAGTGGATCCGCCGCGACGCCGTCATCACGGACTGAGGACCGAGGACCGAAGACCGACGATGAGCCCCGATTCCCCCACCTCGCACGACTTCCCGCTCGGCGGCGGCATCGGCGACCTCGCCGGAGACCGCATGGCCAAGGTCGCCGAACGGCACGGAGCCACGGTCCCCCAGATCGCCCTGGCCTGACTGCTCGCCTCCTCCCCCGTCACCCTCGCCATCCCCGGCACCGGGTCCACCGCCCACCTGGCGGAGAACATGGTCGCCGGGTCGATCACCCTCACGCCGGAGTACCTCTCCGATCTCGCCTGAGCGCGAGACCACACCCTGAGCGCCCTCACCCCCGCCCGGGCGCTCCCGCGTGCAGCCCGTCCATGACGAGATCCAGGAGCCGAGTGGACTGGGCCTGCCAGTCCCCGCGGGCGTCGATCTGCCAGATGCCGGCGATGGCCAGGACGAAGTCGTCGACGGTCACCCCCGGGCGGATGGTCCCCGCCTCGTGATTGGCCGCGAGCAGCACCTCGATCGCCTCGATCACCAGCGCGTATCCCGGCTGCGCCGGGCCGTCCGCCGTGCCGACGATCTGGCGCATCGCGTCCGACAGGCCGACCTTGGCGACGGCGAAGCGGGCGAGCAGGTCCATCCATTCCCGCAGGGCCTGGTCGGGCGCACGGGTCTTGAGCAGTTCCGTCGCGGCGTCGGTGAGCAGCCGCACCTCGTGACGGTGGACCTCCATGACGAGCGCTTCACGGTTGGGGAAGTTGCGGTAGAACGTCGCCTGCCCGACCCCCGCCTTCTTGGCGATCGAACTCAGCGGGACATCCACGGCACGCGACAGCTCGGCCAGCGCCACCTCCAGGATCCGCTCGCGATTGCGCAGTGCGTCCGAGCGCTGAGGCCCGTCGTTCCTGGACTCCACTCCCCCCTCCTTCCGGGCTCACACCCACCGGGTAACGGACATCAGTCCGGTTAGGTCCACCATAGCCGTTACGGGGCGCCGGCGAGGCGCCCCATCACCTCGTAGACCTGCCGGGAGGTCAACGGGCCCGCCGGCAGCGGGTGGGCGGCCTCGGCGCGCAGGCCGTCGAGCATGAAGGCGACGCCGCGGCGCCAGGCGTCGGGGGCGGCATCCGCGGCGGCGCGCGCCAGCAGGGCGTTGGTGCCGAAGATGAACAGCAGGTCCCCCCTGGTGAAGTCGGGGCGCAGGACTCCGGCCCGCTGGGCGCGCTCGATGACGCGGGCGGCGGCGGCGTAGGAACGGTCACAGACGGCCATCAGGCGCTCGGCCCCCGGAAAGCGGCGCGTGACCACATCGCTGATCGCGGGGTCGACTGCCTGGAGTTCGCAGACCTTCTCGATGTAGTACGCGAATCCGCCCCAGGCGTCGTCCCGGGCCAGGGCCTGCTCGGCGATCCGGTCGAGACGGTGCGCCGCCAGATCGACCACCACCTCGTCGATGAGCGCCTCACGGCTGCCGAAGAGGTTGTAGAGCGTGCCGTGGCTCACGCCTGCCCGGCGCGCGATCTCCTTCAGCGGGACCTGGAGGCCGCGTTCCCGGAAGAGCTCGACCGCGGCTGCCCGCAGCTTCTCCGCGTTTCGTTGCGCGTCGGCCCGCATCCGCGTTCCTCCTGGTTGTGGCGTGTCCGACCCCATGGTCGCATCCCCGGTCCACCAACTTGACCCCTAGGTCAGATTGAGTGTTACCGTTGACCCACCAAGTTGACCCACGTGTCAGGTTTACTCCACGGCAAGGAACGGTTCGACCATGACGTCACGTCCGAACAGCGACAGGACGACGCAGTCCACTCCCCCGGAGGCGGGCAGCCCGGTCGCGCACGACGCCGCCGATCAGCCCAACGAGCAGACCGAGGCACCCATGCCGTTCCTGACCCTCGTGTCGGACGACGGCGCGGGCGTGTGCGGCCTGGACGGAGAGTGCCACTGATGAACGCGTTCGAGCACCCGGACGACCGGCTCGTCGTCGACGTGTGGAGCGACGTCATGTGCCCGTTCTGCTACATCGGCGACACCCTGCTCGCGCAGGCCGTGGAGAAGTTCCCCCATGGATCCGACGTCGAGATCCGGTACCACAGCTTCCAGTTGATGCCGCACCTTCCGGCCGACCTCGCCGTCGGCGTCAACGAACTCCTGGAAAAGGAGCGCGGCATCCCCAGGGCACAGGCCCGGGCGATGAACGCGCAGGTCGCCGCCCGTGCCGCCGAGATCGGGCTGGACTTCCGCATGGACAGCGCGATCGCGACCAACTCCCGCGCCGCCCACCGGCTGATCCACTTCGCCAGGAGTCAGGGCCGTCAGCACGACATGGTCGAGCGGCTGTTCCGCGCCTTCTTCACCGACGGGCTGAACGTCGGCGACCACGACGTCCTCACCGACCTGGCCACGCAGATCGGCCTCGCCCCAGCCGCCGCGCGCGAAGCACTCGACAGCGACACCTTCGACGCGGATGTCGACGCCGACGTGCGACAGGCCGGGCAACTCGGCATCACCGGCGTTCCGTTCTTCGTCTTCGGCGGCAAGTACGCCGTCTCCGGCGCCCAGCCGCTCGAGGTGTTCCTCCAGGCCCTCGACACCGCTTGGAAGGGAAAGTCCGCCGCATCGGCATGAGCCCGGCTCAACCACCCCATGCGGCCGTCGGGCGCGCCCTGGCGGACCGGGCAGAACGCCGCTACCGTCCCCTCGGCAACGAACTCAACGCGTTCGCGAGGGAGTTGAAGGTGGCATGAGCGTGACACAGCGCATGTGGCGGGGTCTCATCGCGGCGGTGCTGGTGACGGCGGCCGCCGCCGCGGCCGCGCCGGCGGCTGGCGCGACGGCCACCGGCGTGCGGGTCCTGGACTGGAACATCCAGGGCGCCACCGGCACCGATGGCGTCACCGACATCGACCGCGTCGGGGACCTGATCGCCCAGCAGAACCCGGACGTGGTGACGCTCCAGGAGGTGCACAACAACGCGGCCATCGGCGCGGAGAACCAGTGGCAGGTCCTGCTGGACCGGTTCCCGCAGTACGAGGCGCACTTCGCCCGCAGCGACGACAACGCCCTCGGCGGCAGCGCCGGGAACCTGATCCTGAGCCGCTACCCCATCGAGGAACGGCTCACCCGCCTCCTCCCCCAGTACCCGGCCGACAGCACCGCCGTCCGCCGCAGCCTGGGCGGTGTCCGGGTCGATGTAGGCGGCACCGACCTGCGCGTCTACACCACCCACCTGTCGTCCGGCATCGGCGCGGAGGCCACCGAGCGCCGCAACCGCCAGGCCCGCGACGTGCTCACCGCCCTGCCCGCCGCGCTGATGACCTCCCCGATGCTGCTCACCGGCGACCTCAACGTCCGCCCCGGCGACGCGATACGGCCCTGGTTCGCCGAGGCCGGCTGGATCGACGCCTGGACGACGGTCAACGCCAACACCGGCGCCGGCGCCATCACCCACCCCGGCAGCGGCGACGACGCGCGCATCGACTACGTCTACGCCACGCCCGCGTTCCAGGTCTCCGCCGCCCGCACCGTGCCGACCACCGCCTCCGACCACCTCCCGGTCGTCGTCGACCTCACCGTCCGCGACACGGCGGTCTCCCGTGCCGCAACGGTCCTCGCGGGCGCCGCCGAGCAGTCCGGCTGGGCCCAGCTCGCGGTGCACGCGGGCGGCTCACCCACCCTCCACGTCTGCGACAACAAGGCCGACGGGTACGGCGTCCGCGGCTACGTGCGCAACGCCGCCGGCACGACTGTAGTCACGGGCGCGGACGGCGCCTTCGCGGACCGCTGCGGCACGTTCACCTCGGCCGCGGGCACGGCGAGCGGCACGCTCACCGTCCGGGTCTGCCTGTACGCCGGCGGACAGGAGAGCAACTGCCGCGAGGTGTCGTCCCGGACTTGAACGATGCGCGTCCAGTCAAAACCGCATGCCGTGGCGATCGGGCTCTGTCAGGCTGGCCGACCATGACTGCTTACGAACTGTTGCTCATCGGCGGGGGCGCGGGCGTCGGGAAGACGACCGTCGCGTGGGAGGTGTCCGCGGCGCTTCGGGCGAGGGGAACGGCGCACTGTCTGGTCGAGGGTGACTACATGGACCAGATCCACCCCGCCCCCGTGGACGACCCGCACCGCACCTTGATCACGGAGCGGAACACCGCCGCGATCTGGTCCAACTACGCCGCTCTCGGCCAGCAACGGCTCATCTACACAAACACCGTGAGCATCCTGGAGGAGCCCATGATCAAACGCGCCATGGGCGGCGGCGAGATCAGGGCCACCCGCGTCCTGCTCACCGCCGAGGAGGCCACCGTGCGAGAGCGGCTCGCCGGGCGGGAGATCGGATCCCAGCTTGACTCCCACATCGAGTCGAGCCTGCGGAACGCGCGCAACCTGAGTGAGAAGGCTCCCCCGGGCACCGTACGCATCCCCACGGACGGTCGCCCGGTTCGGGACATCGCCCTCGACGTGGTCCGGGCAGCGGCCTGGTAGCGCCAGGACGGGCGCGTTGGGGAGCCGGGGTCCAGCCGTTGATCCGGGCGGCCTCAGGCCGTCCGGCCCAGCGTGGTGACCATGAAGGCGCACGGGTCCGCCATGTGGCGCGGAACGCCCTCGGCGTCCCGGAGGGTGTACCGGTCCACATACGAGGTGACCGGCCGGTACCCCAGCCGCCGGTACAGCGCCGCCGCACGGACGTTGTCCTCCGTCACGCCCAGGCCCAGCCGCTCCACCCCGCGTTCGCGCGCCCGGTCCTCGGCCGTGCGGATGAAGGCCGTGCCGATCCCCTGCGAACGCAGGGACTCCGGCCACACGAAGAGGCCGTTGATCTCCGGGCAGTTCCCCACGACCTCCCGCACCTCGGGAGCCGCGCACCCGTCCCAGCGGACCTCGCACGCTCCGACCGGGTGCCCGTCCCGCCACGCGATCAGGTAGGTGCCGACCCCGGCGAGCTGTCTCGCGTACCGCTGGGCGTGATTCGCCGTCACCGACGCGGAAGGCAGCACAACGTCGAGCACCGCCACGTCCTCCGCGCGACAGTCCGCGATCCGCGCCATCCCGCCTCCTCTCCCCGGCCCGGTGACCGCCCCTCAATGATCCCAACTCCGCGCCATGGCGGGGAGTTGGGGGGCGCCGACGCCGTGCAGCATGGTGCCGACCACGCGGGCGGCGAGGCTCTCCACGTCGGGTGCTGCTCATCGCGTTCGGTAAAGCCCTCGCCGAGGAGTTCGGCCCCGGGGGATCCGGGTCAACACGGTCTCGCCCGGCCCGGTGCGGGTCTCAGTGCTCGATCAGGCCGCCGACCGGGACGGGCGGGACGTGGCCGGTCGCGGGGAGCGTCCTTGCCAGGGCGAGGCCGATGTCGACCAGCGAGGACCGGCGCAGGCCGGTGACGTCGGGTATCGGGGTCCAGACCGACTCGGTCGTGTCGCCGTTCGGCTCGGGGCGGAGCCGGCCGCCGGTGATACGGACCCGGTAGAAGATGCCGACGTTCTGGTGCTCGACTCCCCCGCGCGCGGCGGCCGCGGGTATCACCCGCGAGTCCACGCCCAGCAGGCGTTCGACCACCGCCTCGTGGCCGGTCTCCTCGGCGACCTCCCGGATCACCGCGTCGAACGGGTCCTCCGCGTGCTCGACCCTGCCGCCCGGAAGGGTCCAGTGGGTCGACAGGTGATGGGCGAGCAGCACCCGCCCGTTCTCGATGCACACGGCGTACGCCGCCAGCCGGAAACTCATCTCCCCATCATCCGCCAGGTGTTGGCCGGCGAAGGAACACGATGTCGAGGTCGCGCAGCCGGTCCGGGTCGGCGTCGATGGTGACGCGGGTGATCTTCCCCTCGTCGATGGTGAACGCGAAGACCGCCTTCGGCCGGCCGTGGTGCGACCAGACCGCCGCCGGAACGCCGTCGACCAGGGCGAGCCGCGCGGCCTGGGCGCGTCCGGCGAAGAAGGCCGCCACCGCGTCGGCGCCGCGGATGTCGCCGGCCACGGCGTCCGGATCGAGCAGTTCGAGCAGGGCCTCGAAGTCCCCGCCCCGGGAGGCGGCGAGGAAGGCGGCGACGATGTCCCGCTTCGGGGATCGCGCGGCATCCGTCGCCCCCGCCGCTCCCCGCACCCGGCGCCGGGCGCGGCTCGCGAGCTGCCGGGCCGCCGCCGGGGAGCGGTCGATGATCTCGCCGATCTCGCCGAACGACACGGCGAAGACGTCGTGCAGGACGAACGCCAGCCGCTCGGCGGGGGTCAGCGTGTCCAGCACCACCATCAGCGCGACACCGACCGAATCGGCCAGCAGCGCCTCGTCCTCGGGGTCGGCCCGGCCGGTTGCGTGGAAGCTCGCGTCCGGCGCGGCCGGCTCGGGCGGGAGCGCCCCGGCCGCCTCCTCGCGCCGGGCGCGGCGTGCCTCCAGCATGTTCAGACAGACCCGGGCAACGACCGTCGTCAGCCACCCGCCCGGATTCTCGACCCGGCCGGTGTCGGCGCGGCTGACCCGCAGCCACGCCTCCTGCACCGCGTCCTCGGCCTCGCCGGGGGAGCCGAGTATCCGGTGGGCCACGCCGCGCAAGCGGCCCTGGTGCTCGGCGAACCGCTCGCTCAGCCAGTCGTGCTCGACCATCTGTCACATTCCTTCGTCCCGGCCTGTCACTCCCATTGACCGGCGCACACGCGCCAATGTGACAGCCGGGCCCGGCCGGCCCGTTGTCCGAAAGGCCCGCCGGTTCAAGCGGCAAACGCACCGACATCATCAGGAGACAACGTGTCATTGCAGGTGAGCGCCATCATGCTGGGCGTCGAGGACCTGGCCCGCGCCAAGAAGTTCTACACCGAGGGCCTGGGCTGCGCGGTCGAGAAGGACACCCCCCACTTCGTTTCGCTCAGCCTGGGCGAGGGGTCCCCGCGGCTGGCTCTCTACGAATGGGAGGCAGCGGCGGCGGACGCCGGAGTCCCGGCGGAGGGGTCCGGATTCCGCGGTGCCTCGTTCCACGTCAACCCCGACTCCCGGGAAGCGGTGGACGCGATCATGCGCGACGCGGTGGCCGCCGGCGGCAGCGTGGTCAAGGAGGCCGCCCCGGCCCAGTGGGGCGGGTACTTCGGCTACTTCAGCGACCCGGACGGCTATCTCTGGAAGGCCACCACGTACGGCTCCTGAACTCATGAACCGGCCCGGGCTCCTCGCTCCAGCACGCGGGGACCCGGGGCCGGGGAGGCGGGGCGGAAAGTGCGGCGGTACGCCTGGGGCGTGACGCCGACCGTGGCATGGAGGTGCTGGCGCAGGGAGACGCCGGTGCCGAAGCCTGCGCGGTGGGCGACGAGGTCCACGGGCCAGTCGGTGGTCTCCAGGTAGTGGCGCGCCAGGTCGACGCGCTGGCGGATCAGCCACTGGCCGGGCGTGGCGCCGGTCTCGTCGCGGAAGCGGCGGGTGAAGGTGCGCACGCTCATGTTGGCGTGGGCGGCCAGGTCGGCCAGGGTGAGGGGTTCGGCGAGGCGTTCCATGGCCCAGGCCCGGGTGGGGCCGGTGCCGGTGGCCGTCGGGTCGGGGACGGGGCGCTGGATGTACTGGGCCTGTCCGCCGTCGCGCCAGGGCGGCACCACGCAGGAACGGGCGACGTCGTTGGCGACCCGGCTGCCGTGGTCGCGGCGGACGAGGTGCAGGCACAGGTCGATCCCGGCGGCCACTCCGGCGGAGGTGAGGATGTCGCCGTCGTCGACGAACAGCACGTCGGGGTCGATGCGGACGGTGGTGAACATCCGTTGCAGGCGCTCCGCCTCGCGCCAGTGCGTGGTGGCGGGACGGTGGTCGAGGAGCCCGGCGGCGGCCAGCACATAGGCGGCGGTGCAGATGCCCACGATCCGGGTGCCGGGGCGGATGGCGGCCAGGGCGGCGCGGAGCGCGTCGGGCAGGTGGCCCTCCTCGCGGATGGGGCCGAGGGCGTGCGAGGGCGGAATGACGACGGTGTCGACGCGGGCCAGCAGGGAGGCGTCATGGGAAACGGTGAGGCCGTAGTCGGCGTCGGCCCGCACCGGCTCGCCGTCGAGGCTGCACGTGGTCACGGTGTAGAGCCGGTGGCCCGCCCGGTCGCGGGCCGCGCCGAAGATGCGGGCGGGGATGCCCAGTTCGAAGGGGACGACGCCGTCCAGGGCCAGAACTCCCACGTGATGCATGGCCAGATCCTTTCAGGCCATGGCCATCACGCCACTACGGGGTGCTCTCCGACCCCGGCAGGCTGATGAACGCGCCGGAGGGAACCGGCATGCATCACAGGAAACCCGGAAAGAGAGCACCCTCATGTCCCAGACGACCACCGCCCCCACCATGCGCGCCGTGTCCCAGGACGCCGCCGGAGGCCCGGACGTCCTGAAGGCCGTCGAGACCGCGCGCCCGGAGCCGGGCCGGGGCGAGATCCTGGTCCGGGTGCACGCGGCGGGCGTGAACCCCGTGGACTGGAAGCTCCGGAACCGCGGGGAGTTCGCCGACGGGACACCGCTGCCCTTCACCCTCGGCTTCGATGTCTCCGGAGTGGTCGAGGAGACCGGCGACGGCGTGACCCTGTTCCGGCCGGGCGACGAGGTCTTCGGAATGCCGCGCTTCCCGCACCGGGCCGGCGCCTACGCCGAGTACGTCGCCGCCCCGGCCCGCCACTTCGCCCACCGCCCGCGCGGCCTGACCCACATCCAGGCCGGTGCCCTGCCGCTGGCCTCCCTCACCGCCTGGCAGGCCCTCGTCGACACGGCGAACGTCCGGCCCGGGCAGCGCGTTCTCATCCACGCCGCCGCGGGCGGCGTCGGCCATCTGGCCGTCCAGATCGCCAAGGCCCGCGGCGCGCATGTGATCGGCACCGCCAGCGCCGGCAAGCACGACCTGCTGCGTTCCCTCGGCGCGGACGAACTCGTCGACTACCGGGCCCAGGACTTCGCCGCCGCCGTCCGCGACGTCGATGTCGTCGTGGACGCCGTCGGCGGCGCCAACTGGTCCCGTTCCCTGCGCACGTTGCGCCCGGGCGGCACCCTCGTCTCGATCCTTCCGCCGGACGACACCTTCCCCCGCGCCGAAGCCGAAACGGCCGGGGTGCGGGCGGTGTTCATGCTGGTCGAGCCGGACCACCAGGGCCTGCGCGAGATCGCCGCCCTCGTGGAGAGTGGCCGCCTGCGGGTGATCGTCGACGCCGTCTTCCCCCTGGCGGAGGCCGCCGCCGCCCACACGCTGGGCGAGGCCGGCCGCACCACCGGAAAGATCGTCCTCTCCGTCAGGCCGTGACCGGACCCGGCCGGCCGGGTCCGGCACCGGCCGACCATCTCGCGTTCCTCGGCATGCTCGTCGCACTGGGCATGCCGGGCAGACGACCGGCCGCCACGACCGCGCCACCGCGGGCGCGAAGCGCCGTGCCGGCCGGGGTGGACCGTCCTCCCCGGGAGTGACCGGCGGGGGACGCCGGAGGGCTCGCGTACTGCATACGTACCAGGCTGGAGTTGATGCCGGAAGACGATGCCCGGCGGAGGGCTCGGCGGAGATTCTCGGAGAGCGCGCGCGGCCCGCTTTTCCTCTGCCGAAATCCGACGGGAGTCGTGGTGGCAACCTTCCTTTACCGCATCGGACGCTGGACGTTCCGGCGGCGCCGGCTCGTGGGCTCGCTCTGGCTGGCCGCCCTGGTGCTCCTCGGCGTGGCCGCCGCGACGGCCGCGCCGGGGCCGGAGAGCGAGTTCTCCATGCCCGGCACGGAGTCGCAGGAGGCGTTCGACCTGCTGAACGAGCGCTTCCCCGGCGGCGACGCGCAGGGGGCCGAGGCCCGCCTGGTGTTCCAGGCCCCGGACGGGGAACGGGTCACGGCCGGACCGCACCGGGAGACCGTCGAGGACGCCCTCGGCGGGCTGGCCGGCGGCGACCAGGTGTCCTCGGTCACCGACCCGTTCGCCACCGGCGCCGTCAGCGAGGACGGCTCCGTCGCCTACGCCACCCTCACCTACACCGAGCGCGCGTCCGGCCTGACCGGGGAGACCACCGCCGCCCTGGAGGACGCCGCCGAACGGGCGCGGGACGCCGGGCTGACCGTGGAGGTCGGCGGCTCGGCGCTGGCTCCCGAGGACGAACTCGGGGGGACCACCGAGCTGATCGGTCTTGCTGTAGCGGCCGTGGTGCTGATCGTCACGTTCGGGTCGCTGCTCGCGGCGGGCCTGCCGCTGCTGACCGCGATCGTCGGCGTGGCCGCCGGCTTCTGCCTCATCGCGGCGCTCGCAGCCCCGCTGGACCTGCCCCCCACCGCCTCCATTCTGGCGATCATGCTGGGGCTCGCGGTCGGCATCGACTACGCGCTGTTCATCGTCTCCCGCTACCGTTCCGAACTCGCCGAGGGCCGGGACCCGGAGGAGGCCGCCGGGCGCGCGGTCGGCACGGCCGGGTCCGCCGTCGTCTTCGCCGGGCTGACCGTGATCATCGCGCTGGCCGGGCTGGCGGTCATCGGCATCCCCATCCTCACCACGATGGGAATGGCGGCGGCGGGCACTGTGGCCCTGGCCGTGCTGGTCGCGCTGACCCTCGTTCCCCCGCTGCTCGGCTTCCTCGGGGGCCGGATCCTGCGCCGCGCCGACCGCGAGGCCCGCGCCGGAGCCGGCACTTATCCGAGCGCCCACACCGGCCGTCCCGGACTCGGCGTCCGCTGGGCGCGGTTCGTGCTGCGGCGGCCGGTCGCCGTGCTGCTGACCGCGGTGGTCGGCCTGGGCGCTGCGGCGGTGCCCGTGCTCAGCCTCGAACTCGGCCTGCCGGGCGACGAGTCGCTGTCCACCGACACCACCCAGCGGCGCGCCTACGACCTGCTGTCCTCAGGCTTCGGCCCCGGCTTCAACGGCCCGCTGACGGTGGTCGTGGACACCGGGGAGGCCGCCGACCCCGAGGGGGCCGGTGACCGGGCCGCCGAAACGCTCTCGGGCGTGGACGGCGTCATCTCGGTCGGCGCGCCCGTGTTCGACGTGGCCGGGGACACCGCCGTGCTCACCGCCGTTCCCGCGACCGCGCCCAACACCACCGAGACCCGGGACCTGGTCCACACTATCCGCGACGAGGTCGGCGACGTCGAAGCGGACACCGGCGCCGAGATCTTCGTGACCGGCACCACCGCCCTGAACATCGATGTCTCCCAGGCCCTGGGCGACGCCCTGGTCCCCTACCTGGCGATCGTCGTCGGCCTCGCGTTCCTCCTCCTCATGGTGGTCTTCCGCTCGGTGCTCATCCCGCTCAAGGCCACGCTCGGCTTCCTGCTGTCGGTGGAGGCCGCGCTGGGCGCCGTCGTCGCGGTCTTCCAGTGGGGCTGGGCCGCGGACCTGTTCGGGGTGAGCCAGACCGCGCCCGTGATGTCGCTCATGCCGGTCTTCATGATCGGCGTGGTGTTCGGCCTGGCCATGGACTACGAGGTGTTCCTGCTCACCCGCATGCGCGAGGCGCATGTCCACGGCGAGAGCCCGCACCAGGCGGTCACCACCGGCTTCCGGCACAGCGGGCGGGTGGTCGCCGCGGCGGCGTTCATCATGATCAGCGTCTTCGCCGGCTTCATCGGGATGACCGACCCCATCGTGAAGACGATGGGCGTCGGCCTGGCCACCGCCGTCGCGTTCGACGCCTTCGTGGTCCGGATGGCGATGGCGCCCGCGGTGCTGGGGCTGCTCGGCCGCCGCGCCTGGTGGCTGCCGCGTAGCCTGGATCGCATGCTGCCGAACGTCGATGTCGAGGGCGAGGCACTGAACCGGGTCCTCCCGGTGCCCGCGCCCGACCCGGCCGCCGGGGCGCCCCGGGCCCGGTCCGGCGCCGGCGGGAGCTGACCCGGCCATGGCGAACGGCGGCTTGCCGGACCACGCGTGGCCGCGTGAGGCCGTGATCACGGCGCTGGCGCTGGTGCTGTACCTGTTCGGCGCGGCGATCCAGCCGGAGCCCGACGACGGGCTGACGCCGCCGCCGTTCTCCGTGTACCCGCTGGCCGTGGTGTCCTGCGCGGCGCTGCCGCTGCGGCACCGCGCGCCGCGCACGGTCGTGGCGCTGACGGCGGGGTGCGGGGTGCTGGCCCCGGCGTTGGGCTTCGACTTCAACCTGCTCCTGCTGGTGCCGGTCATGATCGCCGCCTACGCGCTCGCCTCCCGCCCGGCGTCGCGTGAGGTGAGCGTGCCCACCGTGGCTACCACCGCCGCGCTGGCCGCCTCCTCGCTGGTGGACGGGCTCGGCTCCTGGCAGGAGTCGGGCACCGCGTCGGCGGTCGCCGTCCCGCTGCTGGCCACCGTGATCGGCGGTTCCGTGCGGAACCGGCGCTCCTACCTGGCGGCCGTGGAGGAACGGGCCAGGCGGGCCGAGGAGTGCCGGGAGAGCGAGGCCCGCCGGCGCGTGGTGGAGGAACGGATGCGCATCGCCCGGGACCTGCACGACGTGGTCGCCCACCACATCACGCTGGTCCACGCGCAGGCGTCGGTCGCCACCCTCTTCTTCGACTCCCGCCCCGAGGAGGCCCGCGAGTCGCTGGACCGGCTCACCGAGAACACCAGCAGCGCGCTCGACGAGCTGCGGGCCACCGTGGGCCTGCTGCGCCAGTCCGGGGACCCGGGCGCGCCGCTGGACCCGCCGCCCGGGCTGGCCGAACTGCCCGCGCTCGCCGAGTCGTTCGGGCCCGCGGGCCTGGCGGTGTCGGTGTCGGTGTGCGCGAACGGCCCGGCCCGGCCGCTGTCGCCCGGCGCGGACCTCACCGCCTACCGGATCGTTCAGGAAGCGCTGACCAACGTCGCCAAGCACGCCGGAACGGGCGCCGCCCGGGTGGACCTCGCCTATGGCCACGACCGGCTGACCATCACCGTCACCGACGACGGACGGCAGGCGGCCGGGGCGGCCGACCGTCCGCCCGGCTACGGCCTGATCGGCATGCGGGAGCGGGCCGCGGCGGTCGGCGGCCGGCTCTCCGCGGGGCCGCGCCGGGAGGGCGGCTACCTGGTCACCGCCGAACTGCCCCTGCCGCCGCCCCGGGAGGCCACGGGGCCGGGCACCCGCGGGGACGAAGGGCGGGCCGCGCCATGACGATCCGGGTGCTGCTCGCCGAGGACCAGGCCCTGCTGCGCCGCGCCTTCCGGCTGATCATCGACTCCGCCGACGACATGGCGGTGGTCGGCGAGGCCGCCGACGGCCGGGAGGCGCTGCGGCTCACCCGGGAGCTGCGCCCGCACGTGGTCATCATGGACATCCGGATGCCCGGGATGGACGGCCTCGCCGCCACGGCGGAGATCTGCGGGGACGAGGACCTGCTGGACAGCCGCATCCTGATCCTGACGACGTTCGAGAACGAGGCGTATGTGGCCCAGGCCCTGCGCGCCGGGGCCAGCGGCTTCATCGGCAAGGGCATCGCCGTCGACGATCTGCTGGCGGCCGTGCGCACGGTGGCCCGTGGCGAGGCCCTGCTCTCCCCCACCGCCACCCGGGCCCTGATCTCCCGCTTCCTGGCCGCGCCGGACGGCGTTCCGGCGAGTTCTCCCGAGCGGCTGGACGCGCTCACCGCGCGGGAACGCGAGATGGTGGCGCTCGTCGCGACCGGCCTGTCCAACGAGGACATCGCCGCCCGGCTGGTCCTCAGCCCCTTCACGGTGCGCACGCACGTGCACCGCGCGATGGCCAAGCTGGCGGCCCGTGACCGGGCTCAACTCGTCGTCATCGCCTACCAGTCGGGCCTGGTCCGCGCCGCCGGGAACGGGACCTGACGCGAGCGCGTCCGCGTCACCGGCCCGCCCGGTCCAGGCGCGTGAACTGCTCCTCGGTCAGCGTGAGTCCGGCCGCCGCGACGTTCTCCTCCAGATGCGCCCGCGAGGTCGTCCCCGGGATGGGGAAGACGTGCGGCGAACGGTGCAGCAGCCAGGCCAGGGCGGTCTGGGCGGGCGTCGCCCCGACCTCGGCGGCGACGGCGGCCACCGGGCTGTCGGCCTTCGCGTGGTCGCCGATCGCGATCGGGAAGAACGGGACGAACGCGATGCCGTTCCGGTCGGCGTGGTCCACCACCGCCTCATGGGTGCGGTCGGTGAGGTTGTAGAGGTTCTGCACGGCGGCGATGGGCGCGATCCCGCGCGCCTCCTCCACCTGCCCGACCGTCACCTCGGACAGGCCGATGTGCCGGATCTTGCCCTCCTTCCGCAGCTCCGCCAGAGCGCCGACCTGGTCGGCGAGCGGCACTTGCGGGTCGACGCGGTGCAGGTAGTACAGGTCGATCACCTCGCGGCGCAGGCGGCGCAGGCTCAACTCGGCCTGCTGCCGCAGATATTCGGGCCGCCCCAGCGGAACCCACTCAGCCGGGCCCGGCCGCGCCACGCCGCCCTTCGTGGCGATCACGACGTCATCGGCGCAGGGGTGCAGCGCCTCGGCGATGAGCTCCTCGTTCGCGCCGAGCGCGTACGCGTCGGCGGTGTCGACGAGCTTCACGCCCAGCTCCACCGCGCGGCGCAGGAGCGCCACGGCGCTCTCCCGGTCGGCGGGGGCCTCCCAGATCGTGCCGTCGGACGCCAGCCGCATGGCGCCGAACCCGATGCGGCCCACCTCGAAGTCGCCTATTCTCACGGCTCTCTCCTCACACTTGAGCGTTCAAGTGTGGACTCTACAGTTCAACGCTTGAGAGTTCAAGTTAGAGTGGCGGGCGTGAAGACACGTTGGCTCGACGACGACGAACAACGCACGTGGCGCGCGTACCTGTGGACGACCCGGCTCCTCGGCGACGCCCTCGACCGGCAGCTCCAACGCGACGCGGGGATGCCGTACACCTACTACATGATCCTGGCGACGCTCTCGGAGGTGCCCGATCGGCGCATGTCGATGACCGACCTGGCCACGCTGGTGTACTCCTCCCCCAGCCGCCTGTCCCACGCGGCGGCCCGCCTGGAGGAACGCGACTGGGTCCGCCGGTCGCCGCACCCGGACAACCGGCGGGTCACCGTGGCCGAGCTGACGGACGACGGCTTCGCCGCCCTGGCGGAGGCGGCGCCGGCGCACGTGGAGGAGGTGCGCAAGCGGCTGTTCGACCCGCTCACCGACGAGCAGGTGGTCCAACTGCGGGAGATCATGCGGGCGTTGTGGGAGGGCCTGGACTCCGCGCCGGACCGCCCCGGACCGTTTCCCGGCGTCTTCGGCCCCGAGTCGTAGCCCGCGCGACGGCGAAGTGAACTACACCGCGCAGTGCAGAAAATGCACCACCCGGTGTACTCTGGCCGCATGTCCTACCCAGAACCGCGCTACCACGAGGACACCGGCCGGGTCGGTCTCGTCCACCGGCCGGCCAACTCCACGCCCGATCTCCGTTCGCCGTCGGGGACGCGCACCTTCTATCTCGCCACCGGCCGGCCCGCCGGGGAGCGGCTGTCGGCCGTGACCGACGGGGAGTTCGGGCTGTATCACATCGTGGACCTGCCGCCCGGCGCCGGGACCGGCACGCACTTCCACCGGACGATGTCCGAGTCGTTCTTCGTCACCGCCGGTTCCCTGCGGGTCTTCGACGGCGAGCGGTGGATCGACGCGCCGCGCGGCGACTTCCTGTATGTGCCGCCGGGCGGCCTGCACGGGTTCGCCAACGAGTCGGACGAGCCGGCCTCGTTCCTCATGCTCTTCGTGCCGGGCGCGCCGCGCGAGGGGTACTTCGAGGGGCTGTCGGAGCTGGCCGGCCTCGGCCAGGAGGAGCGCGAGGACTTCTTCGCCGCGCACGACAGCTACTTCATCGAGCCGGGCCAGGGCCCGCGCCCCGACGGGTGGCCGCGGTGAGCGCGCCGCACCCCGCCGCCGGGCGGCCCGAGAAGCGGCGGGCCATCACCGGGGCGGCGCGGCGGGTGTTCGGGAACGAGGGGTACGTCCGGGCGGGCGTCGACGCCATCGCCGCCGAGGCCGGGGTGTCCAAGCGGACGATCTACAACCACTTCCGCGACAAGGAGGACCTGTTCCTCTCCGTCGCCCTGGAGGGCGCGCACGAGGTCACCGAGACGATCGCGCGGCTGCTGGACAGGCATCTGCGCAAGATCGTGGACGTGGCGGACGACCTCACCGCGTTCGCGCTGGAGAGGGTCGCCGCCGTGGCCGAGTTCCCGGAGCACTTCGCGCTGGTCCGCACGATCGAGGCGGAGGCGGCCCGGATACCCCCGGCCGTGCTGGAGGAGTGGATCAAGGCCGGGCCCCAGACGGCGCACCTGCGGCTCGCCCCCTATCTCGCGCGGATGGCCGACGACGGCCTGCTCACGCCGGAGGACCCGGAGCGCGCCGCCGACCACTTCAACCTGCTGACCGTGGTGAACGTGAATCAGCGCACCTTCTACGGCGCGATTCCGCTCCCCCCGGAGCAGGTCACCGAGCTGGTGACCGACGGCGTGCGGACGTTCCTCCGTCTGTACGGGCGCTGAGGGCCGTCGTCACCCCCCGCTCAGCGCGCGGAACTCGACGCCGAACTCCGCCGGGGCCGCGGTCAGGTGATACCGCGGCAGCGGAGCCGGGCCGCAGGACTGGGTGCCGATGCCGTGCTGGGCGTGGTCCAGGTTGACCCAGACGGTGTCGCCCGGCTCCAGGTCGGGGGTGTGCTCGGCGGCGTCGAGCTGTCCGGTGGTCCAGCGGCGGGCGGTGAACCAGAACGGGTCGGGGCCGGCGGTCACCCGCAGGCCGGTGCCGTCGGCGGTGCGCAGTTCGGCCCAGCGGACATCGGCGCGGGCGCCGTTCTCCTGCGGCCGGACATAGGGGGTCTGGAGCTCGTCGACGGTCATGCCGTAGCGGCCGAGGCGGGAGGCGGCGCGGGTGTCGGGGTAGGCCTCGCCGGGGCCGCCGCCGTACCAGGTGACCGAGCCGTAGGCGGCCGGGAGCCCGAGGAGGAGGCCGAGGCGGGGCAGCGGGCAGGGCCAGTCGCCCTCCGGGGTGACGCCGACCGTGAGCCGCAGCGCGCCGTCCTCGCCGGCGGTCCACCGGTAGACGGTGACCAGGGCCAGGTCACGGGAGTTGGGGGCGACCCGGGTGCGGATGGTGAGGGCGTCGTCCGTCAGCTCCACGGCGTCGGTGCGGTGCCGCGCGCGGTGCAGCCCGATCCGCTCCCAGTGCACGCTGACCTGCGCGTCGGCCTCCCAGTGCATCCCGCGGTCGTTGTCGGTGGGCGCGCGGAAGATGTCCAGTCGCGGGCCCTCGGTCAGGTCCACGCCGGCCAGGGAACGCAGCCGTCCGGTCGTGGCGTCGAAGACGCCCGGGCCGAGCGTGATCCGGCCGCCGTCCCGGCGGGGAGCCTGGGCGGGGCCGGGCGGCGGGACGGGCGCCGGCCGCGGCACGGCGGTCAACTGGCCCCAGGCGACCTCGTGTCCGGCCTCGGCCCAGGGCGTGCGGTCGGCCAGCCGGGCGTGCACCGTCCAGACCGCCTCGCCGGGCGGGGCGCCGTCGGGCGCGGGCGGCAGCGGGAGTTCCGCCCGCTCACCGGGGGCCAGCGGCGGAACGGCGAGGTCCCCGGCGGCGATCCGCCGGCCCTCGACCTCATAGGTCCAGGTGAACGCCAGGTGCCCGGTGCCGGCGAAGTCGTGGCCGTTCGCGACGGTGACGGTGCCCGCGTCCGGGTCGCCGGTGATGCGGACCGGCTCGATGACCTTCTTGTACTCGATCAGGCCGGGCGAGGGGGTGCGGTCGGGGAAGAGGAGGCCGTCGCAGACGAAGTTGCCGTCGTGGTAGTCCTCGTCGAAGTCGCCGCCGTAGCCGTAGTAGACGCGTCCGTCGGGGGTGCGCTTGGCGAGGCCGTGGTCGATCCACTCCCAGACGAAGCCGCCCTGGAGGCGTTCATAGGTCTCGAACAGCCGCTGGTACTCGGAGAGTCCGCCCGGGCCGTTGCCCATCGCGTGGGCGTACTCGACCAGCAGGAACGGCAGGGACCGGCGGTGGGTGTCCAGCTCCGGGTCGGCCAGCGGCTCCTCCTCGCGGCGGCCGATCCGCTCGACCTCGTCGTGCGGCGTGTACATCCGGGAGAAGATGTCGCTGTCCGGGTACTCCAGGTCGTGCTCGTACTGCACCGGCCGGGACGGGTCGCGCTCGCGAATCCAGGCGGCCATGGCCGAGAGGCCGGCGCCGGTGCCGCACTCGTTGCCCAGTGACCAGATGACCACCGACGGGCGGTTCTTGTCGCGTTCCACCATGCGCTGCGCGCGGTCGATCAGGGCCGGTGTCCAGCGCTCGTCGGCGACCGGGTTGCCGCGCCAGTCCGGCATCCAGCAGAAGCCGTGGGTCTCCAGGTCGCACTCGTCGATGACCCACAGGCCGTACTCGTCGCACAGGTCGAGGAAGGCCGGGTGCGGCGGGTAGTGGCTGGTGCGGACGGCGTTGATGTTGTGCCGCTTCATCAGCAGCACGTCCTCGCGCATGGTCTCCAGGTCCACGGTGCGGCCGGTTTCGGGGTGGAACTCATGCCGGTTGACGCCGCGGAACAGGATCCGGCGGCCGTTGACCTTGAGCAGGCCGTCCTCGATGCGCACCGTGCGGAACCCGATCCGCAGGGGAACACGCTCGCCGGCGGTGACCAGTTCGCCGTCGTAGCGGCGGGGGGTTTCGGCCGTCCACGGCTCGACCGGGGCGGTGGCCTCCTCGCCGGTGGCCAGGTCCAGGCCGAGTTCGGGAACGGTGACGCGGCCGGGCACGTCGCAGTCCACGCGCAGGGTGCCGGTGCCGGTGGTGTGGTCGTAGCCGGCGTGCACGAAGAAGTCGGCGGGCGCCCGGTCGGGGCGGTGCAGCAGGGTGACGTCCCGGAAGATACCGGGCAGCCACCACATGTCCTGGTCCTCCAGGTAGGACCCGGCCGACCACTGGTGGACGCGCACGGCCAGCACGTTGCCGCTCTTCCGCAGCAGGTGGCCCACGGCGAACTCGTGCGGCAGGCGGCTGCCCTGGAAGGTGCCCAGCTCCTGCCCGTTGAGCCACACCCGCGCGCAGGAGTCCACGCCCTCGAACCGCAGCACCGTCTCGCCGTCCGCCGGCCAGCCCTCCGGCAGGTCGAACACCCGCCGGTGGTCGCCGGTCGGGTTCTCGTCGGGCATCCGCGGCGGATCCACCGGGAACAGGTAGGCGACGCCGGTGTAGGCCGGAGCGCCGTGGCCCTGGAGCACCCAGTGGCCGGGCACGGCTATCCGGTCCCAACTGGCGGTGGCCGCCGGATCGTCGGCGAGGAAGGCGGAACCGGTGCCCTCGGCGGTCGGCGCGAGGCGGAAGGCCCAGGTCCCGTTGAGCGACAGCCGCGCCGCGTCGGACTCGGCCCACCAGGCGCGGGCCGGCAAGGTGCCCGAGCCGGGGGCCGGGTCCTCGTGGTAGGGCAGGGCGCGGGCGGGCGCCTCTCCGTGGGGGCGGTCGTGCATGGGACTCCTCGGATCGTGCGGCGCCCCCGTCGCGGCGTGGGACCGCTTGATTTCGGCGCAAAATCTATGCTGGTGCGGCAGTGATGTCCATGCTCCCCTGGGTATCAAGTGCCGGTTCGACCAATCGAATTGCTTTGGCAAGGAAAGCAACTAGGGGCTTCCCGTTTGAAGCTGTGTGACCTTATTGCGTTATTGTAACGATGCAATCGACGCCATCCCTCGCCATTGACCGCCTTCCCGCGACGCCCAAGAATCCCGACGCCAGGCGACCTTGCCCACGCTCCCACGAGGGGGCGTCCTATGAGAGGAAGCGTCATGTCTCTGGACGTGAAAGGGCGGCGCGTCCGCACAGCCGCGGTGGGATTTGCATTGTGCGGGCTGCTGGCAGCCGGCTGCGGTGGTTCGAGCGGCGGCGGAGACGGTGGTGGCGGCGAGGCCGACACCCTTGTCACGTTCAGCGGTGCGTCGGGCGACCTCCAGGCGAACTTCAACCCGTACTCGCCCACGAAGCTCGAGGGCGCGGGCACCATCTACGAGTCGCTGTTCTTCCTGAACATCTCGCGCCAGGAGGACCCGGTCCCGGTGCTGGGCACCGAGTACTCGTGGAACGAGGACGGGACCGAGCTGTCGATCACCCTGCGCGAGGGGGTGAAGTGGACGGACGGCGAGGACTTCACGGCCGACGACGTGAAGTTCACCTTCGACATGATGGTCGAGAACCCGGCCATCAACAGCATCGGCTTCGACGCCGAGACCACGGTCGTCGACCCGACCCATGTGACGGTCGCCTTCGACGAGCCGAACTTCATGGACGCCGCGAACCTGCTCGGCAGGACCTGGATCGTGCCGGAGCACATCTGGTCCAAGGTCGAGGACCCTTCGACCGACACCATGACCGAGCCGGTCGGCACGGGCCCGTACATGCTCGGTGAGTTCAAGGCGCAGTCGTTCACGCTGACCGCCAACCCGGACTACTGGGACGGCGAGCCGGCGGTGCAGACGATCCGGACCATCGCGCTGTCCGGGAACCAGGCGGGCGCCGACGCGCTGTCCGCCGGCCAGATCGACTGGATGACCAGCCCGGTGCCCAACCTCGACAAGGTCGAGGAGACGTACCCGGGTTACACGGCCACCATCGCCAACACCTTCCAGGTCGTGCTCGGTAGCTGCTCCAGCGCGGAACTCGGCTGTGAGGGCCCGCAGACCGACCCGGCCGTACGGCAGGCGATCTACTACGGGATGAACCGCGACCAGCTCAACCAGCTCGCCTTCCAGGGCTTCGCGGCCCAGATGTCCCCCGGCTTCGGGATCCCCGACCGCGACTACATCTCCGGCGGCCTGGAGAACCAGACCACCCCGATGGAGCCGGATGTCGACCGCGCCACCCAGGTGCTGGAGGAGGCCGGCTGGGAGCTCGGCGACGACGGCATCTACGAGAAGGACGGCGAGCGGCTCGAGCTCAGCGTCCGCGTCGTCTCCGGCTGGACGGACTACATCACGACCGTCACCACCATGGCGGAGCAGCTCAAGGAGGTCGGCATCGCGCTGACGCCCCAGCAATCCTCCTGGAACGAGTGGTCCGACGCCCGTGGCCGCGGCGACTACCAGCTCATCATCGACTCGCTCTCCCCCGGCCCGACGGCCGACCCCTACTGGCAGTACGCCAACTTCTTCTCCGGGACGAACGCCGTCCCGGTCGGCGAGACCGCCAACATCAACTGGGGCCGGTACGTCAACGAGGACGTGGACGCGGCGATCGACGAGCTCGGCCGCATCAACCCGGAGGACACCGCGGCGCGGGAGCCGCACTTCGACACCATTCAGACCACCGTCGAGCAGGACATGCCCTATATCCCGGTCCTGCTGAACTGCACGGTGAGCATCTGGAACGTCGACAAGTTCACCGGCTGGCCGACCGAGGACGACATGTACGCGTTCCCGGCCATCTGGCAGAGCCCGGACAGCTCCCAGGTGTTCCAGAACCTCCAGCCGGCGGGCGGGGAGTGACCCCTCACCGGAACTGACCGGTCCCGAGGCCGACGCCCTGCCCGGGCGCCGGCCTCGGCCATCACACTGTGTTCGCCGGGAATTGACTCCCCCGAACGTGCCATCCTGTGATGTCCTGCCCGGATGAGCGCCGTACTCTCAACTCTCCTGGCAGTGCTGGGAACGCTCCTGGGAGCCGTCGTCACGCACACGTTCCAGCGCGCCGCGGCCAGGCGTTCCGAGAGTTTCGCCGCCGGCCAGCAGCTTCGTGCCGAACGCATGGGTGTCTACAGCGAGTTCGCGGGGGCCGTGACCGAGTTCCGGCGGGGGCAGCAGGACCGGTGGCACCGGCGGCACGAGGACCCCGACGGGACCGTCGCCTTCGACGCCCGGGTCGAGTCCTACCGGCTGCGCGGCGTGGCTCTCCAGACCCTGTTCCGGGTCCGGCTCGTCGCCAGCGGCCAGCCCCTCACCGACGCGGCCGAACGCGCCTACGAGCTGACCGGGGCCGTCCATCGCGCCGCGGATCACGTCGAGTTGAAGGTGGCGGCACAGCAAGCGCGCGAGGCGCTGGAGGAGTTCATCGCGATCGCCGCCTCGGACATCCGCTGAGCGCGGCCGGCCGAGGAGTCGGCGGAGAGCGGGATGGCTCGTCGATCGCCGAGAATGGAGGCATGACCGCCTCCTTACCGGTTTCCGCCACGCCCGGCACGCCGCCGATCGGTCTGCGGGAGCGGAAGAAGATCCGCACCCGGCAGGCCATCCGGCGGGCCGCGTACCGGCTGTTCGCCGAGCGCGGCTACGACGCCACCCGCATCGACCAGATCGCCGAGGCCGCCGAGGTCTCGCCGAGCACCGTCTTCCGGTACTTCGCCAGCAAGGAAGACATCGTGCTCACCGACGAGGACGACGCCGTCATGGAGGCCGCCCTCCGCGCCCGGCCCCCCGACGAACCGCCGCTGACCGCGATACGCGCGGCGCTCACCGAGACCATGCGCCGGCTGTACGGCACCCCCGAGGCGCGTGCCGAGGCCGAGCAGCGCATGCGGCTCATCGCAACGGTCCCCGCGCTCCGCGCCCGGATGCACGAGAACCTGGCGGCCACGGGCGAGTTCCTCGCCCGGGCGCTGGCCGACCGCACCGGCCGCCCGGTCGACGGCCTGGAGCTGCGGGTGTTCGTCGGTGCCGTCCTCGGCGGCTTCCAGGAGGCGCTGCTGTACTGGTCCGCGCGGGGCATGCGCGACGACCTGACGCGGATCGTCGACCGCGCGCTCGACGTGCTGGAGAACGGCCTGGCGTGAGCCGCCCGGGTCAGGCGGCCCGGCCGCCGGGCCGTTCGGCCCAGACGCGCATGTGCCGCTCGACCCGTTCCCGCACCTGCCGCCGCAACTGCCCGTGCCGACCGGGGTCCATCCCCTCCGCCTCGAAGACGGCGTCGGTGAAGGCGTCCACGCCGGCGGGCGGCGCGTCCGCCAGCCGGCTCTGCTCCTCGGGCGGCAGACAGAAGCCAAGGTCGACGCACAGCTCGTACAGGAGTCGCCGGACATCGGCGTGCGAGTCGCGTGGGGCCATGGGGTCAGCATGACGCACCGGGGCGCGTCCGGATACGCGGGCGAGCCACCTGGGCACATGAAGGAGCCCCGCCCGCACGCCATGGGGTAGGCGTGTGGGCGGGGCGGCAAAGGGCCGTCAGTCGTCCGTGGGTGGGATGACGAAACCTCTCGTAGGCCCCTTCTGTTCATCTTGTGCGGGCTCTGAAGCGGAAGCGCGTGACTCTCTGCGGAATGCCTTGGCGAGGCTCACCAGTGCGTCAGCCGTCGTGTCCGTACGCTTCTCGGGGTCAGCCCGGTCGTACACGCGCCACACGCCCGCCGGGTTCTCCGGGTCTTCCGGCGCTACCACGCCGGGGAGGCCCAGATGTCGCAGCACGGCATCCACGTGCCGGGCTTCCTCCGCGTTCATGCGTTCACCTCTCTCGGACGGCTCCGGGCAGGTTAGCCGTCGCCGCTGCCGCCGCTCCCGCCGGAGCAGTGTGAGGCACAGTTTCCCGGATTGATCGGGCCGCAGCCTCCCGGCTTGGGTGTGTGCGAACAGTTGGCTCCCACCGGTACGAGCAGGTTCGTCGGCCGGGTCCACAGGTCCCTGTCCGGAGTGAATCCGGCCTCTTCGATCAGGGCTACGGTCCGTGTGAGTGCGTCCGGGTCGTGGCGGGAAGCGTCCGGTCGCTCGGGGTAGTGGTGCACGAAGCGCCCGAGCTGATCGCACAGCTTGGCGTAAAGCTTCGTGTGCAGGATGAGGGCGTGCCAGCCTTCATCGACCACGCGAGACGGCTGGATGTACACCCCCGGGAACTTCCCGGCGGCCATGACGAACTTCAAGGCTTCTGCTACAACGCGTCCGGCCGTAGGGTCGTCCGTTCCGGGGTTGTTGTCCATGACTGTTGCGACAACACCTCCGAACGCGTCAGGGGTGAGTAAGTCTCGTACATCGCGCATGTGCGTACCTTCCTCATGTCGTTTCAACTGGCGCCCCGCCCCGGCCGCTCGACCTGCCAGGATTGACCCGGCCGGGGTGGGAATCTCATGTGTTTGTGTGCGACCCCGTCCCTCCGTCAGCGTGGAGGCTGGAAAGTTCCCCCACGGTCGCCGTGGGTTTGGTGCTGGGCTGCTGCTACCAGGCGTCGCGGTAGGCGCGCAGCGTCTCGGACTCTCCGAGGGTGTACGCGCCGCCCTGGGCGAAGAACAGGCGTTTTCGGTTGCCGAAGAGCGTGAGCATGGGTTCGCTATCGTGTAGTCGGAGCCGGTGAGCTTCACCACGTCACGCACTGCACGGTGGTGGCACCCACGGCTCGCCAGCCGGACAGCCCGCGTACGTGTCGGTTCACCGCCGGACCCTCGCCCCCGTCGCGAACGATGGCGGGCACGTAGGGCGGGGCGGCATCCCAGCGGGCCACCACGTGCCGGGGCTCGGCGCGGCAGCATGCACACGGGGCGCAGCCGTGAAGGCTGGGCGCTCAAGCGCGACGGCCTCCCCGAACACCAAATCCTTAAGCCATGAGGGAGCGAATGGCCATGAGGCCATGATCCGGGCGCATTCCTGGCAGGCATAAACGCTGCCGCCCGGACCCGAACTTTGTTCGATCATGGCTACCAACACAGGGGCACTCATAAAAGTGCCGCAGCGACAACACGTCATCGGGGCCTGCCTTGACTTCGACAGTGAGCGACCTCACTCTATGCGAGGAAGGCATGCCCAACTAGCCGTTTTCCTGTTCCTGCAAAAGCTCATTCCGTAGTTCTTCGAGCATTTCGCGCATCTCATCTCCGTGCAGCGCCACAGCGGAGAACCGTTCGAACTTCTCTACATACTCGGCAACATCTCTCGGGTCGGTCACCACGATCTCAGCGTGAACTGTCTCTACGGCTACAGTTCGTTCGTCTCTTATGACGAATGCATGGTTCGCAATGTCGTTCTGATTGGCAGCAAAAGAGACTACGCCGATGTCAATGTTGGACAGTCGGGAGAGCGAGATAATGCGGTCAACCTGCTCTGCCATCCTGGCGGGCGATACGATACGCCATCTAAAGACGCTCTCGGTGATGATGAACTGTAGGTCTTTACCCGCGTCGTACAGTACCCGCTGGCGCTCCAGGCGTGAACGAGAGGTCTTGCTGAGGACATCCTCTGTAAGGCCGTGGCGCGACAGAATGGCATGGATGTACTCGGGAGTTTGTAGAAGTCCCGGGATCAAGGCAGGCTGCAACACCTTCAGTCGTGTCATCTGCGCTTCAAGCGCTCTCACTTGTTCCTGCGCCCTGTGAAGCCCCATTCTCTGGATTAGGCGCCATGCTGTTGCCTCTGTTTTCTCGGCTCGCGCTTGTTCAAGATATTCTGCTTTGACTTCATCGGATACGCCAATTGCTGTAAGGATGCGCTCAACGTCCGCAACTGATGGGGTTTGCTTCCCAGTTTCTATCTTGCTGAGCTTGCTTATAGACATGACAGAACTCCGGGCAACCGCCTTGGCTTCCTTCCCGGAAGCTTTTCGCAGTGCCCGGAGTGCTGCGCCCAACTCGCCCTTAGCCACCGCCGTAGTTATCCCACCATTCGGCGAAAGGCTGCGCCTTACTGAGGGCTGTGTCCCTGTAGGCGACGAACTCTTCCGTTCGTTCCTCAGCAAGAACTTCGGAACTAAGGAACTTCCCCGCATCGTCGTAGTGCATGACGCCCACGGCAGATCCATCGAAGAGCCAGAAGTCGCCTACGCCATCAAGCGGATTGGGCCGTTCCGTAGTGTCAAGAATGAAGAACTCTTCGCCCCCGAGCATGTTCGTCCGGTAGCCCCAGCCCAATTCGAAGCTCAGATATGGAGTCAGCGGGCGAGAGAGGATGTGCACGCGGTAAATGCGCTTCCCCTCGTTCACGTATCCGCGGACCTCGGACACCCAATCAGCGTTATAGCCTTCCGGCTTGCCCTCTCCGGCGAGGAATGCCTCGTACGCTTCGACGCTGCCCGACTTGCTGTAGTCGTCCCGCGTTTCGAGCCGGAACGCTTCGCGCTCGAACGAGTCGAAGAGGTCGGACAGGGACTTAGATGAGCCCATCAGCAATAGCCTTCTTGATCAGAGACAGAGGGATTTCAACGACTCCCTCATGTGCGGGCAGCGTCAGCCCGTGATCCTCCGGCCGGTCGCCCTGAACCAGGAGCGTCCCCCTGTCCGTGGCGTAGAGGGTCGGACAGTCCTTCCTGTCACCTTCCTTCGCAAGCATCCGAAGCTTCATGGCGCCTCCCTTCCTCGGGTGTTCCCGTTATAGCTTCCCCGAAGCAGTGCCGATGACCAGCGTGAAGATTTGCAGAAACGGGAAAACGGACAGCGGCGCCATTGCCCCCTATTCATGATTAAAGGGATAAAAACCCAACAGGCTACGACGCCAAGGCCGACGCCCTGGACTGGGGCGACCTGGAGATGGTCGCCGAGACCGACCCCTACGCGCCCGCCGAGCACTACACGGTCGACGTCATCGTCGCATCCACCTGCGCAGGCGTGGGTCAATTCGGCGGGCGGCCCAGAGCACGGTGGTCGGGTTCATCGTGAACATCTCCCCGGTGGCGAACACCAGTCGCTTGCGGCCCGGGCCCAGGGCGGTCATGTCGCTGACGGTGAACTCCTGCCCGCCAATCATCACTTGGTCACCGCGCCGCACGGTGCGGGCGTCGACCTCGATGGAGACCAGGAGGGAGGCGCCCGGCGGGGTGGCTATGCGGTGTGCGGGGTGAGGCGTCATGGGAATGAAACTCCAGTGTCGGAACGGATGGACGGATCGGCCCGTTCGGGCGGCGGCAGGGGGTCGACTGGAAGTCGGCGATGCCTTACGGGATGTGTGGGCGCCTCGGAAACGATGCCTCCGTCTGCGGCGCCGACTCGGCCGGCCGCGTGGCTTCTTCGCACGCCAGGCTCAGCACACGCTCTGTGTCGCACGGCTCGTCGGGGGCGCACGTTGCGCACTCCTCCACGTGGTACCGGTGCGCGGCCTGGAGCTGTGCGATGTCCGCCGGTCGGGGATACGCGGACACCTCCCGCTGAACGTCTCCGAGAAGTGCCTGCCACTCCATGCCCCCGCCGACCGGGCGGAGCATGGCGAAGGGTCCCGCCTTGCCCATATAGATGCCGACGCGGTTGGTGGCGTGATCTCTGACCAGCGCCCCCACGTTCGGGTGAACATGGCTAACCTTGCTCATGGCTGCCTGCCTTCTCAGGTGGTCCACGCCCCCGGGCCGGTTGCGACGGTCGCGGGGGTCCTTACGTGGGGACCCTTGCGCACAGCGAGAGGCGAAACCATCTCGCCCAGCTATAGGGCAGCCCTATATTTGAGGAATGGGAAAGCCGCACAGGGACATGTGGACCCACCCCCAGCTCGTTGGCGCACTGGTGAACGAGGATTGGGGAGCAGTATTTCGCGCCTGGCGGAGGCTGACTCACAGTAGTCAGAGCCAGCTGGGCGGACTCGTGGGGCTGGCCCAGCCCGACGTGTCCGACATTGAGCGCGGGCGCCGGACGGTCACCTCTGTTGAGGTGCGGCAGCGCATCGTCACCGGGCTTGGCATTCCTGAAGAACTTCTCATCCGCGAACCGGTCGCATCTCCTGTACCGGGTCTGGCACTTCCCGGGGCAGCCCCGGACGAAGATCTGCTCAAGCGCGTCACCAGCGCAGTGAACGGCTCACGGCATGTGGACGCGGCAACACTGGACTGGCTGGACAGGCTACTTGCCGAACATCGGCGAGCGGAGGACATCATTGGTTCTCGCCCACTTGTTGAGGTCGTGCGACAGCAACTGCGCACAGTTGTGGACTTGCATTCGGGCGCACGAGGCCCCTTGACTGATCGCGTTATTCGATTGGCAGCAGAGTACGCGCAATTCATCGCATGGATGGCGCAAGACCAGGACAACACGGCCACGGCACTGGCGTGGTACGACCGATCCCACGAATGGGCATTGGAAGCCGGGGATGCCAATATGTCGGCGACGACTCTGAGCATGAAAGCGCACATGGCCTGGTCCAACGGCCACGCCACACGATGTGTGCGGCTGGCGGAAGCGGCACGCTGGTCTGCTTCGGGTACATCGCCGGGGGTGCAGGGAATGGCCGCGCAAATGGCTGCCAGAGGCCACGCCCTGAATCAGGAAGCAGACGACTCCGAACGGGCCTTCGACGAGGCGCAGGAACTGGTCGGCCGAGCCTCTCGGGCGCCGGAGGATGAGCCAGCCTGGATGTATTTCTATGACGAAACGTGGTTCGCCCTGCAACGTGGAATGGCCGCACTGCACTTGCGTGACTGGCAGGCGGCAACTACTCGGCTGCCCAATGGACTTGAGAAACTGCCGGATAGCTATCGGCGCGATAAAGCATGGTACCGGGCATGCCTGTCGCATGCGCTTGCTGGCTCAGGCAATCATGAACAGGCGGTCTCCGTAGCCCTTTCGGCCGTTCCCGATGCGGCAGCGATCGGGCGCCCACATGCGTGGAATGAGCTGCACAAGACCGCTGCGATACTGCTTCGCAGGAAGGCCAAAGAAGGTCGAGAGCTCATGTCAGCACTTCGCGAGTTCGATTAACGGGAAGATCCCGTACAGGCCACGAAGACAGCGAGTACCGGGCTCGTCGATGAAGCAAGTGCGGCTCGGATACGCCGAGAACGCGCCTGGCCCATGCGCATTGGCGGATGGCGAGAGTTGCCCGAGCACGGCTTCGAATCAACAAATCTCGGCGCTCAATACCGCAGGATAGCTCTACCAAAGGAGAATCTGTGACTGACGAGCCGGGCCGCCTCTTTCGAGAGGCATGGATCGCTGACGTAAAGAAGTACTTCCCGGGTGACCCGAAGCCCGGCTACATCACACCGTGGGACGAGACTCCGGAGTGGGAAAAGCAGGCCGCCACAGCCGTCTGCAACCAAATTCGTCAATTTGTTGAAATCAGCGACGGCAATACGTCGAACCTCACCCGCGAACAGAAAGGGCGCTTCGTGGCCATCTGCTGGATCGCACAGATCCACAAGCACATCGACTCGCCGAAAGCGAGTTATGTTGCCGACTGGGATGCCCTTCCCGAATGGCAGCGTGAGACCGATGCGGATATCTTCGAAGCAATCGAGTAGCGATTCACAGCGGATACCTGCACCCCCGTATCCGTCACTCATGGCAGATACGGGGACGTTTCGGGTTAAGGACCCCCGACAAAAGCGATAAACCCGGTGACGCGGACGGTCATCCCCGGGATACTGGTCGCCCATGGATGAGGTCAAAGTTGTCGTCGCCCATTCCGAGCGCGACCCTGCGCGTCGGCGATGTGTTCCTGAAGGTGGACGCCGATCAGGCGCGCATCGAGGCCGAGGTGGAGGCGATGGCCCTGGCGCCGGTCCCGACCCCGGAGGTCCTCTGGCACAAGCCGTCCGTGCTCGCGATCGCCGCGGTCCCGGGGACGGCACTCGGCCGCCTCGGCGAGCCGTCGGCCGCGTCCCCGGCGGCGTGGGCCGCGGCGGGTGCCGCCATCCGGAAGTTGCACGACGCGCCGTTGCCGCCCTGGCCCAGTCGGGGAAAGAGCCTTGAGGAGTTGGCGGCGGATCTCGACGGCGAGTGCGAGTGGCTCGTGACGAACGGCGTCCTGCCCGCCGACCTGGTCACCCGCAACCGCCAGGTCGCCGAGGCCGCGCTCCGGCCGTGGACTCCGGTGTTCACGCACGGCGACCTGCAGATCACTCACGTGTTCGTCGACGGTGACGAGGTCACGGGCATCATCGACTGGTCCGAGGCGGGCCCGGGTGATGCCCTGTTCGACCTCGCCATCCTGACGCTCGGACACGAGGAGCACCTCGGTGAGGTCGTTGCCGGCTATGGCGCCGACGTCGACCTCGACGTGATCCGCGGGTGGTGGTCGTTGCGAAGCCTGCTGGTGGTTCGCTGGCTGACCGAGCACGGTTTCGACCCGTTCGCGGCGGGCTGTGAGGTCGACGTGCTGAGATCCCGGATGTGAGGGTGCGCGGGCCCGCTGCCATGAGTGCGTTCCCGCGCATCGGGTCCGAGGGCCCGGCGGCCGCGTCCCGCGACGCGACCGCCGGGCCCGCCCCCGTCAGGAGAACGGCATCCGTTACGAGAAGAGGCGGGTGGGGACGGCCTCGGCCAGCAGCCGGTAGCCCTCCGGGTTCAGGTGCAGCCAGTCGCCGTCGTGGATGTCCGGCCGGAGCTGGTCGGGCGCCGCCGGGTCGCGGGTGACCCGGTCGAAGTCGATGACGGCGTCGAAGTGTCCGCTGGTGCGGATCCACTCGTTGACCGTCTGCCGGGCCGCCTCGCGGTGTCCGTCGGGGTCGTCGTAGCCGGTGTTGTTGCCGAACGGCAGCAGCGTGGCGCCGTAGACCCGGATGTTCTGCGCGTGGGCGCGCGTGATGATCTGGTCGTAGGCGGCGATCAGGTCGGCGGCGACCCGCTCCTGGTCCTCTCGCGTGGCCGGGGCCGTGCCGATGTCGTTGATGCCCTCGAAGACGACCAGCCAGGACACGCCGCTGTGCGCGAGCACGTCACGGTCGAGGCGGGCCAGGACGTTGGGGCCGAGGCCGTCGTTCAGGACGCGGTTGCCGCCCGCCGCCTGGTTGAGGACCGCGACGTCCCGCGTGGCGGGGCTGTTCTGGAGCCGCGCGTGGAGCTGGTCCGGCCAGCGGTTGTTCCCGTTGGTGGTGGAACCGCGGCCGTCGGTCAGGGAGTCGCCGAGAAAGGCCGCCGCGGCGGTGCCGCCGGCCGACAGCGCCTCGACGCCGCTCAGGAAGTACCAGTGGTCGGTGGGCGTGGCCCCGGGCAGCTCGGCGTCCGCCACGTGGTTGCCCCGCAGCAGGTGCGAGGTGGTGCGGGAGCCGGGGTGGGAGGTGATGTTCCGGGACGCCTGGCCCTCGGCGAGGTAGATCGTCACCGACAGGATCGTCCCCGGTTCCACGGGGAAGCGCAGCGGGTCGGACACCATCTGCGCCCCCACCGGAACGGTCACGGAGGACTCGCCGTGGAAGGTCACCGGCCGGGCGGTGTCCGCCTCGATCGCGGCTGCTCCCGCCCGGCCGTCGAGCGGGAGCGCCACGGACACCTCGGTGATCGGCAGGGCGGTCCCGCCGAACGCGTTGGAGAAGCGCAGCCGTATGCGTTCGCCGCCGGTCGTCACCCGGACCGTCTGCCGCAGCGTGCTGTCCACGAGCACGGCGTTCTCCTCGGTGAACGGGGGCGGCGGCATGTTGTGCGGCTCGGTCAACTGCGGCATGGCGGCCCAGGTGTGCACCCACCGGTTCGCGCCGGCGGCCTGGGCCGTGCCGGAGGTCGCGGCCGTGGCGGCGACCTGGGCCGTGGCCTCGGGCGCGGCCGGCTCGTCGGCTCCGACGAGGGACTGCTCGGCGGTGAGCGCGAGGGCGAGGACGAGGGCCGCCGAGCTGATCAGTTGGACGATCGACGGTTTTCTTCTCATGGGCTGTGGGCTCCTGTTGTCGCTGTGCGGGACTGCTGGATGTCTGGCTGTGCGTCAGGCGACCGTGCAAGCGGCGCCGTTGAGGGTGAACGCGGTGGGCCTGGTGGTATTGCCCGTGTGGCTGGCCTGGTAGCCGATGCCGACCGACGCGCCTGGGGCGATGGCCGCGTTGTGGGCGGCGTTGGTCGCGGTCACGGTACCGGTGGCCGGGCTGTAAGTGGCGTTCCAGCCGGAGGTGATGGTCTGGCCCGTGGGCAGGGTGAAGCCCAGGGACCAGCCGTTGACCGGAGTGGTACCGGTGTTGGTGATGGTCACCGACGAAGTCAGCCCGGTGTTCCAGGCGTTGGTGGTCACGGCGACCCGGCACGCGCCCGGCTCGGGGTCCGGATCCGGGCCGGGGGTGGTGCCGTCCAGGCCGAAGAAGGTGATGGCCCGCGCCGCCATGCCGTCGGTGGGCAGGTTGTGGCCGCCGCCCTGGATGCTGATGGCCTCGACGGCCGCCTGGTTACCGGTCGAACCGTAGCGCGTGCGGGTCCAGTTGGCCTGTGGCGAGTCGGTGGACGCGGGCGTCTGGCTGAGGCCGTGCACGTTGGTCCACTGCTTGATCTCCTCGCCGAAGTTCGGGTAGCGCAGGATGTCGTCGTTGGTGCCGTGCCACAGTTGCATGCGCGGCCGGGGCCCGGTGTAGCCGGGGTAGGAGCCGCGGACCAGGTCGCCCCACTGCTGCGGGGCGCGGGTCACCGTTCCGCCTGCGCAGGCGCTGTTCCAGCCGGATCCGTCGGTGGTGGCGAAGCAGCCGAAGGGCACGCCCGCGAACGCCGCGCCCGCGGCGAACACGTCCGGGTAGTTGCCGAGCAGGACGTTGGTCATCATGGCGCCCGAGGAGGCGCCGGTGACGAAGATCCGCCCGGTGTCCGCGCTGTGGGTGCGCACGACGTGGTCGACCATGGAGCGGATGCCGACCGGGTCGCTGCCGCCGCCCCGGCGCAGGGCCTCGGGCGAGGACACGTCGAAGCACTGGCCGCTGCGGGTGGCGGACGGGTAGATGACGATGAAGCCGTGGCGGTCGGCCAGCGAGGCGAACTGCGTGCCCGAGTAGAACCCGGGGCCGGTGCCCGTGCAGTAGTGCACCGCGACGAGCACGGCCGGGCGCGCGGTGACGTTGTCCGGCACATAGAGGTGCATGCGGAGGTTGCTGGGGTTGGTGCCGAAGTTGGTGACCTCGGTGAGGGTCGCCGCGCTGGCGGGCGGCGCGGTCACCAGCAGCGCGGCGAGCATCGGCAGGATGGCGCCGATGAGCGCGGCGACGGCCGAACGTATCGGCCTGGCGGCCGTTTTCCGTTCGGTGTTCGCAACTGTGTTCCCGACACTGTTGGACACGTCCCTGTCCTTTCTAGACTGCGGCCCATGAAGGGATTGCTGCTGCGCTTGTCCTCGCTGGACGCGGATGCGGCGGCCGCGGTGCGCGTGATCGCCCACTTCCAGGCGCTCCTGGGTGGCGGCGTCGACTCCGCGTCCCTGGTGCGGTCCACCGCCGGACTCGCCGAGTGCGCGGCGGGCATGGAACTGGACGGCGGGCGGACCCTGCGTTACGGCCCGGACGGCGAGGCCCTGGCGGGCGAGCCGGCGCGGGTGTCGGGGGAGGTGCGGCTGCACCCGACGGGCCGGGTGTGGCTCGAACGGCCGGGCGCCGCAGGCCCGTTCGACGATCTGGTGCTGGAGTGGCTGGCGATCGCGGCGGGCGTGCTGCGCGCCGGGGGGCGGGCGGTCTCCGACCCGGCGCTGTTCGAGCTGGTGCTGTCGGCGCGGGAGGCCGCCACCGACCGGACCCGGGCGCTGCGGCTGCTGGGTCTGGTGCCGGAGGCGCCGCTGCGGGTGATGGTGGTGGCCGGGGAGGAGCACGACGGGGGCCGGACGGGCGCGTTGCGGCTGCTGGCCCGTGCCTCGGTGCCGGGCACGGTGCGGGTCGCGGAGATCGAGTCGGTGGGCGTGGTACTGCTCCAGACGCCGGACGGCGGGGCGTCGCCCGTGGCGGCGGTGCGGGCGGTGGCGCGGGGCGGGCAGCGGGTGGGGATCGGCGGCGGCACGGCCGCGTCCCGGGCCTGGGAGTCGTGGCAACAGGCCCGTGTCGCCGTGCGGTTCGCCGCCGCAGGGCTGCCGGCCGACGCGGTGGTCTGCCATGACGAGCTCGGATCGGTGGCCCTGCTGGCCGAGTTGCCCGCGGCCAGGCTGCGCGAGCTGCCGGACATACGGGCGTTGACGCGGCTGGCGGACGGCGAGGGCGGCGCGTCGGCGGTCGCGGTGCTGGCCGCGTTCTGCCGCACGGGGTCGCTGCGCCAGGCCGCGGCGGAACTGCATCTGCACCACAGCTCGGTGGCCGCCCGCCTCACGCGGGTGGAGGCGGCCCTTGGCCTGCGGCTGCGCGATCCGCGGGATCGGTTCCGCGCCCAATTCGCCGTGTACGCCCTGCGGTTGGCGGCGGGTGGCTGACCGTTCACCGGGCCAGCACCCGGCGCAGCACGGTCACGGTCTCGGCCGTGGCGCGCCGGACGACATGGGCGTGCCGGACCATGCCCGCGCCGTGGAACGTCCCCGGGAACAGGTGCAGTTCGGTGGAGACCCCGGCCGCGAGCAGGGTCCGGGCGTAGTCGATGCCCTCGTCGCGCAGCGGGTCGAACTCCATCACCGCCACATACGCCGGGGGCAGGCCGGCCAGGTCGGCGGCGGTGGCCCGGGCGGGGGCGGCCAGCGCGGGGACCGAGTCGGTGCCGGCCGTGTGGGGGCCGAGGTAGGCGGCCCAACTGAGGGTGGCGTTGCGCCGGTTCCACACCGGGGTGTCGGTGAAACGGCGGGCGCTGGGCGTGGTCAGCCGGTCGTCGAGCGAGGGGCTGGCGAGGAACTGGAAGTGGATGGCGGGGCCGCCGCGTTCCCGGGCGAGCATGGTCAGCCCGGTGGCCAGGCAGGCGCCGGCGCTGTCGCCGAGGACCGCGACGCGCCCGGGGTCCAGGTCCAGTTCGGCGTCGCCCTCGGCCAGCCAGCGCAGCCCGGCGTAGCAGTCCTCCAGTCCGGCGGGGAAGGGGTGTTCGGGGGCGAGCCGGTAGTCGGGCGAGACGACGAGGGCCGAAAGCTCGCGGCACAGCAGCAGGTTGAAGTCGTGGTCGACGTCGGGTGAGCCGAGGACGAAGCCGCCGCCGTGCACGCTGTAGACCACGGGCAGCGGACCGGTGGCGGCGGCGGGCCGGTAGAGGCGCAGCGGCACGCCGTACGCCTTGACCTCGGCGATGTCCACGCCGGAGATGTCGGTCGCGGCCGTGGCGGCCGCCAGTTCGGCGGCCTGGGCGGCGCGGGCGGCGGCCAGATCGGTGATGTCGACTTCGGGCGTCATCGCCAGCGCCGCCGCGAGCTCGGGATCGAAGGCGTACGTCATGGGCACACCGTTGCACCGAGGGGCGCGTGAGGTCATCAGACGTGCGTCGGATCAAGGGGCGGGGTTGGCCGACGCCCGCCGGACCGGAGGGGTGTCGTTCCCGCCCAGACGAGTAAGTCCGAACCCACGCCTGCGCTGCGTTGCGTGTGCATCGCCATGATCGTTCCGTTTACAGAACGTTCTGTTTGTGGAACGCTAGTCGCGTCACGGCCAATGCATCAACGGCGCAGTAAGGGGCGGAAAACTATGGAACTGGCCCAGGAGATGGGCGCGCGGCTGCGCCGTCTGCGCCAGGGCCGCGGCCTGTCGCTGTCGGAACTGGCCCGTCGCTCCGGCGTCGGCAAGGGCACGCTCTCGGAACTGGAGACGGGCCAGCGCAATCCGACCCTGGAGACGCTGTACGCGCTGACCACGGCCCTCGAGGCGCCGCTAAGCACGGTCGTCGGTCCCGCCCCGGTGCAGGGTGCGGCGGTGCACGCGGTGCTGACGGACCGCGTGCAGGACGCGGCTGCGGTGTCGGAGGTGTATCGCATCCGCATTCAGGGCGGCGCGGTGCAGCGCTCGGCCGCCCATGTGACGGGCACGGAGGAGCACTTGCTGGTCTTTAGCGGCACGGCCCGGGTTGGTCCCGCCTCCGCCCCGCTCGAGGTGGGCCCGGGCGGCCACGCCCGGTGGGCGGCGGATGTACCGCATCTGTACGAGGCGGTGGGGAGGGATGTGGAGGGGGTGTTGGTGGTGCGCCACCCGGTGGAATGAGAGGCCTACGCCGCACCGTCCTGTGCTAGGCAACGACCACCACCAATCGGCTATGGGATCCACCGCTGCCGCAGGAGGCCCACGGTCTCCAGTCCGCAGGCCCGGGTCTGACGCAGGAATAGTCAGGCCTGCCGGTGCCACTGGGTGGCGGTTTCATGCAAAGTCCAGCTACGTCATCGAGAGAAGGATAATCCTGTAGATGCCTATACGTATCGCGCGCCCAGACGAACTATCTGCCCTCGTCCAGCACTCCGAGCAGCCCGAGCGCAACGCCGGGACGGCCGCCTACCTCACCGACCTACTTGCCAAGAAATGTACCCGGCCGGAGTGGTGCCTAGTCGCGGAGGACGAGGCCGGTCGGCTCACCGCGGCCACTGCGCTGTGGACCCTCCCCGGGAACGACGTCCCGATGGCCCTGGTGCTCCTTGAGACGCGGTGGGACGAGCCGGGCCTGGCCACCGGCCGGGCGCTGCTGGCCGAGGCCGTCGCCCTGGCCGGCTCGCTCGGCGCCACGGAGCTGGAGCACGTCATCGACTCGCCGACGCAGCCGCCGCAGTTCCAGGCGGAGCCGGAACGGCGCGCCGAGCTTCTCCGTCTGGCGGGCTTCGAGCGCGCCCGAGACGGTCGCCGCTTTCGCCGCCGCTCCGGGGCGGAACTCACTTCGCATGATGACCGGTTGAACTGGCGTTCCCTGCCCAGTCTGGGCCGTGAGCCGTTCATCGCCCTCCTCGCCGAGGCGCTGCCAACCAGCGCCGACGCCCACCTCGCCGCCAAGGTCGCCCGGCATGGCGCCCGGCGTGCCGCGGAGAGCCTCTTCACGGACATGGAGGAATTCTCGTACGAACCCCGGTGGTGGGAGATCGGCTACGCTCCGGACGGCACGCCAGCTGCCATCAGCCTCCCTGCCCGAAACCCCTCGACGGCGGTGATCGGCTTGGTGGCTGTGTCTCCCGCCTGCCGCGGCAACGGCTACGCGACGGCGGTGGTGGCCCGCGGCACGCGGCTGCTGGTCGAAGCGGGCGCCGAGGAGATCCGCGGCGACTGCGATGCGGCCAACACCGCCATGATCGTGGCTTTCGAACGGGCAGGCTACGAGAACTTCGCCGACCGCCAGGAGTTCACCCGCCGGTTGTGAGCGGGGGCCGCTCCCGCGCCGTAACGAATGCTGAGCGGCCCCTCCCCACCCCGGTTGGTAGAGCTGGACGAGTAGGTCCGAAGTCCTGCGGGCGCAAAGGGAGAAGGGTCTCGTTGATCGTTGTGTGACGAACGACATCGAGACCCTTCTGACCGCACTGTACGTGAAGATCGACGACGAGCTGGCGGGACCACGATGGCTGGGCAGGCCCCCGGTGTTGACCGACTCCGAGCTCGTGTGTGTCGCGCTCGCCCAGTCGCTGCTCGGCTTCACCTCCGAGACGCACTGGCTGCGCTACGCCGGCAAGCACCTCACCGGGATGTTCCCGTACCTGCCTCAGCAGTCCGGCTACAACAAGCGGCTGCGGTCCGCGCTCGGCCTGGTCAAGCGAGTCATCCGGATGCTGGCGAAGTCGAGCGACTTCTGGCTGGACGACTGCTGGATCGTGGACTCCACCCCGGTGCCCTGCGGGATGTCGCGGCAAACGGTGAAGCGCCCGGACCTGGCCGGATGGGCGGGCTATGGGTACTGCGCCAGCCACTCGCGGTTCTACTGAGGGCTGAAACTGTATCTGGTGTGCACTCCGTCCGGGATGCCGATGCTGTGGGCCTTGGCCGATCCGGAGATCGGCGAGCGCGAGGTGCTGGCCTCGATGCTCGAAGTCGAGGCAGACATGGTCACCGAGCACGATGGCATCCTGCTGATCAGTGACAAGGGCTTCGCCGGACGAGCCTTCGAGACGCTGCTGGAGGAGCATGGCATCACGCTCCTGCGGCCGTCCCGCAAGGACGAGAAGGCCCGCTACGGCGAACCGATGCTCAAGTAAAGTGCGGCAGCTGATCGAGTCGGTGAACGACACCCTCAAAGGTCAGCTCGACCTCGAAGAGCACGGCGGCCGCAGCTGCGCCGGAATCGCGATTCGCGTCGCTCAGCGCATCCTCGCGATGGCCGCCGCAATGTGGCACGACAACGCGGCCAAAGCCCCGATCACCCGGTCACTGATCGCCTATGACCACTGACCGGAGATCGGACTTGCTCGTCTAGGGCGCGACGGAGATGAGCGGCTCGTCGGTGGTCGTGGCGGGGTCCTCGGCCGTGTCGTCGTCCGCCTCCAGGAGCCCGGGGATTCCGGGTTCGGAGTCGTCCGGCTCCGGGGTGGCGTCGTTCACATCGGGATCATTCAAGTCCGGGTCGTTCACGTCGGGATCGTCCAACTCGAGGGCGGGCGTGGTGGGTTCGGGCCAGGAGTCGGGCCCTTCAGAGTGAGGTGGGATCAGCCGCACCAGGCCCTCGGACTCCGTTCCGCCCGGCGGGTCGATGACCAGCAGCGGCAGTCCCGGGAGGAGGGGCACCCCGGCCGGGCAGCCGAGGTCTCCCAGGAGGATGCCCGTCAGGCTCTCCCCCACCGGCGGGCAGGACGCCGCGGACTCCTCGTCCGGGTCAGGGCCGGTGTCCTCCGGCGGGCCCCCGCCGGGCTGCCCGGACGGTCCGGCCGGGCCGTTGTCCGCCGGCTCCGCGGGGTCGGCGACCGACCGGTCCACGCGGTCCTCGGGCGCCGCGGCCACGGCCGCCGCCCCGGCGTCCGGGCCGAGCACGGCGGCCCCGCCCGCGGGAACGGCGGGCCCGGCCGCCAGCGCGAGGGTGGCGGCGATGGCGAACTTTCCGAGCGCCCCTCCGGTCGCGCCCTCGAGGGCGGCCAGCCCGGCCGTCCCGGCGGCCCCGCCCAGCGGCGGGGCGGCCGTCGTCGTCGGGGCCGCCGTGGCGAACCAGCCCGCCGCGGCGAACGGCGCGAGCCCCCGCAGCGTGGCGTTCACGTCCACCAGTTCCAGATAGGCGGCCCGGCAGCGGTCGCAGGAGTCCAGGTGCCGCCGCAGGCCGCGCGAGGTGGAGGTGCGGCGGATGAACGCGCCCAGCTTGTGCGCGTACCGGCGGCAGTCCTCGTCCTCCGACGGCAACTCGCCTATGTGCGCCTGGAGATACGCCTGCCGCAGCCCCTCCCGGGCACGGTGGGCCAGCACGGCGGTGGCGTTCGGGCTCAGCCCCAGCTCGTCGCCGACCCGGCTGAGCGGCTGCCCCTCGACGGCGGTGCGCCACAGCACCTCCCGCCAGCGGACCGGCAGGCTGAGGAACGCGGTGGTGAGCAGGCTGCGGTCCGCCCGGACCAGGGCCCGGGTCTCGGCGGAGTGGTGCGCCGTCTCGCGCGCGGAAGCGGCGGCCCCGGCCAGGTCACTGACGGCGCGCTCCTCGCGGTTGCCCGCGAACCACCCGGCGGCCATCCGCCGCACCGTGACCAGCAGATAGCCGCGCGCCGAACTCCGGGGCCCGCCGCCGTGCCGCAGCGCCTCCAGGGTGCGGACGAACGCCTCCTCCGTCACGTCCTCGGCCGTGTGGGAGTCCAGGCCGTTGCCCCGCGCGTGCTGCCGCACCGACCGGGCGTGGCGCCGGTACAGCTCGCCGAAGGCCGCGTCGTCGCCCGCGCGGACCCGCGTCAGGAGGTCGGCGTCGGGTGGCGGGACGGCGGCACCCGCGCCGGTGTCCGTGGCGCCCGCTTCGCTCCCGCGGTCTTCCCTGTGGTCTGCCATGGGCTCCCTGTCTTTCCCGGACTGCTGGTCTTCCCGGACTTCGGGGGTCAACTTTGGCCGGGCGCCGCCCGGTTGGGGCGGGTGGCCGACGGCGGTGGCGGCGCGCGGCGCGCGGGCGGGGTTCATCGGATCTGGCGCCGGACGAGTTCGTAGAACAGGCCGCCGGCGTCGGCGAGCAGTTCGGCGGGTGGCCCCTGCTGAACGATGCGTCCGTCCTGCATGGCGATCACCCGGTCCGCGTCCATGACGGTGGACAGCCGGTGGGCGATCACGACGCGCGTGGCGCGCAGGGTGCGGGTGGATTCGATGACCACGCGCTGCGCCTCGTTGTCCAGCGCGCTGGTCGCCTCGTCGAAGAAGAGGACGCGGGGCTTGCGGATCAGGGCCTGGGCGATCATCAGCCGCTGGCGCTGGCCGCCGGAAACGGTGCCGCCGCCGTCGGACAGCATGGTGTGCATGCCCATGGGCATGGCCTTGATGTCCTCGGCCAGGCCCGCCAGCGCCGCGGCCTCCCACGCCTCCTCCAGCGAGTAGGTCTCGGCTCCGCGGATGCAGTCCAGGATGGAGCCGCTGAGGGGCTGGGCGTTCTGGAGCACCACGCCGCACTGGCGGCGCACGGCGGCCAGGTCGAGCGCGGCCAGGTCCTGGCCGTCGAACAGCACGCTGCCGGACAGGGGTTTGTCGAAGCCGATGAGCAGCCGCAGCAGCGTGGACTTGCCGCAGCCGCTGGGTCCGACGACGGCCACGAACTCGCCCGCGCGCGCCTCGAAGCTGACGTCGTCCAGAACGAGCGGGCCGTCGTCGCTGTACCGGTAGGAGAGGTTCCGGACCTCGACGCGGCCGGTCAGCGTGCCGGGCTGGGCGCCGGAGGCGCGCACCTCGGGGAGCTCCTTCAGGATCGGCCTGACCTGCTCGAACATCGGCAGCACGGCGGCGGCCGACAGGAGCGCGCCGGTGAGCTGGGTGACGGAGGACAGCATCATCGTCATGGCGGTGCTGAAGGTGAGGAACTCGCCGGCCGACATGGTGCCCCGGGCCGGGCCGGCCAGCAGCATGAACATCACGAGGGTGCACACCGGCAGGCAGACCGCGTTGAGCACCGTGATGAGGTTCTTGATCCGGCCGACGCGCTGCTGGAGTTCGCGGGTGCGGGCGAACTCCCCCGCCCAGGCGGCGTACGCGAAGCTCTCGGCGGCGGCGACGCGCAGTTTGGGCAGGCCGCGCAGGGTCTGGAACGCCTGGTTGTTGAGTTTGTTGCCGAGCTTGATCAGCCGCCGCTGGTACCGCAGTTGCCACAGTCCCAGGCTCAGGAAGACGGCGGCGATGACGAGCAGCATGGCGATGGCCGCCAGCGCCAGCGGCACGCTGTGAACGAGCAGCAGCACCAGATTCATGGTGCCGATCGTGGCGGCCTGGACGCACACCGGGCCGGTGCCGGACAGCACGCGGCGGATGGCGCTGATTCCCATGGCGGCGGAGGCCAGTTCACCGGTGGAGCGGTCCCGGAAGAACCCGGCGGGAAGCTTCAACAGCCGGTCCCAGACCGCCGGTTGCAGGGTGGCCTCGATGCGGCCCTCCATGCGCAGGATGGAGACGTTCTGCAGCAGCATGAAAACGGCCGAGACGATGCCGGTGGCGATGAGCGCGAGGCCGGCCTGTGTGATGAGGTCGTTCTCGCCCTTGGGCACGTACTCGCCGAGCACGCGTCCGGTGGCCAGCGGCACCAGGGCGCCCAGGCCGACCGCGACCAGTCCGCCGATCAGGAGGGCGCGCAGCTCCGTGCGGGTGCCGTGGACGCTGAAGCGCAGCAGTTGCAGCAGGCTGGCGGGCCGGTCGGGCAGCGGGCGGTAGAACATGACGGCGCGGGGCTCGTATTCGCCCTCGGTGGCGGCGTTCACGCGCCGACGCTCGCCGGTGGCGGGGTCGACGGCCACATAGCCGCCGCGCCGCCACAGCAGCGCGACGGGGGCGGCGTCCTTGGCGCGCCGGCCGACCAGCGGTCCGGTGTTCTCCCGCCACCAGCGCCCGGTGAGCCGGACCGCGCGGGAGCGGACGCGGGAGGCGAGCGCGACGCGTTCGATGGGGTCCATCGGGCCGGTGACGGCGCGGGCCCGGGCCGGTTCGGTCAGCGGGACGCGGGCCTCGCGGGCGACCAGGCGGCAGGCGGCGAACGTGGCGTCGTCCCCGGCGCCGGAGTGGAGGTCACCGCCGGTGCGTTCGATGCTGGCCAGCAGCGCCTGGTCGGCCCGGGCGCGGGCCGCCTCGCCGGCCTTGATTCCGGCCGCCGTGCGGTCTTCGTGGGCGCGTTCAAGCTGGTCGATCCGGCGGTCTAGGGCGGACAGCAGCCGGTACTGCTGGTCGACCAGGCCCTGCCAGACCCCGGGGTCGATGAGGAGCACGCCGGGCGCGCCGGTCTCGTCGGGGGCGGCGTAGGCCACGCCGCCGGGCGGCATCGTCATCCACAGGATGTCGTCGTCGGTGCCGTCGCCGCCGTCCGGGGCGACGGTGGCGCGGCCGTCCAGCGGCGCCTGGTAGAGCGCGCGCAGGCCGCGGCCGATGCCAAGGGTGAACGCCTCGTCCAGCGGGCTCGGTTGGCCGCCGGCCGGGTCGTACCAGCCCTGGGCCTGCGGGGACTGGCCGGACCAGCCCTGCTCCCCCTGCCAACTCGGGTCCCAGCTCTGACCGTTCTGCCAGCCCTGGTCGTACCCGACCTGCGGGTGGCTGCCGGTGTCGTAGCCGTGGGCCGGGTCGCCGTACTCGGGGCGGTACAGCTCGCGCAGCTCGACGCGGCGCAGCCAGCAGTCCCGCAACGGCCGGGCGACCAGGGTGTGTTGGGGCCCCTCGACCGGGCCGAGGAGCAGCGTGCCGGGGCCGAGCCGGCCCAGGAAATGGCGGTGGCCGCGCTGTTCGGCGCCCACGGCGAACACGTCCAGGGCGCCGCCGACGACGAGCCACAGTATGTGCGCGCCCTCCAGGGACAGGCTGCGCATGCCCGTGCAGTCGATGGCCGAGCCGAGTTCGCCGAAGGCCGCGACGACCGGGTCGGGCGGCTCGGGCGGCGGCGCGCCGAGCACCGCGTCGTGGTGGGCGGCCGTCACCTCAGCGCTCCTTGACCAGGTCGGCGTACGGGCCGCCGGCGGAGACCAGGTACTCGTGCCGGCCGCGTTCCACGACGGTGCCCCGGTCCAGCACGACGATCTCGTCGCTGTCGCGCACCGTGCTCAGCCGGTGCGCGATGACCACGCAGGCACAGCCGCGGCGGCGCAGGTTGTCCATGATGAGGTTCTCGGTGACGGCGTCCAGGGCGCTGGTCACCTCGTCGAGGACCAGGATGCTGGGGCGCCGCACCAGCGCCCGGGCCAGTTCCAGGCGCTGGCGCTGGCCGCCGGAGAAGTTGCGGCCGTCCTGCTCGACCCGGCTGTGGATGCCGCCGGGGCGGCGGGCGACGACGCCGTACACGGCGGCGTCCCGGAGGGCGGCGACGACGGCCTCCTCGGGGATGGAGGGGTCCCACAGCGTGACGTTGTCGTGCACGGTGCCCTCGAAGAGGAAGACGTCCTGGTCCACGAAGGCCACGGAGGCGGCCAGCGCGCCGCGCGGGATGTCGGCCAGCCGCGTCCCGTCGATGCGGATGGTGCCCTCCCAGGGGGTGTAAAGGCCCGCCAGCAACCGGGAGATGGTGGACTTTCCGCTGCCGGAGCCGCCGACGAGCGCGACCTGCTGCCCGGGGCCGACCGAGAGCGAGAAGCCGTTCAGCAGCGGGGCGTCCAGCGGGCTGTAGCCGAACGTCACGTTGTCCAGCTCCACATGGCCGTTCAGGCGCCGGGTGTCGGCGGCCGGCTCGGGCCGCGAATACAGCGGATCGACGGGGAAGTTCTCGACGTCCTTCAGGCGGGCCACGTCGGCGGCGAAATCTTGAATGCGGCCGGCCACGCCGTTCAAGCGGGCGATCGGCGCGGTGAAGCTGGTCACCAGGGTCTGGAAGGCGACGAGCAGGCCGACGGTGAGATGCCCCTCAACGGCCCGCTGGCCGCCGATCATCAGGATCAGCGCGCTGTTGAATCCGGCCAGTGTGGGTGCCACGATCGCCAGCCACGCGCTGGGCACGCCGAGCCGCTGCTGCACGTCGAGCGTGGTGGCGTGCTGTCCGGCCCAGCGGCGGAAGAAGCCGTTCTCCCCTCCGGTGGCCTTCATGGTCTCGATCAGCGTCAGGCCGCTGTAGCAGGTGTTGGTGAGCCGGGCACTGTCGGCGCGCAGCTTCCGGGTGCCCGTGGCCCGCAGGCCGATCACGATCCGCATGGCGATCACGTTCACCAGCGCGATCAGCACGCCGAGAGCGGTGAGTTGCGGGTCGTAGGTCCACATCAGGAACGCGTAGAGCAGGACGACGACGGCGTCCACGCCCGCGGCGGCCAGGTCCCGGGCGAGGATCTCGGCGACCGCGTCGTTGGACTGCAGGCGCTGGACCAGGTCGGCCGGGTTGCGCTGGGAGTAGAACGTGACGGGCAGCCGCAGCAGATGGCGCAGGAAGCGGGCGCTGCCCAGGGTGGAGGAGATGATGCGCCCGCGCAGCAGGTTGGCCTGCTGCAACGCGGTGAGCGTCGCGGTGAGCGCCAGCGCGGTGGCCATCGACGCGAACAGCACGCCCAGCAGCGACGTCTGGCCGCCGATGAGGAACATGTCGATGTAGGTGCGGCTCAGCGCGGGCACGGTCGCGCCGACGACCACCAGCAGCAGGCTGGCGAGCACGGCGGCGAACATGGTGCCGGAAGTGCCGCGCAGGCGGGCCGGCATGGCGCCCAGGACGCCCGGCTTCCGGCCGCCGCGGCGGAAGTCCTCGCCGGGCTCGAAGACGAGGACGACGCCGGTGAAGCTGGTGTCGAACTCCTCCATCGTCACGAACCGGCGCCCTTTGCCGGGGTCGTTGATGTACGCGCCCCGGCGGCCGAGGCGGCGGCCCATGCCGTCGTAGACGACGTAGTGGTTGAACTCCCAGAACAGGATGGCGGGCCCGCGGACCTCGGCGAGCGCGGCCAGGTCCATCTGCATGCCCTTGGCCGCGAGCCCGTAACCGCGGGCGGCCTTCAGCAGGTTGCTGGCCCGGGAGCCGTCGCGCGAGACGCCGCAGGCGATGCGCAGCTCCTCCAGCGGGACGAAGCGGCCGAAGTGGCCGAGCACCATGGCCAGCGCGGCGGCGCCGCACTCCACCGCCTCCATCTGGAGCACGGTGGGGGTGCGCACGCGCCGGGGGGTGCGGCGCGGCGCGGCGGGGCCGCCGCGCGAGGCGCGGCGCCGGGTGCCCCCGGTGGCCGCCTCCGGGCGGCGGCGGGCGGCGCCCCGGGCGGCGGGGCGGTGCCGCCGGTGCCCGGCGGGCGCGGGCCGCGGTGCGGGAGCTTGAACGGGCGCCTTCCGGCCCGCCTCGCGCGGGGCCGTCACGGCAGCAGCCAATCGACGGGCCGCTCGGCGGAGAGGTGCACGGAGCCGGTGACCGGCGTCCGGGAGGCGATGGCGAACGGCGGGCCGTCGTCGGAGGACCAAGTGTACCCGGACTCGGTCGTCGAGGAGCGCTCCAGCCGCACGAGCACCGCGACCGGGCTGCCCTCGCGGGAGAACTCGGCGGCGAGCGCGCTGTCGCCGAGGAAACCGGCGATCTGCCGCTCGGTCAGCGGCGCGCGGCCGACCGCCTCGACCCGGCCGCGCAGCACGCCGAAGCGCTCCCGGGGAACGGACTGGACGCTCAGGTCGACGGTGGCGTCCACGGGGATCGCCGAGCCGCTGCCCGGGGGCAGGTACAGGACGGCGACCAGCGGTTCGTCCGGGTCGGTCACCTGCTCCAGCGTCGCCACCTCCGCGCCCGCCCGGATCACCGCGCCGGCCGTGACGACCAGAGTGGTGAGCCGGCCCCCGGCCACGGCGGTCACCTCGTGCTCGGCGCCCTCGGCCGTGGTGACCGTGAGCAACGGGTCGTTCGGGGACAGAAGTTGGCCCTCCTCGGCAAGGACGCGGGTGACCTGTCCGGCGACCGGGCTCTGTGTCGTGTAGCTGCCCGCGGCGTGGGTGAGGATGCCCTGCGCGCTCACCTTGGCGGACACCGATCCGGTGAGGGCCCACCAGGTCGCGGCGGCCATGACGGCGACGGTGACGACCAGGACGAGCCGGCCCTGCGGGCGGGCGAAACGCACGGGAAGATCAAGTTCTTCGGGAGATCGCAGTGTGGAAAGCGCTTTTTGGCGAAACTGCACGGAGCTATTCCTTCAACTGCCATTCGTTTCGGCCCGGAACGGGCCGAGGGCCGGGGCCGCGGGCGACCATGAACCCCGGAACGGGGGGCTCCGGGGTTCAAGGTCATTTCTACCGGCGCGCCCGCGCACACGTCAGATCGTGCGCGCACCGGAACGCTGCGGCCCGTCGGCGGTAAACGCGCTCAGAGGCCGACGAGACCGGTGACGGCGCCCGTGTTGACGTGCACGCCGGTGATGCCCGCGGCCTGACCGGCCACCTGGTCGACCAGGGTGGTGACAACGCCGGTCGTCTCAAGGGAGTTCAGGACGTTGGAAACATCGCTGGTCACAGCACCGACCAGACCGCCGGAGATGGTGGCCACGCCGCCGGCGACGGCGTCCAGCTCGGTGTCGGCGATCTCACGGGTCTCAAGGTCGTTACGCAAGATGCATATCCCTTCACTCATAGGAGTTTTCCGCATTCAAACGGGAGCAGGCCGCAACAAGAACGCGATCCGACCACTCCCACGGCAGCCCCGGCGCCCGAAATCCGGTCACCTCATTCGCCACTGCCGCAGCGGGAGGATAAAAGCACGTGAGCGGATGTCCGGGCCAGCGCGGCGGCCACCTCGGCGAGCCCCGGGAACACCTCGCGTGACCGACGTGCGGGCATCTCTTGCCAAGTACGCCAACTTTTTCGCGTAATCAGGCAATGGGCATGCCTGATAGGCCATCCGTACGGAATCTTAAACGGGCATAACAACACCCATCAGGTCCATGTCGGCCATGTCAGGAATCGCGGAGAGATTCGCTCCGCTTGCGCGCCGGACGTGAAGATTTCCGGAAGGGAGTTTGTCCGCGCCCCACCGCCTCCACGAGACGCCCCGCCGCGCCCCCCACCGGGCGTGCGGCGGAGGCGCGGCGGGGCGCGGGCGGGAGGCGCGACGGGCGCGCGGCGAGGGAGCGTTCAGCCCAGCGGGGGCACCCGTTCGTCCGCCGGGACCGGCCCCGGAGCCGTGCCCGCGCCGAAGGGCGCGCCGCCCAGTTCGGCACGGTGATGCTCGGTCAGCCATCCCCGGGGATCGGGGCCGGCGGCGATGACCCGCGTCGGGTTGATGGCCGTGTGGACGTAGTAGTAGTGCGTGCGGATGTGGTCGAAGTGCGTGGTGTCGCCGAAGCCGGGCGTCTGGAAGAGGTCGCGGGCATAGGCCCACAGCGCCGGGTATTCGGTCAGCTTCCTGATGTTGCACTTGAAATGGCCGTGGTAGACCGAGTCGAACCGGACCAGGGTCGGGAAGAGCCTGATGTCGGCCTCGGTGATGGTGTCGCCGACGAGGTAGCGGCGGGTGGCGAGGCGCTCCTCCAGGGCGTCGAGGCGGGCGAAGAGGGCGGTCACGGCGGCGTCGTAACGCGCCTGGTCCGGGGCGAAACCGGCCCGGTAGACGCCGTTGTTGACGTCGCGGTAGATGTCCTCGCACAGGGCGTCGATCTCGTCGCGCAGCGCCGCCGGATACAGCTCCGGCGCGCCCTCCCGGGCCGGCCCGCCCCACTCGGTGGCCAGGTCCAGGGTGAGCCGGCCGAAGTCGTTGGTCGCCAGATGGCCGGTCGTCACGTCCACCAGCGCGGGCACGCTGACCCCGCCCGTGTAGTCGGGGTCCCGCGCCAGATAGGCCTCGCGCAGGGCGTGAATGCCGAGCACCGGATCCTTGCCGCCGGGGCTGCCCGTCTCTGAGGTGAACACCCAGTGCGCGTCGTCCGCGATGATCTCTTGAACCGGGTCGGTGACGGCCAGCGAGATGGCCCCCTCCAGGCCCATCAGCCGGCGCGTGATCACCACGCGGTGGGCCCAGGGACAGGCGCGGTTGATGACCAGGCGGTAGCGGCCGGGCTCGGCCGCGCGGCCGAAGCGGCCGTCCGTGGTGATCCGGTCGGTGAACGCCGCGGGCTTCCGCTTCAGTTCCTCGGTGGGGGTCTCGAACACCTTCATGCCGGGCTCCTTGGTGGGCGGTCCTGAACGTGGCAGGTGGTCCTGAACGCGCGACGAGAGGGATGTGCGCCTGCTCCGCGCCTGCCACTGTTCCACGGGGCCGGGGTGCCGACCACCCGGCCGCGCCGCGGGTAACTCCCCCTGGCGCACGCGCGGTTGACAGGTACCTGATGTTCGGCTTCGGTGCTTTTGAACGCGGAATCACAGCGGAATCAAACAAGGGCCGACATCGTGGACCGACGCGTCGGGCCGACCGGCGGCGCGCCGGCGGAGCCCCGGAAGAGGATCGCGGCGCGGGCCCGGCGAATCCAGAGGAGACGCGACATGGCAACACGTTGGTTCCGGAACGCCGTCGTCGCGGCGCTGGCCGCCGCCGCGCTGGCCGTCCCCCACGCGGCCCACGCCGCCCCGGCCGCCGCCCCGGCCCCGCCGGCGCGGGTGGCACCGGCGGCCACCATCACCTGGACGCTGGAACGGGCGAGCAACCCGACCCAGGACCAGCTCGCCGCCTACCAGCTCATCACCACGGCCATGAACGCCGCGGTGGCCCGCTACAACCAGCTCAGCGACCTGGGCAAGACCATCACCGTGCGCTACGACCCGAGCGTGCCCACCGCGGACGGCCACATCAACGGGACCATCCGCTTCGGCGCCAATCGCGCCTATATGACCGAACGCACCGCCCTGCACGAGATAGCCCACACCATCGGCGTGGGCCAGAGCTCGGGCTGGGCCTCCCTGTCCAGCGGCGGCACCTGGCGCGGCGCGCAGGCCACGGCGCTGGTGCGGCAGTACGACGGCCCGAACGCGAGGATCTCCACCGGCGGCGGGCACTTCTGGCCCTACGGCCTCAACTACGAGAACGAGTTCTCGCAGACGGCCGCCGACCGCCACGTCCACATCGTGGCCGCCATGGTGCGGGACGGCATGTAGCCCCGCCCCGGCGGACGCCGCCCTGTAAGAGGGGCCCTACGCCGCCCGGTGCAGCTCCGCCGGGTGGACCCGGTGGAGCGGCGGGCGGCCGGAAGTGAGGCGTTCAAGCTCCTCGACGGCGGTCAGCCCGAGGCGGCGCAGCTCGTTGCCGTGCGAGCCGGCGATGTGCGGCGTCAGCAGCACATTGGGCAGGTCGTAGAGCGGGGAGTCGCCCGGCAGCGGCTCCGGGTCGGTGACGTCGAGGATCGCCTCCAGGCGGCCGGAGACCAGCTCGGCGGTGAGCGCCCGGGTGTCGACCAGGCTGCCGCGCGAGGTGTTGATCAGGACCGCGCCGTCCCGCATGAGGGCCAGGGCGGCCGCGTCGATCAGATGCGTGGTCTCGGGCGTCGCGGGAGCGTGCACGCTGACGATGTCGCTGCCGGCCAGCAGCTCGGGCAGCCCGGCCGGCCGCACGCCCAGCGCGCGGGCCTCGGCCTCGGTCACATACGGGTCGTACAGGGCGACATCGAGGTCGAACGGCCGCAGCAGCTCCATCAGCCGGCGGCCGATGCGGGAGGCGCCGATGATGCCCACGGTGCGGCCGAAGTTCCCGACGTTCTGCTGGACTTCGCCCAGCGTGAAGCCGCGCCGGGCGCGGAACGCGTCGCGCAGCGCGAACACGCCCTTGCCCGCCAGCAGCACCATGCCCAGGGTGTACTCGGCCACGGGCAGCGCGTTGGCGGCGGCGGCCGAGGACACGACCGGCACCCGCTGCCAGCCCTCCGGCGGCAGCAGGTGCTTGACCGAGCCGCCGGTGTGCAGCACCGCGCGGAGGCGGGGTGCGGCGTCCAGGACCTCCAGCGACAGATGCGGGCAGCCCCAGCCCGTGATCAGCACCTCGACCGTGGACAGCAGTGACCGGACGTGATCACTGCTGAAGTTGGAAACGACCAGTTCCGGGTCGATGTCGGCCACCGCGGTGAGCCGTTCCCGCAGATCCGGCGGGAACAGCAGCGGCAGGTGCTGGGCCTCCATCGCGAACAGGGCCGAGGGACGACGCTCAAGCATGGTGGAAAGCCCTTCGGGGTAAACGTTATCTCTCATGGCGGGCGAAAGTGCCGGGGCGGCGGGGCGGCGGATCAGTCGCCGGTCGCCCAGTCGAACCAGTCGAAGTCGGCGGGGGTGCGGGTGCCGCTCAGGTCCTGGGCGCACAGGCCGATGAATGCGCCGGTGAAGCGCAGCCGGCTGCCGTAGTCGTCGGAGAGCCGGGTGGCGTCCAGGTCGGGCCCGATCTGCCGCCACGCGCCCTCGGCGGGGGCCGCCTCCATGACCAGAACGGAGCCGTTCAAGCGGGCGCGCAGGTGGAGTTGGGGCCAGTCGCCGCAGGGCAGGACGGTGTCGGCCGGCTCGCTGTAGGCGCCGTCGTCGTTGATGACCAGGCCGATGACCCGGCCGAGCCGTTCATGGTGGGTGACGCGCAGGTAGTAGTAGGTGGAGGTGTCGTACCAGGCGATCAGCCCGGCCGACTGGGAGAAGCGATCGGGGCCGAACTCCAGCCGGGTGGCGGCGGTCACCCGCCGGTGGGTGACGCGGCGGGCCAGGAGGCTCTGGTCGAACAGGGAGTGCTGGCTCTGCCGCCCGTACAGCCGCAGGAAGCCCGGGCGTTCATGGAGGGTGGCCCAGGTGGCCTCGGCCGGGACGCGCAGCGAGCTCCATTCCACCGACAGCGCCGGGGAGTCGAAGTCGTCGCGGGCGGGCTCGGCGGGCCAGGGGTGGGCGGGCAGTCCGGCGGGGGCGGGCACGGTCACGGCGGCGGTGGTGGTGCCGTCGGCCAGCCGCAGCCAGCCGTCCGGCGTCCAGGTCACGGGCTGGAGGCAGGTCTCGCGGCCGAGGACGCAGCGCGGCTCGCCGTCGGGGCTCTTCTCGGGGCGCGAGGCGAGGTGGGCCAGGTACCACTGGCCGTCGGGGGTGGCGACGAGCTCGCCGTGGCCGGCTTTCTGGAGCGGCAGGCCCGGGTCGTGCCGGGAGGTGAGCACGTCCGGCTCCGGGTCGAACTCGTACGGGCCGGTCAGACGGCGCGAACGGGCCATGGAAATGCCGTGGTTCCAGCCGGTGCCGCCCTCGGCGAGCATCAGGTGGTACCAGCCGTCGCGGCGGTAGAGGTTGGGGCCCTCGATCAGCGTCTCCTTGCGGGCGATCGTGGTGACCGGCCCGGTCATCCGGCCGGCCGCCGCGTCGTACTCCTGGAGCACGATGCCGCCGAACGACGGGTGGTCGGGGCGGTGGTCCCACTCCACGTTCACCACCCAGTGGCGGCCGTCCTCGTCGTGGAACATCGAGGCGTCGAACCCGGAGGAGTTGAGGAACACCGGCTCCGACCAAGGACCGGCGATGTCCTCGGCGGTGACCAGGTAGTTGTCGACGTCCTTGAAGGCCGTGCCGACGTGCCGGACGATGCTGTAGACCAGCCAGAACCGCCCCGCGTGGTGTGACAGGGACGGCGCCCACACCCCCGCGGAGTCCGCCACCCCCCGCAGGTCCAGCAGCCGCGTCTCGGTCAGCGCGGCCCCGATCGGCCGCCAGTTCACCAGGTCCCGGGAGTGGTGCAGCCCCACGCCGGGGAACCACTCGAAGGTGCTCGTCGCCAGGTAGTAGTCCGCCCCGACCCGAAGGATCGAGGGGTCCGGGCGGAACCCGGGCAGCACCGGGTTGCTGATCATCGAGCCATGGGCTGGCATCCGGGCCTCCGCAGAAGTAGGGCGCCCCGTGAAAGTAATCGTTTACTAGATGGCTGGTCAAGAAGGACGCCGGGGACCGGCCCCGGCCGGAGCGGAGGGTGGAACGGCGGAGGGAACGCGCGGAGGGAAAACGTCTCCTACCGAGGTGTGCCGCCGGCCCGCTGGAACGCGCGGCCGCGCGCCACGCGCGCCGGGGCGGCGTTAAAGAGCCGTATGGAATTCCGGCCCGGCCGGGCCCGCCGTCGTCCGTTCCCCTACCCGTCATCGGCCATGCTCCCGCCGGTAGTTGGGCTGACCGGGCCCGGTCCGGACCCGTGCGCGAGCCCCCGCGCGCCCCTCGCGATCCGACTGTGCCACCGCTGCGCGAGGGGTCCGGGTCGGTCATACTCGCTCCTCGTTGCCTGCCGCTGAGAACGTGACGACGGGAGGTGCGGGCCCTATGTCCGACACCCAGACGCGAGCCCCGGACCAGGAGTCCCGGGCGGAGCGGTCGTCTCCCGGTCGCCGCCGCGCCTGGCTGCTGGAGGGCCTGAGCGAACGCGCGGCGCGCCATCCGGGCCCACACGGCACGCGGCCGGCCGAGCACCGCGGCCACCGGTGGTGGCGGGTGATGTGCCTGACCGGCGTCGACTACTTCTCCACCCTGGGCTACCAGCCGGGCATCGCCGCCCTGGCCGCCGGCCTGCTCTCGCCGCTGGCCACGCTGGTGCTGATCGCGCTGACGCTGCTGGGGGCGCTGCCGGTCTACCGCCGGGTGGCGCGGGAGAGTCCGCACGGCGAGGGCTCGATAGCGATGCTGGAACGGCTGCTGCCGTGGTGGGCCGGAAAGCTGTTCGTTCTGGTGCTGCTGGGCTTCGCGGCCACCGACTTCATGATCACGATCACGCTGTCCGCCGCCGACGCCTCCGCGCACGCCGTGGAGAACCCGCTGGCGCCGCACTGGATGCACGACGGCAACGTGTGGATCACGCTGGTCCTGATCAGCGCGCTGGGCGCGGTGTTCCTCAAGGGCTTCCGGGAGGCGATCGGCGTCGCGGTCGTCCTGGTCACCAGCTACCTCGCGCTCAACCTGGTCGTCCTGTTCACCGCCGCCTGGCACGTGGCCGCCGACCCGGTCGTCGTGGACAACTGGTGGCAGGCGGCGACGGCCGAGCACTCCTCGCCGTGGATCATGATCGGCGTCGCGCTGCTCGTCTTTCCCCGCCTGGCGCTGGGCATGTCCGGCTTCGAGACCGGCGTCGCGGTCATGCCCCAGGTGCGCGGCGACGCCACCGACACCGAGGAACGCCCCGCCGGGCGCATCCGCGACACCCGCAAGCTGCTCACCGCCGCCGCGCTGATCATGAGCGGCTTCCTGCTGATCTCCAGCCTCGCCACCACGCTCCTCATCCCGGAGAAGGAGTTCGAGAGCGGCGGCGAGGCGAACGGCCGCGCGCTGGCCTTCCTGGCCCACGACTACCTGGGCGAGGCGTTCGGCACGGTCTACGACGTGTCGACCATCGCCATCCTGTGGTTCGCCGGGGCGTCCGCGCTGGCCGGCCTGCTGAACCTCGTGCCGCGCTATCTGCCCCGGTACGGCATGGCGCCGGAGTGGACGCGCGCCGTGCGGCCCCTGGTGCTGCTGTTCGTGGCGATCGCCTTCACCATCACCATCCTCTTCGAGGCCGATGTCGACGCGCAGGGCGGCGCGTACGCCACCGGCGTGCTCGTCCTGATGGTCTCCGCCTCCTTCGCCGCGACGATCGCCGCCCGCCACCGCCGGCAGCGGGCGGCGGCGATCGGGTTCGGCGTCATCACCGCGGTCTTCGCCTACACCCTGGTCGTCAACGTCATCGAACGCCCCGACGGTCTGCGCATCGCCTCGCTGTTCATCCTCGCCATCCTGCTGACCTCCTTCGGCTCCCGGGTCCACCGCGCCTTCGAACTCCGCGCCGGCGCGGTCACGCTGGACGCCACGGCCACCCGCATGATCGACGAGGCCGCCGCGAGCGGCCCGTTGCGGATCATCGCCAACGAGCCGGACGAGCGCGACGAGAACGAGTACCGGGAGAAGGAGTACAGCCAGCGCGAGGAGACCCATATCCCGGGCGGCGGCCCCCTGCTCTTCCTGGAGGTGACGGTGCGCGACTCCTCCGACTTCACCGCCGATGTCACCGTCCAGGGCGAGGACCGCCACGGCTATCGCGTGCTGCGCGTCGACGGACCCGTCGTGGCCAACACCATCGCCGCCGTGCTGCTGCACCTGCGCGACCGCACCGGGGCCGTTCCGCACGCCTACTTCAACTGGACCGAGGGGCACCCCCTGGGCCACCTGCTGCGTTTCCTGATCTTCGGCGACGGCGAAGTCGCGCCCGTCGCCCGCGAAGTGCTGCGCCGCGCGGAGCACGACCCCGGCCGCCGGCCGCGGATACATGTGGGTTGAACGCTCCCCTTCCGGACCGCTTGTGACCTGCGTCATACACGGTCACGCCCGGCCCGGTCCGCGACGTCTCGTGGTCGTCAGCGGATACGGAAAGGAGAGCACGGTGAACAGGATCCTGATTCTCGGCGCGGGGTACACCGGCCTGAGCGCCGCGGTGAACCTGGCGGCGCGCACCAAGCGCCGCGGCGATGTGCGGATCACCGTCGTCAACGCGAGCGAACGGTTCACCGAGCGCCTGCGGCTGCACCAGATCGCCTCCGGGCAGCGGCTGGCCGAGCTGAGCATCGCGAGGCTGCTGGCCGGCACCGGCGTGGAGTTCGAGCGCGGCTGGGTCACCGGCATCGACGCCGCGGCCCGCACCGTCCGGGTGGACGACGAACGGACGCTGCCGTACGACACGCTCGTCTACGCGCTGGGCGCGGTGACCGACACCGGCGCCGTGCCCGGCGTCGAGGAGCACGCCTACACCTTGACCGACGCGCACGGCGCCGAGCTGCTGGCGAAGCGGCTGGCCGAGCTGGGCGCCGGCACGGTCGCGGTGTGCGGCAACGGGCTGACCGGCATCGAGGCGGCGACCGAAATCGCCGAGCAGCACCCGGAGTTGGACGTGGTGCTGCTGGGCCGGCAGGAACCGGGCGCGGCGATGGGGCCGAAGGCCCGCGCGTATCTGCACACCGCGCTGGCGCGGATGGGGGTGCGGGTGCGCAACGGCGCCGAGATCGCCAAGGTGCTGCCCGGCTCCGTGGAGTGCGCGGACGGCGAGAGCGTCACGGCCGATGCGGTGCTGTGGACCAGCGGGGTCCGCGTGTCGCCGCTGGCGGCGGCAGCGACATCAACACCCTGATGCAATTGCTCGCCCCCGACGTCACGCTGTGGACCGACGGCGGCGGCAAGGTGCGCCAGGCGATGCGCCCCCTCACCGGCGCGGAGCGGGTGGCCGCCTGGTTCATGGGCGTCGCCGCCCGCCCCTACGAGGGCACCGCTCCGGCCGACATGACCGTGGAACTCGTCGAACTCAACGGCGCCCCGGGCCTGGTGTTCTCTGGCGACGAGCGCGTGATCTCGACGCTCACGCTCGACCTCGACGAAACGGGCCGCGTCGCCGCCATCCACAACGTCGCCAACCCCGACAAGCTCCGCGCCGTGGCCGCCCGGACGGTCCACCCCCTCGCCCCCGGTCCGGACGACAGTGCCTCCTAGCCGACCGCGCAAGCGGCCAATCAGCCTCTGACCAGGCAGAAGGGATGCCCAGCCGGATCGGTGAAGACCCGCCACCTGTCCTGGCCCGGCTGGTGATCCGGCTTACCCGCGCCCAGTTCCAGCAGCCGGGCCTCGGCCTCGTCCAGGTCTTCGACCGCGAAGTCGAGGTGGAACTACTGGGGAACAGTTTGGTCAGGCCAGCGCGGAGCCTGATAGTCCTCGACCCGCTGAAAGCCGATGAAGAGCCCGTCCTCACGGGTGAGCCCGGCAAAGTCGGCGTCTGGTTTCGGGTGGGGTTCGAGGCCGGTGGCCTGCTGGTAGAACGCCGCCAGAGCCAGCGGATCAGGGCAGTCGAGCCTTATCGCGGTCAACTTCATCCGCAGGGACATGGCACCTCCGGGCCGATCGGTGGACCTTCGCGATGCACACTAGAGGCCGCCGCCTGCTTGCCGACCCACAGGTCTTGGACGACGGCCACGGCCCACGTCGAGGATCCAAAGCACGCCCTAGGTGCGGAAACCGCGTTCGGAGCCACGGGCGTTGGTCAGGACCGCGTCGCCCTGCCGGTCGACCATGCGGGTCACACCCTCCTGGAAAATGCCGAAGGCGATGGCCCATGCGACGATTTGGGAACCGCTGTCGAGCTGAGTGAGGCCGGGAATGAATTCGCCATTGATGAGAAGCACTCCGAAGAGCGCTGAGAGCGCGCCCACCGGAAGCCGCAGCAGCACCAGCATCATGGGGACCGAATAGGGCGTCGCGGTGCCTTGAATGGAGCGGAGCGAGACGGCGCCGGCCAGGGCCGCCGCGCCGAGGCCGACGAATTCGACGAGCGCCACATCGCTGCCGCTTGGCGCCGATTTGACGGGGCATCTGTCGGCGGCGCACAGATTCGGCGGCAGCGCGGTCGGGCTGACGTAGGCCCACACCAGCAGCAGCACCGCGATCACGCTGGTCACCAGGACCGAGGCCGCCAGAATGTTGCGGAAACTGCGCACCCGGGCCGTTTCCGTCTCCTCGGCATCATGTGCGGCGAGCAGCGTGGTGACGGCCAAGTCCCGTAGCGTCGGATGGAGTTCGTTCTTGGTGCTGGCCAGCCGCGCCTCCAGTATCTGGAGCCGGGGATCCGCGGCGCCCAGATGCTGGCGGGCCTGCGCGAGAACGACGGCGCCGCGCCAGCGCAGATCCTCCTCGGGGGTGAGATGGAGGAGCTGGACCTCGGCCCGGTGAATGTTCGCGAAGGCGCGGTCGGTGGTGTAGCCGGCCATCCGCGCCCACATTCCACTGCGCCGGCTCACCGCGTCCCGGGCGGCGCGCAAATGCGATCTGGTCTTTTCGGCGATCGCGATGTCGGGCTCCGCGAGGCCGATCTTCTCAATTCTGTTGAGCTGGGACTGAAGCTCGGCGATTTTCGCGGCGGCGCGCTGTGACCAGGCCGAGTGTTTCCAGCCGGCGACATCGTGGTCGTCGTCCCGGGGCGGACCGGAATCCCGTGCGGAGCGACGCATAATGCCTCCCTGAAAGCGCTCCCTCACCTTGAGTGAACGCCAGCGGCACAGGGCCCGCAAGCCGGGCCCGGCGCCGCTCGACTACCGTGAGCACATGCCGTTCCCCTTGGTCGCCCCAGACGCCAGTTCGAATGCGCGTGATCTGCTCGATCTCCTGTACCGGGTGAGCGGCCGGGCGACCCTGACCGGTCAGCACAACCAGCCGATTCATGGCTCGGCCTGGACCGAACGGCTGACCGCGATGACCGGTTCCGTTCCGGCGGTGTGGGGCCAGGAGATCGGGTTCTCCGCGCCCGGCACCCTGGACGGGATCGACCGCCGCGAGCCGAACGCCGCCGAGGCGATCTCCTGGCACTGGCGCGGCGCGGTCGTCACCTACACCTGGCACGCGGTCTGCCCGGCGGACGACGAGCCGGTCGACTTCGAGGGCGGCATCATCCGCGACCTGCCGCCGGCCGACTTCGACGCGGTGCTCGACCCCGGCTCCCCGCTGCACACCCGCTGGTGCGCCCAGGTGGACCGGGCCGCCGCCGTGCTCAGCCGGTTGCAGGAGGCCGGTGTGCCCGTGCTGTGGCGGCCGTATCACGAGATGAACGGCGGCTGGTTCTGGTGGGGCGGGCAGCCGGAGCGGCTGGTCGCGCTGTGGCGGCAGTTGTTCCGGCGGCTGGTCCACCACCACCGGCTGCGCAACCTGGTCTGGGTGTGGAGCCCCAACGCGGCGTACGACAGCGCGCGGCCGTTCGCCCCCTACTACCCCGGGCACGACGTGGTGGACGTGCTGGCGATGGACACCTACGGCGGACACTACGAGCCGGAGCACTACCAGGCCCTGCTCGACCTCGCCGAGGGCCGGCCGCTGGGCCTGGGCGAGGTGGGCGACCTGCCGTCGGCGGAGGTGCTGGCCGACCAGCCCCGCTGGTCGTGGTTCATGGCCTGGCCCGATGTGGTCACCGACCGGAACGACGGCGACGCGATCCGGGCGCTGTACCGGAATCCGCGCGTTGTGGGTCTGGACGGACTGCCCCACTGGCGCCGCGCCACGGGCTGAACGGGCCGACTCAACTCCGTCGTCGAGGGGCCGAGTTGCCGCGCCCCTGCGGGGAAAAGTTTGTTCCTGGGTATTTACATCGATGTAAATCTGCGGCAGCTTGCACCTGACCGCATCGATGGGAGGTCGCCCATGCCCAGAACACCCGCCCGTCGCCGGGCCCGAGCCCTACTGGTATGCGTCTGCGCGCTGTTGGCGGCGTTGGGGACCACCCTGCTCGGCGCGTCCGCCGCCGCCGACGACGCCGCCCCGGCCCCCACGCCTTCCGAGCCGCCCGCCGCCGCCCGGGCGGCGGCCACCGGCACCCCGCTGCGGGACGACACCGGCCTCTACCCGCGCGCCATCCGCCTGGCGCACAACGGCGCCGCCAACGGCCGCGTTCTCGCCAGCGTCGTGACGTTCCAGGGCGGCAACGGTCTGGGCGCCATTCATGAAAGCACCGACGACGGCGCGACGTTCCGCCAGGTCGGCACGGTCGCCGATCCCGAATCAGCCGCCGGCCAGGGTCTGTGCTGCGCCACCCTGTACGAACTCCCTAGCCCCATCGGCGACTTGTCGGCCGGAACGCTGCTGTGGGCCTCCTCCGCCGGTCAGGACGAGGCGAACCGGCGCATGGCGCTGCGCATTTGGCGCAGCAATGACGTGGGGCGCACCTGGTCCTACCTCTCCTCCTGCGCCACCGCGACGGGAACGGGCGGACTGTGGGAGCCCGAGTTCTCCATCGCCGCGGACGGCGCGCTGGTGTGCCACTACGCCGACGAGACCGACCCGGGACACAGCCAGAAGCTCGTCGCCGCCCGCAGCTATGACGGCGTGCACTGGAGCGGCCACCACGACACGGTGGCGAGCACCTGGTCCGAGGACCGGCCCGGCATGCCGGTGGTGCGCCAACTGCCCAACGGCACCTACTTCATGAGCTTCGAGATCTGCAATCCGGGCGGCCAGTACCAGTGCGTGGTGCACTTCCGCACCTCGACCGACGGCTGGAACTGGGGCGATCCCGCGCACCTGGGGTACCGGCCGGAGACGGTCGACGGCAGGTACTTCCGCGCCACACCCACCATCGCCTGGGCCCCCTCGCCGGAGAGCGGCGGCAACGGCCGGATCCTGCTGATCGGGCAGATGCTGCTCAACCGGGACGGCACCCCGGCCGCGGACAACGGCCGCACGATCCTGGTCAACACCGAGAACGGCACCGGCCCCTGGTACGACATCGAGGCGCCGGTCGCGGTGGACAATCCCGTCCCCAACTACTGCCCCAACTACAGCTCCCCGCTGCTTCCTTCCGCCGACGGCCGGCGGGTGCTCCAGATCGCCACCGCCTAGGACGGCGACATCTGCAAGCCCTACTACGCCACCGGCCCGATCGGCGGCAGCGGCGACGCCGCGGGCGTGGTGAGCAGCGCGGTCTACCGGCTGGTCAACGCCAACAGCGGCCACTGCCTCGATGTCGCGGGCGATTCCCGGGAGCGCGGCGGCAACATCCAGCAGTGGACGTGCAACGGCCTGGGCCCGCAGGACTTCACGGTCCACGCCCACGGCGGCGGGCACTTCACGCTGACCGGCCGCAACAGCGGGCACTGCGTGGACGTGGCGGACGGCTCGGCCCAGCCGGGCGCGAACGTCCGGCAGTGGGGGTGCAACGGGCTGGCCGCACAGGACTGGCGCGTCGAGAGCGTCGGCCGGGGCCACTACCGGCTGGTCGTGCGGTCCAGCGGCCAGTGCCTGGACGTGGCGCAGGGCTCGCGGGAGCCGGGGGGCAACGTTCAGCAGTGGACCTGCAACGGCCTCCAGCCGCAGATCTGGCGGCTGGAGCGGCGGTGAACGGGCGCCCTTCCCGGGATCCAGGTAGGCTTCATCTATGTAGAAACAATCTACCTAGATGAAGCCTACCGCCGGAGGCCCCGTATGCCCGTTCCCTTCGTCGGCCGCGCCGCCGAGCTGAGCTTGCTGGGCAAGCGGCTCGACCGGGTCGGCGCCACCGGCGCGGGCACCGCCGTCGCCATCCGGGGGCGCCGGCAGGTCGGCAAGTCCCGGCTGGTCCAGGAGTTCTGCGACCGGGCGGGGGTGCCCTACGTCTTCTTCTCGGCGACCAAGGGCGTCTCTCCCGTCGAGGCGATGACAGCGTTCCTGGACGAACTGCGGGACTCGACGCTGCCCGCCGACCGTGAGCTGATTCCCTCGGGGACCCCCGGCGGGTGGGCGGATGTCTTCCGGATGCTCACCGCCGCGCTGCCCACCCGACCCTGCGTGGTCGTGCTCGATGAGCTGCCCTGGCTCGCCGAGCAGTACCCCGCCTTCGACGGAACGCTCCAGACGGCGTGGGACCGGCTGCTGTCCCCGCGTCCCGTGCTGCTGCTTCTGCTCGGCAGCGATCTGCACATGATGGAGCGACTCACGGCCTACGACCGTCCCTTCCACGGCCGTGCCGACAGCCTGGTGCTCGGCCCGCTCAACCCGGCCGAGACGGGCGACGCGCTCGGCCTGTCCGCGGCCGACGCCATCGACGCGCACCTGGTCTCCGGCGGCCTGCCGGGCATCATCCGCGCCTGGCCGCACGGCACCCCCGCGCTGGACTTCGTCGAGGCCGAGTGCGCGGATCCGGCCTCTCCCCTGTTCGGTGTCCCGGAGTCGGCACTGTTGGCCGAGTTCCCCGCCCCCGACCAGGCCCGGCGCGTCCTGGAGGCGGTCGGCAGCGGTGACCGCACCCACGCCAACATCGCCGCCACCGCGGGCAGCCGCGGCCGCGAGCTGCCCTCCGGAGTGCTCTCGCCCCTCCTGCGCCGCCTGACGGAGGAAAAACGCGTCCTCGTCGCCGACAGCCCGCTGGCCACCAAGCCGGGGCGGCCGGCGCTCTACCGCGTGGCGGACAGCAACCTCCGCCTGTACCTGGCTGCCCTGCGCGGCGCACAGGAGCAGGCCCGGCGCGGTCGCCCGGAGGCCGCCTTCCGGCTGGTGCGGCGCCGCTGGGCGACGTGGCGCGGCCGGGCCGTGGAGCCGCTGGTGCGCGAGTCGCTGGAGATCGCGGCCGTGGCGGGCGCGCTGCCGTGGCCCGAGGTGGAGACGGTCGGCGGCTGGTGGAACCGCCGGTTCAGCCCGGAGATCGACCTCGTCGGCGCGGACCGTTCCCCGGTGGCGCGCCAACTGTTCTTCGTCGGCTCGGTCAAGTGGCTGGCATCCCCGTTCGACCACCACGACCTCGCGGCGCTGCGGCGGGACGCGATCGCGGTACCGGGCTTCGTCCCCGGCTCGACGGGCCTGGCCGTCGCGACGCTCTCCGGAACGGACGACCGGGTGGCCGACGCCGATCTCGATCTGGTCTGGGGTTCCGGGGAGATCATCGGCGCCTGGCGGGCCTGATCCGGCCCCGCGGGCGGTGATCGTCATCATGGGGGGATGAACGTGCGGGAAAGCGGCAGGATCAAGTGGGGCCGGGCGGCGGCGGCGCTGCGGGCGCGGCCGTTGATGGATCGTGAATTGCCGGCCTTCGAGACCGGCGCGGCTCCGGAGCGGCCGGGCGAGCTGTTCGTCGACTGGCTCGAGCGGGCCGGGCAGGCCGACGTCCTCGACGCCGGGGCGGTGGTCCTGTCCACGGTCGACACGGACGGCGTGCCGGACGCCCGGGTCGTCGCGCTGCGGGACGTCGAACTCGGCGGCGGTGGCTGGGTCTTCGCGACCGACGCGGAGAGCCCCAAGGGAACGCACCTGGGTGAGCGCCCGGTGGCCGCGATGACGTTCTACTGGCCGGCGCAGGGGCGGCAGGTGCGGGTCCGGGGCGCGGTGGAGCCGGCGCCCGCGTCGGTCTCGGCGGCCGAATTCCTGGCCCGCTCCCCCGCGTCGCGCGTCGCGTCGTTGGTGGGGCGGCAGAGTGAACGGCTCGATTCCTGGGCGGAGTACGACGAGGCGGCCCGCGCGGCGGAGGAGCAACTGGCGGCGAACGCGGACGCCGTGCCGCCGGGCCACACCGTGTACGTGCTGTGGGCCGACGAGGTGGAGTTCTGGCAGGGCGCCCGGGACCGGCGGCACGTGCGGCTGCGCTACACCCGGGCGCTGGGCCCCGACGAGACCTGGACGCGTTCACTGCTGTGGCCTTGAATGGCGGACTCGGACTGAGCCGCGTGCGTTAACGTTTGAATCTGTTGCTTAACGGTGGAGTTGCCCAGGGAGGAACGGATGACTGTGACGGCGTTTGACGAGTCCGAACGCCGGGCGTGGGCAGGACGGGGCGAGGCCTACGCGGGCAGCTTCGCCAAGCTCTGCGCGTACCCGGTGCCGCGACTCCTTGATGCCGCCGGGGTTCGGCACGGAACTCGGGTTCTTGATGTGGGAACGGGCACCGGGACCACTGCCGCGGCCGCGTGCGAGCGCGGAGCGCGGGTAACGGCGGTGGACGCCGAGCCCGGCATGGTGGCGCTCGCCACCCGGGCGGCTCCCGCGGCCGAGGTGCGGCTCGCCACCCTGCCGATTCTTCCGTTCGCCGACCAGCAGTTCGACGCCGTGGTCGGCAATTTCGTCCTCAACCACGTCGGACGCCCCCGGGCCGCCCTGGCGGAGCTGCGTCGGGTCACCGTCCCCGGCGGGCGGATAGCGGTCACCATCTGGGCCGCTCCGGCCGCCGCCGGAGCGGCCCTGCTGGGGAGGGCGGTCGAGGCGGCGGGGGTCACCCGCCCCGGCCACCTGCCCGGCCTGGCCCCCGAGGACGACTTTCCGCGCACGGAGCAGGGCTTTGCCGTGCTCCTGAGCGACACGGGACTGGCGGACGTGGCCTGCGAAACCCTCTTCTGGGACCACCGGACGACAGTGGAAGAGTGGTGGAGTGGCCCGGCTTCCGGAGTGGCAACGATCGGGCAGATCGTAACCAGCCAACCGCCTGCGATCGTTGCGGAGATCAAGGCCCACTTCGATGTGCTGAATGCGGAGTTCACCGACCCGGAGGGAGCGCTGGTGCTTCCGCACGCGGCGCTGCTGGCCCAGGGCGGGGCCTGAGCCGGGACGGCCAAGGGGGGCACGCGGGGCCGAATCACCCCGCTGCTATCGTCGGCGGTGACGGTTCATTCACAGGGCGTCACCGCAGGGGGGAACACCGAGTGAGTGAGACAGTTCCGCGCACGGCAGAGGAATCGGGGGCGGGAACGCGCCTGCCGTCGCGATATCACCTGATCACGCCGAAGGACTGGTTCCGGATCCCGCTGCGCCAGGGAAAAGCGGGAGGCGTCCGTTCGGGCGCTGGTGGAGATGACCTACCCGAATCGCGACGAGCACGCCGCTCAGCGGCGGGAGTTGCGAGATCTGCTCGCCAATCTGGTGAGCGGCGCCGTCGATCGCGACGGCGTCGAGATGTACCTCTCCACCGGGGCCGTTCTCGGCGTCCCGATCCCTGGCAGCCTGCTGGTGACGGCCGAGCCGGAGGACGTGGAGCACCCGGTGCGGCTGCCGGTGGACATGCTGGTGGACGGCCTCCGCGACAAGTACGGGAAACGGGCGGAGGTCTTCTCCGTGGAGCTGCCCTCAGGGCCCGCCGTGCGCTGCCGTCGGCAGGAGCACACCGACGACGCGCGGGCACTGGGACAGCCGGCGGACCGTCCCAGCACGCTGCTGGAGTACTACGTGCCCGTGCCCAACTCGGCCGCCTGGCTGCTGCTCACCTTCAGCACGCCGATACCCGAACTCGCCGATGTCCAGGTGGAGATGTTCGACGCCATCGCGACCACGCTGCGGTGGTCGTATCCGGAGTAGGGCCGAGGCGGCCCGGGTGGCCCGCAACCGCGGGCTGCGCAGTGTGGTCGCCAACCGCATGCGGGACATGACGGGCGACATTGGAGAGCGGCTGGCGCGCATGCGCGAACTGCGCATCAGACCAGGTGAATTGCTGGAAGGCAGGCACCCCGCGCGGGAGGCCACCGAGCTGGCGTCCCAGCCTGTGAACTTCTTCGGACGCTCGTTCAATCCCGGCGCCCTGGGCTGGGGCCGGCATGCCTACCACAACCTCGGCCGAGATATCGTCCGCGACCTGAGGGCTCCATTCGCGGAGAGGGGCTTGCAGTGGGCCGGTTTCAAGGATGGCCTGGGGCTCACGCATTTGGGGCGTGCCGCCGCAGACGCTTCGAGTGAAGCCGCCCGGGCGGCGAGCCGGGCGGCTCTCGCCAATCTGGGTGGAATCCTGGCAGGCACCGCCACGACCATCGCCACCTTGAAGGACGGCGAGATCGACTGGAACTTCCCCGATTTCTCCGGACTGTCCCTCACCGTCGAGAGCCCATGGGACCAGGAAGCCACGGAGGTCGGTGAATTCTCGTACCGGGAGAGTGAGGCGCTGGTCCAGTGACGCGGTGGATCTCCCAGTTCGACTGTCCCGCCAACGACTGGCTGCCCATGGTCATGGGCACGCCGGACGGCGCGGAGCACGTAGCGCGGCAGGTCGCCGACCGGGAAGGCGAAGGCGTGCGGGACTACGCGGAGGCGGTGTACCCGGAGCTGAAGGTGATCTGGGAGAACATGCGCGAACGACAGGCGGCGCCCGTGGCCGTGTGCGTGCCGGTCATCCCGCGATCCGCCCGACCGTTGGTCCCGGCCAGTGCCTACGTTCAGGGCTGGCGGTGCACGCCGGAGGATCGCGTCATGGAAACGCTCACCGATCTGGTGAGCCAACCCAAGCACCATCGGTTGGGGAAACCCGACGTCTCGGTCGTGGAACTGCCCGCGGGTCCGACCTGCCGTGTGCAGGAGGTACTGCTGAACGACGTGGGCGACGACGGGCGGCGGTTCATCATCGAGCAGATTGATCATTTCGTGCTGCCTCCGGCATGTCAGGAGGGCATGTTCAAGTTCACGATCCCATGGTCCGACCCGACGCTCGGGCCGGGGATTTCCCATCTCGCCGATGAAATGGCTTTCTCGTTGAGCATTTGCAGTGACGAGACAACGAACGACAGCGCGTGACGAGTGTGGCGCCGAGGTGCCACGGAGGAGCTGAAGGAATGACCGAATGGGTGCCCAGGTTCGACTATCCCTCCGATGATGGATGGTTGTTCATGGACGTGCATCTTCCCGACGCCGCCGAGCGAATCGGACAGCAGATCGCCGACCGGGGCGGACGCCGCAACAAACGCTTCGGGAAAGCAGTAATCGAACAACTCAAGGCCGAATGGATCGGAGCCCTGGAACTGCAAATCGAACCGATCGTGGTGTACGCCCCCCGCGTGCCACGCGAGCTGCCGCCCGAGTGCCCCGCCTCCATCCGGGTCGAGCGTTTCGAGCCCGACTACGAGCGCAGCATCGAGGGGTCCTGGGAAGGGTGAACAACCCGGTGGACGCCAGCCCTCGGAACTATGTCCTGGGGCCGGAGATCACGACCGTGGAGCTGCCCGCCGGCCCTGCGTGCCGGATCCACGCCGTGATCTCAGACCATACCGGGTGGGATGAGCTGGTCACGGAGTATGTGGACCACTACGTCCTTTCCGAGGTCTACCCTCGGGAACTCCTGGCAATGAGGCCTTTCTGGGTCCGCGACACCATCTTCGGAATGGTCGAAACAGCCGACGCCGTCGCGCAGACCCTCACGTTCGTACCGCGCGGATCCGGAGAGGAGCGGCCCCGGCCCATCCTCAACGCCCAACCCACCGGCATCGTCTTCGACGAAGTCCACATCAGCCGGGGCCGCCTGCGCCGCCTCGCGCAACACGGCCTCGTCACCATTCACAACGGCGTCCTGTCCCTCCTGGGCGACGACCGACGCCCCCTCGCCAGCGCGCCGATGGCGGAGGTCACCGCCTGGCCCCTCCGTGCCGACCTCAACACGGCGGTCGGCCTGGACATCCAGGGCACCACCTACCGCGCCGCGCCCGGATCCGGAAGTGTCAACGGCTTCGCCCTGCCCACCGACCTCGCCAACGGACACGACGCGGCGGGCCAGTTGCTCAAAGCGATCGAGGAGAACGGCGGCAAACGCCGCTGAGGCACACACTCACCCGCAGGCAGGGAGCTGAACGATGACCGAATGGGTACCCAGATTCGACTACCCCGCCAACGGCGACTGGCTGCTGGTGGAGATGCATCTCCGCGACGGCGAAAAGCGCATCGCCCGGCGGATCGTCGAGCGTGACGGGCGGGGCAACAAGCGTTACGGCAAGGCAGTTGCCCGCCAGCTCCGGAGTGAATGGGCGAACGCCCGGAAGCATCGGCTGGAGCCGGTCGTGGCCTATGTGCCGCCCGTTCCGCCGGAAGGACATCCGGTCCCACCCGCGACTGTCCTCGCCTACCGATACACCCCGGACCACGAGCGAACGTTCGAGGCGATCGAGGCCGGCGAACGTCCCACGGTCACCAAGTCCGAAAAGGTGGAGGTCGTGCTGGGGCCGGAGATAACGCGTCTGGAGCTGCCCGCCGGTCCGGCGTGCCGGGTGCATATGGAGGCCGTTCTCTACACCACCGGCGAGCCGTTGGGCGTCGCCTACCTGGATCACCACCTGCTGCCCGAGATCTTTCCGGAGGAGATCGTCACCCTGCACGCCAACTGGATCCCCGGAACCACGCCGGGAATCGTGGAGCTCGTCGACGCCATGGCCGCCTCGCTGACCTTCGTGCCGCGCGGATCCGGGGAGGAGACCGCCCGGCCCATCCTGTGAGCCCGACGCGCGCCGTTCTCAGGCCGCCTCGTCGAAGTACACCACCTGCTCCCTGGCCTCCCTCAACTGCGGCGGTGCCCGCGCGGCCCGGGGCCATGCGGTCGAACTGGTAGCCGACGCCGCCCTCGAAGGCGCGCCAGGCCAGCGTTTCGCGGTGGGCGGCGTCCTCGACGATGCGGAACGTGTCGGCGCCGCTGAACGCCAGGCCATACAGGTTGTCGTCGGTGAAGTGGGGGATGTTCCGCAGGGCGTAGGACCGGCCGGCTGTGGCGCCGCCGTCCTGGGACACCACGCCGGGCGGGCCGATGTCCTGGGTGGCCGACTGCTGGTACGAGGTCTCGGTCACACGCTGATCGCCCAGCCAGATGTCGGCCTCGGTGTGCTCCTTCTGCCGGTCCTTGTCACCGCCGAAGATCTTCGTCAGCAACCAGGCCAGCAGGAAGGCCAGCAACCCGATCGCCGCGCCGACCGGGGCCCCCACGCCGCCGACCGCCGCGCCCGCGATCGTGCCCGCCAGGACGGCCGAGCCGAGTCCGGCCCACCACTCCCAGTCCTCGCCCGGTTCGTACTCGATGGTTGAGACGGCGCCCTCGAAGAGGAGGTTCCGGTCCGTGTCGGAGGCCGAGACGGTCAGTCCCTGCACCGGAGTCGTACTGGCCCACAGCACCGCGTGCGTGCCGTCGGCACACTCTCGCCCGCGTCGTTCACGAAGGCCAGTTGGGGGTGGGAGGCCGGCACCACCCGCGCGGTGGTCGGGCTAGTGCTGACGAACAGCAGCCCGGTCAGGCCGCTCGCCAGCCGTGCTGTCAGCGCCGGGCCGCCGTCGCCGTCGTCGTCGTCGGGGAAGCGGTCCATGAGCAGGCCGGTGGAGATCAACGCCGACACCGTGCGGCGCGGGGACCAACTCATGATCGGCGGCCAGGCGTTCACCGTTCAGGACATGACCGCGATCCGAGGCGGCGCCAAGCGACTTGAATTCACCTCGGGCGATTCGTTCATACTGCGGCGCACCACGGTGCTGTGGGCCAGCCGCCGGATGGCTCCCCAGCGCCTGCGCCGGGGAGCGTAGCCGGGCCTGGGTCCGGGTTATCTCGGAAACCCGGCGTGGATGGTCTTGCCCGCGCCGGGGCCGGGTGTGATGGCCAGTTGACTGGCGAGGCCGCGGACCATGCGCCAACCGAAGCCGCCGCTGCCGTCGTCGAGATCGGGCGTGCGCTCGCGTGGCCGCGTGGGGCTGGGGTCGCTGACCGCGACGGTCACCGTGTCCGGGGCGGCGGCGAGTTCGAGTGCGAACCGGCCGCCGCCGTGTCGCAGCGCGTTGGTGACGAGCTCGGAGACCACCAGGACCAGGGCGTCCGCCGTGGCGGGGTCCGGCACCGGGGCGAGGCTGTCGGTGAACGCGCGGGTGGCCTCGCGTGCTCGGAGAACGCTCTGCGGGCTGTCGCCCCGCACCACCGTCGGGGCGAAGGCTGGGGCGCTGGCGATATCGGAGATCTTCGTGCCGTTCATGCGCGTACACCCACACCTGATATTGGTTGCACCGATTTACGTGCCAGAAGTGTGCCCGCTCCGACGTTCTTCACACCCCGGCGGGACGCTCTGGCACTGCTTTCCGGACACCGGGGCGACAGAAGTCCAAGATCCCACCACCGAGAAAATCTGTCACGGCCGAGGTAGACATTCGCGCCGGGCCGGGTTAGCGTTTCCTCGTACCCAAGAGATCGAGAAGGGCGCGGCAGACACGAACTGCCCGCATGCAGGACCAGCAGATCGCGCACGGCGGTGGAGTGGCGGGGCCGGAAGGATGTCAGGTCCCCTCGCTGGCCGCCGGGCCGGGCGGCTCACCAGGGGCCGCCGAGCAGTACGCAGAACCCGTAGTACCTGCAATATCCGGCAAGTCGAACCAGAAAGATGAGGAGGAGGCAGGCGCCATCAGGATCGCCCGGGCGAGGACGTGAGCAGCCCGGGTCCGCAGGCCCGGAACGGAAGGTGGTCCCACGGTCACATATCCGCGATCCCCGCAGACGTCCCCATCCCCCTGTGGACGGTGCGGAAACAACAGGTCGGCATCGCAGTAAGCCGACAGATGGTGTTGCAAATCCCTCGGGGCCCTGGTGCCGTACGGCACCAGGGCCCCCCGACGCGTTTCCCGATCAGAGGTGGATGTGACCGCAGACAACCCGCTCAACCGTTTGGACGACGACGACTACCCCGCCTACACCATGGGCCGTGCCGCCGAGATACTCGGCACCAGCCCCGCCTTCCTGCGGGCCCTCGGCGAAGCCCGCCTCATCACCCCCCTGCGCTCCGAGGGCGGACACCGCCGCTACTCCCGCTACCAGCTGAAACTCGCCGCCCGCGCCCGCGAACTCGTCGACCAGGGCACCTCTGTCGAGGCGGCCTGCCGCATCATCATCCTCGAAGATCAACTCGAAGAGGCCCAGCGCATCAACGAAGAACTGCGCCGGCGCGCCCCCGAGCCCCACACCAGGACCGACGCCTGACCCGCGACCCGCTCCCGCCCGGACGGCGCCCCGCGAGGCGATCGCCGACAGCCACCGGAATAAGCGGTGGCGATGGGCGCCGTGTGAACGTAGGGTGCGGCGACTTCACGCGTCCGGAGGGTTTTCGTAGTGATCGTTCAAGTCAAGGTGTCCGGTGGCCAACTGGTGGTCGAGTCGGAGGGCCGGGGCGATGTCACCGTCGTGCTCGTGCACGCCGGGGTGGCCGACCGCGCGATGTGGGACGGTGTCGTGCCCGCGCTGGCCGAGGGACACCGGGTGGTCCGCTACGACCTGCGCGGGTTCGGGGCGTCGGCGCCGGCCGGCGCGGAGTACCGGCACGCGGAGGATCTGCTGGGCGTGCTGGACGCGCTGGAGGTGGAGCGCGCCGTGCTGGTGGGGGCGTCCTACGGCGGCAAGGTGACCCTGGAGTTCGCTTCGCTGCACCCGGACCGGGTGATCGGGGTCGCGGTCCTCGCTCCGCCACTGCCCGGGTACGACTGGTCGGCCGAGATGCGCGCCTACGGCGCGGCCGAGGAAACCGCCCTGGAGCGCCGGGACTTCGACGCCGCGGTGTCGCTCAATCTCGACATGTGGGTGCGCGGGCCCTCCCGCACGTGGGACGAGACGCTGCGCGCGCACGCGGCGGCGGTGCGCGAGGCCATGCGGGTGTCCCTCGTGAATCAGCATCTTTCCGATGAGCACGAGCGGCACGCGGTGCCGGATCTCGCCGGGGTCCTCGGCGGGATCGGTGTGCCGGCCCTGGTGGCGGTGGGGAACGAGGACGTGCCCGACTTCCAGGCCATCGCGGAACGCGTCGCCGCCGCCCTGCCGGGCGCCCGGCTGACGCGGCTGCCGGACACCGGTCACCTCATCGCCGTCGAGCGGCCGGCCGAGACCGCGCGGCTCCTGCTCTCCTTCCTGGAGGAACTGGACGAGCTGAACGCGGCCCGGTAGCGCGCGCGTTCAACCCCCGGCCGGCGGGGCCGGGTAGACGACCGTGACGGACAGCAGCGTGATGTCCTCGTTTCCGCACCCGGTCAGGCCGTCGTAGGGGGCGAAGAGCGCGTCCCGTTCGTCCGGCGGGTAGACGCGCAGGCCGCGGGTCTCGACGGGGGCGCAGTCCTCCGCGGGGTAGTTCTCCGCGCGGGACACCCGCAGGTCGGCCACCGCGCGTTCGCCGGGGGCGAGGGCCACCGTCGCCGCGGTGCCGCGTTCCTCGCCGCGGGTGGCGGGGGCGCCGGCCTGGGTGCCCTCGTCGCCGGTCACCAGGGAGACGCCGGGGTAGCCGGTGAGGGTGCAGGTGCGGTCGGCGGTGTTGGTGAACTCCAGCGTGAACATGGCCGATCCGGCCGCGGCGCCGGCGCCCCGCAGGGCGAGGGCCAATTCGACGCTGGCGCAGGTGCTCGGGCCGGCCTCCGGTGATTCCGTCACCGCCTCGGTCGGCGGCTCCGCCGGGGCGGGCGCCGTTGGGCCCGGGTTACGCTCCGGCGCGGTCGTGGCGCCGTCCCGGGTGGCCAGGGGCGTGGTGGCCGCTCCGTTGTCGTCGCCGGGCAGGACCAGGGCGAGAACGGCCGACGTGCCGGCCAGGCACGCGGTGACCGCGCCGCCCACGGTCAGGATCCGGCGCCGTCGGCGGGCCGCGGCGCGGCGGCGCAGGGTGGCGAACGTGCCGGGCGGCGGTGCCAGTTGGGTGGCCGGGCGGCGGAACGCCTCGACGAGCTCGGACGGTTCGCGGTCGAACGGGTCGCGCGGGTCAGTTGGTGATGTCATGCAGTCCCCTCAAAGCGGTCCGCAGTCGCTGGCGGGCCTGGTGAAGGTCGCTCTTGACGGTGCCGGGGCGCCGGCGCAGGGCGGCGGCGATCTCGTTCACCGGCAGGCCGGCGTAGTAGTACAGCAGCACCGGGACCCGGAGCCGGTCGGGCAGGGTCTCGACGAGGCTGCGCACGTCGTATCCGGCGTCGGCGGCGGGCGAGTGCTCCGGCCGGTCCGCGCCGACCTGCCGGGCGGCGTCGTGTTCGCGGGCGCGGGCCCGCCAGTGGTCCTTGACCAGGTTGGCCGCGACGCTGAACAGATAGGACTCGGGGCGGTCCACGCTCGACCACCGCGACCACAGGCGGGTGAACGCCTCGGCCGCGATGTCGTGGGCGACCGCGTCGCTGTCCACCAGACCGCGGCACCAGCCGGCCAGCCGCGGATAGAAGTCCGCGAACAGCGCCTCGGCCTCCTGGTCGCCGCTCAACCGGTCCGCCTCCCTCGTGCCGCGTCAGCCGAGTTCGCCCCGTCGCGACGCCCGGCACGGCACCTCGCTGCGTTACCGAATCGCGCGAATACGGCCAAGTATGAGCTGCGATCCGGTGCCTTGCGATGCACCGCACCGGACGCCGCTCCTTGACGGGCAAACCCAGCTGACGCGGCACTCACGTTCCGTCCGCCTACACCGTCACCACCGCCTCCCAGCCGGCGGCGGGCGCCTCCCCCACGGCCAGGGCCTGGAGGTTCGCGACGACCTGGGGGTCCTGGGCCGCGAGCCAGTCGCACAGTTGCCGGAACGAGACGAAACGCACGTCGTCGTGCGAGGCCATCTCCCACAGCGACTGCTCGACGGCGTCCATGTAGATGCCGCCGTTCCACTGCTCGAAGTGGTTGCCGATGAACAGCGGGGCGCGGTTCGAAGTGTAGGCCCGCTCGAATCCGGCGAGGAACGCTCCCCGGGACTGTTCCAGCCAGCCGGCGTACTGGGCGGGGTCGCCCTCGGTGGTGTCGCCGGACTGGTTGGCCAGCATGCTGTAGTCCATGGACAGCACCTCGAAGCCATGGCCGGGGAAGGGCAGCGATTGGAGGGGGAAGTCCCAGATGCCACCGTTCAGTTGAACGGGCCACCGCTGGAGGCCGCCGGGCGAGCTGGCGTCGTAGCGCCAGCCGCGGGCGGTGGCGGTGGGCAGCAGGTTCTGCTGGCCGAGCAGGCAGGGGGTGCGGCCGCCGATCAACTCCTTGGTGTAGTCGAACGGAAGCGGCTCCACGTCGTCAAACCCGGTGTGCGTGCGCCACTCGGTGACGAAGCCCATGGCCTGCGCTATCTCGCTGTCCCAGTCCTCGGGGGTCCAGTGCTCCACCGAGCCGGGGCCGCCGCAGAAGTGCCCGTTGAAGTGCGTACCTATCTCGTGGCCTTCGAGCCAGGACGACCGCAACTGGGCAAGCGTCGCGCGGATGTTGTCGTCGCTGAGGTAGCCGATGTCGGATGCGCCGGGCGCGTTGCGCGGCGGCAGGTAGTGGGCGGCCTTGGCCTCGGGGAGCAGATAGAGACCGGAGAGGAAGAAGGTCATGGACGCCCCGATGTCGCGCGCCACGCCCCGGAACCGGTCGAAGAGGCCATCGCCCAGCGCGGCGGCGCCGTCCCAGGAGATGACGACGAACTGCGGTGGCAGCTCGCCCCGTTCAAGCCGGCGCGGCTCGGGCTGGCCGGACTGGGGGCCGGTGTCGGCGGTCGATCCGTCGCCGATGAGGCGGGGGTGGTCCACGCTGGGCGGCGGCGGGTCGGTCTCGGGCGATCCGCCGCCCCGGCCGTCCCCGGAGGGGGCGTCGGTGGCGGAGGCGGAATCAAACGGATCAAGTCCGCCGCGCGCGAGGCCGTAGCCGCCGGCGGCGAGGAGCCCGGCGGCGCCGAGGCCGAGGATGGCCCGGCGGCCCGGGCCGGCTGAGGTGCGTCCATGACGGTGGCGATGGGTTCCCACGCGGCGGCTCGCTTCCTGGTCGAACGGTGTGGCACCCCGTCGACTCCACGGCGGCCCGGCCGGTTGTCACGGCTCGGCAACGAAACGGCGGGTGGTCCCGCGGTCACCGGGTGGCGCGGCGGGCAGCGGGCGTCTAAGCCCCGCGCTCGGAGGTCGCAAGCCGACGGCCGTTTATCACTCGAACGGCGCAGCGGGAGGGTGCACCGGCCCGCCCGGGTGGGCCGGGTGTGCTCCGGTGGAACGGAATGTTCCCGGCATCGTCCCTGATGGCGGGCCCTTTCCGAGGTTCCAGGAGTTGAACACCATGCGAAAGATCGCAGCGACACTGACAGCCGCCCTCGTCCTCGCCCTCGCTCCCGTCGCGTCGGCGACAGCGGAGCCGGCGGCCGGACCGGCGACCGCGGAGTGGTCGGTGAGCGCGGCGGCCCCGGAGCAGGAGAACCCGCGGCAGTACGACGACGGCGAGGACGACGGGGGCGGCAGCGGCGGGCTGTGGGGGCTGCTGGGGCTGCTCGGTCTCCTCGGCCTCATTCCGCGCAAGCACCGCCATCGCGGGATGGCGGACGCCGGCGCCCGGGGCCAGGGCGGCGCCATGTGACCCGGCCCGGCCGGACGACACCCCTTCCCCCGGCGGCCACGCACCCGCGTGGCCGCCGGACCGCGCCTTGAACGGTCAGCCCTCGCCTTGAACGGTCCGGAACGGTCAGCCCTCGACCGGCTTGAGCACCACGAAGTCCGCGCCGAACGGGTCGGTGCAGACCGCCAGCCGGCCGACGCCCTCCGCGTCCTCGGGGCCCATCTGCACGGACCCGCCCTTGCCGGTGAGCAGGGCGACCGTGGCGTCGCAGTCCGCCGAGCCGAACACGGGGTGCCAGTAGGGCCGGCCGCCGGTCAGATCCAGGGCCTCGGGCGGGAGTTGCATGATGCCGCCCTGCATTCGGTCCTCCCCCGCGCCGGCGGGCGTGATCAGCGCGTACGTCCCGCCGCCGCCCGGCAGTTCCATGTCGCTGGTCGTCCAGCCGAACAGCGCGCCGTAGAACTCCTTCGCGGCGCCGACGTCCGTCGTGTACAGCTCCGTCCAGGTCAGCGAGCCGGTGACGTCCACGGCCTCCAGGCCCTGGCTGCCCGGCGCCTGGAGCACCGCGAACTGGCCGCCCTGCGGGTCGGAGAACTGGGCCATGCGGCTCTCGCCCTCGATGGTCAGCGGCGCGACGCGCACCGTGCCGCCACGCTCGGTGACGGTGCGGGCCGCGGCCTCCGCGTCGGGGGTGGCAAAGTAGACCATCCAGGCGGAACGCGCGCCCTCCTCGGTGAGCGGCCCCAGCCCGGCGACCGTCTTGCCGCCCAGTCGGAACACGCCGTATCCACCGGCGTCCGGCCCGAACGACTCGAACTCCCAGCCGAACACCGTGCCGTAGAAGGCCGCGGCGGCGCCGATGTCGGGGGCGCCGAGATCCAGCCAGCACGGAGAGCCGGGCAGAAAGTCTGTGGTGATCATGCGGCTTCCTCTCTGGATCCGGCCCCGCGGATCCCCGGTCGGAGCCAGCCTGCCACCGGCCGCCGCCACCCGCCCGCCGAGCGCCGCACCCGGGGGACCCCGCGCTGGCTACCGCCGCCCGCCCGGCTCCCCGCCCACGTGGTAGGTGCCGCGTGAACCCTGCGGCAGCAGGTCCACCTGGATCCGGTGGGTGGTCTCCCGGCTGACCGCGCCGCCCAGGTCGGCGGTCACCACGCCGATCCGCAGGCCGGCCCCGCCCCGCCCCTCGCGGCGGACTTGAACGGCGATCTCCAGGCTGACCCGGTCGACCGCGAAACGCAGTTCATGGCCGCCCGCCGCCCCGTCCCGCTGCGCCTCCTCAAGGTCCTCCCGCACCTGCCGGATGACGTCGGCCAGGCCGATGTCGCTCCCCGAGCCCGCACCGGCCATCGCTCAACTCCCGTTGCCCTACTACCTATTCGTGTCCGGATGCTACAGAGCGAAAGCGGTCGTGCGTATGCTGCTGACGCATAGGGGAGGGGTGTCCCAGTCATGAATCAGGACATTCACGAGCATGCGGGGGGCGACACCTGGCGGGTTCGCATCCATTCTCCGGCCAGTGGCCGCGTCATCGGCTCCGGCGTGCTGCTCGACGACCGCACCGTGCTGACCTGCGCCCATGTCGTGGCGCGCGAAGCCGTCGCACTCGTCGACTTTCCCGAGCTGGTGGCCGGGGTGCGCACCCCGGCCACCGCCCTGCCGGAGCACTGGATCGCCCCGCACCGCGAACGCGGCGACATCGCGCTGCTCACGCTGGACCGGCCCTGCGCCGACAGCGCGCCGGCCCCCCTGCTGCGAGCCGCGCCGTCGCTCGGCACCCGGGTCGAGATGTGCGGCTACCCGGAGTCGGTCAACAACGGCGAGGGCGCGGCGTTCCAGGCCCGGGTGAGCAGGAAATTCGGCGAACGGGTCCAGCTCACCCTGGAGGGCGGCGCGCACCTGCCCCGGCACGGGTGCAGCGGCGGCCCGGTGATGGACATGAACACCCCCTCCCGGGTGCTGGGCATCACGGTCACCGGCTTCCACGACGACCAGGCCCCCGAGCCGCTGTCGCTCGCGTACATGATCCCGGTCGACACCATCACCAAGTACCTGCGGAAAGTGTCGCCCGGGGGGCGGCCCGGAGTTCCGCCCGGCATCGCCTCCCGGGCCTCGGCCGACCAGCCGGTGGAGGTGAGCTACGCGACGCGGCTCGCCGCCTGGCTGCGCGGCGAGAACCGCTCGCCGGTCTATGTCACCGAGATCGTCCGGGACGGCATCCGGGACCGCACGCTGCAACGGGCCCTCGCCCTGGCCGACCGCGAACTCTCCCCCACCGCCCCGGAGTCGCTGTCCGGCCAGCCGACGGCGACGGTACCCCCGGTGGGCAGCCTCGATCTCGCCGTGAACGCCGCCGACCTGACCGCCGACGAGATCGCCGGGCAGGTCGCCGAGCGGATCAACGTCACCGGCCCGGAATCCGGGCGGGCCCGGGAGTGGCTGAGGCGGGACCGGCTGACGGCCACCATCGCCCTGCTCGGCGTGAACCGCTGCGCCGACCGGGCCGACCTGCTCGCGTTCTGCGGCGAACTGGCCGAGCAGGGCTGCCGGTTGCTGCTGGTCTTCGACGGCGCGGGCAGCCGCCCCCGGCAGGACGTGGCCGACCGGCTGGCGTTGCGGCACCGCCTGGGCCAACTCCCCGGCCGGCTCGCGGCGCTGGGGTCCCGCGCCGGGAAGCTGAACGAGGCGGCCGAGCGGCTGGCCGGGGTGCGGCGGCAGGACGAGGCGGTGGCCCGGCTGTGGGAGACCCTGGCCGGCATCCGGCTCGCGCACGACCGGACCGGGGAGCCGGCGCCGGAGCGATTCGCCGCGCCGCTGAGCAGGCTGGAGGAACGGGCCCGGGGCGTCGAACGCGCGCTGGCCGCCGAGGAGTCGGCGGCCGACCTGTTGTTCGCGCGCCGCCGCGCCGCGCGCGAACAGTTCGAGACCTATCAGCTCCTCGCCGCCCAGCACGGGCAGACCGAGGACATCGCGCTGGCGGTCGGCCGGGAGTACGGCGAGGCACGCCGGGCGCTGTACGGCCGGTATGAACCCGAGGCGGCGGGCGACGCGCTCGCGGCGTATGTGGACGCCGTGCGGCGCGCGCTGGGCTGGCCGCCCCTGCCCCGCGCGGACGCGAGCCGGGAAGGGCACGGCGGGAACGACGGCGCGGCGGATGGGAGGGACACATGACGGAGCGCGGCCCGGACGCCCCGGCCGAGAGCCGGCTGCTGGATCTGCCCGAACTGCCCGAGCCGGACCCGGAGTCGCTGCTCCAGGCGAACCCGACCCCGCCCGCCGAGGGCCGGCCCTGTGGAAACCACAGGTGCCGACGGCCCGTTGGCGCCCCGTACGCCGGCACCGAGCAGCGGTACGAGGGTTACTGCTCGCACTGCGGCACCCGTTACTCGCTGCTCCCCCAACTGGCGCCGGGCAGCACGCTGGACGGCGACCGTTACACCGTGCGGGGCTGCCTCGCCCACGGCGGGCTCGGCTGGGTCTACCTCGCCGAGGACACCCGGCTGCGGAACCGGCCCGTCGCGTTCAAGGGGCAGCTCAATCCGCATGATGCCGGGGCCCGGGTCAACATGGAGGAGGAGCGGGACAAGATGGTGGCCCTCGCCCTCGCCCACGACTCCATCGTCTCCATCCACGACTACGTCCCCCATGAGCGGGACGGCGAACCGACCGTGGACTACATCGTGATGGAGTTCGTCGGCGGCAAGCCCCTGCGCACCGTGCTCAATGAGGCGAAGGCCGGGCTGCGGCCCCTGGGCGAGCCACTGACCCTGGAGCATGTCGCGCGGTACGGCTGCCAGATCCTCTCCGCCCTCCAGGCCATCCACGACAAGGGCCTGGTCTACTCGGACATGAAGCCGGACAACGTCATCCACCGGGGCACCCGGGTGGTGCTCATCGATCTGGGCGGCGTGCAGCGGCCGGACGACACCAACCGGGTGCCCGTCATCACCCGCTACTACGCCAGCCCCGAGGTCGCCCTGGGCCTGAAGCCGCCGGACGTCGCCAACGACATCCACACGGTCGGCCGGACGCTGGCGGAACTCGCCGAGGCGGTCGAGGAGGAGCCGAGCGACTACGGGCTCGGCAACGAGTCGTTCCGCCGGCTGCTGACCCGCGCCACGGCCCGCGAGCCCCGGCGCCGGTTCGCGTCCGCCGCCGATATGGCCGAGCAACTGGAGGGCGTGCTCCGCGAGTTGGTGTCGCTGCGCACCGGGCGGGAGTACACCCGGCCGTCGGAGGTCTTCGCGCCCTCGCCCGTCCTGCTGGACGCCGGGCTCGGCGCGGTCCCCGGCCCGGAGCACTGGCTGGGCCGGTCCGCCCGCGCCTACCGGTCGCCCGGCCTGACCGGACCCGTGCTCGACGACGGCCGCCCCACCGCCGCGCAGGTCGCGGCCGGCCTGCCGGTGCCGTACCCGGACCCGAGGGATCCGGCGATCGTGCAGCTTCGGCTGCCCGGCCCGCGCGATCCCCGGGCCACCGTACGGCAGTGGGAGATCTACCTCGCCGCCGAGAAGGAGAGCGGACCGGCGCGGCGGAGCGTCGAGGCGCGGCTGGAACTGTGCCGGGCCCATCTGCGGATCGCCGGGGAAATCGCGCCGGACCACCCCGGCCGCAAGGACCATCTGGCGCGCGCCGAAAGCCGGTTGCGGGAGGCCGAGCGGGTACTGGACGACACGGCGGTGAACCTGGCCGCCGACGACTGGCGCGTCGACTGGCACAACGGACTGCTGGCCCTGGCCCGCGGCGAGTTGACGGCCGCGGGCACCCACTTCACGCGCGTCTACGCCGCGCTGCCCGGCGAGTACGCGCCCAAGCTGGCGCTCGGCTACTGCGCCGAGTGCGACGCGACCGGCGGCGACGCGGCCGAGCGGACGGACGGCGTGCGGCGCGCCCAGCTCCTCTACCACGCGGTGTGGCGGCGCACCCCGCAGCAGGGCAGCGCGGCCTTCGGGCTGGCCCGCATTCATCTGGCGCGCGGCGAACGCGGCACCGCGGCCGAGGTATTGGGCCTGGTGCCCGCCATGTCGCGCCACTACGACGCCGCCCGGATCGCGGCCGTGCGGATCCGCGCGGCGCGGCTGGCGGAGGGCGACCGGGGGCTGCCCGACCGGCGGAGCCTGGCGGCCGCGCTGCGCGATCTGCCCACGCTGGCCCTGGACGGCGAGGCCGAGGCCGGGGAGGAACGAACCAGGCTGACCGCCGAGTTGCGGGAATGTCTGCTGGACTGGTTCCGCCGGGCGCCCCGGCCGCCGGACGAGGAGGGGCCGTTCCGGCTGCCGGAGCCGGCCGCCCGGCTGCTGGCCCGGAAGGCGCCCGGGAAGCCCTATCCCCCGGACGAGAACGGGCTGCGGCGAGCGCTGTCCCGGTCCTTCCGGGAGCTGGCGCAACTGTCGGGCATCGGCCCGGCGCAGCACGAGCATCTGATCGACTGCTCGAACGCGGTGCGCCCCCGGGTGTGGTTCGTGAGCAGGTGAACGAGCGGGTGAGCGATCGGCACGGCGAGGAGACAAGGTGACGGGAGCCGGACCGGCGGAGCGCGCGGGGCCGCGCGCCGAGCTGACCGCGGAGTACCAGGCCGACCAGTACGCGGCCGGCGACGGCGGCGATGTGCGCGTGATCCTGAAGGTCACGGTGGCGGGCCTTGGCGAGGAAGCCGCCGGGCGGGCGGCGCACCGCTCGGAGATCATCATCATCGACTGCTCCGGCTCGATGCGGCACCCCAGCATCCGCCCGATCGCGGCGGCCCGCCGGGCGGCGGAAAAGGCCATCGAACTCCTGCCGGACGGCACGCACTTCGCGCTGGTGCGCGGCAACGAGGCGGCCGAGGTGGTCTATCCGTCGCGGCCCGGCACGGTGGCCGCCGACGAGGAGACGCGGCGGGCGGGCGGCCTCGCCGCCCGGGCTATGGACGGCAACGGCGGCACCCGCATCTCCGCGTGGCTGGACCTCGCCCGCCGGCTGCTGGCCGGGCGCCCGGACGCGTCGTTGCGGCATGTGCTGCTGCTGACGGACGGCCGGGACCGGCACGAGGAGGAGGACGAGCTGCGGCGTGTACTGGACGCCTGCGAGGGCGAGTTCACCTGTGACGCGCTGGCGATCGGCGAGGACTGGGACGTCGATCAGCTTCGGGAGATCGTCGGCCGGCTGAACGGCCGGGCGGCGGCCGTCGAGCCGTCCCCGGGCGCCGACGGGCCGGCGTTCCCGGAGGAGCTGACGCGGATGCTCACCGGCATCGTGCGGACCGCCACCGCCCGGACGCTGCCACAGCTCGGGATCCGGGTGTGGACCGGCCCCGGGGTGCGGATCTCGCTCTTCCGCCAGCTCGTCCCCGTCGAGCGGGACCTCACCGCCGCCGGGCACGTCGGCGCCACGGACGAGGCCGAGGGCGATGTGACCGGCTTCGCGACCGGGGCGTGGGGCGACGAGACGCGCTGGTACGAGCTACGGCTGCGGGCGGAATCGGCCAGTTCAAGGTCCGGCGGCGGGGCCGGGCCCGGCGCCCGGATCGCCTCGGTCGGGCTGGCGGCCGAGGGGGTGGCGCTGCCGGAGACGCGGTCGGTCACGGTGCGCTGGACGGATGAGTCGCCGCCGTTTTCCAATCCGGCCCCGGTGGGTGAGCACTTCAAGCACACCGTCGCGTTGAACGAGGCGGATCAGCGCGGCTGCCGGGCGCTGGCCGCGGGCGATCTCGCCACGGCGGCCGAGGAGTTGGGCCGGGCCGTCCGACTGGCCCGGCTGCTGGGCGACGAGCGGCGGCTGACCCGGCTGGCGCGGCTGGTGGTCATCGAGGACGCGGACGAGGGCCGGGTCACGGTGCGCGCGGACCCGGATTCCGGGCAGCTCAAGCGGATGCTGCTGGAGAGCGGCTATTCCATGGCGCCGCCCGCGCCGGACGGGGCGGGGAACGTGGAGAGCGAGGGCCGGCCGGTGTGCTGCCCGGTGTGCGGGGAGTGGGTGCGGCCGGGCCGGTTCTGCAACAACTGCGGTCACCAGTTCGCGGACGCGCCATGAGGCGCCGGCTCGGCACGCGGCGCCTGCTGCGGGCACAGCTCACGGCGCTGCTGGTGCTGACCGCGCTGACGGCGACGCTGCTGTTCGACGCCTATGGCGACCTGCACCGCCGCCCCGCCGAGGTGCGCGACCGGATCGCGCCCGCCGTGCTGGAGGTGGCGGCGGCCCGTACCGCGCTGATGACCGCGCACCTGGCCGCCCGGGAGACCCTCGAGGAGGGGCTGAGCGACGTGGTCGGCCCCGGCGAGGAGTACCGGACGCAGATCGCCTCGGCCACCCAGAGCCTGTCGCAGATCGCCGACCGGCAGGTGGGCAGCGAGGACGCCGAGTTGGGTCCGGCCACCATCAGCGCCCTGCTCGTCGCCTACAGCGAGGCGGTGGAACGGGCGGGGTCGTTCGCGGGGACGCGGGTGCTGCGGGAGGCGTGGTTCCGCAGCGCGGACGCGATCCTCAACCGCGACAACACCGGCATCCTGCACCGGTTGGACGCGCTTCAACAGCTCCAGCTCGCGGAACTGACCGAGGAGACCTCGTTCACCGGCGCGCACGAGAGGCTGTGGTGGTGGGCCGCGGCGGCGCTGCTGAGCCTGGTGGCCCTGCTGGCCGTGGTCCAGGGCCAGTTGAACCGGCGCTTTCCGCAGCGCCTCAACCCCTATCTGCTGGGCGCCGCGCTGATCCTGCTGGCGTCCTGGTTCGCGGTGCCGGCGGCGCGCCACACGCAGGACCGGCTGGACGCCGCCCACGCGGAACTGGCCGGGGTCATCGGGGACTTGCACGGCACGACGACCGACGACGAACTGGAGCTGGATGTGCTGAGAACGCGCACCTCCGAGGTCGCCGAGCGGGTGACCGACGACATGAACGAGACCGGGACGCGCGCGGGCGCGATCACGGCCATCCCGGTCGGGGGCGGCGCGGTGGCGCTGCTGTGCTGGCTGGGCATCGGCCGGCACGCCGTGCGGTACAGGCACCGGCCGTGAGGGCGCGCACCCCCGGCCGCCGGGTGCTGATCCCGGCCCTGGCGCTGGCGCTGCTCTCGCCGGCGCTGGGCGGCTGCGGGCGGGACACCGGCGCGGCGGAGGGCGAACTGACCGTGCTGGGCCCCTGGACCGATCAGGAACGCGTCGATTTCGAGCGTGAACTGGTCCAGTTCGAGCAGGAATCGGGCATCTCCGTCGACTACCAGGGCACGACCGCGACCCGGGAGGTGCTGCTGGCCGGGGTGCAGTCCGGCGATCCGCCGGACATCGCGATCCTGCCGGGGCTCGGCGACCTCGCGGAATACGCCGCGCAGGGCCAGCTCCAGCCGCTGGAGGACATCGTGGAGCTGGAGGACTCCTTCGGCGATCCCTGGCTGGCGCGGCCGGACGACGGCCGCGGCGACGGCCCCGACCACCGCTACTGGGTGCCGGTCAAGGTCGATCTGAAGAGCATCGTGTGGTTCGAGGCGTCGCGCGGGGTGCCCGAGGCGCCCACCGACCCGTCCCAGTGGTGCCTGGGGATGCTGTCCGACGCCACCACCGGCTGGCCGGGCACCGACTGGATCGAGGACATCCTGCTCCAGCGGTCGGGCCCGGCCGCGTACGACGCCTGGGCGACGGGGGCCCTGTCCTGGACGGCGGAGCCGGTCCTGGGAGCCTGGCGCACCTTCGGCTCGTTCCTGGCGTCGGACCCCTCCGGCCGGGCGGCCGAGGAGGCACTGCTGACCGACCACCGCGGCCGGGACGACGGCAGCGGCGGGCTGCTGCTGGCCCCGGGGCACGGCTGCTCGCTGGAGCACCAGGGCAGCTTCGCCCGCAGCTTCTACTCGGGGGAGGAGGCCGCCCGGCTGGACTTCGTGCCCTCGGCCGAGGTGCTGCCCGGCGCCGAGGGAACGGGCCGCGCCCGGGAGGTCGCCGGTGACTTCGCCGCGATGTTCCGCCAGAGCGAGGAGGCGGAGGCCCTCATGCGCTATCTGGCCGCCGGCGACACCCAGGCGGCGCGGGCGGGGCACGAGCAGCGCCCGGTGTTCTCCGCGCACAACGCGGTGGGCCCGGCCGCCTACCGGGGCGAGGTCAGCGAGCGGCTCGCCCAGGAGCTGCGGGACGCGGAGACGCTGTGCCTGGACGCCTCGGACGTCATGCCGCCGACCATCGGCCACGTCTTCTCCGAGAAGGTGATCGAATTCCTCGCCGACCCGGGCCGGGACCCCGCCGTTCTGCTGGGCGACATCCAGCGGGTGCAGGACGAACTGCCCGAGGGCACTGCCTGGTTGGAGCAGGCGTGCAACTGACGGGGCGCGCTGTTGACGTGCGGGCCCGCCGGTGCCCGGTGGGCCGACGGCACCGCGCGCCCGGGCGAGTGCCATAGTGGCCACCGGGCCGGGGGGTTCGGAGGGCCGGGCCGCACCGGCGGCGCATCTACTGGGGAGGGGAACGCGTCATGCGCGTACGCAACGGATGGCCGGTGGCGTTACTGGCGGGAACGCTGGTGCTGGGCGGCTGTGGCGGGGACGGCGGCTCCGGGCGGGAGGACTCGGCCGACGAGCGGCCGGCGGAGGAGTCGCCCGAACCGGCGGGCCCGCCCACGGAGTTCGCCACCGAACCGGCCGCGCGGATCGACACCGGCCCCATCACCCACCCGCCGCTCGTCGTGCACGGCGAACGGGCCTGGGTGGCCGACGAGGCCGGGCTGAACCTGGTCGACCTGACCACCGGCCGCGCCACCGCCCGTGTCGACACCGAGGAACCGGCCCGGTACGAGCCCTGGCGGGCGGAGGGCGCGACCACCCCCGAGGAGGAGGCCGCCGCCGCCGAGCAGGCCGCGGCGACCCGCCGGGTGGTCGCCCCGCTCCTCGCCGAACTCGACGGCGAGCCCGCCGTGTTGGCCGCCATTCCGGTGGGCGATGACAGCGCCCCCGAGCTGGAACTGGTCGCCGCCCACGCGGAGACCGGTGACGTTCTCGCCCGCGTCCCGTTCACCCCCGCCTTCTGGCGGGAGGAGGCGCCGGACGGCCAGGTCAGCGCCCGAGTGGTCAGCGTCCACGAGGGCCTGGTCGCCATCCAGCCGGCCGACGGCAACCAACTGGCCGGCGCCGTCGTCGTCGACCTCGCGCGACGCGAAGTCGCCTGGGAGAGTGACGACTTCGCGCTCATGGCCGGACACGGGGACACGCTCGCCGGGGTGGCGTCCCGGGACGACGGCTCCGCGACCGTCGGCGTCGCGCTCGCCGACGGCCGGGAGGTGTGGTCCGACCCGATCGCCGGGGCGCCGTCGCTCCAGCCCATGGGGCGGCTCTTCCGCATCCAGGAGAGCGAGGACCCGGCCGGACCGCGGCTGGTGGAGACCGCCACCGGCGAGCCCGTCATCACCGCCGACGACGGACTGGCCAAGGACATGACCTGCACCCCGCCCGACCCGGAGATCACCGCGGTGGTGTGCGACAACGAGGAGAGCGGCGCGCTCGCGTTCGACCTGGAATCCGGCGAGGTGCTGTGGCGGCAGCCGGCCGGGGAGGCGGGCCGGGACGGCACCTGGAGCGGTGAGGTCACCGCCTCGTACCGGGACCGGATCTATCTCGACCGCGACGGCCGGCCGGTCGTCCTGGACGCGCGCAGCGGCGAGGTCGTGGCGGCCGACTCCGGCGTGGCCCCGCAGGTCGTGGCACCGGGCGCGGCACTGATCGCCGCCGGTGACCACGTCGACATCCACCCCGCCAGAACCGACTGACAACGCGGCGGTTCACGTCCGATCGCGACCGGCCGAGCTCTCGCGCACGGCCAGCTCGGTGCCGAGCGTGACCGTGCTGGCCGGCCGGCCCGGGGTGGCGATCCGGTCCACGAGCAACTGGGCGGCGGTGCGGCCGAGCTCATGGGTGGACTGGTCGGCGGGGCGGCGGCGCTGCCGCCGGGGGCGGAAGGGCTGGTGATGCTCCCGTACTTCGCGGGCGAGCGCACCCCGTTCTTCGACCCGGACGCGCGCGGGCTCATTCACGGTCTGACGCTCCGGCATGGCCGGGGCCATCCGTACCGCGCGGCGCTGGAGGGTACGGCGTTCGGGGTGCGGCACAACCTGGCCGCGATGGCCGACGCGGGCGGCGACATCCGCCGCCTGGTGGCCGTCGGCGGCGGCCGCCGCGCGGGCCGCCGCCGCGCGGTCGGTGAACTTCCGCTCGGCCAGGGCGTTCAAGTCGCTCGGCCGGCCGTTGAACCAGGAACCGCGGTCGGTGAACTGGTGGCCGTTCAAGTTGGCGAGCACGACGTCGGACGAGGCGCCCGGGCCGGTCAGCTCGAACGCGTTGTACTCGGAGACCAACCGCGATTCCAGGCCGACGCCCAGGTAGTAGTCGCCACCGCCCGCCGCCTCGCTCCGCAACGGGTAGTCGGGGTCGTCGGTGCTGCCGGTGAAGTAGTTGTTGTAGGAGTGGACCTGGCCGAAGCGGACCCGGGGGCTGCGCTGCTGGGTGTCCTCGAAGAGGTTGTGGTGCAGCGTGATCCGCAGCCGGCCGCGGTCCTTGTCGCCCTGCCCGTCGCCGGAGCCGATCAGCACCGTCTTGGCGTGGTCGGTGAACCGGCTGAAGGAGACGGTGACCAGGTCGGTGCCGTCCTCCATGTCCAGCAGCCCGTCGTGGCGCTCCACCGGCTCGCCGTGAAAGCCTTCGGGCGCCCGGCTGTTGGGGTAGCGGCCGTCGGTGAACGTGCAGTGGTCGACCCACACCCGGGAGCCGGTGACCATCGACAGCGCGTCGAACCGGGCGTTCCTGGAGCCCTGTTCGCCGTCCCAGGGGTCCCAGGACGGGAAGTGGTCGGTGGGCGCCTCCAGATGGAGGTCTCGGATGATGATGTTCTCGCCGGTGCGGATGGAGAGGTAGACGCCGAGCAGCCAGGCGTCGTCGCCCACGCCCTCCAGGGTGGTGTTGGACGGCACCTCCAACTGGATGTGCCGCTTCTGTGCGTTGGAGCCGGTGACGCGCAGCCGCCGCTGCTCCCCGCACCAGAAGTGGCGGTCGTCGCGCCACTCGGTGCCCTCGGGGCCGAAGCAGGCCATGTAGCGGTTCAGGTCCCAGCCGGGGGCGTAATCCGCCGCTTCCAGAAGCCGCCCGTCGTCGGTCTCGTTCCCTGCGATGGAACCGCGAACTTGAATGATCTTGGGTGCGGTCGGGTCGCCGCCGTTGTCGAGAGCGGCGATCAGCTCGGCGCGGGTGTCGACGACATGAACGCTGTCGTTGTCGGCGCCCGCGCCGCCGGTGGTGCCCTCCCCCACCGAGGCCCAGCCGGTGGGGCCTGGCGGCCCGCCCGGCGCGGCCTGGGCGGCGGACGGCACGGCGGTGAACGCGCCGGCGAGCAGCGCGGCGACGGCGAGCAGGGACGGGACACGCACGAGGATCGGCCTCCCACGGGACGGTGGCACGGCGCTTTCAAGTCGCCGCCGCCCCGCGAAAGGTTGCCACCGGTGCCCACTCCCGGGCCGGGGGTGCTCAACTGCCCATCGTGAGCCCGTCCGCCTCCGCGCCCCGGCTGAGGACGGCCGCGCGGATCGCCTCCAGCGCGGCGGTGTGCTCGGGGTGGCCGGGCTCCGCTTCCAGGGCCCGGGGGAGGTTGACGAGGGTGATCGGGTCGTTGGCCACGGCGTGCGGGATGTACTCCGCCGTGGACACCGTCCAGGAGCCGTTCGGTTCGGCGGGCGGGGTGAAGGTGAAGCGGGCTGCGGTGCCGTACTGGCCGCGCGGGTCGTTCATGACGCCCGCGATCTGGTCGCCCATGCCGTAGACGACCCAGGTGCCGTTGACCTTCTCGTACGCCTGCGGCACATGGGCGTGGGTGCCGAGGATGAGGTCGATGTCGCGGCGCCCGTCCGCGCCGGCCGAGGCGGTCAGCTCCTGGGCGAGGGAGAGCTGGAGCTCGTCGGGGGCCTCCTGCCACTCGGTGCCCCAGTGCATGCTGACCACGACGACGTCCGCGCCCGCGGCGCGCGCGGCGCGGGCGTCCTCGACGATCAGGGCCGGGTCGATGAGGTTGACCAGCCAGGGCTGGTCCTCGGGGATGGGGATGCCGTTGGTGCCGTAGGTGTAGGCGAGGTGGGCGACGGTGGCGTCGCCGGCCTTGAGGAGCGCGGGGGTGTCGCTCTCCTCGGGGCTCCGGGCCGAGCCGGCGTGCCGCAGGCCCACGGCGTCCATGGCGTCCAGGGTGCGGGTCACACCCTCCGGGCCGGCGTCCAGGGTGTGGTTGGACGCGGTGGAACAGGTGTCGTAGCCGACATCCGCGACGGCCCGGGCGAGGTCCGGCGGGGTCTTGAACGTTGGGTATCCGGTGAACGGACCGCCGTCGGCGCCGTAGACGGTCTCCATGTGGCAGACGGCGAGGTCGGCGCCGGAGACCAGGGGTTCGGCGGCGGCGAGCATGCGGGCGAAGTCGTGGCCGATGCCGCCCGCGTCGGCCTGGGCCTGGCGGATGACGGAGTCGTGGACGAGGAGGTCTCCGGTGGCCACGAGCGTGAAGCCCTTGGCGGGCTTGGCCGCCGGCGCCCGCTCCTTGCCGGTCTCCGACAGGGATCCGGAGCCGTCGCCGCAGCCGGGCAGCGCGGCGAGCAGGACTCCGGCGGCCAGCGCGGCCGCCGCCGCCCGGCGGCGTGAGAGAGAACGGGACAGACGGTGGGACACTGCGCACTCCCTATCTCAGCGTCATCTTGGGGACGAAAGATCAGATAGTCGTACTTTTATCTGTACGGAGTGCGACGTAGGCCGCCACCTAGGATGGGCCGCATGGATGGCATACCGGCCGGGCCGGCCGTTCCCGATCCGCTGAGCGGGCTGTCACTGGAGCGACTGCGGCGGCGCACCAGCATGAAATGGCGCACTCATGCCCCGGACGTACTGCCGTTGTGGGTGGCCGAGATGGACACGGAGCTCGCCGGGCCCGTCGCGCGGGCGCTGACCGAGGCCGTCGCGCTCGGCGACACCGGCTACCCCGTGGGCACCGCCTACGCCGAGGCGCTGGACGGCTTCGCCCGCGAACGCTGGGGCTGGGCGCTGCCGGATGTGGCGGCGGCCCGACTGGTGCCCGACGTGATGCTCGGCATCGTCGAGGTGCTGCGGCTGGTGACCGGACCGGGCGACGCTGTGGTGGTCAACTCCCCGGTCTACCCGCCGTTCTACGCGTTCGCCGAGCATCTGGACCGGCGCGTGATCGAGGCGCCGCTCGACCCCGACGGGCGGCTGGAGCCGGACGCGCTGGTGACCGCGTTCAAGGCGGCGACGGTCGGCGGCGGCCGGGCCGCGTATCTGCTGTGCAGCCCGCACAACCCGACCGGAACGGTCCACACCGCCGAGGAGCTGACCGCCGTCGGCGAGCTGGCCGGGGCGCACGGGGTGCGGGTGGTCGTCGACGAGATCCACGCGCCCGTGGTCGCCCCCGGCGTCCGCTTCGTGCCCTATCTGAGCCTGCCCGGCGCGGCGGACGCGTTCTCGCTGCTGTCCGCGTCCAAGGCGTGGAACCTGGCCGGTGCCAAGGCCGCGCTGGCCCTCTCCGGGCCCGCCGCCGCCGAGGAGCTGGCCCGGATGCCGGAGGAGGCCGGGCACGGCGCCAGCCAGCTCGGGGTCGTCGCGCACATCGCGGCGTTCACCGAGGGCGGGCCCTGGCTGGACGCACTGAACGCGAGCCTGGACCGCAACCGCCGGCTGCTGGCCGAGCTGCTGGCCACCCACCTGCCGGGCGTGCGCCACCGGCCCGGCCAGGGCACCTACCTCGCCTGGCTGGACTGCCGCGACCTGGGCCTGGGCGGGGACCCGGCGGCGCGTTTCCTGGAACGCGGCCGGGTCGCCCTCAGCTCCGGCGCGGACTTCGGCACGGGCGGTGCCGGTCATGTGCGGCTCAACCTGGCGACCTCGCCGGAGCTGCTCACCGAGGCGGTGCGCCGGATGGCCCGGGCCCTGGCATAGGGCCTGGGCGGCCCCGGGCTACTGGGGGAACGCGACGAAACCCGAGCCGGGCAACTGGGTCGCCCCGGCCGCCGGGTCGATGCCGCTCAAGCCGCCGGGCAGCAGCAGCGCCGGCTGGCCGCCCTCGGCGAACAGGTCGGCGTGGCCGTCGCCGTCGCTGTCGCGCAGCCGCACGTCCCTGCCGAACTCGCCGAAGAACTGGGCGTCTTCCGGCACGCCGGGCGTCTCGCGGTCCAGCCACTGGGCGCCGGCGGCCGTCAGTCCGCCGGGGCCGCCGCTGAGCACCGTGACGCCGCCCGCGTACATCTGGTTGTCCACCCACTCGCCGGGGGAGCCGACGGCCAGCTCGGGGAAGCCGTCGCCGTTGACGTCGCCGGCCGACACGGAGTGGCCGAACCGCTCCTCGTAGTCCGGGGTGCCGGGCTGGGTGAGACGGGCCGGGGTGCCGGGACCGGACGGGCCGCCCGGCCAGACGACAAGCGCGCCGGTGAAGTTGTCGTCCGTGGGCACGCCGAACGCCACGTCGCCGTAGCCGTCCTGGTCGAAGTCGGCGACCACGCCCACGGCTTCGCCGGTGGCGGCGGTGGAGGGATCCAGCCGCAGCGTGGCGCCGCCCGGGAGCCAGGCGTCCGTCGCGCCCGGATTCCCGCCGAACTGGGCGCCGATGACGACGAGTTCGGCCGTGCCGTCGCCGGTGAGGTCGCCCGCGACCAGGCTGTGCGTGAAGAAGTCGGCCCGGCTCTCGCGCGTCACCGGGCCGGTGCCCCCGGCCGGGGTGAACGGGCCGTGCAGGATCCGGACACCGTCCCCGGTGGCGGCGGCGATGTCCGGGTGGCCGTCGCCGTCGAAGTCGCCGGTGGCCAGCTCCTCGCCGTAGTGCGGGCCGCCCGGCGGCAGTTCGCCGTGCGGCAGGGCCGTGCCACCCGAGACACCGGAGGCGCTCCCCCACAGGATGACCAGCGTGCCGGTCAGCGTGGGGGCGGTCTCCGCGCCCAGCGAGCCGGCGACGATGTCGCCGTAGCCGTCCCCGTTGAAGTCGCCGACCGCGAGCCGGCTGCCGAACATGTCGTCGCCGCCGAGGTGCTGGCCGGGGATTCCCGGGGTCTCCTGGTGCACGTCCTGGGTCACGGTGCCCGGGCCGGAGGCAGTGCCGTAGGTGATCCGCACGCCGCCGGCGTAGCCGACGCCCGGCAGCCAGTCCGCGTACTGGACGTAGTCGCGGTGGCCGTCGCCGTTGATGTCGTCGGAGCCCGCGGCGGGCGGGACGGCGGGGTCAACGGCGGGGCGCGCGGCGGCCGGTGCGGGCGCGAGGCCCACGGCGGCCACGGCGGTGACGCCGACGACGACGGCCCGGGTTCTGGGTAAACGCATCTGCTCCTCCTGAACGGGGTGTTGGGCTGGTTGTGCGTCGTTGGACCACCGAGCGGGCCCGGCGGTTGTCCCCGGGCATCCGGCGCGCGCCACCGGCATTAAAAGGTCGTCATGATTGCCGGACAGCGGCAATGTGAACCGTGCATGTCGAGTGGGACCATCACTGTCACCAGCGGAAAAGCGGATCTCGAGGGAGGTCGCGATGGAGTGGTTTCTTGGTCTCGGCATCGCCGGGCTGGTTCTGCTGCTCCTCGCGGTGGTCTTCGACGGCGTGCTCGACGGGGTGCTCGACCTCGACGGCGTGCTGTCGTTGCCGGCCATGGCCGCGTTCGTCTCCATGCTCGGGTTCACCGGGGCGGTCACGCTCGCGGCGACCGGGTTCGGAGCCGCTGGGGCCGCCGCGGTGGGGGTGGCGGCGGGGGGTGGCACGGCCTGGGTGGTGGTGCGCGTGAGCCGGGCACTGATGCGTGATCAGACGGGTGCGGCGCCGCGGGGTTCTGACCTCGTCGGCGTCTCGGGGGCCGTCGTCACGCCGATTCCCGGCGGCGGGGGGTACGGCGAAGTCCTGTTGAACGTGGCGGGACTTCACGTGAAGTACAGCGCCCGCAGCACCCGGGCCGTGCCGGCCGGGGCGGAGGTGTGGGTGGCCGGCGTGCTGTCGGCCACCGCCCTGGAAGTGCGCGAGGTCGAGCGCTGAACTCCCGGCTCGGCCGGGCGGGTTGGGCGCGCCGAGCGCGTTGACGGAAACAAACGGAGGGGAAGTAATGAGTCCGGTCGTCGTCTCAGTCGTGGGGGTGGTCGCCCTCCTGGTGCTGCTCGCCCTTGTCGTGGTCTCGCGGTACAAGGTCGCCGGGCCGAACGAGGCGTTCATCGTCACCGGCCGCCGCGGCCGGAAGTCCACCGATCCCGTCACCGGCCAGGTCACGCACGACACCAGTGGCCAGAAGGTCGTGGTCGGCGGCGGCGTCTTCGTGGTGCCGCTGGTGCAGCACCTGCATGTGATGGACCTGTCCAGCCGGCACATCCCGATCGCGGTGCGCGGCGCGGTCACGCTGCGCGGGGTCAAGGTCAACCTCGACGGGGTCGCCATCGTCAAGGTCGGCGGCAGCGAGCAGGCCATCCGTTCGGCCGCGCAGCGGTTCCTGCGCCAGCAGGACGGGGTTGTGCCGTTCACCCAGGAGGTGCTGTCCGGCGCGCTGCGCGCCATCGTCGGACGGATGGCCGTGGAGGACGTCATCCGGGACCGGGCCGCGTTCGCCGCGCAGGTCGCGGAGGAGGCGGAGGCCAGCCTGTCCGGGCAGGGCCTGGTGCTCGACACGTTCCAGATCCAGGACATCAGCGCCGAGGGCAGCTATCTGGACGACCTTGGGCGCCCGGAGGCGGCGCGGGCCCGGCAGGAGGCGGACATCGCCGAGGCGGAGGCGCGGCGCACGGCCGAGCAGGCGCGGCTGCGCGCCGAGGAGGAGATCGCGATCGCGCAGCGCACGCTGTACCTGCGGCAGGCGGAGATCAAGGAGGAGATCGACGCGGCCTCGGCGAAGGCCAACGCGGCCGGTCCGCTGGCGGACGCCGCCCGCCAGCAGGAGGTGCTGGCGGAACAGGAGAAGGTGGCGCAGCGCCAGGCAGCCCTGAAGGACCGGCAGTTGGACACCGAGGTGCGCAAGCCGGCGGACGCAGAGCGATACCGCGCCGAGCAGGAGGCGGAGGCCAGGCGGGTCGCGGAGATCGCCGCCGCGCAGGCGGAGGCGGAACGCGCCCGGCTGACCGGCGAGGGCGAGAAGCTGCGCCGGGCGGCGCTGGCGGAGGCGGCCCGGCTGGAGGGCGAGGCGCAGGCCGCGGCGACGGCCGCCGTCGGCGGCGCGGAGGCCGACGCGATGCGGCAGAAGGCCGACGCGTTCGCGCGGTACGGGGACGCGGCCGTGCTCCAGATGCTGATCGAGGTGCTGCCGCAGGTGGTCGGCAAGGCGGCCGAGCCGATGGCCGCGATCGACAAGCTGACGGTGATCTCCACGGACGGCGCGGGCCAACTGCCCCGGACGGTCGCGGACAACGTCACCCAGGGGATGGAACTCCTCAGCTCCACCACGGGCGTTGACCTCGCGGCCCTGCTGTCGGGGCTGGCCGCCCGCACGGCCGGCGGCGCCCCGGCGCCCGGCGCGGCGGACGGTCCCGTCGAGCAGGTGGAACTCGCCGGCTGAGCACGGGAGCCGGCCCGCGCCGTCACAGGTCGCGGGCCGGCCAGTCCAGCAGGCGGGCACCGATGACGGCGGTTTGCAGGGTGTAGCGCTGGAGCGGATCAGCCGGGTCCGCTCCGGTCAGCCGGTGGATGCGCGACAGCCGGTACGTCAGCGCCCGGACGCTCAGTGACAGCCTTCGCGCCGCCTCGGTGGCGACGCAGCCCGCCGCGAAGTAGGCATCCAGCGTCTCCACCAGCGGCCCGGCCCCGCCGCGGGCCTCGCTCAGCGGCCCCAGCACCGAACGCACCAGGTCCGCCATGGCCTGCCGGTCCCGGGTCAGCACGGGGAACACCAGCAGGTCCGCCGCCCGCAGCACGGCCGCGTCCAGATCCATCCGGTCGGCCAGCTCCAGCGCGTTGAGCGCCTCGTGGTAGGAGTGCGTCACACCGCCCGGGCCCGGGTGCGCCCGGCCCAGCGCCACGCACCAGGCGCCGTGCGGGTCCGCGGCCCGCACCCGGGCCGCGAAGTACTCGACGATCTCGGGCTCGTTGCCCGGCGCGATGCACACCAGCCGGCCGTCCTTGGTGGTCAGGAGCACCAGCCGCCGCCCGAAGCGCCCGTCCAGCGCGTCCGCCGTCCGCCGCGTCACCGGGTGGGTCTCGTCGTACGGCTCGGGGCCGCGCGCCACCGCCACCGCGTGGCTGTGCGCCAGCCGCACGCCGAACCGGCCCGCCCGCGCCGCCAGGGCGCCCGCGTCGCCGCGCCCGTGCAGCAGGTCGTCGATGAACTCCCGCCGGGCGGCCTCGTCCCGTCGCACCGCGAACAGTTGGGCCCGCCCGTAGCCCTCGGCCAGCGCGTCCACCGCCTGCTCGGCCGCCGCCAGCACCGACTCCGCCGCCGACCGCACCTGCCGCGCCCCGGCCGCGTCCGGCAGGTCGCGCCACGCCAGGCGGGTGGCGATCAGGTGCTCGCGCACCAGGTCGCGCAGCCCGACGCCCTCGCTCGCGGCCCGTTCCCCCAGCGCGCGGCGCGCGGCGATCTCGTCGCGGCTCAGCCGCCGGCCGGTCAGCGCCACGTCACCGAGGATCGCGGCGTAACCCTCCAGATAGGAGGGCGGTATCGCTTCTCGTGCCCCGGCCACCCGCCCACTCTACGCAGTTCACGGGCGTGCCGGACGGTCCGCACATCATGCACCGGCCGGCCGGGCGTGGCCGTTGTCCGAACGCCCGGTCGGCCGACGGGCGTTACTCGTAGAAGTTGCGCTGCCAGCGGTGCCGGGCCAGCACGTCGAGCTGCTCCGGGGTCAGCGGGCGGCCGTCGCCGACCGCCGCGTTGCGCTCGACGTTCCGCACGGTCCGCATGCCGGGGATCACCGTGGAGACGGCGGGCGAGCTGAGCACGTACCGCAGCGCCGTCTCCGCGATCTCGTCCGGCGCGATGCCCAGGTCGGCGACGATAGCGGCGACGCGCCGCTCGACCTCGTGGGGGCGGTCGCCGCGGAAGTACCAGGCGCGCCAGTCCCCTTCGGGGAAGGTGGTGTCCGCGGTGACGCGCCCGGTCAGGCCGCCCTCGTCGAGCGCGACGCGGACGATGACGCCGACGCCGTGCTCGGCGCAGGCGGGCAGCAGCCGCTCGGCGGGGGCCTGGTCGAAGATGTTGTAGATGACCTGGACGGTGTCCACCTGGCCGGTGGCGACCAGGGCGAGGGCGTTGTCCGGCTGGTGGTCGTTGATGGAGACGCCGAAGTGGCGGATTTTTCCGGCCTGTTTGAGGTCGGCGACGGTCTCCAGCCAGTCCCCGCGGCCGACCCACTCGTCGCTCCACACGTGGAACTGGAGCACGTCGAAGTGGTCGAGGCCGCTGGCGCGCAGGCTGGTCTCCAGGCTCTGCCTGATGTGGTCGCCGGGGAAGGTCTCGGCCGGGTCCAGGCCGTCCGGCGCGGGCCAGTTGTCGTTCCTCGGCGGCACCTTGGTGGCCACCAGGATGTTCTCGCCCGCGTGGGCGCGGACGACGCGGCCGACGATCCGCTCGCTCTCGCCGTAGCCGCGGGCGGTGTCAATGAAGTTGACGCCCAGATCGAGGGCGCGGTTCAGCGCGCGGACGGACTCGTCCTCGGTCGCCCCGACCCAGGCCGATTTTCCGATACCCCAGGCGCCGTATCCGATTTCCGACACGGAAAGGCCCGTGTTGCCCAACTTCCGATAGTGCATGGCCGACAGTAGATCACGCCGTGACGACGGCTGACGGGTATCGCGCGGACTGGATCGAGAGCTGATCGCGGGCGGCGGCGAGGGCGCCCAGCCGGTAGACCGCGTACAGCAGCGGAACGTCGTAGACGAACGGGCGCGGGCCCAGCGAGTCCGGCGGCACCGCCGTGTCGGGGCCGGTCGCGACGAGCAGCCGGACGCCGTCCGTCAGGAGCCCCCCGCCGTCGCCGGCGGTGGCCAGGGCCGCCACGGCGTAGGCGGTGGTCAGCGGGCCGGCGTCGGCCGGGCGGGCGGCGCGCAGCCCGGCGACGGCCCGGGCGACGACGGGCGCGGGGTCGGCCAGGCCCCGGGCGGCGACGGCGCGGGCGGCGCGCAGGACGTGCAGCACGGGGAACGCGGGCGAGCGGACCCACTCGGCGCGGTATCCGCCGTCGGCCCGCTGCCCGGCGGCCAGCCAGCGCCAGGCGCGGGCGGCGGCGGCCCGCTCGCGCGGCCCGGGCCGGCCGGCCAGCAGCGCGGTGATGGCCTTGGCGCTGATCTCGGCCTCCGAACGGGCGCCGCGCAGGTAGGTGTTGAAACCGCCGTCCGCGTTCTGCGCGTCGCGCAGCCAGGCGCTGCCTGCGTCGGCCGCGAGCTGCGTGGCGGGGGTGGCGCACTGCTTGAGGAACGTCACGGCGACGGCGGTGTCGTCGGCGTCGGCGTGCCGCACGCCCGGCGCGTATCCCCAGCCGCCGCACGGGAGTTGGGCGCCGCACAGATAGTCGACCGAGGCGGCGAGCGCGCCGCGGGAGGTGCCGCAGTCGGCCAGGGTCAGCGAGGCCAGGCAGGTCAGCCAGGTGTCCACGCTGCTGATGAACGGCACGCCGCCGTCGTCCCGGACCTGCGCCAGCACGAAGCGCAGCCCGCGCGCCACCACGTCCGGGGCCAGGCCGAGCCGGCGCAGCACGAGCAGGATGGTCACGGTGCCCAGCACGTACTGGTCCCAACTGCCGTCCGGCGACTGGCTGTCGCGCAGGAACGCCACATCGGCGCGGTCGGCGCGCGGGCCCCGGCCACCGGCCAGCAGCCGGACCGCGACAAGCGTGGGCCGCAGCCAGCCGCCGCCGCCCGAGACGGCGAGCGGGTCGGGCGGGCAGTCGGGCGTGTCCCAGTCGGCGTCGGGCCGCAGCAGCGTGAGCAGCGCGCCGAACAGGGCGCGTTTGCGGGCGCCGGACGCGTGCCGGTAGGTGCGCAGGGCGGCCACCACCCGGGCCTCGTCGCCGTCCCGGGCGGGGCGGCGCAGCGCGGCGGCGGCCAGGAACCGGGACAGCAGCCGGTCGAACGGGTCCACCGCCGCGTTCCCATCCGTCGCGCTCTCCTCCTCCGCCGCGAGCGCGCGGGCGCAGAAGCCCTCGACGGCGCCCCGCACCGCGGGCGGGGCGTCCGTTTCGCGCAACAGGTGGGCGGCGAGGGCCGATTCGAGCAGCCGGCCGCGGCAGCCGCCGTGCCAGCGGCCGTCCGGCCCGCGCCGCGCGAGGAGATCCGCCGCCGCCGCGGCGACCACGGCCCGCAGCGGCGCGGCGGCGCCGCGGGGGCGGCCGGCGGGGGGCGCGGCCACACACGCGGCGGGGGCGGGCGCGAATCGGGTCGCGGGCATGACGAACTCCACGGACGGCGGGGTACGGCTGGGAACCGCGATCGCGGCACAACGAGCAGCGTATTCCGAGGAGTTGAGGACCAAGATCGCCCGGGCTGCCCCTCCATGACAGCACAGCCCCCACACCCGGACTGCGGGCGGCGGGACATTTACACTCCATGGAGTGAACAGACGGTTACATACCGCTACGAGGCCCGGCGCTTGCCCCGCCCGGGGCGCGTGAGCCGGAAGAGGATGAACGCCACCACCGCCAGCGCCACCGCGACCAGCACCACCCGCGAGTAGACGCTCACCAGGTCGCTGACCCGTTCCCAGTCCTCGCCGAGGCGGTAGCCGGCGAGCACGAAGATGGAGTTCCAGATGGCGCTGCCGGCCGTGGTCAGCAGCAGGAACGTGGTCACCGGCATCCGTTCCACGCCCGCCGGGACCGAGATCAGACTGCGGAAGATGGGGATCATGCGGCCGAAGAACACCGCCTTCGCGCCGTGCTTGGCGAACCACGCCTCCGTCTTCTCGATGTCCGCGACCTTCACCAGCGGCAGCTTGGCCGCGATCGCGATCAGCCGCTCCCGGCCGAGCAGCGCGCCCACCCAGTACAGCGCGAGCGCGCCCACGATCGACCCGACGGTCGTCCACAGCAGCGCGGCCCACAGGCTCATCTCGCCCCGGCTCGCGGTGAACCCGGCCAGCGGCAGGATCACCTCGCTGGGCAGCGGCGGAAACAGGTTCTCCAGGGCGATGGCCGCGCCGGCGCCGGGCGCGCCGAGGGCCTCCATGAGGTCGGTGGCCCACCCGGCGATGCCGCCGGGATCCTCGGCGGATTCGGCCAGGGGAAGGGGTGCGGTGGATGAGATCACACCGCAGACGCTACAAAGTCTTCCCGGCGGACGGCGATGGGGGCCGCCCCAGGCGCCGATATGCGGAAAACCGCAGTCCGGCCGGGCACCACGCTCGGTTACCGTGAGCGGCATGCGGAAGATGCTGCGCCGCTGGCTGCGGATGGCGACCGGGCTGGCACTGGGGGTGCCCACCGCCGCCATGGACCTCGGCGCGCTCGCCCTCGCCGCGCTCGCCCGGCGGCCCGGCTCGGCGGTGGCGCTGCGGACGGCTGGGCTGGAGCGGGCCCGTGTCGCGCGCTTCCTGGGCGGCGACCCGCCGGCCCCCGCGCCCGTTCCGCCACGCGCCGCGGTGCTGGGCTATCTCGCGGTGCGCTGGCTGCTCGGCGCGCTGGGCGCGCTGGTGCTGCTGTCCGTGCTGATCGGCGCGGCGTACTTCTCCATCCTGCTGTGGCTGTGGTTCGTGGTCGAGCACTGGCTGGCGAACATGCTGGCCGGAATCGGCGGATTGTTCCTGCTGTTCCTCTCCGCCTATGCCGTTCAAGCCGTCGCCGCCCTGGAGACGACGCTGGTCCGCCACTTCTTCGGGCCGAGCCGGCGGGACGCGCTGGAGCGCCGCATCGAGGAGCTCGCGGTCAGCCGGGCCGGGGTCGTTCAAGCCGTGCACGACGAACGCCGCCGGATCGAACGCGACTTGCACGACGGCGTTCAACAGCGGCTGGTCGCCCTCGGCATGCTGCTGGGCCGGGCCCGCCGCCGCGGCGACGGCGACGGCGACCTGCTCACGCAGGCGCACCAGCAGGCGCGGCAGGCACTGAGCGAACTGCGCGAGGTGGCCTGGCGGGTGTACCCCACCGTGCTCGACGAGGCCGGGCTGCGCGCCGCGCTGGAGGCGGTGGCCGAGCGCTGCCCGCTGCCGGTGCGGCTGGACTACCGGCTGCCGGCCGAGCCGGATCCGGCGGTGGCCGCCGTCGCCTACTTCGTGGTGTCGGAGGCCGTCACCAACGCGGTCAAGCACTCCGGCGCGCGAACGGTCTCCGTGCGCCTCGCGCCCGGCGACGAAGCGCTGACCCTGACCGTGACCGACGACGGCGCGGGCGGCGCCGACCCGACCGGCGGCGGCCTTCTGGGCCTGGCCCGCCGCGCGGCGGCGCTGGACGGCACCCTGCGGGTGGACAGCCCGCCCGGCGGACCCACGACGATCACCGCGGAGCTGCCGTGCGCGTGATGCTGGCGGACGACTCGACACTGCTGCGCGAGGGCCTGGTGCGGCTGCTCGCCGAGGAGGGCCACGAGGTGGCGGCGGCGGTCGGCGACGCGGAGGCCCTGCTGGCGGCGGTGGCCGCCGACCCACCGGAGGTGGCGGTGCTGGACGTGCGGATGCCCCCGACGCACAGCGACGAGGGCCTGCGCGCCGCCCTGGAGATCCGCGGCCGCTGGCCGGGGGTGGGCGTGCTGGTGCTGTCGCAGTACGTCGAGGGCCGGTACGCCACCGAGCTGCTGACCGACGAGGCGACCGGCGCGGGCGGCCTGGGCTATCTGCTGAAGGACCGGGTGGCGGAGGTGGACGAGTTCCTGGACGCCCTGGAACGCGTGGGCGCGGGCCGGACGGCGTTCGACCCCGAAGTGGTCCGCCGCCTCCTGGCCCGCAGCACCCACACCGACCCGCTGGCCCGCCTCACCCCCCGCGAGCGGGACGTCCTGCGCGAGATGGCCCAGGGCCACACGAACGCGGCGATCGCGGAACGCCTGTGGGTGTCGCGCAGCGCGGTGGAGAAGCACATCAACGCGATCTTCGACAAGCTCGATCTGCCCGCCTCCGGCGGCTACAGCCGCCGGGTGCTGGCGGTGCTGCGGTATCTGGGGTCATGAACGGCGCGCGGCGCGGGGAAGGATGGCGAGCCGGCGGAGCTGGTCCAGCCATCCGCGCAGGAGCGCCGCGGCGTCCCAGCCGCATGAGTACGGCCGGTCCGCCGCGACGACCACGCAGACCACCTGTGTGACAGGCCCGTCGGGAAAACCGTTGCGAGCCTCGCAGCGGGCGCCGACGGCCGGCTCGCTCCGGCCGTCCAGCCGTGGGTGGACCGGCCGGATGACGAGAACTCATCCCGGTGCCGCGTGCTTCTCCGCGGAAGCGCCTCAGCGCACCAGCCGCAGGGACATCGCCCCGATGAAGCGGAACTCCTTTCCGAAGGCCGTGCGTGCCGCGCCGACCACCAGTGCCACCATGCCGACCAGCACGTAGCAGGCCGCCAGCATCATCGGCAGCGGCTGTGTCCCCGACGAGGAACCGGATGTCTCGTCCAGGTCGAGCAGGACCGACAGCAGGGCGCCGGTGACCAGGACGATCAGGGAGGTCAGGCCGAAGTTCACGGCGGCCGTGGCGTGGTGGCGCGTCGCCGGGTCGTGCGTGCGGGCGCGGATGATCAGTGGCGGGAGCCAGAGCGCGAAGACGCCGAACAGCGTCCACGCGACCACGGCCGCGCTCAGATAGGACCACATCGGACCCCTGCGGCTCGCCGTTGCCTCCATCACCGCGCCCACCTCGCTTCTTCCTCTCGGTGGGAACTGTCTATCCCTTCGTGCCCGGGAGGGGTCCCGGGGCGGTGAGCCCCTGGAGGCCCAGGAGGAACGGTTTGACGTCCGTGGCGTCCACCGGGTCGCCGGTCAGGGCGTCGGGGGCGGAGCACAGCAGCAGCGGGCCGTCCCCGGGGGTGTCGGGGAGGCGGCCGTGGCTGCCGCGCACGTAGGACGGGTCGAGGGGGATGACGTTCATGCGGTAGCGCAGGCCCAGCTTCTTGCGGGCCAGGGCGAGGGCGGCGCGGGGTTTGGCCAGGCGGTCGGCGGGGTCGAAGAACAGCTCGGCCGGGTCGTAGCCGGGCTTGCGGTGGATCTCGACCGTGGGCGCGAAGTCGGGGGCGCGGGCGTCGTCCAGCCAGTAGTAGTAGGTGAACCAGGAGTCGGGCTCGGCGACCGCGACCAGTTCGCCGGCGCGTTCGTGGTTGAGGCCGTGCTTGGCCAGGCCCGTGTCGTCGAGGAGTTCGGCGATGCCGGGGACGTCCGCCAGGACCTCCCGGGTGCGGCGCAGGTCGGCGGGGTCGCGGACGTAGACGTGGGCGACCTGGTGGTCGGCGACGGCGAACGCGCGGGAGACCCAGGGGTCGAGGTACTCCATGCCGGCCTGGGTGTGGACCTCCAGCAGGCCGGCGGCGCGCAGGGCGCGGTTGATGTGGACCGGGCGGCGCACGGGCGTGATGCCGTATTCGGAGAGCACCACGACGGTGGCCCCGGCGGCCTCGGCCGCCTTGAGCAACGGGGCGATCTCCGCGTCGAGTTCGGCCGCGGCGGCGCGGGCCCGGGCGCCGCGCGGGCCGTACCGCTGGAGGTCGTAGTCCAGGTGGGGGAGGTAGACCAGGGTGAGGTCGGGGCGGTGGGTGTCCAGGATGTGGCGGGCGGCGCCCGCGATCCAGCGGGAGGAGACGATGGAGGCGGTCGGGCCCCAGTACTGGAAGAGGGGGAACGGGCCCAGCAGGGAGGTGAGTTCGTCGTGCAGGTCGGCCGGGCGGGTGTAGCAGTCGGGGTCCTTGCGGCCGTCGGCGTGGTAGACGGGGCGGGGGGTGACCGTGAAGTCGGTGTCGGCGCCCATCGCGTACCACCAGCAGACGTTGGCCACCGTGTAGTCGGGTCGGACGCGGCGGGCGGCGTCCCAGATCTTCTCGCCGCCGACCAGCGCGTTGTGCTGCCGCCACAGCAGCACGTCGCCCAGGCCCCGGAAGTACCAGCCGTTGCCGACGATGCCGTGCCGGTACGGCGGGGCGCCGGTGAGGAACGTGGCCTGGGCGGAGCATGTCACCGCGGGCAGCACGGTGCCCAGCGGCGCGGACGAGCCGGTGCGGGCGAGGCGGGCCAGGCTCGGCAGCGCGGGCAGCAGGTCGGGAGTGAGGCCGACGACGTCGAGCACGACGACCGGGCGTGTCATGGCAGCTCCTTGAGGCCGAGGCCGGTCAACAGATCGCGGGCGAGGGCGAGTTCGGCGGCGATGCCGTCGGCGAGCGCGTCCGGGGTGGTGGGGCGCAGCGCCGGGGGCAGGACCTGCCAGGTGTAGGTCTCGACCTCCAGGTGGCGGGTCAGCGGCGCCGGTCCGCCGACGAGCCGGGTCAGGGCACGGGTCAGGTGCGGCAACGTCGAGGTGAGCGGCGGGGCCGGGCGGTGGTGCAGCGGAACGTGGAGGTGGACGCGCCAGGGGCCCCGGCCGGGCAGCGGCTCGGGGCCGAACAGCGCGGTGTCCAGGTCGTCATGAGCTTCGACGATGCCGCCGGCGTTCTCCCTCGTCTGGTGCAGAAAGCGCGGCTCGGCGAACTCGGCGAGCGCGGCGCGGACTTCGGGCCGGTCGGGGTGTTCGGCGTGCAGCGCGGCGGAGAGCTGCGACTTGACGACGGGCACCCCGGCGGCGGCCAGGCCGTCCAGCGCCCGGTCGGGGTCCTCGAACGCGGTGGCCAGATGGCAGGTGTCCAGGCAGACGCCGACGCGGTGTGCGGGCGGGGCGCCGGGCGAGGTCAGCACGCGGGCGGCCTGCTCGGTGGTCTCCACGACGCAGCCGGGTTCGGGTTCGAGGGCGATCCGGATGGAACGGCCGGTGGACTCGGCAAGGTCGTCCAACCGGTCGGCCAGCTCGGTGAGATGGGCCAGCGCGCGGTCCTGGTCGGCCGGGGAGTACGGCTCGCGCCAGGCCAGCGGCAGCGTGGAGATGGTGCCCTCGGGCTCGTCGTCGGGCAGCAGCTCGGCCAGGACGCGGGCGAGGTCGGCGGTGTGGTCGAGGCGTTCGCGGCTGGTCCAGTCGGGTGTGTAGACGGCGTACTTGACGCGTTCGCCGCCGAACCCGCGGTAGGGGAAGCCGTTGAGGGTGACGACCTCCAGGCCGTGGCCGTCCAGCGCGGCGCGCAGGGCGCGGCGCGCGGCGGGCTCGGCGACGAGGGCGCGGGCGGCGTCGCGGGCCAGCCACAGGCCGATGCCGAGGCGGTCGCGGCCCAGGCGGCGGCGGACGGGCGCGCAGTGCTCGGCGAGCTGCGCCAGCACGCCGTCCAGGGTCTCGGCGGGGTGGACGTTGGTGCAGTAGGCGAGGTGGACGGTGGAGCCGTCGGGGTGCCGGAAGCGCATGGCCGTCACCGCCCCGCCGGCTCGGCGGGGGTGCCGCGGAGGATGGAGTTGCCCTCGTAACTCTCCGGCTGGGGGCGGCCGTCCAGGTCGAGCCGGCCGCTCTGGGCAAAGAACGCGACGGGGTTGCGCCACAGCACCCGGTCCACGTCGTCCTCGGTGAAGCCGGCGTCGAGCATGGCGTCGGCGACGCGGCGGGTCTTGAGCGGGTCGCTGCGGCCCCAGTCGGCCGCGGAGTTGACCAGCATGCGGTCCAGCCCGAAGCGGCGCAGCACGGCGACGGTGCGGCGTTCGTCCATCTTGGTGTCGGGGTAGACGGAGAACGCCATCCAGCAGCCGGAGTCGGCGGCGCGTTCCACCGTGGTCTCGTTGAGGTGGTCCAGAACGACGCGCTCCGGGGCGAGTTCGGACTCGGCGAGCATCGCGAGGGTGCGTTCCAGACCGGCCGCCTTGTCGCGGTGCGGGGTGTGGACGAGGGCGGGCAGGCCGTGCCGGGCGGCCAGTTCGAGCTGGGTGGCCAGCGCGGTGTCCTCGGCGGGGGTGAGGGAGTCGTAGCCGACCTCGCCGACGGCGACCACGTTGTCCTTGTCGAGGTAGCGCGGCAGTTCGGCGAGCACCGGGGTGCAGCGCGGGTCGTTGGCCTCCTTGGGGTTGAGGGCCAGGGCGCAGTGGTGGGCGATGCCGTACTGGGCGGCGCGGTAGGGCTCCCAGCCGAGGAGGGAGTCGAAGTAGTCCAGGAAGGTGGCCGCCGAGGTGCGGGGCTGGCCGAGCCAGAACGACGGCTCGACGACGGCCGCGACGCCCGCGGCGCGCATTCTCTCGTAGTCGTCGGTGGTGCGGGAGGACATGTGGATGTGGGGGTCGAAGATGCGCATCATGCCTCCGGGATGAGAGTGAGGACGTAGGCCACGTCGGGCGGCACGGGGCGGCCCGCGGCGGTGCGTTCGGCGGCGAAGTCGGTGAGCATGCGGGCGAGTTCGGGGTCGGCGCGGTCGGCGAGGGCGGCCACCTCGGTGACCGGGACGCCGGTGAACACGCACTTGAGAACGGCGTGCCGCCACAGGTGCTGGCCGAGGTGGCGGGCGGCGTAGGGGCCGACGGCGGCCTCGATGAGCCGGGCGTCGTTGGCGCGCAGCGCGTCCTCGACCAGCGGCAGCGCGTCGGCGCCGACGGGCAGGTGCGGCAGGGCGCGGAGCACGGCGCGGCGTTCGGCGGCGTCGCCGTGCTGGTAGAGGCGGGTGACGGTGGCGGCGTCGGCGCGGGCGGTGCGCAGCAGCAGCACGCGGACGGCGTCGGCGGCGGCGCGGCCGACGTGCCGCCCGGCCGCGGTGAACGCGGCCTCCCAGTCCGGGCCGCCCAGCACGGAGTCCAGCCAGGCGCGGCCCTCGGCGGTGAGCCGGATGTCGGTCAGCACGGCACGGCCTTCCGCTGGGCGGCGGTGAGGAAGTCCATGGATTCGCGGGCCAGTTGGGGCCCGGCGTGCGAGTGGCGCGGCAACTCCACAGATATCAGGCCCGGATAGCCGGTGGCGGCCAGCGCGGCGAGCACCGGCGGGAAGTCCATCTCGCCCTCGCCGAACGGCAGATGCTCGTGCACGCCGCGCCGCATGTCCTCGATCTGGACATGCGCGAGCCAGGGCGCGGCGGCGCGGACGCAGTCCGGCACCGGGTCGGGCTCCAGACAGTGGCAGTGGCCGAGGTCCAGGGTGAGGCGCACGCCGTCCAGTTGGCGGCGCAGCCGGTGGAACGCGGCGAGGGTGTCGACGAGCATGCCGGGCTCGGGCTCGACGGCGAGCGGCACGCCGAGGCGGGTCGCGCGCTCCAGGACGGGGGCGAGCGCGCCGGTGAGCCGGGACCAGGCGTCGGCCTCGGCGGTGCCCGGCGGCACGCGCCCGCTGAAGCAGTGCACGGCGGTGGCGCCGAGGTCGGCGCCGACCTGCACGGCGTCGAGCAGCAGGCCGACGCGCCGGGCGCGGGCGTCCGGGTCGGGATCGAGCAGGCTCGGCCCGTGCTTGGCGACGGGGTCCAGGACGTAACGCGCCCCGGTCTCCACGGCGACGCCGAGCCCGAGCCGCGCCAGCCGCCGGGCGACGCGGGCGGTGCGGTCGGCCAGGCCGGGGGCGCACGGGTCGAGGTGCATGTGGTCGAGGGTCAGCGCGACGCCCCGGTAGCCGAGGTCGGCGAGCAGCCCCAGCGCGTCGTCGAGCCGGAGGTCGGTGAGGCCGTTGGTGCCGTAGGCGGAACGGAGTTGAGCGCTCATGTGGGCGTGACCTTCCGCGACAGCCGCCGCGCGGCGGCGAGCATGAGGAGCAGGCCGGGCACGGCGCGCGGCGCCCCGGCGCGGGCGGCGAGCGCGGCCTGGAGGGGCACCATGGCCTGGAGCCCGGCGACGACACCGCCGCGCACGCGCTCCCCGCTGGGCCGCCGGGTGGCGCGCGCCAGCGGCGGCACGGCGGTGAGGAGGTAGGCGGCGGCCCCGGCGCCGACGGGTACCTGGGGCCGGCGGCCGGCCAGGGTGGTGCCGATGGCCGCGGTGGCGGCGAGGGTGGCCAGGGGGGCGGTGCGGGGGCCGCCGTGCGCCTCGTGCCGGGAGAGCGCGGTGACGGCCAGGGTGTGGCCGGCCGTCAGGGCGGCGGGCGCGAGGGCGCGGCCGGGAACGCGGCCGGTGGCGGCGGCGCCGAGGAGGACGTTGAGGCCGCGGGCGGTGGCCATGGCCGCCGGGCCGGCGGGGGTGTGCTTGAGGCCGAGGTCGTAGGCCCAGACGGTGGTGGCGATGGCCGTTGCGGTGGCGAATGCCTGGCGGGGGCCGGTGGCGGCGAGGGCGAGGCCGGTGGCGGTCAGGCCCGCGGCCGCGGCGAACGCGGCGGCGGGGCGGATCCGGCCGGACGGCAGGGGGCGTTCGGGTCGTTCGCGGGCGTCGATGTCGCGGTCGGCCCAGTCGTTGAGCGCCATCCCGGCCCAGTACAGGCACAGCGAGGACGCGACGGCCGGGGCGAGCCGCCGCGGCCGGCCGCCGCCGGCCGTGACCGCGCCCGCGACCAGGTCGCCCGGCACGGTCAACGCCGCTGGTCCGCGCAGGAGTTCGACCCAGGCGCGGGTCACGGGCGGGCCCGCAGCGCGTCGGCGAGGGCGAGCAGTTCGCGGTGCTGGTCGGCGAGGGCGGCGGGGCCCGTGTCGGGGTCCTTGAAGTAGAAGCCGAGGCCGGGCACTGGCCCGGACAGGCCGGCGGCGTGCGCGCGGGCCAGCAGCCGGGCGAGGTCGAGGACCAGCGGCGCGGCCAACGCGGAGTCGCAGCCCTGCCAGATGGTCTGGAGCACCATGCGGGTGCCGAGGAAGCCGTCGAACGCGACGTGGTCCCAGGCGGTCTTCCAGTCGCCGAGGGCGGGGACGTTGTCGATGTGCACGGTGCCCTCGGGGGTGGTGCCGAGGGTGTCGGCGAGGACGCGGGCCTTGCCGGCGTTCTTGGCCGCGGCGGCGGCCGGCTCCTCCAGGGCGGCGCCGTCGCCGCCGCCCAGCAGGTTGGTGCCGGACCAGGCGCGGACGTCCAGGGCGCGCTGGGCGAACATCGGGGCGAGCGCGGCGCGCAGCAGCGTCTGGCCGGTCTTGCCGTCGCGGCCGGCGTGTGGGAGTCCGGCGCGGTGGGCGCGTTCGGCGAGGCCGGGGGCGCGCATGCCGGTGGAGGGCGTGAAGTTGACGTAGGCGCAGCCCGCCTCGATGGCCGCGGACGCGTAGGCGGTGCTGATGGCCGGGGCGGTCTCGGTGGTGGCGACGTTGACGACGACGGTGCGGGCGAGGCCGTGGCGGCGGGTGAAGTCGGCGATGTCGGCGGCCGGTTCGGGGCCGGGGGTCTTTATCTCGGCGTCGGCGGCGGCGAGTTCGGCCGCGATGGCGGCGGGCAGGCCGGGCGGCAGGACGCCGGCGGCGACGAGCTGTTCGGCGCGTTTGGGGAGCGGGGTGTCGGCGATGTCGTGGCCGCCGACGACAAGGTCGTCCAGGGCGGGCAGGGCGCAGTCGGCGAACGGCGGCAGGGCGGTGACCAGGCCGGTGGGCGGGAAGAGTCCGGCGGCCAGCGCGGCGCGGCCGGCGATCGTGGTGGTGGCGACGGAGCCGCGGGCGCCGATGAGCCAGAGGCCGGCGCGTTCGGGGGAAGCGGTTGTCATGGGCCCTCCTCCTTGATGGGGTGCGGCGGCGGGGTGGGTTCGGCGTCACCACCCGCGCCGCCGGCTTGCCGGCCGCGCGTGGATCCGCGCGGCCGGGTCCGTCGCCGCCGCGGCGCGCGGCGGGGACGGGTCTGGTGGGGGAACGGGAGTCGGTGGGGACGGGGGTCATTGCGTCGGCACCGGGGTGCGGTCGGTACGGAAGGAGACCGTGCGTCGTTCATTCATGATTTTGCAGCCGGACACGGCTTCGCGTCAGGCTCCGTGCGGGGGTTGGTCTGGGTGAAGTCGTTGACCGGCGGCCACGTTCCAGGTCCCGGACCCGGCGACAGCAGGAACATCCGCCTGACGACGGCGGTGGAGACAGCGGCCCAGCCTGCCCGAAGCGTCCGTTTCGCCGGATCCCGCACGGGTACTCGCCACGCGGGCGCGGTCCGGGGGCCGGGTCGGCCGAGCCGTGAAGCAGAAGGGCCGGATGCCGATGCCGCAGCACAACCAGGACCGACGGGAGCAGGGCGACCGTTACGCCACCCTCACCCCCGATGAGCTGGCGGCGGTCGACGCGCAGTGGCGGGCGGCGAACTACCTCTCCGCCGGCCAGGTCTACCTCCTGGCCAACCCGCTGCTGACCGAGCCGCTGGAGCCACGGCACATCAAGCCCCGGCTGCTGGGCCACTGGGGCACCTCGCCGGGGCTGAACCTGATCCACGCCCATCTCAACCGGGTGATCCGCGCCCGCGACCTGGACACCATCGCCGTCTGGGGCCCCGGGCACGGCGGTCCGGCCGTGATCGCCAACTCCTGGCTGGACGGCAGCTATTCGGAGACGTATCCGGACATCACGCGGGACGCGGCGGGCATGGGGCGGCTGTTCAAGCAGTTCTCCTTCCCGGGCGGCGTCCCCAGTCATGTCGCGCCGGAGACGCCCGGTTCCATCCACGAGGGCGGCGAGCTGGGGTACTCGCTCGCGCACGCCTACGGCGCCGCGTTCGACAACCCGGACCTGCTGGTCGCCTGCGTGGTCGGCGACGGCGAGGCGGAGACCGGCCCGCTGGCCGCGTCCTGGCACGCCAACAAGTTCCTCGACCCGCGCCACGACGGGGCCGTGCTGCCGATCCTGCACCTCAACGGGTACAAGATCGCGAACCCGGCGGTGCTGGCCCGCCTCCCCGAGTCCGAGCTGGACGACCTGCTGCGCGGCTACGGCCACCACCCGCTGCATGTCAGCGGCGACAAGCCGGAGGTGGTGCACCAGGAGCTGGCCTGGGCGCTGGACACCGCGCTGGAGCGGATCGCCGCCGTGCAGCACGCCGCCCGCCACGAGGGCGCCACGCGCCGCCCGCGCTGGCCGGTGATCGTGCTGCGCACCCCGAAGGGCTGGACGGGCCCGGCCGAGGTGGACGGCCTGCCGGTGGAGGGCACGTGGCGGTCGCACCAGATCCCGCTGAAGGCGGCCCGCGAGAACCCCGAGCACCTGCGCGAGCTGGAGCGGTGGCTGCGTTCCTACCGGCCCGAGGAGCTGTTCGACGCGGACGGCCGGCCGACCGCCGACGTCCTCGCCCAGCTCCCGGCCGGGCAGCGGCGGCTGGGCGGCAACCCGCACGCCAACGGCGGGCTGCTGCTGCGTTCGCTGCCCACCCCGCCGGTGGAGGACCGCGCGGTGCCGGTGGACACCCCGGGCACCACGGCGCACGAGCCGACGGAGGCGCTGGGCGAGGTGCTGGAACGGCTGATGGAGGCGACGGCCGAACGGCGCGACTTCCGGCTGGTCGGCCCGGACGAGACGGCGTCCAACCGGCTCCAGGCGGTCTACCGCGCGACCGGCAAGGCGTGGGAGGCGGAGACGCTGCCGGTGGACGAGAACCTGGCGCGCGGCGGGCGGGTGATGGAGGTCCTGTCGGAACACCTGTGCCAGGGCTGGCTGGAGGGCTATCTCCTCACCGGGCGGCACGGGCTGTTCTCCAGCTACGAGGCGTTCGTGCACATCGTCGACTCGATGGCCAATCAGCACATCAAGTGGCTGCGCACCTCCCGCCGGCTGCCCTGGCGCCGGCCGACCGCCTCGCTGAACTACCTGCTGACCTCGCACGTGTGGCGGCAGGACCACAACGGCTTCTCCCACCAGGACCCGGGCTTCGTCGACCACGTCCTCAACAAGAGCCCCGAGGTGGTCCGCGTCTACCTGCCGCCGGACACCAACACCCTGCTGGCGGTGGCCGAACACGTGCTGGCCAGCCGCGACTACGTCAACGTGGTGGTCGCCGGGAAGCAGCCCTGCTTCGACTGGCTGAGCCTGCCGCACGCCCGGGCACACTGCGCGCGCGGCGCCGGGATCTGGGAGTGGGCCGGCTCGGAGGCGGACAACCGCGAGCCCGACGTGGTGCTGGCCTGCGCCGGCGACGTGCCCACGCAGGAGACGCTGGCCGCCGCCGACCTGCTGCACCGCCACCTGCCCGGGCTCGCCGTCCGGGTGGTCAACGTGGTGGACATCGCCCGGCTGATGCCCGCCGACCAGCACCCGCACGGTCTGTCCGACCGCGACTACGACGCGCTGTTCACCCGCGACCGGCCGGTGATCTTCGCCTACCACGGCTACCCATGGCTCATCCACCGGCTCACCTACCGGCGGGCCCACCACGACGACCTGCATGTGCGCGGCTACATGGAGGAGGGCACCACGACCACGCCGTTCGACATGGTCGTGCGCAACAACCTCGACCGCTATCGGCTCGTCATGGACGTCATCGACCGGGTGCCGGGCCTGGCGGTCCGGGCCGCGCACGTCCGGCAGCACATGGTGGACACCCGCTACCGGCACGGGCGCTGGATCCGCGAGTACGGCACCGACCTGCCCGAGGTGGCCGACTGGAAGTGGGGGGCACGTGGCTGACCCGACAGAAGAGATCGAAGAGAACCGAGCGAGAACCGAGAAAGGACTGTCCTCTCATGCTGGCCCTGGGCCTGTTGGCGGGCTTGACCGGCTATCTGCTGGGCGCGCTGCTCACGGCGCGCGTGGCCTACGGGGTGCAACGGGCGAGCCTCATCGAGCAGGAGGAGCTGTGGCACGCGGGTCAGGACCCGGTGGAGAGCTTTGAGGTCAACGACCGTTCCTCGGCGGTCACCGGCGCGTTCCTGTTCGGACTCGCCTGGCCGGTGACCGTTCCCGCCTCCTGTGTCCGCCGCTGCGCTACCTTCGTGATCACGGCGCGCCCTCCAACGACCCGTCAGGATCGTGAGCGGCGCGCCCAACATCTCCGGCAGCGGATCCACGCTCTTGAGGAGTCGCTGCTCGAGGATTCCCTGGACGCCCCGCTCGAAGAGTGAACGTCCACCCAACTCCCGTACAGCGCCGGGCAACCGCGCGCTTGCCACAGAGGTCTATGTCCGCATGAAGATTTCTTTCCTCCTCCACAACGGATATGGGATCGGAGGGACCATCAAGACCACGTTCAACTTGGCCCAAGCCCTTGCCGAACGGCACGAGGTGGAGATCATCTCCGTGCACCGGCACCGGCAGGAGCCGACGTTCACCCTTGGCGGTGGTGTGCGGATGCGCCATCTGGTGGATGTGCGGACCGAGAAGGACCACCCGCTGCACCAGCGGCCCGCGAAGATCTACCCCGCGACCGAGTACCGCTACGACCAGTACAGCGAACTGACGGACCAGCGGATCACCGAGTGCCTGACCGGACTCGACTCGGACGTGATCATCGGCACCCGGCCGGGCCTCAACGTGCACCTCGCGCTGCACGGCCCCAGGCGCGCGGTGCTGGTCGGCCAGGAGCACCTGACCCTGGACAACCACTCCCCCGAGCTGCGCCAGGACCTGCGCGCCGCCTACCCCCGGCTGGACGCGATCACCACGGTCACCGAGGCCGACGCGGAGACATACCGGCGCAAGATGCGGCTGCCCCGGGTACGGGTGACCGCGCTGCCCAACAGCGTGCCCGAGCCGGCCCTGCCGCCGGCCGACGGCCACGGCCGGTATGTGGTGGCGGCGGGCCGGCTGATCCGGTCCAAGCGGCACGAGCTGCTGATCCGGGCGTTCGCGAAGGTCGTCGCCGAACGGCCCGACTGGCGGCTGCGGATCTACGGCCGGGGCGAGGAACAGGACCGGCTGCGCCGACTGATCAACGACCTGGGCCTGTACAACAACGTGTTCCTGATGGGTGCCGCCTCCCCCATCGAGGCGGAGTGGGTCAAGGGCTCCATCGGCGTGGTGACCTCCAGCTACGAGCCGTTCGGCATGACGATCGTCGAGGCGATGCGCTGCGGGCTGCCCGTCGTCTCCACCAACTGCCCCTATGGACCGGCCGAGATCATCCGGGAGGGCGAGGACGGCCGGCTCGTTCCGGTGGGTGACCGGGACGCGCTGGCCGCCGCGCTGCTGGACCTGATCAACGACGACGAGCTGCGGTTGCGGATGCGCGCCGCCGCGCTGGCCAACTCCCGGCGCTACGACCCCTCGGGCATCGTCAAGGAGGCCGAGGCACTGTTCACCGAGCTGGCCGAGGCCAAGGGCACCAAGCGCGCCCGGGTCCACGTACCGCTCGGCCGCCGGCTGGCCGCCGCCGCCGTCAGCGGCGGGCACGCCGTCAAGGACGCGACGCTCGCGTTCGTCTTCTCCACCCTGCGGACCGTTCGGAAGGGCGGACGATGACCACCACCGTCACCAAGGACAAACTGCCGCGCGCCGACTGCGCGATGGACGCCGAGGGCCGCCTCACCACCGAGCTCAGCAGCCTGCCCGGCGACGCGGCCGAGCCCGAGCTGCGCATCGGCCTGCGGCCGAAGAAGGGCGAGCCCGAGACCACCGCCCACACCGTGCCGCTCTCCCCCGACCCCGGCGCGCCCGGCCGGTGGCGCGCCGACCTGGACGGGCTGCCCCAACTGGCCGAGGGCCGCTGGGACGTCTGGGTGCTGCCCGGCCCCGGCGCCGACCGGCTGCGCGTGGTGCCCGGGCTGCGGGACCTGCGGGTGCTGGCCGGCGGCCGGAGCGCGGTGGCCGACGGCCCGCTGGCGGTGCGCGTGCCCTACGCCACCAAGGACGGCTACTTCGCGATCCGCGCCTGGGTGCGGGCGGCGCACGCCGAGGCCGGGGACCTGCGGGTGGCCGGCCGCGAGCTGACCGTCCGGGGCACGCTGGTCGGGGCCCGGGCGGGTGCGGGGGCGGCGGGCCTGCTGAAGCGGCGCGGCAAGGGCGGCCCAGTGGTCGAGGTGCCGCTGAGTGACGGCGGGGACGGCTCGTTCTCCTTCACCGTGCGCTACGAGGACCTGCCGTCCGAGCCGGTGGAGGGCGAGCCGGTGTTCTGGGACGTGTTCGTTCGGCCCGCGGCCAAGGCGAGCCGCGTGCGCGTCGCGCGGCTGCTGGACGACGTGGCGGACAAGAAGCACGTGTTCGTCTACCCGGCGACCGGGATCGGGCCGCTCTCCTTCCGCCCCTACTACACGGTCGACAACGATCTGTCCGTGGAGGTGGCGCGCGGATGAGGGCATGCTTGGCTCATGAGCGGTGGTGACGCGCACAACAGCATGTCCGGGGGCACGGCGCGCAATCTGATCCAGGCTCAGACGGTGGGCGCCGTCTATCTGGACGGCGCGCCGCCGCCCGTTGCCTGGGAAGTCCCGCCGCCGCGCCCCGGCTTCGTCAACCGCACGGCCGAACTGGTTCGGCTGAACGCCCTGTTGGACCGCGACGGGGACCGGCCCGGGCCCCGGGTGCTGGCGCTGTGCGGGCTGGGCGGGGTGGGCAAGTCGGAGCTGCTGGCCCAGTGGGTGGACCGCCGGGCGGAGCGCTTCGCGGACGGCGTGCTCTATGTGGACCTGGCCGAGTGGCGCCAGCAGGGCGCGGTGGAGGTGGGCGACGTGCTGGCCGAGTTCGCCCGCTCGCTCGGGGTGCACGAGTCGTACATCCGGCCCACGCCCGCCGCGCGGCGGGCCGTCTACCGCTCGGCCACGCGCAACCGGCGGCTGCTGGTCTTCATCGACAACGCCGACCACGCCGCCGAGGTCCGCGCTCTGCTGCCCGCCTCGGGCGTGACCGTGGCGACCAGCCGGAACCACCTGGGCGGCCTGAGGCTGGACGGCGCGGACGTGGTGACCGTGGAGCCGCTGGCCGCGCCCGCGGCCGGCGAGCTGCTGCGCGGCTGGCTGGCCGGCGGCCCGGGCGGCGACGACGAGGTGGCCGAGCTGGTCCGGCTGTGCGGCGGCCTGCCGCTGGCGCTGCGCGCGCCGCGTCCGTCACGGGCCGCAGCGCGCCGGGCGTGAACTCCTTGGCGGCCCGCAGCAGTTGACCGTACAGATCGCCGTCCGGGTCCAGCGCGGGCGCGCGGCGCCCGAAGGCGTGCATCGGCGAGGCCGGGTCCAACTCCGCCTCGCCGCTGGCCGCCAGCAGCGTCACCAGGTCAAGACCCGCGCCGTAGAAGGTGACCGAGCCGGTGTCGCCGATGACCCAGTCGGCGGCGATCAGCGCGGCCTGCCAGCCCTTCTCCGGCGGCACGATCATGAGCCCGGCCTCGGTGGCGTCGGCCAGTTCCCGGTCCGCCACCTGGTAAGGGCTGTGCCACGCCCACACGTTGGGGTGCAGCACCAGGGCGACGGCGAACTCGTCGGCGGGCAGCGCCTCCATCAGGCGCACCGGCAGCCGGGGATGGCGGCCCAGTAACGAGTGCTCGCCCCAGGTGGAGTTGAGCACGACGAGGCGGCGGCCGTTCACCGCGCCGAACAGCGCGCGGTAGTGGTCGTGGAACCGGACGTTCTCCTGGATCCGGTCGGCGCACGGGTCGCCGACGACCCGTGCGCGGGGCACCGCCTCGGGGCAGGAGCGGGCCAGCCGGTCGAGTTGTTCCTCGTGCGAGAGGCAGATCATGGCGGGCACCACCCGCCCGCGGTGGGTCAGCTCGCGGCGCGAGAGCCCGGCCGCCGAGGTGGCGTCGCCGGTGGACCGGCGCACCAGCCGGTTGTAGCCGACGCCGTGCGGCAGGACGACCAGCGGCGCGTCCAGCCGCCGCATGGACGCGTTCACGGCACAGGCCACGGCCAGGCCGAAGCGCTGCCGCACGGCCTCCCGCCAGGGCAGCACGTCCAGCAGCCGGGTGGCGGAGGTCAGGGTGCGGGCCACCGCCAGGACCTCGATGTGCCGCGGCAGGGTGTCCCAGGGCGCGGGCTCGCGCCTGCGGAACAGCGACACGGGCACTCCGGATTCGGGTCGGCGCGGGCGGGCAGCGGACGTTTCGCATCGTAACCGGCGCCCGCCGGCGCGCGGCGCGGGCCGGGAAGAGGTTCGATGGAGACAGGGACGCGCAGCGACGGAGGTGCCGGGATGATCTACGCCGACCGTATCGACGCCGGGCGGCGGCTCGCCCATGAGCTCGCGCATCTGCGCGACGCGGACGTGGTGGTCCTCGGCCTGCCCCGGGGCGGGGTGCCGGTCGCCGCCGAGGTCGCGTCCTCGCTGGGCGCGCCGCTGGACGTGGGGGTGGTCCGCAAGCTGGGCGTGCCGTTCCAGCCGGAGCTGGCGATGGGCGCCATCGCGGAGGACGGCGCGCGCGTGATCAACGACCAGGTGGTGACCACCGCCCGCGTCGACGACGGGGACATCGCCCAGGTGGAGGAGTCCGAACGGGCCGAGCTGGACCGCCGGGCCCGCGAGTACCGGGGCGGGCGGCCGCCGGTCTCGGTGGCGGGCCGGACGGTGGTGGTGGTCGACGACGGCATCGCCACGGGCGCGACGGCGCGCGCGGCGTGCCGCGCCGCGCGCGCCCGGCACGCGGAACGAGTCGTGCTGGCCGTCCCGGTGGCGCCGCGCGACGCGAAGGCGCGGGTGGGCGCGGACGCCGACGAGTTCGTCTGCCCCGAGCTGCCGTACGACTTCGCGGCGGTCGGCCAGTTCTACCGCGACTTCGCGCAGACGACGGACCACGAGGTCGTGGAGTGCCTGCGGCAGGGCAGCACCCGGCAGGTGACGATCCCGGCCGGCGAGGCGGAGCTGCCCGGCGAGCTGAACATCCCGCAGGGCGCGCGGGGCGTCGTGGTGTTCGTGCACGGCAGCGGCAGCAGCCGCCTCAGTCCGCGCAACCGCTTCGTCGCCGACGCGCTGAACGGCGCGGGCCTGGGCACGCTGCTGTTCGACCTGCTGACGGAGGCGGAGGAGCACGACCGGGCCAACGTCTTCGACATCGGAATGCTGGCCGACCGGCTGGCGACGGCCACCCGCTGGCTCGAAGGGGACCTGCCCATCGGCTACTTCGGCGCCAGCACGGGCGCGGCGGCGGCCCTGTGGGCGGCGGCGGACCCGGACCTCCCCGTCGCGGCGGTCGTCTCCCGCGGCGGCCGGCCCGACCTGGCGGGCGAACGCCTGGGCTCGGTCACGGCCCCCACGCTGCTGATCGTGGGCGGCAACGACCCGCAGGTGCTGGAGCTGAACCACACCGCGCTGCTGTCGCTGGGCGACGGACACGACCTGAAGGTGGTCCCCGGCGCGACCCACCTCTTCGAGGAACCGGGCGCGCTGTCCCAGGTGGCGGAGCTGGCCCGCGACTGGTTCACCACGCATCTGGGAGGCTAGGTCAGCGGCCCGGCCGGCCCGGTGCGCGGAAGAAGCGGCGCAGGCGGCCCAGCGGCCAGGTGTTGATCACCTCGTCCGCCGTCAGCCAGCCCCGCTGCGCCGTGCCCACCCCGTAGCGGATGTGGCCCAGCTCGCCCGTCGTGTGCGCGTCGCTGTCGATCGCGAACTTCACCCCGTGCCGCCGCGCCAGCAGGATGTGCTCGTCGCGCAGGTCCAGCCGGTTGGGGTGGCCGTTGACCTCCAGCGCCGTGCCGGTGCGGGCGCAGGCCGCGAACACCTCGTCCAGGTCGGCGTCGATGCCCGCGCGCGAGCCGATCTTGCGGGTCGTCGGGTGGCCGATGACGTTGACGTGCGGGTTCTCGCAGGCGCGGATCAGCCGCCGGGTCTGTGCCGCGCGGTCCAGGCCGAAGTGCGAGTGGATCGACGCCACGCACAGGTCGAAGCCGGCCAGGAACTCGCCGGGCCAGTCGACGTTCCCGTCCGGATCGATGTTCAGCTCGGTGCCGTGCAGCAGCCGCAGCTTCCGGTGCTTGCCGTCCAGCGTTCGGACCTCCTCCCGCTGGGCGAGCATCTTCTCCTCGGTCATCTGCTGCATGCGCAGCTCCGGCGCGTGGTCGGTCACGGCGTAGTACGAGTAGCCGCGCGCCGCCGCCGTCTCGACCATCTGGGCCAGGGAGGCCAGCCCGTCCGTCAGGTCGGTGTGCGTGTGCAGGTCGCCGCGGATGTCCTCCAGAGTGACCAGTCCGGGCAGTTCGTCGCGCTGGGCGGCGGCCACCTCGCCGCGGTCCTCGCGCAGCGTGGGCGGGATCCACGGCAGGCCGAGCCGGTGGTAGACGTCCTCCTCGGTGCGGGCGGCCCGTTTCTTCCCGGTCTTGGCGTCGAACAGCCCGTACTCCGACAGCTTCAGCCCCTTGCGCAGCGCGATCTCGCGGGTGCGGATGTTGTGCGCCTGGGAGCCGGTGAAGTACTGGAGGCCCGCACCCCAGGAGTCGGGTGGCAGCACCCGCAGGTCGAGCTGGAAGCCGGCCGTGGTGCGCACCGTTGTCTTCTTGCTGCCGTGCATGACGACCTCGGCGACCAGCGGCAGCGCGGTGAACGCGTCCATCACCGGGTCCGGGTCGGTGGCGGCGGCCAGGATGTCGATGTCGCCGATGGTCTCCTTCATGCGCCGCAGCGAACCGGCGAAGGCGACGCGTTCGCAGCCTTCTGCCCCGGCCAGTTCGCCCACGGCCTCCTCGGCGAGGCTGCTCGCCGCGTCCAGCAGGATCCGGCCGCCCGCCTGCCGGGCCAGCTCCACGCCGTGCAGAATGTTCTCCTGCGTCTTGGGGCCGAAGCCCTTCAGCCCCTGGAGCTCGTCGCGCCGGATGGCCGCCACCAGGTCGTCCACCGAGGCGATGCCCCGGTCCTCGTAGAGGCTCATGGCCTTCTTGGGGCCCAGCGTGGGGATCGACATCAGCTCCCGCACGCCCGGCGGGATCGTCGCGCGCCGCTCGTCGATGACGGAGACATGGCCGGTGTGCAGGTACTCGTCGACCTTGTCGGCGATGGACTTGCCGACGCCCGGGATCTCGCGCAGGTCCGCCGGCTCCAGCCGGGAGATGTCCTCCGGATGGCCGCCGATGGCGCGCGCGGCCCTCTCGTAGGCGCGTTGCTTGAACGCGTCTCCGCCGGTGATCGCGATGAGGTCGGCGTACTCCCGCAGGAGCGCCTCGACCTCCTCGTTGGGCCGGGCCATGTCTCCACTGTAGGGAGGGCCGCGCGAGTCGGCATGGCGAGCGGCGGGGCCGGGTACCCGGCGCCGGTCCCACGCGGAGCCGATGAGAAGCGGGGTGAAACGCTGTGCGGGCGACGTTCTCACTGGGGCGGATCGCGGGTGTCCGGGTCGGGGTGCACTGGAGCGTGCTGCTGATCTTCGCCCTGATCGCGACCGGCCTGGCCACCGGCCGGCTGCCGGAGGCGTACCCGGACCGGGCCTGGCCGCTGTACGCGACGGCCGGCCTCGGAACGGCCCTGGTGTTCTTCGCGTCGCTGCTCGCGCACGAGCTGGCACACGCGGTGGTGGCGCGGCGGAACGGGGTCGGGGTCGACGACATCGTGCTGTGGCTGCTGGGCGGCGCCACGCGGATGCGCGGCGAGGCGCCGAACCCGGGCGCCGAACTGCGCATCGCCGGGTCCGGGCCGCTGACGAGCCTGCTGGCGGGCGTGCTGTTCGCGGCGGTGACCTGGCTGATGGACGCGACGGAGACGTCCGGCCTGCTGGTGGAGGCGGCGGCCTGGCTGGCGGCGATCAACCTGCTGCTGGCGCTGTTCAACGTGATCCCCGCCGCGCCGCTGGACGGCGGCCGGCTGCTGCGCGCGCTGCTGTGGTGGCGCACCGGGGACCGGCTGCGGGCGCAGGTGGGCGCCGCGGCGGCGGGCCGGGTCTTCGGCTGGCTGCTGCTGGTCGCGGGGATGTGGTGGTTCCTGTGGTCGGCGTGGTTCGGCGGGCTGTGGCTGGCCCTGATCGGCTGGTTCCTGGTGGCGGCGGCGACGGAGGAGGCCCGGCAGGCGCGGGTGCGCGAACTGCTGGGCGGGATCATGGTCTCGGAGTCCATGACGCCGGACCCGGTCACCGTGCCCGCGCGGCTGCCGGTGGCCGAGCTGCTGTCGGACCGGGCGTTCCCGCGCCGGCACGCGGCGTTCCCGGTGACCGAGTGGAACGGCGACGGCGACGCGGCCGGGCACCCGATCGGGCTGGTGACGGCGGACCGTGCCGGCCAGGTGCCGCCGGAGGAGCGTGAACGCACGACCGTCCGGGAGATCATGCAGCCGCTGGAGGAGAGCCGGGTGGTGGCGCCGGACGAGGCGCTGGCCGATCTGGTGCCCCGGCTCGAACCGGGCGCCGAACACCGGGTGCTGGTGCTGGAACGCGGCCGGCTGGTCGGCATCGTCGCGCCGTCGGACGTCAACAGGACGGTGCGCTGGCTGGCCGCGGCCCGGCCCCGGGAGGACGCGGGGATGTAAAGCGGTCGTTGCTGGGCCGGGCCGGCGCTGCCTGGCGTGGGACTCCGCTGGGAGGTGGCGGCGCCGGCCCGGCGGTCTTGGGGTCAGATCCTCTGGTCGCCGGCGGGTTGGCGGCCGCGGCGGCGCAGCAGCAGGAGGCCGCCGGTGAGCGCGGCGATGCCCGCCCCCGCGCCCCAGGCCAGGGTGTCGCTGTCCGAACCGGTGTCGGCCAGGTCAGCGCTGCCGCCCTGCGGGCGCGCGCCGTTGCCACCGGCCTCCGGGCCGGCCTCGGTCGACGGTTCGCCCGGGGCGGGCGTTGCCGATTCAGCTGGTGCGGCCGGTGCGTCGGCCGGGTCCTGGGTCGAGGTGAGGGTGCCGAAGCCGAGGTGGTCGAAGCCGCCGCTGTTGGGGCCGCGGTGACCGCCGCCGTCCTCGGGTGCGATCTTGTCCTTGTAGGCGGTGATGTTGGGGACGTCCAGGCCGCGCCGGAACGCGTAGTGGTTGTGGATCAGCGCCCAGATCGGCCGGGTGTTGCCCCGGCCGCCGGCGCCGAGCGCGGACTCCGTGTACCAGCGGCCGTCCTGTCCCATCTGGCGGGAGTACTCGGTGTACGGCACGTCGTGGCCCAGGTTGTAGCGGGCGACGTACTCGGCGCCCTTCATGAACCGGTTGTCGTCGTAGCCGTAGAGGTCCTCGCCGAGGTTCCACGCCATCTCGCACACCACGGCCATCGCGCCCAGGCCGCCCATGGTGTGCTCCTGGTCCCGGCCGCTCTCCTCCCACTGACCGAGAGTGCCGTCCTCGTGAAGGAAGTTGACCGCCCGGTGGATGTTGCCGTTGCCGGAACCGTTTTTAAAGTAGTCCACGGCCTGATCGACCATGGCGTCGTCCTCGGTGAACGCGCCGATGGCCAGCACGGAGGCCATGTTCACCGCGTCCCAGTTGTTGCGGTAGTTGGTGTCGACCGCGCCGTTGTGCTCGCGCAGAAAGTGGTCGTTCATCGGGTAGAAGATGTCGGTCAGCATCGTGCTGAACCGGTCCAGTTCAAAGCCGCCGTAGTCCCGGATCAGCTCACCCGCGGCGGCCAGTTGCCAGCCCTGGCTGCCGGCCATCAGGAACCGGTCGGCGTTGCCGCCGAGTTCGCGCAGCGTGCCCGACCAGGCGTTGAGGATGTCCCGGGCCGTGTCGCCGTGCGCCCGATCGCCGCCGATGTGCCAGCGCAGCGCGTTCTGGTAGGCGGCGTGCGCGTCCTGGAACAGCAGCACCGCGTTCTGGCCCTCGCCGCCGCGCAGCACCCGGGCGGTGGCCCGCGCCTGGTAGTCGGCCTGGGCGTAACGGCCGCTGATCAGCTTCTCCCAGCCCGCGGTCCACGGCTGCTCGCCGGCGGCGACCTTCTCGGCCATCCGGTCCAGGTCGGCCCGGGTGTGCAGCAGACCGGGGTGGGCGTACGTCCGGCCGGCCGGCGCGGCGGGGCGGACCCGCGGCCGGGCCTGCGCGGTGGGCCCGGCGGCGAGGACGGCGCTCGCGCCAAGACCGGCCGCCCCGGTGAGCCGGAACAAACTCCGGCGGCTGACCGGGCGTTGGGGGGTGGGGGTGAGGTGCCGCACGTGGGTGACTCCCGTTTCCGTTTCCGCGTTCCCGTATCGAGTGGGCTTACGGACTGGGAGACGGACGGGCCGGGGCCGGATAACGGAAACCGTCAGATCTTCTGCAGATCCGCGACGCTCGCCGCGTCCATATAGTCGCGAACGTGGACGATCCGGCCGTCCCGGACGCGGATCACGAGCAGTCCCGGGACCTGCGCGTGCTCGGCGCCGTCGGGGCCGGCGAGCACGACCTGCTCGGCGATGATCACCTGTGGGTCGGTCGTCTCGTGCACCGCCACCTCCCGGACGGACCGGGCCCGGACGGCGGTGGCGCCCCACAGTTGCCGGTATCCGGCGCGCACGGCCTCCCGTCCCTCGAAGCGGCCCGGCAGCCCCGGGAAGCGGAACGGGAACTCGTGCACGGCGTCATCCGCATACAAATCGGCCAAATCATCGGCGGACTTGTCCAGCATGGCCTGCTGGTAACGGGCCAGCACGTCGCGTGGGTTCATGGCGCTCCCCGAGGCTCGAATACCCTCAACGGGCGTTGAGGCAATTTCACTCAACGAGTGTAGAGCACGGATCACGACAGTCAACGGCTGTGGAGCCAGTTGTAGAGTCGTTGCCCATGAGCGAGTCCCCCCGCCTCTCCCGGGCCGAGCGCCGCCGCAGGACCGAGGAGCGCATCCTCGACGCGGCCCGGGAGCTGTTCGCCGAGCACGGCTTCGAACGCACCACCATCCGCGCGGTCGCCGCCGCGGCCGGCGTCGATCCCGCCCTGGTCATGCAGTACTACGGCTCCAAGCAGAAGCTCTTCGCCCAGGCCGCCGCGGTACGCCTGCCCCAGCCCCCGGCCGAGGGCCCGCGGCACCCCGATGAGCTGATCGACGCCCTGCTCACCGCCCTCGGCGTCAAGCTCGACGGCCTGCCCGCCACCTCGCTGGCCACGATGCGGTCGATGCTCACCCACCCCGAGGCCGCCGAGCTCGCCCGCGAGACCCTGACCCGGCAGATCGACGACATGACCGGCGCGCTTTCCGGCCCCGACGCCCGGGCCCGGGCCGCGCTGCTGATCTGCACCACCGTGGGTGTGACCATCGGCCACCAGTTGCTGAGCCTTGAACCGCTGCGCGACGCCCCGCCCGAGCGGCTGGCCGACCTGCTGCGGCCCGCGCTGCGCGGGCTGATCACCCCGCCCGAGTCGCCGGCGCCATGAGAACGGGTCCCTCCGGCCGGAGCCGGAGGGACCCGTTCTCACGTACGCCAACGGCTCATGAACCGGCGTAGATCGTGGCCTCCTTCGAGGTCTCGCCGATGCCGTTGGGCCCGTTGAGGAACCGTTCGCCCCAGCTCGTCAACGAGTTGGGGTCGAAGCCGTTCACCATGTCGAGGTACTCGACGCCACCGCCGTTGCCGCTCCAGGACCAGCCGATGTAGCCGAGCCCGAGCGACTGGGTCACCGACATGATGGCGTCCTCGTCCGGGTCGCCGTCGGAGTGGTTGTGGCCGAACTCCCCGACCAGGATGGGCAGTCCGGCGTCCACGAACGCGTTCAGGTAGCCGCTGACCAGCGACTCGTTCGGGTAGACGCCGTACATGTGAACCGAGAAAATCAAGTTCCCGGTCGGGTCGGAGGCGTAGACGGCCGCGGCGTTGTCGCGCATGGTGTTCGACCAGTCCTGGCCCCAGTTGGGCGCGTCCACCATGATCGTGTGCTCGAAGCCGGCGTCGCGCAGCTTTCCGACGGCGGCCCGGGTGTCCGCCGTCCACTGCTGGTAATGGGTGTTGCCGAACGGCTCGTTGCCGATGTTGAGGATGACGTGGTCCTCCTGGCCGGCCAGCGCGGACTGCACGCGGATCCAGTAGTCGGCGGCCACGTCGAGCGAGACGGCCGCGCCCTGCTCGCCGTAGCCGGTGGTGTCGTGCACCTCCAGCACGCAGATAAGGCGGTTCTCCTTGCACTCGGCGACGATCGTGGACACCTCGGCGGCGCTGGTCTCGGTCCACTGGTCGCCGCTGGACAGGACGACGCGGACGGTGTTGGCGCCCTCGGCCTTGATGGCGGCCAGCGAGTCCAGCTCCTGCTGATACCAGGCGTGGGGGTGGTTGACGCCGCGGATGACGAAGTCGTTGCCGTTGCTCTCCAGCAGCCGGCCGTCACTGATGTGCAGTCCGGTGGCGGCGGTACTCGGCGGCTCGGCGACGGCGGCGGGCACCGCCGCCACCAGGCCGACGAGCCCGGCGACGACGGCGGCCAGCAGGCCGCCCATTCGGGTCTTGGTGATCAAAGGTCTTCTCCTCAAGGAGTTCCGTCCTTAGGGCCTGTATCGAGTTCCCGCCCGGGCCCGCGACGCCAGTCACGGCACCTCGCCGCTCCCCCAGACTCCGTCTGGGAGGTGCCCCCAGCCGAATCGCGCGAATACGGCCGGGTATGAGCTGCGATCCGGTGCCTTGCTGGGGGTACCTCCCAGGCCCCCAAGGGCCTGGGGGGGCACCGCGTCTGACGCCGCGGGCTGATCCGACCGGGAACTCGACACAGGCCCTAGGACTCCGAGTGGGTGGGGGGTTGAGACCTGACCCCATGGCAGGCATGGAAGCGCTCCCACGAGTCCTGCCCATCACGCCATCGCGGCGGTCACCCCGTCAAGACGCGGGACGCACCGAACGTCCCCGGAGCCGCGTCCCGCCTCTCAATTCCCATCCTCATTTGTAGTGATTTGCACCGCCATTCGGCCGCATCTACCCTGAGAACGACTGCGGAGAGTGAGGAGGCGTGCGATGTCCCGGTCCCCGGCCGGCCGGCTCTCGGCCTTCGCGGCGACCGGTCTGCTGGCCGCCGCGGCATTCGGCGCGCCGCCGGCCGCGGGCGGCGGCACCCCGGACGACGGCGCGGGCGCCGGCGAGGCGCGCGGCGAGGTCGTCGCCCGCGCGGGCGCACCCCTGCGCCAGGCCCCGGCGGCCACCTCCCCCGCGCCGGCCACCGCGGCGCACGGCGAGCGGGTGTCCGTGCTGTGTGCGGCCGAGGGCGAGAGGCGGTCGGCGTGGTACCTGGTCCGCACGGACCACTACGCGTGGGCGGCGGCCGGGGACATCCGCGTCCCGGGGGCGGCCCCGCCCCGGTGCTGAGCGGCCGGCCCACGCCAAGTGCGTTCGGCCGCCGTGACGTTACTCCCAGGTGGGCAGGGACTGGCCGGCGTAGCGGGCGCCGAAGCCGCCGGTGGGCAGGATGTCGTGGATCGCGGCGAGTTCGGCCTCGGTCAGGGTGACGTCGGCGGCGGCGGCGTTCTCCTCGGCGCGCCGGGGGCTGCGGGTGCCGGGGATGGGGACGATGTGCTCGCCCCGGGTGAGCAGCCAGGCCAGGGCGAGTTGGGAGACGGTGGCGCCCTTGCCCGCCGCGAGGTCGGCCAGCCGGTTGACGGCCTCGACGTTCTTCTCGAAGTTTCCGGGCTGCCAGCGGGGGTCGGTGTTGCGCATGTCGGCGGGGTCGTACTGGCCGGCGGGCTTGGCGGTGCCGGTGATGAAGCCGCGGCCGAGCGGGGAATAGGCGACGAAGCCGATGCCGAGTTCGTCCAGGGTGGGGAAGAGCCGCTCGACGTCGCGCTCGAAGAGGGAGTACTCGGTCTGCAGGACGGAGACCGGCTGCACGGCGTGGGCCTTGCGGATGGTCTCCGGCCCCGCCTCGCTCAGCCCGAAGTACTTCACCTTGCCCGCGTCGATCAGCTCCTTGACGGCGCCGGCCACGTCCTCGATGGGCACGTCGGGGTCGACGCGGTGCTGATAGAGGACGTCGATGCGGTCGACGCCGAGGTGGCGCAGGCTGTTGTCCGCCACCTCGCGGATGTGCTCGGGGCGGCTGTCGGTCCCGAAGTCGCGGGTGAAGCCGAACTTGGTGGCGATGACCACCTCGTCGCGGAAGCCGGCGACGGCACGGCCCACGATCTGCTCGTTCTCGCCCCAGCCGTAGAGCTCGGCGGTGTCGAAGAACGTGACGCCGAGGTCGTGGGCGCGCTGGATGGCGGCGACGCCCTGCTCCGCGTCGCCGGGGCCATAGAACGCCGAGATGCCCATCGCGCCGTAGCCGAGGGCGGAGACCTTCAGCCCCTGACCGCCGAGAGTCCTGTGCTGCATGACGCGCTCCTCCTCATGTCAAACCGAACTGTTTGGTTTGATGCTACTGCGGCCTTCCACCGGGACCAAACCAATCAGTTCGGTAGCCTGGACGTATGTCATCCCAGCCCGGCGCCGACTCCACCCGTGACCGCGTCGTCACCGCGGCCACGGCCGAGTTCTCCCAGTACGGGATCGCCGGAGCCCGTATCGACCGCATCGCCAGGGCCGCCAGGACGAGCAAGGAACGGGTCTACGCGTATTTCAGCAGCAAGGAAGCGCTCTACCGCTTCGTCTCCGCCCAGGCGCTCGCCGCTGTCGCCGAAGCCACCCGCATGGACCCCACCGACCTGCCCGGCTACGCGGGCCGGGTCCACGACTACTTCGCCGCCCACCCCGAACGGTTCCGGCTGATGACCTGGGGCCGACTGGAACTGAGCGACTCCGGCACACCGGCCTACGACCCGGTGCAGCAGACCGTCGCCCACAAGGTCGAACAGTTGCGCAAGGCCCAGGAGGCCGGGCACCTCGATCCGGCCTGGGACCCGCTCGACATCCTCGTCTTCGTCAATCAGCTCGCCGTGTCCTGGGCCGACCAGCCCGACCTCACGGGCACGCTCCCGGCACACGAGCGGGCCGACCACCTGGCCACCCGCCGCGCGGCCATCGTCACCGCGGTCCAGCGCCTGTTCCCCGCCGCCGCCTAACGCCCCACGAGGGCCGGCCAACCGCCCGGTAGCCGCCGCTGATCGCGGGCCCGTCCTGGTGCTGGCACCTCCGGCCGGGGCCAGATCCGACGCCGAGTCGCCGTGGCCGAGGGGGAATTGACCCCGGCCGCCTCAAGACAACCACTGAGTGGTCATCGCGGTGTCCACCTGTGCAAGCGGGGGCCGAGGCGGCGGCCGCACAGCACGCAGTTGTCGCCCCGCCATTGGCCACTTGTCAGCCGCTCGTCGAGATCCAGCCCCATCAGCGCGATCGGCAGGCGCTCCGGCGGCGCCGGGCACAGATGCCGCGTTCCCTCCGGGTAGAGGCCGCGGCATCCACCGCAGGTGAGCAACGGCCGGGCGGCCGGAAGACGTTCAGGCACGGCCCGCCCTGCCGAGGCCGAGCACGTGACGCAGCGCGTCGTACAACGCCCCGGGGTCGGTGAGGCAGTCGCCCCGCGCGGGCCTCAGCCACCGCGTGGACGGCCCGCAGCGCCAGGACGCGGGCGGCACGGCCAGCGACCGGCCCGCACCGAGCACCGCGACCCCGGGCACCCGCTCCTCCCAGCCGTCCGCTGCCCCGGGCTTCACCAGCCACGACAGCGTCTCGGCCACCTGATCCTCGATCACCGGCCCGGAGCGGTCCAGCATCCGGGAGATGACGCGGGCCCCGACGAACGTGGGCAGTTGCAGGGCGTCGAAGCAACGGCCGCACGGCAGCAGTTCCACGCCCTCCACGGGCATCCACTGGGGCGGGTCGCGGTACCAGTCAGGGCCGATACCGGCAGCGGCCTCGGCGAGGGTCGCGCGACGATCGAACTGGGCGGCGATGCGCCGGGGCACGTCAGGCATGATCGACTCCTGTGACGCATCGATTACGGAACGTCGACGCAGGAGACGTTATTGAGCACCCGATACGCACTCAATGGCACTTCGCACGCGGGCAGTTCAGAAGTGCCACAAGCTGCTACAGGGGCAGCCTGACCAGGTTCGCGAGCCGCCGCATCTCCGGGGTGAGAGTCCGCCGCCGGCGCACGACCAAGCCCAGAACCTCGCGGGCGTACCGCTGGTGCGGCAGCCACTGCGGGGCGTCCTCCTCGATGGTGAGGAACGTCCCCACCGCGTCGGAGTGCCGCCTCATGAGGACTTGGGCGTGCGCGACATCCAGCAGGTGCCGGTTCCTGTTGCCGGTGGTGGGCGGCAGCTTGTCGGCGCGGATCTTGTCCGCGAGGCGCAGCACAGCGTCCGGCCGGTCCTCGACCATGGCGTGCTCGGCTTGCTGCATCGCCACCGTCAGCCTGGAGTACCGGCGAATGAAACCAGCCCGCTTCGTGGTGGCCGACGTGCTGGCGCGTCCAAGGGTGACGGCCGCCGCGGTCGCCAGCCGGAGCGCGTGCTCGGCCTCATCGGGCCTGTTGTCGCGGGATGCCGTGGCGGCGACACGCAGAAGCAGCCAGCCCCAGGCGCTCAGTTCCCCGGCTGTGGCCCGGGACAGGCGTCCCGGCTCGGTGTCATCCGCCCACTGGATCGCGAGCGCCCGGGAGTCCGCCAGCCGACCTCGTCGCAGCAGGAGCCACACCCGGTTGTTCGCCAGGGCGGCGCCGTGGAGGGTGTCGGGAGCGTCGCGCTCGGCGCGGTCGAACGCGGTATCGGCGGCGTCGTAGTTCCGGGTCTGGGTCATCAGGCGGCCCGCGATCTGCATGACGCCCATCCGTAGGGCCCGGCCGCGCGGGTCGTGTTCGGCCAGTGCGTGGGCGTCCCGGATCAGCCGGGGCAGTGCCTCACCGATCCCTGCGAGGTCTCCTTCGGAATACAGGGCGATGGCGGAGTCGAGTTCGGTCCGCACACCGACGACCGTCGGCAGCTCCTCGACGTCGTCCCGAGCGGGCCCTGCCAGGGCAGCGCGGACGGGCGCCCACCGGTCCGCTTCCGGGCCGACGGCGGCCTCGGCGTCCGTGGCTTCAGCGGGAATCAGATGGCTGGTCGGGATCCGCAGCGCCGAGGCAAACCGCCGCGCTGTCTCCAGCCGGGTGTCCTGCCGTTCCCCTTGTTCCAACTTCCGGATGAGAGAGAGCGATACCCCGGAGGCGTCGGCCAACTCCCGCTGCGAGAGTCCGCGCCGCTTTCGGGCCTCCTTCAGGCGCTCTCCAATGCTGCGCGCAGCCATGGTTCAACGAGCTCCGTTCTGGTCTCGACAATCGGAACGGTACCCCTGCTCGTTGACCGGGGAACAGCGAACGGCCCCGCCTCGGCGGGGCCGTTGTGCGTGCGCCCAGCGCGGGCGATCACATGCGGGGGCCCATACATGTCCTGGCCCACGTTCCAGTGCCAGAGGTAACCGGACTACCGGATCACTTGGAGGTGTGAATCAGCTCGCGGTTGCGCGGCACACCCCCAGCCGTGCCTCGACCACTCCCTATGTGCGCTCTTGACGCCCTGCGCCCGACCGAACGATTCTTATGCAAGTTCATGCAACCCACTCAATAGGTGAGGTCACCATGGCACTACGGTTCGTCGGGATCGACCCGGAGACCGGTGGCGGTAACTGCCCCGCTGTCTGGGTCGACGACGAGAAGCAGGAGATCGTTCTTCAGGGCTGGAAGGCGGACGGCGAAACCACGGCTCGAACCCGGCAGGACAGCCCTCTCCCCAACACCGAGGCGGTCATCCGCCTCCCTTACCGCATGATCGATACCGTCAGGAAGGCCCTTGATGAGGCAGGTTCCTAGCTTCGACGAACTCCTCTCCTCCGCCACTCGCTCCGCCGTCCATCTGGAGATGCGGGACGTGTACGCGGTCGTGGAGGAAGCGGGGGAGTTGAAGCTCTGGCGCTCGGGCCGCTGGACCCTGGACGACGGGCGCAGGGCTCTCGGGGAGTGGATGGAACTCGTCGCGAGCGTGGCGAAGAGGGGAGTCGCCGTCCGACGCGCTCGTATCGTGTCCGAGCCCGTGACCGACTACATCAAGTACGAGCACGCCCTCACTCCCCTGAACGTCCGGGCCGGCGAGGAGGTGCGGTGGCTGCCGCGCCGCCAAGCGCTGGGCATCCCCCTGCCCGCCGCCGACTTCTGGCTCATCGACGACCGCCTCGTGCGCTTCAACCACTTCTCCGGCGCCGGAGAGGCCGTCGAGCCGGAGATGAGCGAGGATCCGAAGATCGCCGCGTTGTGCTCCTCCGCATTCGAGGCCGTGTGGAACGCGGCCGTTCCCCACGATAAGTTCGAGGTCTGAGTCAGCCACCGCACCGGACAGTCAGTCATGTCGTCGCCGTCTTCCAGCGCCCAAGAGGCCCGGAGAGCCATCGCTACCCGGCTTGGGCACTTGCGCCGGGACGCCAGCCTCACCGGGCGCGACCTGGCGATCCGGTGCGGCTGGCACCCGGCCAAGGCGTCTCGCATCGAAAACGCCAGGACCAGACCCTCGGACGATGACATCCGTGCCTGGTGCGCTGCCTGCGGCGCCGAATCCGAGGCCGCCGATCTCATTGCCGCCTCGCGCGACGTGGACTTGATGTACCGCGAGTGGCGGGAACTTCAGCGCACGGGGATGAAGCGCAACCAGACGTCCGACGTCCTGCTGTACCAGCGCACCCAGCACATGCGCGTCTACTGCTCGAACGTCATCCCCGGCTTGTTGCAGACGCAGGGCTACGCGGAGGCTTTGCTCGGCACCATCGCCGACGTCTTCGACACGCCCAACGACGCTCCCGAGGCCGCGACCGCTCGCGTCGAGCGTTCCAAGGTGCTCTACGACGGCTCGAAGCGCTTCGCGCTGCTCGTTGAGGAGGACGTGCTGTACTTCCCCTTCGGGGACGCCGAGACCATGGCCGGCCAGCTCGGCTATCTGATGACCGCGATGTCCCTCCCGACCGTGTCCCTCGGCGTGATTCCCCGGGGGACGCCCCGTCGCATGTGGACCCTTGAAGGGTTCCTCGCTTTCGACGACAGGCGCGTGCAGGTCGAAACGCTGTCCGCCAACATCATCGTCACCCGACGAGCCGAGATCGGACTCTATTTGCGGGCCTTCGAGCGGCTGTCGAAGATGGCCGTCTACGGGGCCAGGGCTCGCGCGCTCATCCTGGAGGCCACCGCCGCTCAGGGGTGAATTTCTGCAATCCTGTGCAATCTCGTAGCCTCGCAACTCCCCTCCTCCCTAGCGTTGTCGGTGTCGCGAAGCGACAGAAGGAGGCGGAGAGCCACTCTCCGCACACCGAGGCAGCAGGAGGTTGGATTCATGAGCAGGGACCTCTACGACCTCCCCATCGAGGGAGCGGACTTCACGAACTTCTGCGGAGGCAACCTCTCGGGCGAGCACGAATCATGCGTCGAAGTCGCGCGAATTCCTGGCGAGGCCGCGGCTTTCGCCATCCGCGACAGCAAGCCCGAGGGCGCCGGCAGGGAACTTCGCTTCACCGGGGCGGAACTCGACGAATTCGTCATCGGGTACGCCACGCGGCGGGGACTGAAGCTCTGACCTGGCCCCTCCCACGCTCCGGAAAGGCGTCGATGAGCTGGTCAGGTCACTGGCACGGTTACGGTCCGTGGATCGGGACCAGGGACTCCTACGGTGCGGAGAATCTGCGCCGGCCGGGAACTTCCCCGAACGATGAGCAGACCCGCGTCTTCCTCTCGCAGACTCTTCCGCCGATGCAGCTCGGCCACTGGTTGATGCGCCGGGATCAGACCGCGGCGGACCGCACCTGGACCGAGGTGACCGGCGCGGTGAACTGGCTGAGGGAGAGCTACGACGCGAACCCGCCCATGGAGCGCGATGACGGCAGGCAGGCGTACGTGGACCTCGACACGAAGACCCGCTATGCGGCCGACTCCCTTCCGCGGGGAGTTGATGTGTCCTGGGTCCACTACATGAGATCGCAGAACTTGGTGTCGTTCTCGGTCGTGTGCTGCCCGCACCGGTTCCACCCGCGGACCCCGTGTCCCCTACCGCCTGGCTGATCAGGCACCAGAGAGAGGAGAGCAACGATGTCGCTCGGCTTTCTGCTTCCCGAAGAGGGAGTCGCGGATCTCCTGACATCGTGGCCGGACGAGCCCCGCGTGTACGAGCGTGACGCGGGCGACTTCGATCGCAACGTCACCGCCGACCGTCTCAACGAGTACGTCGACACGGGCTGCGTGCCGGCCACCGAGATCGCCGTCGTGAAGGCGCCCGGACCGTCCCTGAACCAGAACGCCCACCTGACCAACGGGCGCACCGATCCGGTCAAGCTTCGCAGGCTCTATGAGAACGGGTTCACGATCCGCCTGGGCAACCTCCAGCGGGTCATCCCGTTGATGGCGGCAGTCTCCCGCGCCATTCAGCGGGAAACCGGGTACAGCAACTACATCCACGCTTTTTTAACGCCCCCCGCCAACCAGGGACTTCGCCACCAGTGGGATCAGCAGATGGCCGTGATCGTGCAGACGGCGGGCGTCAAGCGGTGGCGCCTGTGGCGCCCGCCTGTCGAGGCGCCCATGCGTGAATACAACGAGTCATGGCGGGTCTGGCGCGAGAGCTACATCCCGGACTGGGAGGCCGCAGGCCCGGATATGGAGATCGACCTCCGGGCCGGACAATCGCTCCTCCTGCCGAGAGGCTGGGTGCACAACCCCTACGTGGCCGACGCCCAAACGCACAGCGTCCATCTGACGTTCGCCATCCGCGAGCGCACTCCGCTGTGGCTGGCCGAGAAGCTGATCCAGGGTGCGATCGAGGACCCGGAGTTCCGCCGAATCGTCCTGCCCGGCGACCTCAACGGCTCAGCGCTCACTGAGCACCTACGAGAAACCCGTCGGGCACTCGTGCGGTACTTGAACGGCCTCGACCTGAACATGCTCACCCCGGCCGTGCGCCGGGCCGCCATGACCGAGCTCGATTACTCGACCTAACTCTCAGCCCCGGGGAGTCGCAACATCACCATGCACAGCCACGTCTTCGGCCGCGTCGCCCCCGCCCTCCCCGTCGTGGACGATCCTGGGCTCTGCCCCGTCCAACGTCGCTCCTTGGCAGGCAGTTCAGGGCATCGTCCAGGACTTCCAGTACACCGACACGGTCCGCGTCACTCCTCCCACACCGGCACGAGCGGCAGACCGCGAGCGGCGCGCTCTCGATCGACGACGTGCTGGATCAGCTCCGTCTTGCGCTTGGTGTAGGCGAGTCCATCTTCTTCCTCGACGGCGGCGCGCCGCTTCAACTCGCCGTACTCGGTGGCCACTTCGGGATGCGCTCGGAGGTGGTCGCGGAACAGCCGCTCGTTACGGGTCTCCCAGGTGTCGGCGGTGACGATGTGCAGGTGATGGCTGCGCCGCCCGGCATCGGTGTCCCGGTAGTAGAACAGCCGCCCGGGCATCCCCGTCTCCTGCGACCGGTAGCCCAGCCGCTCCAGCACGGCCTCCCGGTCGGCGGTGACGTCGTCCAGCGCGGCGACCGACGCCATCAGATCGATCACGGGCTTGGCGACCAACCGCGGCACAGAGGTACTGCCCACATGCTCGACGTTCAAGAACAGCCCAGGCAGAGCGTCAATCAGCTCCGCCCCGGCCCGCGCTCCCTGGTCGGGCCATGAAGGGTCGTGGTCCGCTATGTCAATGGCCATGCGCACATCCTAGGAACCGCCGGAGCCCGCATACGGCGCGGCCCCGCCGGGCGCGTCTTCCGCTATGCGCGCGGGGACGCGGCCGGGCGCCGGGCGGCCGAGGAGTACGCCCGCTCGGGCGGCGTGCCCGACGCGCAGCTGGACTGGGCGGATTAGAACGCCGCGATCGGGCCGGTGGCGCGTTCGCGGCGGGACAGGGCGCGCATCACCGGGAGGGCTCCGTGCCGGGCCACCGCGATGCGGGTGAGGCAGACGGTGACCGCGTCGCTGGCCTCGGCGGGCACCGGCGGCGTGGTGACCTCCAGGCTGACGGCCAAGTCGTCGAGGTGGACGACGAGTTCGACGAGCCGGGTGAGCAGGCACTGCTCCAGGGGCAGCAGATGGGCGAACACGCCGACGGGCCGGTCGAGCGGGAGGGTCGGCAGCAGCGCCGCCAGCCGGGCGCGGGCCGCGTCGAACTCCTTGGCCAGGGCGGCGGGTCCACCGGCCGCCTCCTGCTCCCCCACCTCGCGGATCCGGCGCGGCACCGCGCCGTCCAGATCCGGGGCCGGGTCGGCGCCGGACAGGAAGTAGGCGACGGCGTCGATGGGTGTCCCGCCCGACCGTGGCGGCTCCGCGAGCCAGCGCTCGACGTTGAAGACCGCTCGCGCCAGGTGCCCGGCCAGGCCGCTGACCCGGAACTCGGCCAGCGCGCTGGGCCGTTCCCAGCGTTCGGCCAGCGCCGGCGAGCGCAGCAGCCCGGACACGACCTGGGCGGTGTCGAGAAACGGGGTGATCACGCCGGGAGGTTAACGGCCTCGGGAATATCAGTACAGCGGTTATCGGTGAGAACGATCACGGTCCGATCGGTGCGAGAGTGCCGACCCTGGTGGAGCACGTCCCCGCCGGGCCGGCCGCAGGTGCTCGCTACTCGGCCGAGCCGGTAGCCGGAGGCACCTCCAGAACGAAGAGGAGGAAGCACATTCTGGTCGACAGGTCGTCGAAGTCGTCGGGGTACAGCTCGCGGGCGGCCGGATCGGGCTGTGGCTCGCTGATGACGGCCAGCCGGAAGCCGGCTGCCGTGAAGGCATCGGTCATCGCGTGCAGTGGCCTGCGCCAGAAGCTCATCCGGGCGGCCTGCCCCACCAAGTCGGTCCAATCCTGGGTGTAGTTGGTGGTCGCGTGATAGTCGGGCCGAGGATCCTGGGTGGCGTAGTCCACGAAAGGGTGCTGCACCGATGTGATCAGTCGACCGCCGGGCCTGAGCACTCGCCGCATCTCGGCCAGCGTCGGTCCCCAGTCCTCCAGGTAGTGCAGCACCAGCGAGGCGAGGACGTCGTCGAACGCGCCGTCGGCGAACGGCAGCGGGTCGCCCAGGTCGGCCACGTGCAGGTCCGCGTCTGCACCCAGCCGCCGCCGGGCCAGCTCCACCATCCCGGCGCTGGAGTCGAGGCCGGTAACGAGGGCACCTCGTTCGCGCAGTGCGGCGAACAGGGGGCCGGCGCCGCAGCCGGCGTCGAGGATCCGGCGGCCTGTCACGTCCCCGGCGAGGGACAGCATCGCGGGCCGCTCGTAGTAGGCGTTCAGGAGGCTGGTCTCGCCGAGGGCCGAGTACGCCTCGGCGAAGCTGTCATAGTCGTTCACCCGGGCCGGAGGTGCGGGCTGGGCATGGTGGTCGGCGGTGGGCAAGCTGCGGTCTCCGTCATGTCATCTCGGCATATCGCACTGGCGTCGTCCTGGCGATCGACGTCAATTCGGCGCGTCCCGGTTCCGGCGTCGCCGGAGGGCCCGCCTGCCACGGCGGGTGGCGTCAGCCGTGGGCGCCCAGCAACTTGCCGAAGAGATCGGACAGTTGCTCCCGCTCGGCGGGGGTGAGGGACTCGAACGTGTCATCGAGGAACGCGGGCACCGCCGCCTCGGCCCGGGCGAGTTCGCGGTGGCCGGAGTCGGTGATGGTGACGGCGTAGGCGCGGCGGTCGCCGGGTGCGCGTTCGCGGCGGACGTGGCCGGAACGTTCCAGGCTGTCGCAAATGCCGACCATCACGCTGCGGTCGATGCGAAGTTCGTCGCTGAGGACCCGCTGCGAGCTGGGCCGACCGCCGCGAGCATCTTCAGGACCAGGTGCGGCCCGACGCCCAGGCCGAGTTCGTTCGCCCGGGCCTCCGCGGCGCGGGCGACGGCTGCCGAGGCCCGGCACAGGGCGATGTCCGGGCGCTCCCCGGCAAGGCGCGGAAAGGCCCGCCCACCGGATTCCCCGGGATCAAGTCCTGCACTGGGAGCGGTGGTAGCGCCTCAGTCCGTGTCGGTCGCCGCCAGCACCGCCAGCCGCCGGCGGCCGTCGGTGAGCGCGGCCAGGCCGATGTCCCATGATTCGCCGAAGTACCAGCGGCTCTGCGCGCCGAACCGGTACAACTCGGCCCCGGCGGCCCGCCGTTCGATCTCCTCGACGAAGGGCCAGGGGTCGGCTCCGGACAGCGCGCCCAGCGACTCCCAGGCGGCCAGCCGGCCGTGGGCCCCGTACCAGCCGCTGCTGTAGGCGCCGCCGGCGGAGGCCGCCCGGAACAGGGTGTCCCAGACCTCGGCGGGCGGACAGGCGGCGAAAAAGAAGCCGGTGCGGGGGCCGAGCCCGCGCAGGCAGTCCAGGTCCAGGGCCGCCAGCGCGGCGGGCACGTCCCCGACCGGCTCGGCGAAGGCGAACGTCCGGGCCTCGATCCGGCCGTTGGAGCCCTCGGTCCAGCTGGTGACGGCGCGCGCGAGGGCCCGGGCCGTCGGCGGAGCGGTCGTCTCCGCCACGACGGGCACGGCGGCCGGACGCGGCAGCGGGTCGTCGTGGTCCCGGAGCCAATCCAGGCCGGCCGAGCTGCCCGAGCCGTTCACGCCGTAGTGCGGCATCGGCGGTCGCCCCTCCAACTCCCGGAGAAACAACGGAAGTCGGCCCAGCGGATGATGCCGCTGGCCGGGTGACTGACCCCGCAGCCCGGCGACGATGCCCTCCGCACCACCGGTCGCGGCTACTCGTCGGCCACGGGGCACAGTTCCTCCGGAAGCATCGAGCCGAGCCACGCGTCCACCCGTTGCCCGCGGTGCACCACGCGCTGCCGCAGCGTCGCCTCGACCCGGAACCCGGCCTTCTCGGCGACGCGGCGCGAGGCGTCGTTGCCGACCTCCGCGCGCCAGTGGACGATGCCCAGGCCCAGGGTGGCGAACGCCCAGCCGCACAGGGCGGTGACCGCCGTCGTCGCCACGCCCCTCCCCCGGGCGGCGGGGTCCACCCAGTAGCCGACCTCGGCCGCGCCGCCCGTCTTCAGGCTCAGCCCCGCGCGGCCGAGGCGTTCGCCCGTGGCGGCGTCCTCGGCCAGGTACTCCACGCGCCGCCGGGTGGCCCAGCCCTCCCTCACCAGGCGCTCGACGAAGTGCTCGGCGTGCTCCCGCCGGTAGGGCGACGGCAGGTCGATGAACGTCCGCATCAGCGGGTCGAGCGCCACCTGGTGCACCCAGTCGATGTCATCCGCGGTGAACGGCCTCAGCCGCAACCGCCCCGCGTCGATCGTCGGTTGCTCCACCCGATCGAGCCTAAAGCGCGCTGCGGTGGCGTGCCAACGCCCTTCTGTGCGGCGGATGGTGACGGAATGTCCGCCTCCCGCTCCCCCACCTCGCGGTTTCGGGAAGTAGGCGACGGCATCGATGGGTGCCCCGCCCGACCGTGGCGGCTCCGCCAGCCAGCGCTCGACGTCGAAAACCGCTCGCGCCAGATGCCCGGCCAGGCCGCTGACCCGCAACTCGGCCAGCGCGCTGGGCCGTTCCCAGTTCAGGGCACCGGGGTGGTGTACAGCTCCGGCGGCGTCGGGCCGGGTGGGGTCTCGATGATCGGCACGGGTTTGCCGCCCGGGTCGCCCTGGCGATCCGTGGTGAAGTGCAGCGTTCCGCTGGCGGCCTCCACCGCGTTGCCCAGGTGCAGCAGGAACAGCGCGTCGCCGACCCGGTCGCTGGTCATCGGCGACTCCGGGTCCTGGGCGTGGCTCACCCGGATGGCGCGGATGGCCGTCGCCATCGCGTCGTGGTTGGCCACGGCGTAGCCGTCCGCCAGGGCCGCCGGCACGTCCTCCACATACCCGATGTGCGTGTCGTACTGCTCGAAGAAGCCCTGGAACCCGGCGGGCGCGTCCGACTCGGGGCCGAAGTCCCGGGACCAGGCCGGATCCATCGCCGACGCCTGGACGATGGTGATGTTGTTCTCGGCGAGGCGCTGTTCCGCGTCCACGTCGACCACGGGGCCGGTCTCCACGAAGAGCACCGTCATCGGCTCCTCCCGGCAGGAGCGGCTGTGCAGGGATTCGACGAACGCGTGCAGGTCGCCGGTACGGCCCGCGAAGAGCACCATGTCGACCTCGGCCTGGCAGATGTTCCGCACCGCGGCGTCGAACAGGGCGGCCGAGGCGTCCCGGTCCACCGTGGTGCCCTGGAAGGGCTGGTCCGGGTTCGCGCCGAGTTCGTCGGCCATCAGCTCGCGGAACGCCTCGGTCAGGGTGGTCACGTGCAGATCGGGCGCGTTCTCGTCGTAGACCAGGATGGCCTCGGTCAGCTGCTCGCGGTCCCGGACGTACTGGCGCAGCGCCGTGACGAAGTCGGTGTTGCTCGCGGTGACGCGGATCAGACCGGGCACCGAAGCGGAGTTCAGCCCGTCCGCGCTGGCCGACGAGGCGACGATGGGAATGCCGTGGTCGGCCAGTCGCTTGGCGGCCTCCTGGCTGTGCCGGGTGCTGACGGACAGGCCGACCACGGCGACCAGCGGGTCGGTGTCGTCGGCCATCGACACCAGCCGGTCCACCGCGGGCTGCCACTGTTCATGGCGGCTGCCCACGTTGGCGAGGTGCAGCTGGATCTGCGGCGCGGGGTCGCCGAGCTGCCGGGTCTGGTTGGCGCGCATCTGGGCGGTGTACGCGCCCTCCAACGCGTGCAGGACCCGCTGCGGCGCCTGCGGGCCCTCGTCGTCCGGGGTCAACGTGGCCAGCAACCCGACCTTCACGTACGGGTCTCCCTGCTCGGCCACCCGGTCGTTCTCCTCCTTGATCAGCTCCTGGACCGCGCGGAACCCGTCGTCCAGTTCGTCGTCACCGGTGGGCAGGAAGGCGGGGGAGCCGTCCGTGACGCCGACGCACTCGCCCTCGCGCTCCGTCAGGTCGGCGCCGTCGCAGTCGAGCCGGTCCGGCAGCCAGACGACCAGGAAGGCGACGAGCACGACGGTGATGACGCCCGCCACGCCCAGAAGCAGCCTGGCCCCGCGGCGAGGCGGGTTCTCGAACTCGTTCCTGCCGGCCGCCTGGCGAAAGGACATGGGCCCTCCTCGGACATCGGCGTCAGCCCCACCACTGCGCCTGCTGCTGGTACTCGGACACGGCCCGCTGCAACACGACGAGGCCGTCCGGCGACTTCGGGGCCAGGGCACTCAGCGTGCTGGCGATCTGGGCATGGAGAAATTCCCGGGACACGCCGCACAGCGGATCCTGGACGATCCGCAGCGCGGCCACCAGGTGAACGACCTGGGTCGCCGTGGCGTCGAGGGAGACGACCGACATCCCGTTCACGCACTCGTGGAACAGGGCGTAGGGATCCCGCAGGTGCCGCTCGGCCGGACCGATGGGCGCGGTCGCGGTGGCGCGCAGCAGGTCCAGCCACTCGCGGCCCGGCGTCGCCGGCAGCCGCCGGGCCAGTTCAAGCGCCACGTCCGCCAGGTCGTCCATGGCCAGCCGGTGGTACAACTCCCCGGCCTGGTCGCCGCGTTCCTCGCAGAAGCCGCGCAGCCGCCGGTGCACGGTCATCCAGTCCGCCGGATGGTCCGGCGACCTGGCGGCCAGTCGGCGCAGCAGCAGCCGCCGCAGCACCGCCGTGCCCGTTTCGCTCTCGGCCGCCCAGGGGGCCGCCCGCCGCACGCGGTCGCCCGACACCGCGTCCACCAGGTCCGACTGGTGGCTGAGCCACAGGCCGCTCGTCTCGCTCCGGGCCGCGGCACAGGTCGCGAGCGCGGCGAGCTGGGGCTCCTCGGCCGCCCCCAGACGGGACAGCAGCCACTCCTCGGCCGTGCCCGCCGCCGTGGTATCGGGCTCATCGGCGGCCGGCACGGGCTGCGCGAGCAACTGTCCAACGCCGTCGGCCGGATAGGGCGGGCGCGCGGCGACCGCGGCCAGCACCCCCACCGCCTCCGGATGTCCGGCGGTGAACTCGTGCACGAGCCGGACCAGCCGCCGGTCCACCCGGCCGCGGCCGGAAGCACCGTCCATGAGGCGCTGGATGTCCGCCCGCGTCAGATCCGGTAGCCGGTAACGGAGCCACGCCGGATACTCGTCGCCCGGCCCGTCGGAGCTGCCGACCACCTCCTCCAGCCGGGCCACCGGGCCCTCGGACATCTCCGGAATCGGGCCGCGGCCGGTGGCGACCACGGTCAGCGGCTCGGCGTGGTCCGTCGGCTGGAGTGGAGGCCGCGCCTCCTGTAAGCGCCGCAGGAAGACCCGGCCGGCGGGCTGGTCCGCGTTGTCGAGCAGGAGCAACGGGGTCTGGAGCCCGCGCACCCGCCGCGGGCAGTCCCGCAGATCGGCGAGGAACGCCTCGCAGAGCAGGCCCGCCACCCGGTCCCGGGCCGCCCTGCCTTGTGGGCCGGCCGGATCGTTCCGCGCCTCCTGCGCCCAGGCGTTCAGCTCGACGAGGGTGTCCACTCCCTTGTTGGTCAACCCGCGGTCCCGGTGGCCGAACCACCGCTGCGAGCGGCTGGTGAAGGTGAAGCCCATCAGCGCGGCCAGCGCGTTGAGCGGCAACTGCACGAGCAGTCCGATGAGCAGCCGGGGAAAGCGGAGTCTTGCGTACCGCGGCCGGTACCGGGTGAGCTGCCCGGCCAGGTCGGACAGGGTGTGCGGGATGTCCTCGTGCCGGGGCTCGGCGAAGTCGACGCGCCCGTACGGCACGTGCTGCTCGATCCGGGCGGTGAGGTCGTCCAGGAGCAGTGTCTTGCCGCTGCCGTGCCCGCCCTCGAAGAACACAACGGGACGGCGGTGCTCCGGTGGCAGCGGATAGGTCGGCTGGATCAGCGCGCGTATCCCCTGGATGGCCGTCTGCCGCTCGAAGACCGGCTGTCTCGCCCCCGCCATGTAACCCCCCGGGTGCCCGTCGGCACGGCATCGACTGACGCTTCATCACCTTAACGAATTCGTCGCCGCGGTGCGGGGCTCCGCCCGTCCTGTTGCCGGACAGTGACTCTGCGGTGTCCTCGCCGGGGCGCACTCGGGTGCCGGTGGTGGCGTTCACGATCGGCACCGACTTCAGGCCCGCCCACCGGATCCCCCGGGATCAAGTCCTGCACTGGGAGGGGTGGTAGCGCCTCAGTCCGCGTCGGTCGGTCAGGACGAGGAGACGCTGAGCGGCAGAGCTCGGACCACCGTGGCGCCCGCCAGGCGTGCGATGTCGGTCGACGCGGTCACCGGACGGCCGGTTCCGGCAGGGCCCGCGTCAGCAGCCAGGACAGGACGGGCAGCGCGATCAGCGGGGCGAGCGCGGTGCCCAGGGACGTCGCGTCCGCCAGGGCGCCGATGAGCGGGGTGGCGATGCCGCCGATGCTGACGGTCAGGCCCAGGGTGACGCCGCTGGCGGTGCCCACGCGGGTGGGCAAGTAGTCCTGCCCCAGGGTGACTTGGAGCGAGAACGGGATGTACAGCGCGGCCGAGGTGAGCGCCACGAACCCGTACCACGCCGCGCCCGGCACCAGCACGACACCGGCCACGGCGGGCACGGCCGCCGCGTACGACGAGGCCACCACGCGCACCCGTCCGAACCGGGTGGCCAGCGCGCCGCCCAGCACGGTGCCGACCGCGCCGCCGAGGTAGAGCGTGAACAGCGCGACGGCGCCCGCCGTTTCGCCGCCGCCGGTCCGTTCGCCCGCGTAGACACCGATGAACGAGCTGAGGCCGACGAACACGATGGCGCGGAAGACGATGGCCCCCGACAGCCTGCGGAACGAGCCCAGGTCGTCGGCGGCGGCCGGCGACCGCTCCCCGGGGGCCGCGCCGGGCACGACCCGCGCCCGGCCCGCCCGGAGCGCCGCCGCGCACAGCGCGCTGCCGGCCACGGCGGGCACGACCAGCAGCGGCGAGGCGCCCAGCCCGCCGAGGGCGATGACGGGCGCGACCAGGAGCGGCGCGGCGGCGAACCCCACGTTGCCGCCCAGCGCGAACCAGCCCATCGCCGTGTGGCTGCCCCGGCTCGCGGCGCGCGCCACGCGCGCCGACTCCGGGTGGTAGGCGGCGACGCCCACCCCGGAGAGCGCGACGGCGGCCAGCGTCGGCGCGTACGCGTCGCTCACGCCGCTGAGCCCGATGCCCGCCCCGGCCACGGCCGTGCTCACCGGCAGCAGCCAGGGCAGCGCCCACCGGTCGGTGAGCGCCCCGAAGAGCGGCTGCACCACGGACGACAGGAGCGACGCGGCGAGCACGATCCCGGAGGCGGCTGCGTATCCGTAGCCGCGCTCGGCCACCAGGAACGGCACCAGCGCGGCGACGGCGCCCTGGTAGAAGTCCACGCAGGCGTGTCCGGCGGACAGCAGCGCGATGACTGGACGGGCTTGGTTCATGTTCGGTTCGGCGTTCGGGGACGACACCTTCCGATCATCGAAGCAACGGCCGTTGTCCTGCTTTCGTTAAAATGCCAGATCATGTCGAATTCCCGCCATGAGCCGGTCGCGCCCACCACGGTGCGCACCCTGTCCTCCGGCGCGCGGATCGACGCCCACCGGCACGACGACCACCAGATCCTGTACGCGGGCCGCGGCGTGCTCTCCATCACCACCGACGCCGGCACCTGGGTGGCCCCGGGCACCCGCGCCCTGTGGGTGCCCGCCGGAACGGTGCACGCCCATCTCGCGCACGGCCCCTCCGCGTTGCACACGGTGGGCCTGCCCGCCGGGGAGAACCCGCTGGGCCTGGCCACGCCCACCGTCCTGACCGTCGGCCCCCTGCTGCGCGAACTGATCCTGGCCTACACCGCCGAGCCGGACGACGACACCGCCGAACGCCGCCGGCTGCGCGCCGTCCTGCTGGACCGGCTGCGCGCCTCCCCCCAGCAGCCCGTGCACCTGCCCACCCCGACCGACCCCCGGCTGACCGAGGTCTGCGCGCTGCTGGCCGCCGACCCCGCCGACACCCGCACCCTCGCCGAGCTGGGCGCCCGGGTGGGCGCGAGCGAACGCACCCTGACCCGCCTGTTCCGCGCCGACCTCGGCCTGACGTTCCCCCAGTGGCGCACCCAACTCCGCCTGCACCACGCGCTGTTGCTGCTCGCCGACGGGCTGCCGGTGACCACGGTGGCGCACCGCTGCGGCTGGTCATCGCCCAGCACGTTCATCGATGTCTTCCGCCGCGCGTTCGGCCACACGCCGGGCACCCACCGGTAGGGCCCGTTCCCCGGAGGGCTGCCCTGAGCTTTCCGACCGGACTGGAAACCTTCCGGGCACTACGTCGGGCGAGCGCCGCTCGTTGAACACGGCGCACCGCCGCCACCCCGTCCCCATCCGCGTCAGGCCCCGACGTATCGGAGGAACCACCCATGACCATCGCCACCCGCCCGCCCGCCGACGGCAGCCTCCGCAGCGCCGCCTGGCGCGCGGCGTTCGCCGCCGTGCCCCGCGAGGCGTTCGTCTCCCCCGTCGGGAGGGGCGAGGAGCCGGAGCCCTCGCCGGTCCTGACCGCCATGTGCGAGGCGCTCGACGTGCCGGACGGGGCCGGGGTGCTGGAGGTGGGCACCGGGACCGGCTATGGCGCGGCGCTGCTCAGCCAGCGTTACGGCGCGGACCGTGTCGTGTCGCTGGACGCCGACTCCTGCACCGTGGCGGCGGCCCGCACCCGGCTGGCCCGGGCCGGGTACACGCCCCGGCTGATGACCGGGGAAACGTCGGCGGGCTGCCCGGAGTTCGCGCCGTTCGGCGGGCTGCTGGCCAGTTGCGGCACGGTCACCCGGGTGCCGGTGGCCTGGCCGGAGCAGGTGCTGCCCGGCGGCACGCTGGTCGCGGCGCTCGGCTTCGGCCTGGTGGCGCTCACCATCGCGCCGGACGGCTCGGCGGCGGGCCGTTTCCTGCCCGTGCTGACGCCGGAGGGCCCCCGGGCGGAGACGTCGGTGCGCAGCTACATCCCGGCGCTGCTGGTCCCGCTGGGCACGCAGGCGGACGTGGAGCTGGCGGCGGACATGGCGGCGGAGGTGCCGCGCTTCCTCGGCGGCCTGCTCCAGCCCGACGTGTACGAGCTGGCGCTGATCGACGCCGACGGGCGGCGCGTGTTCGGGCTCGTGCACCCGGACACCGGCTCCTGGGCGCGGGTGGCGCCCCGGGACGACGGCACGGCGCGGATCCAGTACGACGGGCCGCGCGACCTCTGGGCGGAACGCGCCCCCGCGCTCGCCGCCTGGGCCGAGGCCGGGCGGCCCGGACCGGAGGCGTACGGGCTCACGGTCACGGCCGAGGGGGCGCACCGGCTCTGGCTGGGCGCCCCCGACGGGCCGGGCTGGGACCTCATGTACTGACCGGCCATGTACTGACCGGCCCCGGCAAACGCCCCCGGGGGCGAGGTCAGGCCATCACCGTGGTCGTCTCGCTCTCCCGGGGCACCCCGGGCGGGCTCAGCAGCTTGGGCGGCAGCGCCACATACGCGGAGACCCCGGCGCCGCGCGCGGACGCGGTGGTCGGGGCGCTCTGCGTGTGCCGGACCTCGACCTGGACGCCGAGGCGGGCGGCGATGGTGCCGACGACGTAGTGGCCCAGGAAACGGGTGGGCGCGACAAGGAAGTTCTCCTTGCCGGCCAGCCGGGCGTTGGCGCGCGCCAGCTCCTCCTCGGTCATGCCGTTGCCCCGGTCGACGATGGCCAGGCAGTACTCGGTGCCGTCCCACCAGCCGTACACCTCGACCGGGCGGGCCGGTGGCGAGGCGGTGAGCGCGTTCTCGATCAGCTCGGCGAGGAGGTGGGACAGCTCGTAGACGGCCGAGCCGTGGATCTGGCACGGCTCGGACTCCACCAGCGTGACGCGCCGGTAGTCCTCCACCTCGGAGACGGCCGAACGCACCACCTCCGCGACCTCGGCGGTGCCGGTCCACACCCGGGGCGGCAGTTGCTGGCCGGTGAGGATCAGCAACGAGTCCGCGTTGCGGCGCATGCGGGTGGCCAGGTGGTCCAGCTCGAACAGCTCGGCCAGCGCGTCCGGGTCGAGTTCCTTGCTCTCCAGCGCGGTGATGAGCCGGAGCTGGCGGCGGACCAGCGCCTGGTTGCGGTGGCCGAGGTTGGCCAGGGACTCGGTGCCGTTGCGGCGCAGCACGGTCTGCTGGGCGGCCAGGCCGACGGCCGTGCGCTCCACGTCGTACAGCGCCGCCGCCAGCCGGGCCACCTCCTCGGCGCCGCCGCCGAGTCCCGGATCGGGCTCGGGCGGCTCCAGGCGTTCGGCCTCCTCCGGCTCGGCCTCCTGGATGACGCGAACGGTCTCCGGCAGCCGCTGTCCGGCCACGGTCTCGGCCTGCCGGGTCAGCTCGTCCAGCGGCCGGGTGATGGAGCGGGAGGCGAGCAGCGCCAGCGCGACGGCGACGGCGAGGATCAGCACGCCCAGGGCGAGGAAGCCGGCGAGTTCGCGGGTGGCGCCGCCGCGCAGTTCGTCGGCGCGGTCGGCGACGCGAGGGCCGAGGTCCTGCTGCACCTCGTGCAGGGCGTCGGTGAGCGCGGTGGCGGCGGTCCACCAGTCCCCGGCGTCGCTGACCAGCGCGCTGCCGTCGGCGTGCGCGTCGGCGCGTTCCTCGAAGACGGCCACGCGGCGGGCGGCGTCGCTGTCGAACACCTCGTCCAGCGCCGCCCGTTCGGACGAGGAGACGAGCTGTTCATAGGTGCGCAGCGCGGTGTCGCGGTCGGCGCGGGTGGTGACGAACTCCAGGTACTGGCTGTTCCCGAAGTGCCCCTCGACGAACACCCCGTTCATCAGGCCGCGTTCGCGGGCCAGCGCCTCGGTGGCGGTGGACAGCGCCTGGAGCGCGGCCATGCCGTCGCCGAGCCGCTGGTCGCCGTGGGCCGGGCCGTCGGCGAGCTGGGCGTCGTTGAGCGCGCGGATGGCCTCGGTGAAGTAGGCCAGCCCGGTGCCGCGGTCGATGCTGTCGTCGTCGATGCGGGCGCGCGTCTCGGCGAGGTCGTCCAGGGAGCTCAGCGCCTCCTCGATGGCCGGCGCGTCGTCCTCCGCGACGCGTCTCGCGAGCTCGCCGTGTATCGCGTCGACGCGGCGGCGGGTGTCGGCCAGCTCGGGGCGGTACTGGCCGGCGCCGACCAGCAGCCCGCTGGTCAGCCCGTGTTCGCGCTGGAGCTCGCGGACCAGGTTCTGCGCGTCCAGCGCGAGCTGCACCCGGTCGCCGCTCTCCCGCGCAGCCGACCAGTCCTCGGCCCGGTCGGCGACGCCAGCGCCGGTCAGGACGAGGAGAAGACAGGTGGGCACCGCGAGGACGATGGCCACCCGGCCGCGGATGGTGCTCCACCTGGGGAGCCAGCCCGTCGGTCGTCGCTGCATAGTTCCCCAGCACAGCGCACGGCGGTTACCTAAGCCCCGGGAGCCCATGGCCGCGAAGTGAATTCGACGCGTGGGCCTGCTGATGAACGGGGCATGTCACGGAGGGCCGCCAGCACACGCCCCCGCGTTCACATGCCCCGATCCGGGCCGGGCCCCCTCCCGGGACGGGCGGTTACGCTCGGGGAATGACCAGCCGACCACCTCAGTCCGGTCCGGCCTACCGCAGACTCGGCGTGGCCGAGCGCCGGGGACAACTGATCGCCACCGCGCAGCGGCTGTTCGCCCGCACCCCGCCCGAGGGCGTCTCGCTCGACGACGTCGCGCGCGAGGCCGGGGTCTCCCGGCCGCTGGTCTACCGCTACTTCCCCGGTGGCAAGCAGCAGTTGTACGAGGCCGCGCTGCACAGCGCGGCGGCGGATCTCGAACTGTGCTTCGCGGTGCCCGCGTCCGGGCCGTTCAGCGAGCGCCTCGCCCACGCCCTGGACCGTTATCTGGCCTTCGTGGACGAGCACGGCGAGGGGTTCGCCGCGCTGCTGCGCGGCGGCAGCGTCGTGGAGACCTCGCGCACCACCGCCGTCGTCGACGGCGTGCGCCGGACCGCGGCGGAGCAGGTAGTGCGGCACCTGCCCGTGCGGCATCCGGGCCCGCGGCTGCGGATGGCGGTGCGCACCTGGATCACGGCGGTCGAGGCGGCCTCGCTCATCTGGCTGGACGAGGACCGGCAGCCGCCCATCGGGGAGTTGCGGGACCTGCTGGTGGACCAGTTCGTCGCCCAGCTCTTCGTCATGGCCGTGCGCGACGGGCAGACCGCGCGTGTGCTGCGCGCCGCGGCGGCGCTGGAGCCGCGCGGCGGGCGGATGGACGCCCTGGCCGACCGGACGCTGACGATGTTCGCGCCCGCCCGGCTGGAATCCTGAGAACGGACCCCGAGGTGCACCCATGAGAAGCGGAGGATCGTGAGAAGCGAGAAGACGCGGTTCGTCGGCGGACCGCTGGACGGCCGGGTGCTGCCCGTGCTCGTCGGCCCCACCGGCAAGCCGCCGCGCGTCTACGAGGTGCCGGTGCCCGGCGAGGGCGACGACCCCGGCACCGTGCACGTCTACCACTTGGAGGCCGCCGGACACACGCCGCTGCTGCGGCTGCCGCGCGGCTGGGTGTACGTCTACGCGCCGGACGCCACACCGGGCCGCGCCCACCGCCGCCGGACCTGATCACCCGGCCGGACGCGCTCGGCGCGCGCCCGGCGCGAACCTGTGCGCACCATCTGTCCGTCGCGCCGTGCCAGCGGCGCGGGAACGAACGGACGAGCCCGGCAGCCGGGAAGAGGAGCGCGCCCCCTATGACCCGAGCGACCCTGACCTGCGCGGTGGCGGCCCTGGCCCTGGTGGCCGTGCCCGCGCCGCCCGCCGCCGCCGAGCCGGACGCGGAGCCCGGGCGGGGCACCGGCGCGCTGCTGGCCGAACTGCGCACCCTCCACCGGGAGACGGGCGCGGCCAACGAGGCGTACAACGAGACGGCGCAACGGCTGCGCGCCCAGCGCGAGGAGACCGCGGAGCTGACGAAACGGCTCGCCGCCACCCGCACCGAACTCGCCGACGCCCGCGACCTGGCCGGCGCCGTCGCACGCGCCCAGTACCGCGGGGGCGGGGTAAGTCTGCCCCCGGCGCTGCGGCTGCTCACGGGCCAGGACCCGGACCGCGCGCTGCACGACCAGACGGTGGCCCGGCGCGCGGCCCGTGCCCAGGTGGCCGAGATCGAACGGCTGGCCCGCGGCGAGCGGGAGGCGGACGACCTGGCCGCCGCCGCCCGCAAGGCGCTGGACGCCGAGCAGACGCTGGCCGAGGAGCAGCGGCGGCGGCGCGACGAGGTGCACCGGCGGCTGGACGAGGTGGCCGCGCTGCTGGCCGGGCTCTCCCCGGCGGAGGCCGCGGAACTGGACGCCCCGGAGGAGGAACGGGCCGCCTCCGCCGCGCCGCGCGGCACGGCCGACGACGGCGAGCCGCCCCGCACGGCCGACGACGGCGAGCCGCCCTCGCCCGCCGGGGCACGCGCCGCCGACTGGGCCCGGGGCCAGGTCGGCAAGCCGTACGCCTGGGGCGCGGACGGCCCCGACGCGTTCGACGCCGCCGGTCTCACCGCCGCGGCCTGGGACCACGCGGGCCGCACGATCCCGCGTTCCAGCACCGGCCAGTGGGAGGAGCTGCCTCGCGTGCCCCTGGACGCGCTGCGGCCGGGCGATGTGGTGCTCTACTTCGACGACGCCACCCACGTCGGCCTCTACGCGGGCGACGGCCAGGTGGTGCACGCGCCCCATCCGGGCGCCGAGGTCACCCTCGCGCCGCTGGACGTGCACCCGCCGCTGGGCGCGGTCCGCCCGGCCTGAGCCGGCGCCGCCTGTCACAGCCCCGCGCGGAGGCGGTCGCCCGAGGTCGCCCTCTCCGGGCCGACTACGGCAGACCGCCGGGAGCGCATCAACTCGCGCCGCGACGCGGAGCGTTCACCGCACCGTTCACCTGGCAGCCCGTTCGGCGAGGAGCCGGGGGGCGGCCCGGGGCCCCGGCACGGCCCGGTTCGGGCACGGCATCTCCGTCGAGTCCCGCCGGTCCCGGGAGAGCGCCGACACCACCGTGCCCACCTGGTCGGCGCCCATCCCCCGGCACCCCTCAGCCGAACGCGCCGTGCGGCACCGACTGGCGCAGCTCCGCCCGCAGTTCGGGCGTCAGCAGGTGGCCGGCCCGGCCGACGAACAGGGCCATGTGGTAGGTCACCACGCCCATGTCGGCGGTGGGCGCGGTGTGGACGCCGAGCAGCGAGCCGTCGCTGATGGACATCACCAGCAGGTTCCCGGTGTCCATGGCGACCAGCGTCTGGCGCACCCGGCCGCCCTCCATCAGGGTGGCGGCGCCCACCGTCAGGCTGCCCAGGCCGGAGACGACCGTGGCCAGGTCGGCGGCGGCGCCCATGGGCCCGGCCGCCCGGCCGGTCGCGGGCAGCGACCGCTCCGGCCCGGAGGACAGCAGCGGCAGCCCGTCGGCCGAGACGACCGCGACCGACAGGACACCGGGCACCTCCTCGACCAGGCGGGTCAGCATCCAGCGCAGGTCGGCCCCGCCCCGGCTGCTGTGGGCACCCGGCGGGGGGGTGCGGATCCCGGAGGTCATGACGGCATCTCCTCTCCCATCTCGCCGGGGTACTGGCCCGCGGCCCGGGCGGCGTCCCGGTGTCCGTCCCGGGCGCCGCGCTGGAAGCCGCCCAACCGGCGGCGCAGATCCTCGGCGTCCACGGCCCGCGCCCGCGCCGGTGCGGGCCCTCCGGCGGGCGCCCCCCCGGCGCGGCTGCGCAACGGCAGCCCACTCTCGGTGACGGCACCGGCCCGGGGCGTTGTGTCGGCGGCCCGCCCGTGCTGCGGCAGGTCCTCGGCCGACGCGACGGGCGACGGCGCGAGAACGGACGCCGGCGCGGGAACGGAGGGCGTGGCGGCAACGGGCGCCGGCGCGGGAGCCGCGTACGGCTCGGTCAGCGGCTGGATCAGCGCGCCGGGCACTATCACCTGGGCGATCGTGCCGCCGCCGGGCCGGGGGCCGAGCCAGCAGCGCAGCCCGTGCCGGGCGGCCAGCCGCGCCACGGTGTACAGGCCCATGCCGATGCCCAGGCCGTTGGTGGCGTCGGCGCCGGGCGGCGGGGTGACGGGGTCGGCCAGCCGCGCGTTGAGCTCCGCGATCCGCTCGGGCGACAGGCCCATGCCCTCGTCCTCGACGCAGAACAGCAGCTCGTCGTCCACCCACCGCGCGGTGAGCCGCACCCGGGCGCCCGCCGGGGAGAACGCCGTGGCGTTGTCCAGGAGTTCGGCCAGCAGGTGGCTGACGTCCCGCGCGGCGATGCCCACGATGCGCGCGGGCGGGGGCGGCGGGGCGGTCTCCACCAGCTCGTAACGCTCTATCTCGCTGACGGCCGCGCGGGCCACGTCGATGAGGGGCAGCGGCTCGGTGAGCTGGGTCAGCGGCTCCGCACCGGCGAGGAGCAGCAGGTTCTCCGCGTGCCGCCGCATACGGGCGGCCAGGTGGTCGACGCTGAACAGCACGGCGAGCCGGTCGGGGTCGGCCTCGTGCTCCTCCAGGCCCTCGATCACGGCGAGTTGGTCGCCGACCAGGAGCAGCAGCCGCTGCGCGTGGTGCGCGAACATCCCGTGCACCGCGCCGTGCAGGGCGGCCAGGCGGGCGTTCAACTCGCTCTGCTCGGCCAGCAGCCGGTCCCGCTCGGCGCGCAGCCCGCCGCTGTCGCGGCTGGCCTGCTCGGCGTCGCGCAGCGCCGCGCTGGCCTGCTCCTGAAGAGTGACGGTGCGGGCGCGCAGCGCGTTGACGGAGGCGACGACCTCGGCGAACTCGTCGTTGCGCCCGGTGTACTTGACCGGCTCCTGGCCGGCCGGGTCGGCGGCCACGCGGCGGGTGCCGAGCCGCACGGCGGCCAGCGGCCGGGTCAGGGAGCGCGCGGTGTGCACGCTGACGGTGAGCCCCAGCAGCAGCGCGGCGCCGACCAGCGCGACGATGAGCTGAAGGTCTGTCATGTCCGAGGAGCGCAGGGCCTCCAGCGCCGCGGTCCGGTCGGCGGCCAGGGCCGACAGAACGCCGCGCTGCATGCCGGTGCGGGCCTGCAGCGCCTCGTGCACGGCGGCCTCGTCCAGCGCGTGGTCCTCCGCGGACAGGCCGGGCTCGTCGGTGAGCTGGGCGACGAACTCCTCGGCGGCCTCCACCTCGAGCCCGGTGACGGTCCGTTCGTAGGCCCGCGCGCCCGTGTCCCCGGCGGCGGCGGCGAAGTCGGCGAGCGCGGCCTCCTCGCGGGTGGCCTCGCGCCGGGCCAGCGCGGTGAGTTCGGGCTGCTCGCCCTCGCCGCGCAGGGCCGCCAGCAGCAGGCCGCGGGTGGCGGAGGAGGCATGCACCGCGCGCGCGAGGTCGGGCAGCGCGTCGCCGGTGGCGTCCGCGGCGGCCTCGGGCCGGCCCCGGGTGACGGTGCGGAAGAGGGTGTCCAGGTCGTCGATGACGGCCGTGTACGCGGCGTACGTCTCGGCCGGGGTGCTCTCGCCGGACAGGGCGCGCTCGCGCACGGCGGGCAGCGTGTCCAGCGCGCGCCGCGTCTCCCCGCCGACGTCGCCGCGCAGGTCGGCGACGGCGCGGTCGGCGCGGGACCGGGCGTCGTCGGTGAGCACGTCCGCGAGCGTCGCGGGGTCGCCGCCGGCCGTGGCCACGACCAGCGCGTCGCGCTCGTCGGCCACGACGCCCGAGAGGGAGATGGCGCGTTGGCCCAGGTCGGCGTCCGCGACGGCGGCCCGGGCGTCCGACAGGTCGGAGACGGCGGCGTGCACGGCGGGCGCGCCGGCGGCTGCCACCGCGGCTCCCGTGAGCAGCACGCCCAGCAGCAGCCGGCTGCGCACCCGCACACGCCGTCGGCGGGCCGCCCGGGCCCGGGATCCTGACGATGCGGAAGGAGGCGGATCGGCGGGTTCGGGCAGTGTCGTCTTCCGCACCTGTGCTCGCATTCTCGTCACTGAGGCACCGACCTTGCCAGCGCCGGCCGGGCCGGAGGAGGACTCCTCTGTCCGGCCACCCGAAGGAGTGAACCCCACACGGGAGTTGGTGGACAAACCGAAGGCGGAATCCCGCATTCCGGCGGCGTGGAACCGATTGGAATTCCGTGGCGGCTCCTGGCAGGATCCGCCTCCGCCCGGACGCGCGGCCCGAGTTACCCCCACATTCGCTGACAAATGCCAGCCTACGGCAGACTGATCACCATGCGCATCCAGATCACCACGGAGCCGGGCACCCCGGGGCTGCCGAACGACGACTTCGCGGCCACGGCGGTCCCGGCCGGCGGGAGCGGCGGAGCGCTCGTCCTCCTGGACGGCGTGACGGCTCCGGCGGGGGAGCGAGGGTGCCGGCACGGCGTCCCATGGTTCGCGGCGCGCCTGGGGGGCGCGCTGCTGGAGTTGTGCGCCTCTCGCCGGGGCGACTCGCTCACCGCGTGCCTCGCGGAGGCCATCTCCCGCACGGCGGACGCGCATCGGGGGACGTGTGACCTTTCTCACCCGCGAACTCCGCAGGCCACGGTCGTGTGCGCGCGCTGGGACGACGCGTCGGTCGACTACCTGGTGCTTTGCGATTCCGTGCTGCTGATCGAGGAGCCGGACGGCGTGGTCATGCCGGTGCTCGACACCCGGCTCGACGATCTCCGGCCGGGGGCGCGGCTGTTGGCGCCGGAGGATCCGGGGGCGTTCATCGAGGCCCTGCGGAACGCGGAGGGCGGCTTCTTCACCGCGGCCGCCGATCCGGCGGTGGCCACCCGGGCGGTGACCGGTTCGGCGCCGGCCGGCGCGGTGCGTTCCCTGGCCGCGGTGACGGACGGCCTGGGCCGCTGGGTGGAGGTCTTCGGGCTGGGCGGCTGGCCGGAGTTGTTCGCGCTGCTGGCCAAGGAGGGCGCCGAGGAGGCGATCCGGCAGGTGCGGGCGGCGGAGGCGGCCGATCCGGCGGGGACGGCGTTCCCCCGTGGCAAGGCGCACGACGACGCGAGCGCGATTCTCGTCACCCCATAGGACGCCGCGCCGGGCGGAGCACCCTTTCACCGCTGAAAGCCGACCGGGACGCAAAGCCGCAGGCACACGCGTTCGACGCCGCCACCGGGATAGACCAACGGCGGTCCGGGGGCCCCTTCCTTCCGCTGTCTACCCGCGTTACCGTCCAACGTGGCATGACCACATCACGTGGCGCCGACGGGAGCGCGCTGACGAGCCGTTTCCCGTCTCCCCCACAGCGTCCCCGAAAGGCAGCGTCCGCCCATGCACGGATCCGGTAAGACCAGAGCGCGCGCCGGGCTCCGCCGGCACCGCCGCACCACCGTCATCGGAATCATCTGCGCGGCCATCGCACTGCTGATCACCACCCCGGGTGTCGCCGGCGCCGACGACACCCCCGCCATCGGCTCGGCCTACATGGGCTCCACCGTCCTCGAACACGAGGGCGGGAACCGGCAGTACCGCGAGCCGACCGTGACCCCGCTCGCCACCGTCGAGGGCGTGGACGTCTCCAGCCACCAGGGCAACGTCAACTGGTCCTCCCTGTGGAGCAGCGGCGTGCGCTTCGCCTACGTCAAGGCCACCGAGGGCACGACCTACGAGAACCCGTACTTCGCCCAGCAGTACAACGGTTCGTACAACGTCGGCATGATCCGCGGCGCCTACCACTTCGCGCTGCCCAACGTCTCCAGCGGCGCCACCCAGGCCAACTTCTTCGCCAGCAACGGCGGCGGCTGGTCCCGTGACGGCAAGACGCTGCCCGGCGTGCTCGACATCGAGTACAACCCCTACGGCGCCACCTGCTACGGGCTGAGCCAGTCCGCGATGGTCAACTGGATCCGCGACTTCCTCAACACGTACTACGCACGCACCGGCCGGTACGCGGTGATCTACTCCACCACCAACTGGTGGACGACGTGCACCGGCAACTACGGTGGGTTCGCGAACAACCACCCGCTGTGGATCGCCCGTTACGCCTCCTCGCCCGGCACCCTGCCGAACGGCTGGGGCTTCTACACCTTCTGGCAGTACACCTCGACCGGCCCGATCGTGGGCGACCACAACCTGTTCAACGGCGCCCAGGACCGCCTGGTGGCCCTGGCCAACGGCTAGCGCCCCCTTCCTGCACCCGGCACGGGGCCATGCGCGAAAATGGCGCGCATGGCCCCCGCCCCGCTCCCCGACGACGACTCCCGCCCGGTCGTGCTCGACCGCCGGGACGGGCCGTTCGGCGAGGTGGTCCTGCGCCGCCACGGCGAGCTGCTCCAGATCATCGCCAACGGCTGCTTCCTGATGGACACCTCCGACGGCCGCTCCGAACGCCTGCTGGTCACCGCCGCGTTGGACGCGCTGGACGACCGGCCCGACCCCGCCGTGCTCATCGGGGGCCTGGGCGTCGGCTTCTCCCTGGAGCAGGCCGCCGCCGAGCCGCGCTGGGGACGCGTCACCGTGGTGGAGCGCGAGCCCGCCGTCATCGACTGGCACCGCGCCGGCCCGCTGGGCGCCCGCACCGCGCCCGCGCTCGCCGACCCGCGCACGGAGTTGGTGCGCGCCGACCTGCTGGACCACTTGCGCACCGCGAGCGCGACGTACGACGCGCTCTGTCTCGACATCGACAACGGCCCCGACTGGACCGTCACATCCGGGAACGATGGGCTCTACTCCCCCACCGGGCTCGCGACTTGCCGTGCCCGGCTGAATCCGGGCGGTGTGCTCGCCGTCTGGTCCGCCCAACCATCGGAGGATTTCCCCCGGAAGCTACGGAATGCCGGGTTCACGGACGTTCGCACCAGAGAAATCCCCGTCGCCCGAGGTGTTCCGGACGTGCTCTTTCTCGCCAGCCATCATCTCGCCAGGCAGTCCGCGTAGCCTCGGTACGACAGAGCGCTCTACGCTGCTGCCAGTGCTCATCAGCACACCAACAGCCAGAACCAGCCGACTGGCTACCAGGACGATCCCGGGGGCGGGATACATGAATCAAACAGAAACCAGGACACCAACGATGGACCGGAACCATCAGGAGAAAGCACCCTCACCGTCGCTCAACGGCCACGCCGAACCGGCCGCCGCGGAACGGCCCGGCCACCACAGCGCCACGGTGACCACGCCGGGTGCCCAGCGGCGCGTCCTGGTGGTCGAGGACGACCCGACCATCGTCGAGGCGATCGCCGCCCGGCTGCGCGCCGAGGGCTTCCTCGTGCAAACAGCCGCCGACGGACCGGCCGCGGTGGAGACCGCCACCGCCTGGCACCCCGATCTGCTCATCCTCGACGTGATGCTGCCCGGCTTCGACGGTCTGGAGGTCTGCCGCCGGGTGCAGGCCCAGCGCCCGGTGCCGGTCCTGATGCTCACCGCGCGGGACGACGAGACCGACATGCTGGTCGGGCTCGGCGTGGGCGCCGACGACTACATGACCAAGCCGTTCTCGATGCGGGAGCTGGTCGCCAGATCGCACGTGCTGCTGAGACGAATCGAGCGGGCCGCGGTCGCCGCCACCACCCCCCGGCCGGGCAGTGTCCGGCTGGGCGACCTGGAGATCGACCGCACGCAGCGGCGGGTCCGGGCGGCGGGCAAGGACATCCACCTCACCCCCACCGAGTTCGACCTCCTCATGTGCCTGGCCCGTTCGCCGCGCGCGGTCCTCACCCGCGAGCAGTTGCTGGCCGAGGTCTGGGACTGGGCCGACGCGTCGGGCACCAGGACGGTCGACAGCCATGTGAAGGCGCTGCGCCGGAAGATCGGCGCCGAGCGGATCCGCACCGTGCACGGGGTCGGCTACGCGCTGGAGACACCGCCCGGCTTCGCCGGCGAGTCCGCCGGCCGCGGTCAGGGCCCGGGCGAGGTCTAGAGGTCGAGGCGTGTCCGAGCCGCTGTGGCATTCCCTCCGCCGGGGGATATGGCCCATGATGTGGCGCGTGCTGCGCCCGCTCGACCCCTTCCGCTCGGTCAAGGCCGCGCTCGGCTGGCTTGTGATCATCTCGGTCGCGATCACGACCCTGCTGAGCCTCATGGCCTATCGGTCCGACATCGGTCTCCAGATGATCGCGATCATCGCGATCATCGCCTCGCTGCTGGTCACCCAGTTCGTCGCGCACAGCCTCGCGGCACCCGTACTGGAGATGACGTCCGCCGCCCGCGCCATGGCGCGCGGCGACTACGGGCGTCGGGTCCGGGTGTCCCGCCGGGACGAGCTGGGCGACCTCGCGCTCGCCTTCAACCGCATGGCCTCCGACCTCCAGGCGGCCGACCGGCACCGCAAGGAGCTGGTCGCCAACGTCTCGCACGAGCTGCGCACCCCCATCGCGGGGCTCCGCGCCGTCCTGGAGAACGTGGTGGACGGCGTCTCCGAGGCGGACCCGAGGACCATGGCCACCGCGCTGCGCCAGACGGAACGCCTCGGGCGGCTCGTCGAGCAGCTTCTGGACCTGTCCCGGCTGGAGGACGGCGTGGTGCCGCTGCAACCGCGCGCCTTCCAGGTGGAGCCCTATCTGTCCGCCGTGCTGAACGACGCCACCGTGGCCCTGCGCCGCGGCCACGCCCGCACCGACGTGCGGTTCCGGCTCCAGGTGACGCCGGTCAGCCTGCGGGCGCACGCGGACCCCGAGCGGCTGGACCAGGTGGTGACCAACCTCGTGGACAACGCCGTCAAGCACAGCCCGCGGGGCGGTCAGGTCACCGTGCTGGCCAAGCCCGGCCAGGAGGCCGGGGGCCTGGTGCTGGAGGTGCTGGACGAGGGTCCGGGCATCCCGCACTCGCAGCGCGAACTGGTCTTCGAACGCTTTGGGCGCGGCACCACGAACGGGGTCACGCCGCGTGACGGCGGCACCGGTCTGGGGCTGGCGATCGCCCGCTGGGCGGTCGATCTGCACGGCGGAACGATAGGGGTCGCCGAGTCCGTACGCGGCTGCCGCATCCGGCTCACACTTCCGGGTAACGCTCAGGCAAACAATTGACGTAGGGTCGGCTTCGGACCCCCGCGACGGGCGCCCGGCCCCGGACCTCCGGCCCTACGCCGGCGGCGCCCCGCGCGCCGCTTCGTGCTGTCGCCGCAGCTAAGGAACGGCTCCTGGCGGTCGCTGTTCGGCATTGCCAATTCGTTGCCGTTTCGGGCCGAACTTGGTGCCGTTCCCGGCCGTTCACGACCTGAAACCCCTTCCGGAATGTGGTGTAGGCCACGACTGGCGGGTGAGGACTGCGCCGGACGGCCAGGGAGGCGTAGCCTTGTTTTCCGCTGTCCATGACCTTGCGGAGCGGAAGAGGGCGGTTGCCGCCGTGTCGCCACAGTCCCCGAACACATCGAGTGTCGAGACCGACCAAAGCGCAGACGAGAAGAAGAACCCTGCCGCTGGTTTCGGTGCCAACGAATGGCTCGTCGACGAGATCTACCAGCAGTACCTCCAGGATCCGCATTCCGTGGACCGAGCCTGGTGGGACTTCTTCGCCGACTACAAGCCGGGCGGTGGCGGCGAGGCCGCCGCCGAGCGTCCGGGGGCGACCGGAGCGGCCACCGCACCGGCCCCCGCCGCACCCGCCCAGGCCGCGCCGCAGGCCGCGCCGGCCAAGCCCGCGCCCGCCGCGCAGCCACCGGCCGCCGAGCAGGCCGCGGCACCCGCTGCGGCCCCCGCCGCGGCACCCGCAAAGCCCGCGGCCGCAAAGCCCGCGGCGGCGAAGCCGGCCGCAAAGCCCGCGGCCAAGCCCGCCGCCGAGGAGGGCCCCGAGCTCGTCACGCTGCGTGGCCCGGCCGCCGCCGTCGCCAAGAACATGAACGCCTCCCGCGACCTGCCCACGGCCACCTCGGTCCGCGCGGTCCCGGTGAAGCTCCTGTTCGACAACCGCATCGTCATCAACAACCACCTCAAGCGCGCCCGCGGCGGCAAGGTGTCCTTCACGCACCTCATCGGCTATGCCATGGTGCAGGCGCTGAAGGCGATGCCTTCGATCAACTACTCCTTCACCGAGAAGGACGGCAAGCCAACTCTGGTCAAGCCGGCCCACGTCAACCTGGGCCTGGCCATCGACCTGGTCAAGGAGAGCGGCGACCGGCAGCTCGTCGTCGCGGGGATCAAGAAGGCCGAGACGCTGACCTTCTTCGAGTTCTGGCAGGCGTACGAGGACATCGTCCGCCGCGCCCGGACCGGCAAGCTGACCATGGAGGACTTCTCCGGCGTCACCGCCTCCCTCACCAACCCGGGCGGCATCGGCACCGTGCACTCCGTGCCCCGCCTGATGCCCGGCCAGGGCGTCATCCTGGGCGTGGGCGCGATGGAGTACCCGGCGGAGTTCCAGGGCACCTCGCAGGAGACGCTGAACCGCCTGGGCATCTCCAAGGTCATGACCCTGACCAGCACTTACGACCACCGGGTGATCCAGGGCGCCGCCTCCGGCGAGTTCCTGCGCCAGATCAGCCAGCTCCTCCTGGGTGAACACGGCTTCTACGACGACATCTTCGAGGCCCTGCGCATCCCCTACGAGCCGGTCCGCTGGCACCGGGACATCGACGTCAACCACGACGACGAGGTCACCAAGGCCGCCCGCGTCTTCGACCTGATCCACTCCTACCGGGTCCGCGGTCATCTCATGGCCGACACCGACCCGTTGGAGTACAAGCAGCGCAAGCACCCCGACCTGGACATCAAGGAGCACGGGCTCACCCTGTGGGACCTGGAGCGGGAGTTCGCGGTCGGCGGCTTCGCGGGCAAGTCGATGCTCAAGCTCCGCGACATCCTCGGCGTGCTGCGCGACTCGTACTGCCGCACCACCGGCATCGAGTACATGCACATCCAGGATCCCAAGGAGCGCAAGTGGATCCAGGACCGGGTGGAGCGCCCGCACACCCCGCCGGAGCGCGAGGAGCAGCTCCGCATCCTGCGCCGGCTGAACGCCTCCGAGGCGTTCGAGACGTTCCTCCAGACGAAGTACGTGGGCCAGAAGCGGTTCTCGCTGGAGGGCGGCGAGACCGTCATCCCGCTGCTGGACTCCGTGCTGGACGAGGCCGCGGCGGACAAGCTGGACGAGGCCGTCATCGGCATGGCGCACCGCGGCCGGCTCAACGTCCTGGCGAACGTCGTCGGCAAGTCGTACGCGCAGATCTTCCGGGAGTTCGAGGGGAACCTCGACCCCAAGTCCATGCACGGCTCGGGTGACGTGAAGTACCACCTGGGCACGGAGGGGACGTTCACCGGCCTGTCCGGCGAGCAGATCAAGGTCTCCCTCACCGCCAACCCGTCCCACCTGGAGGCGGTCGACCCGATCGTCGAGGGTGTGTCCCGCGCCAAGCAGGACATCATCGGCCGGGGCGGCAAGGACTTCACGGTCCTGCCGATCCTGATCCACGGCGACGCGGCGTTCGCCGGCCAGGGCGTGGTGGCCGAGACGCTCAACATGTCGCAGCTCCGCGGCTACCGCACCGGCGGCACGGTCCACATCGTCATCAACAACCAGGTGGGCTACACCGCCACCGCCGCCGCCGCCCGCTCCTCCACGTACTGCACCGACGTGGCGCGGATGATCGAGGCGCCGATCTTCCACGTGAACGGCGACGACCCCGAGGCCGTGTGCCGGGTCGGCCGGCTGGCGTTCGAGTACCGGCAGGCGTTCAACAAGGACGTCGTGATCGACCTCGTCTGCTACCGCCGCCGCGGGCACAACGAGACGGACAACCCGTCCTTCACCCAGCCCCTGATGTACGACCTGATCGACAAGAAGCGCTCGGTTCGCAAGCTCTACACCGAGTCGCTGATCGGCCGGGGCGACATCACCCTGGAGGAGGCGGAGCAGGCGCTCCAGGACTTCCAGGGCCAGTTGGAGAAGGTGTTCAAGGAGGTCCGCGAGGCCACCGTCACCCCGGCCCCAGCCGAAGTCCCCGCTCCCCAGCCGGAGTTCCCGGTGGCAGTGGAGACCGGCGTGAGCGCCGAGGTCGTCAAGCGGATCGCCGAGTCCCAGGTCAACACCCCCGAGCGGATCACCGTGCACCCGCGGCTGCTGCCCCAGCTCCAGCGGCGGGCGGCGATGGTCGAGGAGGACGCGATCGACTGGGCGATGGGCGAGCTGCTGGCCATCGGTTCGCTGCTGATGGAGGGCACGCCGGTCCGGCTGGCGGGCCAGGACTCCCGGCGCGGCACGTTCGGCCAGCGGCACTCGGTGCTGATCGACCGCAAGACCGGCGAGGACTACACCCCGCTGCTGTACCTGTCCGAGGACCAGGCCCGGTTCAACGTCTACGACTCGCTGCTCAGCGAGTATGCGGCGATGGGCTTCGAGTACGGGTACTCGCTGGCCCGGCCCGAGGCGCTGGTGATGTGGGAGGCGCAGTTCGGCGACTTCGCCAACGGCGCGGCCACCGTGATCGACGAGTTCATCTCGTCGGCCGAGCAGAAGTGGGGCCAGACCTCCGGCGTCACGCTGCTGCTGCCGCACGGCTACGAGGGACAGGGTCCGGACCACTCCTCGGCCCGGATCGAGCGCTTCCTCCAGCTCTGCGCGCAGAGGAACATGACGGTGGCGATGCCGACCTCCCCGGCGAACTACTTCCACCTCCTGCGCTGGCAGGTGCACAACCCGCACCACAAGCCGCTGGTGGTCTTCACCCCGAAGTGGATGCTGCGCCTGAAGGCGGCGACGTCGGCGGCGGAGGAGTTCACCACGGGCGGCTTCCGTCCGGTCATCGGTGACACCACCGTGGACCCGGCCGGGGTCACCAAGGTCGTGCTGTGCTCGGGCAAGGTGTACTACGAGCTGGCCGCCGAGCGCGACAAGCGCGGCGCGAACCACGTGGCCCTGGTCCGGCTGGAGCGGCTGTACCCGCTGCCGAGCGACGAGGTCCGCATGGAGCTGACCCGTTACCCGAACGCGCAGTCCTACCTGTGGACCCAGGAGGAGCCGGCGAACCAGGGCGCCTGGCCGTTCATCGCGCTCAACCTGGTGGAACACCTGAAGGACGGCCCCCGCCTCCAGCGGGTGTCACGCCCGGCATCATCCTCCCCGGCAGTCGGCTCGGCCAAGCGCCACCAGGCCGAACAGCAAGCACTCCTGGACGAGGTCTTCGGCGAACGCTAGGCGCTCCGCTGGAAACGCGGTGAAGAAGCTGCGGGCCGTCCGTGGCCGATCGCGCAGTTCCCCGCGCCCCTTACGGGGCGCGGTACCGCACGGGAACGAATGAGGGGCCGGTGGCCGCCACGCACGGCGGCCACCGGCCCCTTCCGCGCCCCGGAAGGGGCGCGGGGCAGTGTCCTTGTGCGGCTCCGCCGCGTGGGCGCGACAAGCCACCTACAATCCGCCCGTACGCGACCGCATTTCCCGCTAACCGCTCAACTGAGCAATGGCTCAAAATCCCAAAGCGGCCGGACCCGCGACCGCGCACTCACCGTCTGGACGTGCTGCGAGCCCAGCGTGGCGACCAGCCCGGACAGCGCCTGCTCCTCCACCTTGTCCGCCTCCTGGCGGCGCCGCAGCCCACGCAGGTCCGTCGCCAGCGCCACCTGGACGGACAGATACAGCGGGTGCTTGCGCCCCAGCATCGCCGCCGCGCGGCGCGAGGTGTCGGCCGTCAGCTCGGCGGCGCCCTCCAGATCACCCTCCAGGTTCCGCCCGGCGCTGGTGTTCAGCGCGACCCCGAGGCTCCAGGAGTGGTCGGGACCCAGCGCGCGGCGCATCTCGGTCAGGCACTCCTCGTGGAGCAGCAGCGAGTGCTGCCGCTCCCCCGCGGCGCGCAGCACCAGCGCGTGGTTCATCGTGGTGCCGATGGTGAACGGGTGCTGGTCGCCGAGGGTGGTGCGGTAGTGCGCCATGGTGCGCTCGCCCAGGTCCCGGGACTGGTCGAGCTGGCCGTGGGCGCGCTGGACGAACGAGCAGCACGTGGCGATGCGCAACGTGAGCGGCGAGGTGTCGCCGAGCACCCGCTCGGCCCGCTCCAGGAGGTCGCCCAGCCGGGCGTTCGCGGTGGCGCGGTCGCCCGAACGCAGCACGCACATCGCGAGGTTGAGCTCGGCGGTGAGCGTCTGCGGGTTGTCCGGGCCCATCACCAGGCGGTGGGTCTCGACGCTCTGCTCCATCACGGACAGCGCCTCGGCGTACCGGCCCAGCAGCCGCAGGTCCAGCCCATAGGCGTCCTCGGAGGACAGCGAGAGGGTGTGCCGGGGCCGGTGCAGCTCGCGGCGGGCCTGGAGGTTGTGCCGGTCGGCTTCCAGGGCGGCGGCGTAGCGGCCCAGCAGCCGCAGCGAGGCGGCGAGGTTGTGCCGGGCGTTGAGCGTGCGGGGGTCGTGCTCGCCGACCAGCTCCTGGTACGTGTCGAACACCCGCTGGCTGATCTCCAGCGACTCGGTGTAACGGGCCTGGCCGCTGAGGTCGGCGCCCAGCCCCTCCTCCGCGCGCAGCACGGTGAGGTCCCGGGGCCCGCGGTGCACGCCGAGGCGTTCGATGACCTTGCGGTCGATGGCCTCGGTCTCCCGGTAGGCACCGGTGGCACGCAGCAGGGTGGCCTTCTGGGAGGCGAGGTCCCACACCAGCGGGTCGTCCTCGCCGAAGACGCTGTGCCAGGTCTGTTCGGCGCGCTCGGCCAGTTGGATGCCGGTGGTGTACTCGCCGGCCAGGTAGAGGTAGCTCAGGCAGTGGAAGATCAGCCGGTGCATGTCGGCGTTCCGGCTGGCGAGCGCGCCGGAGGCGTCCAGGTGCGGCACGATCTTGGCGAACCGCGACCAGCGGCGGGTGTCCGAGGGACGCCCCGGGTTGGCGGCGGACAGACCGCGGCGCACCGCGCGGGAGTAGAGCTCCTGGTCGTCCTTGGACATGCCGTCGCGAACGGTCTGGTGGACCATGCGGTGCACGTGGATGGTGCCGGAGCTCTCCGGGTCGCGCTCCTCGTCGGGGGTGTCCCAGCGGATCACGGAGTACTGCACGAGCTTGCTGATGGCGGCGTTCCACCGGAGGGAGTCGTCCATCAGGCCGGACAGCTCCTCCGGCAGGTTGGCCGCGGGGATGTCGCGAACGAGCTGGACGGGGATGGCGCCGGGCGCGAAGAAGGCGCACAGGCGCAGCAGTTCGACCGCCTCCGGCACCGTCTCGCGCAGCCGGTTCAGCAGTATTGAGAACGCCGTGTAGTAGGTCATGGGGAAGTCGGCGGCGACGCGCAGGCCGACCTCCAGGTCGGAGCCGCTGCCGAGCAGGTCGATGTACTCGGCCACCGACATCGAGGAGTCGCTGAGCCACCCGGCGGTCTGGTCCAGCGCCAGCGGCAGATCGCCCAGCGCCTCGGCCAGCGCGTCGGCCTCGGCGTGGCCGATGCGGGGCGCGCGGCGGCGGATGAACGCCACCGACTCGTCGCGGTCGTAGACGGGGACCTCGTGCAACGCCGCGTTGTGCTCGGCCCATTCGCGGTTCTGCGAGGTGATGATCACGTGTCCGGGGCCGCTGGGCACCAGGTCGGCGATCGGGCCCGGGTCGTCCGCGCCGTCCAGCACGACCAGCCAGCGGGAGTACGGGGCGCCCCGGCGCAGCGCGTCGCCGACGGCGCGCAGCCGTTCCCCGTACTCGGGGCCGGTGGTCAGGCCGAGGGCGGGGGCCAGCTCCGCGAGGCGCTGGCGCAGCGTGCCGCGCTGGTCGGCCGGCACCCACCACACCATGTCGTACTCGGAGCCGAAACGGTGCACGTACTCGGCGGCGATCTGCGTCTTGCCGACGCCGGACATGCCCAGCAGGGTGGCCACGCCGGCGCCGGACTCGGCGCGCTGGAGCGTGTCGTACACCGTCTGGAGGGTGTCCTCGCGGCCGGTGAAGCGGATGTTCCGCCGGGGGACGCCGCCCCACACATGCGGCTGGTCGTGCGGGTAACGGGGGGCGGCGCGCCCGCCGAGGGTGCCGGAGGAGGAGACCTCGGGGCCGGGCCCCAGCACGTTCATCAGACGGCGCTCGGCCTCGCGGGCGCCGATGCCCCACAGCTCGGTGGTGCCGCCGAAGGCCGCGGCGGCCGTGGGCATGGGCTGGGCGGCCACGGAGACGGCGGCGAAGCGGTGGGAGTTGGGCGCGACGACGGAGCGCAGGGCGGCGTTCCACTCGGCGTCGGTGCGCGGGCCGAGCTTGAAGTACCAGTCGCTCAGCACCACCAGGATGCGGCCCTCGACCAGCAGGAGGTCGCGCAGGGCGACTTCGAGGGGCACCTCGACGGGTGGGTTCCACCGCTGGAAGACGACCTGCCAGCCGAAGCGCTCCAGGCGGTCCCCGATCCACGCGGCCCAGGCGCGGTTGAACCCCGCGAAGCTGATCGTGACCCGTGGGTTGCCCCCGGGGCTGTCCTTGCCGGCCATCCGACTGTCTCCCTCGTCCTGCCGAACGGACCCCCTGGTGTGCGACGGCCCGTCAGATGTCCTTGCAGGGAACATACACCTCACCTACGACACGTAACCGCTCAGCGCGGGTGCTGACGCAGCCACAGGGTGCGCGCCGTCTCCACATACGCCGTGGCGCGGACCACATGCCCCTCGGGCGGGGCGGGTTCCCGCAGGCGTTCGTGCCGGTCGGCCATGGCATCCACGAACACCCGTCCGGCGTCGGTGAGTCGGCGGGTGCCGCGCAGCATGGGCAGCACCGCGCCGACCTGGGTCCAGCAGCGGGCGTGGGCGGCCCAGGCGTGGTCGCGTTCCGTCGCGTCGTCGAGGGCGACGGCGAGGTGCTGCCAGAAACCGGCCAGGGCCAGATGGGCGTATGTGCCGTGCAGCAGGGCGTGGAACGGCCGGGGCTCGGGGCGCCAGGGGGCCCAGTGCCGGGGCTCGGGGCCGACGGTGTGCAGCGGGGTCAGCTCGCTGAGGGCGGTGAGCTTGGCGTGCTGGAGCTCGTGGGCGAGCCCGGCCGCGAGGTGCGCGGGGCCGGGCGGCGGGCTGGCCATGACGGCGCCGAACGCGGTGGAGGTGGTGCCGCTGGTGTGCGCGCCGCCCGGCTTCCCGGCGGCCGGGCCGTAGGTGGGCACGATGCAGTCCAGCAGGGCGAGTTCGGCGGCGCGGGCGGCGCCGCCGAGGCCGAGCAGCGGCAGCGCGTCGCGCCAGAGCCCGGCCCAGCGGGCGCGTTCCTCGGGGCGCAGGGCGTCGCGGGCGCCGCCGCCGAACGGGCCGGGGTCGAGGTCGTCGAGCAGCACGGGCCGGGGCCCGCCGTCGAGGGTGTGCAGCGGGGTCCAGCCGGGGTCGGGCGAGCGCCAGGAGCCGGTGTCGTCGGGGTGCAGCTCGGCGGGTGGGCGGCCGGGGGCGCGCAGGGTCAACCGGCCGTGTTCGCCGGTGAGTTCGGCCGGGGTGCCGTCGGGCGCCGGGCAGGCGAGGGCGCCCAGGGTGGGCAGGGTGATCCGGCCGCCGTGCACGGGGACGCGGGTGGCGAAGCCGAGTCCGGAGCGGACCGCGGCGGCGGCGGCGAGCGAGCCGAGGTGGGCGAGGTCGCGGGCGGCGCCGGGCGCGGCGCCGGGGTGGGTGCCGGTCTCCAGCCACTGGACGCAGCGCTCGGCCCAGGGGCCGGTGAGGGAGTAGAAGAGCACTTGGCGGGCGGCGGCGGGGGCGGCGCGTTCGATGGTCTCCAGCAGCCCGGCGTGGTCGCGGGCCAGCGCGGCGGCCGGGTCGCGGCCGGCGCCCGCGGCGCCCGTCGCGTCGACGGCGTCCAGCAGGACGCGCCACAGCAGCAGGCGGCGGGTGTGCTGCCCGGCGGCGAGGCGGGCGATGGTGTCCGCGTCGCCCTCGGTCTGGCCGAGGTCGCGGACCTGGTCGGCGGTGAGCGTGGCGGTCATGGCGTGGCCGCCCGGTGCAGCGCGTCGGCGATGTGCCGGATGAGGCGGCTCAGGTCGGCGCAGTAGACCGACGGGTTGCGGAAGCCGTGGCCGGCCCGGTAGCGGTGCGCGTAGTGGCCGCCGCCGCAGACCTTGAGGAGGGGGCAGCTCAGGCAGGCGTCGGCGAGCGCGGCGGTCCCGGCCTGGCGGGCGGCGACGCCGGGGTGGTCCAGGGCCTGGTCGAAGCTGTGGTCGAAGACGTTGAGGCCGGTGGCGGCGGCGCCCTCGTAGGCGGACTTGAGGGAGTCGACCTGTTCGATGCCGCCGTCGGTCTCGATCACGACGGCGGTGAACGGCTGGAGGCCCAGGGCCTCGGTGGCGGCGGGCAGACCCAGCAGCAGGGCCAGGCACTCCTGGAAGAGGCGGACGCGGACCCGGCGGCGGTCGGCTCCCCACCACTGGTCGAAGACGGCGCACAGCCAGTCGCCGTACGGGGTGGGCGCGGCGGCGGGGGCGGGCAGGCCGGGCGGCGGGCGGCTCCAATTGCCGTGCGGGAGCAGGAAGTCGATGGCGGGCGGGTCGAGGGCGAGCAGGGAGGCGTACGCCTCGGCCGGGTCGGTGGCCAGGTCGATGACGCTCAGCACGCCGTTGAACGAGCCGCGGTGCCGGTCCTCGGCGAGCAGCCGGGCGGCGCGCCGGATGGCGGGCCAGGCGGGGCGTCCGGCGTGGTCGACGCGCTGGTGGTTGTGGGCGGCGAGGCCGCCGTCCAGGCTGAGGCCGACGGTGATGCCGTGCTCGGCCAGCACGGCGAGCTTGTCCTCGGTGAGCAGCACGCCGTTGGTCTGCACGGCGGCGCGCACGGAGCAGCCGTCGCCCGCGCGGTCGCGGACGTCCGCCGCGAACGCGCCGAGCACGGCCGGGTCGGTCAGCAGGGGCTCGCCGCCGTGCAGCACGAGCGAGAGGGCGCGCAGGCCGTGGGCGGTGACGTGCTCGCCGATGCGGTGCGCGATCTGCCGCAGCGTCACCGCGTCCGCGGTGACGGGCTGGCGGCGCCAGCCGGTGTCGGCGGCGAAGTACATGTAGCAGTAGCGGCAGGCCAGGTTGCAGCGGCTGTTCACCTTCACCACGAACTGCTGGAACGGCACGGTCCCGAGTGTGGGTGCTCCGGCCGTCGATCCGCTTGCGTGCACGTCCCGCGCGTGCCCCCCTGTTCTGGTCCTCGTGCTGCCCCCGCCGGTTTTTCTTCCAAGATCGCCACAAGATAAACGAATTCCATCAACTTCTGTCCGTTAAAAGGCGACAACGGGCCGAAAGCGATCCCACAGCGGGCCCGGAGATCCCAGAGATCCCGAGGGCTCAGATTTCGTCGTCGAACTGCGTGAAGCCCCACAGCCCTTCGCGCTGCCCGACCACTCGTTCGCGCAGCTCGGCCAGCACCTCGCTGAGCACGGGATGGTCCAGGTCGCGCAGCTCGGCCAGGCTCAGTCCGAGCAGATCCGGCAGCGGCTCGCGCGTGTCGCTCATGGTTCCTCCCGCGGGACTGGGCGACGTGGGGATGTCATCGGGGCGAAACAGGGCCGAGAGGAGATTCCCGCCCCGGCCCGGGGGGAAACACTCGCCGGCGCGCCGGGAGGGGCGCGCGAGGCGTCAGATGTCGCGCCGTAGCGCGTCCAGACGCGCGGTCGTATCCGGGAGCCCCGACTTCTCGTCCTCGGGCAGCCGGTGCCACAACTGGAGGGCGGAGCGGTACGCCTGACCCGCCGCCAGCGGCCGGCGCGCGGTCTCCATCACCACGCCCCGCTGGTGCAGCGCGGTGGCCGCCAGCCGCACCAGCTCGTCCGACTCCCCGGTGGGCTCCACCCCCCGGGCCACCATCGCCGTCCGGCGATAGGCGTCGCCCGCCTGGTCCAGCCGCTCGGTCCGGCGGGTGTGCCGGTAGGCGCGGCGGTGCGTCTCGCCCAGCTCGAACCACGCCCGGGCCTGGACCAGCGGCTCCTCGGCATCGTGCGCGGTCAGCGTGAACAGGTGCTCGGCCTCGCGCAGATCGACCAGGTCCTCCGCGTCCTGGTAACGGGCGATCAGCGCCTGCCCGAGCATCAGCAGCCGGGGCGGCAGCCGGGGGTCCCCGGCCGGGGTCTCCATCCGGCAGTCCCGCAGCACCCGCACGGCCTTGGAGATGAACGCGCCGCCGTCCGGCCGCTGGGCCCGGCGCAGCAGGGCCGCGCCCCACTCCTCGATCAGATCGCTGTACTCCGTCTTGTCCCGGGACACCGACCGGCTCGCCTCCTCGAACCGGCGGGCCGCCTCCTCCAGATCGGCCGGCTCCCCGTTCGCGTCGTACCGGCGCACGGCCAGCCGCCCGGCCCGGATCAGACAGGCCGCCAGCAGCGCCGGACGCTCGGTCAACCGCCGTGCCTGGGCGATCACCTCACCGGCCCGGAGCCACTCGCGCTCGGTCAGCAGCAGCGCGTCCACCAGGTCCAGCAGCGCCCGCACCCGGCCCGGAACCGGCGCCGACTCGGCCTCCAGCGCCCAGCAGCCCAGCCGCAGCGACTCGGCGGCCTGCCCGGCGTACACCCGGGCCGGCTCGGCGCCGGGCGCGGCGGCGGCCAGCCGCAGCAGGGCCCGGCCGTGCGCCAGCGGCAGCCCGCTGGGCTGCGGGTCGCTCTCCGGCCAGGCGTCCGCGACCGCCTCCACCATGCCGATGCTGCGCTGGAGCAGCCGGGTGTCCCCGCTCAGCCGCCACTCCTGCTCCAGCACTTGGATGTGCTCCAGCGTCAGGTCCACCGCCAGCCGGGGGTCCAGGCCCGGCGTGGCGCACACCGCCGCGAACTCCCCGTCCGCGCGCCGCCACAGCTCCAGCGCCGTCCGGGTGTCCCCGGCCGCCCGCTTCTCCCCCGCCACCGCGTGCAGCACCCGCGCCAGCGCGGCCCGCGCCGACAGCGAGCCCGGGTGCGCGGCGGCGATCCGCGCGGCGTCCTGCGCGTCGTTCAGCAGCTCGCCATCGCGCTGCACGCGCCACAGCCGCAGCAGTTGCTCGGCCAGCTCGCTCCACAGCTCGGGGTCGGACGGCAGGCCCGCGGTCCGCTGGCTCTCGGCGGCCTGCCGCAGCAGCCGCACCGCGTCGAGCTGGTGCTGCACCTTGCCGTCCGCGTCGAACCGCTCGGCCAGCGCGCGGGCCTGGCCGACCGCCAACGACGGCTCGGCCGCGGCCGGTCCGGCCGCGCCGGGGGTCAGCAGCGGGGTGCCCGGCAGGAAGTGGCGCAGCACCTTCGCGGCGACCTCGGCGAACGGCCGCGGCAGCCGGCCCTCCGCCGGCTCCTCCCCGGCGGGCGGCGTGAGGGCCGCCGGGTCGGCGTCGCCGGAGAGCTGGGCCAGCGCCAGGGCCGGGAAGTTGGGCCCGGCCTTGCCGAACCGCTGCTCGACATAGCCCGAGCAGTGCTTGAGCACCAGCAGCGCCTCGTCCTGCCCGAGCTCCCGCAGCAGCTCGTCGTGCACGCCGTCGGCGAACTCGTACCAGCGCCCGTCGTCCGGCGAGCCGCTCATCCGCCGCAGCAGCCCGCTGAGCAGCACCTCCGACAGCTCGGCCGGGCCGGAGTCGGGCACCATCGTGCGCTGCACGAGCTGCATCACCGGCAGGAACAGCGGCGCCGCCGACAGATAGACCGCGAGCTGCCCCGCGCCCGGCGAGGCGGTCGACCGGAACCGGGCCACCAGCCCCGCCGACGTGCGCGGCACCCCGCCCGGCCGGCGCGCGGGCGCCGGCGGCTGGTCCGCCCGCACCCAGCCCACGGCGGCCGGCACGGCACCGGCCCCCGGCCCGGACAGCAGCCGCGCCCAGGCGCCCAACGAGGCGGCGGTGGGCGGCAGTACGGGCACCGCGACGGTGCCGGCCCGCGGCTGCGGCGCCGGATAGCCCAGGTCCTCGGCGACGAACCGCAGCCGCGCCGAGCCCGCCGGCCCCTCCTCCCGCTGGAGCAGCCCGTGCCGCACGGGCAGCCGGGTGCGCGCCCACAGCCGCTGCGGCAGCGGCTGAACGACCGCCACCGGCGCGTACCGGGACAGCCGGTGCAGCAGCCGGTGCGCGGCGCCCTCGCGCCACAGCGGCCCGGCGCAGTCGCTGACGACGACGGTCAGCCGCCGCCCGGTCGGGTCGGCCAACTGGCTGGCCGGGCGCAACGGGGCCTCCGCCGGGTCGAACCGGCGGCTGACGGCCGGGCTGCCGTCCGGCGACCGGTGCAGATAGTGCACCTGGATGTCGCGGAACGCGCCGAGCCGGGCGAACACCTCGGACAGCTCGCCGAACATCCGCTGCCACACCCGCATCGCCGACGAGGAGTCCATCAGCAACTGGAGCTCGGTCTGCCCGGAGTCGTCCTGGAGGAAGGCGGGGCTGAGCACGCCCCCGGCCCGGGCTGTGCGCTCCACGGTGGCGCGTTCGTCCAGGGCCCGGGCGGTGGGGCGGCGCGGGGGCCGGGCGGGCGGTCGGTAACGCTGTAAGGGCCGGAGCGCGCGCTCCAGTTCGAGCAGGCTGGGCAGGGCCCTGGCCTCCGGGACCCCGACCCGCATCGCGTCGTCGGGCAGGCCGGACGCGGCCCGTCCGGAACCGGCCGGATCCGCGTAGAGCCGGACGGTGTCGTCCTGCGCCCGGGGCGCGCGCGTGCCCGCCGGGCGCCGGGGCTCCTCGCCCGGGTCGGCCACCGGCCGGTCCCCGGGCGGCCGGGAGTCCGCCTCGGCCCGGGCCGGATCGCGGCCGGGACCGGCGCCGGGGCCCGGCTCGCGCGGACCGGACCGGCCGCCCTCGGCCTCCTCGGGCGCGTGGGCCGGCCGGGAGAACTGCGCGAGCCACAGGGCGTCGGCCAGCCCCGCCCAGTCCGGGTCGAGCCCGGCGCCGCGCAGGGCGCGGATGAGGGCGGCGAGGTCGTCGCGCTGCCGTTCGGCGGACATGTCGGCCTACCTCGGCCGGTCGAGCCGTTGAATGAGCATGTCGGCCAGCCTGTCGCGGGTCGGGGGCTCGGCGTGGTGGGTGAGGTAAATGGCGTTCAGCAGCTGGTCGGTGGCCAGCTGCTCGGTGCGGGACCGGTCCAGGAAGCGGGCGATCAGGTCCTCGCCGACCCGGGTCAGCTCGTCGCCGAGGTGCGCGCGCACCACGGTGGCCAGCCGCTCGTGATCGGGCTTGCCCAGCTCCAGATGGATGCAGCGGCGCAGCAGCGGCGCGGGGAAGTCGCGCTCGCCGTTGCTGGTGAGGACGACGAACGGGAACGCGTGGCAGCGGATCCGGCCGTCCCGGACGGTGACCTTGGCGCCGTCGTCGGTCAGCACCTCCACCTCCGGCTCGCGCTCGGCGATCCGCCCCAGTTCGGGGATGTCGAACTCGCCCTCCTCCAGCACGTTCAGCAGGTCGTTGGGCAGGTCGATGTCGCTCTTGTCCAGCTCGTCGATGAGGAGCACCCGGGGCTTGGCCGTGGGCAGCAGCGCGGTGCCCAGCGGGCCGAGCCGCAGATAGCTGCCGATGCCGCCGGGCACGGCGGCGGGCGGCGCCCCGGCCGCGCGGCTGCTGGCCGCGATCTGGGTGTCCTGGAGCCGGGCGATGGCGTCGTAGTGGTAGAGGCCGTCGCTCAGGGCGGTGCGGCTGACGATGGGCCAGTGCAGCACGCGGCCCAGGCCCAGCTCATAGGCCACGGCGTGGGCCAGGGTGCTCTTGCCGGTGCCGGGGCTGCCGGTGACCAGCAGGGGGCGGCGCAGATACAGCGCCGCGTTTATGATCTCCAGCTCCTCGGCGCTGGGCCGGTGCATCTCGGCCAGGTGCCGGAACGCGCCCAGCCGGCGGGTCGAGGCGCTGTCGGTCTCGGGGCCGGGGGCGACCAGGGGCTGGCCGTCGAAGTCGCGCCAGGGCGGCGGCTTGGGCAGCGCGCGGATCCCGTCGTGCGGCTCGCCGGCACCGCGATAGATCAGCCACTCCCCGGCGGCGGCGCCTTCCTGGGGGTCCGGGGTCGCGTCAGACTCTGGCACAGCATGCTCCTCGTCGCTCGGTCACCGTCCGGAAGGCCGCCATCCGCGAACCGACCGTATCGGTCCGCGCGGGTGGCACAGAAGGCTTTCGCCCACCACGTACGTCCGCCGCGTGTGCGTCGCTCATGGCGTCTCCAGAGGCTCGTCCATGCCCGGCAGCGGCCGGCCCGGGTCGGCGTACAGCAGGGCCAGGCCCCGGGCCCAGGACGCGGCGGGGGTCTCGCCGCCCTGAGCCGCCTGCGCCGCGCGCAGCCGCCACAGCGCGCCGGGCAGCCGGCCCGCGTGACCGGCGCCCGTCACCGTGCGGTCCACCCCGCGGTGGAAGTCGCCGCAGTCCGGCTCGCGGTCGGTGATCTCCCGTCGCCACAAGATGACGTTGTACCCGCTCGCCATCACGCGATGCAGCGCGGCCGGTTCGCCGCCGGTGGTGGGCGTGTGGCACAGCACCGGGACGGATGCCGGGTCCCGGCTGATCAGCACGCCGGGCCCGGGCAGTGGACGGGGGTGGTTGTCCACGCAGTCGAGTATGTCCGGGATCACCCGGCTCACGTGGACCTTCGTCCAGCGCGCCAGCCGCAGTGTGCGCAGCTCCTCGCTGTCCTCCGCCTCTGGCACGGGGTCCGTGCAGCGGACCACGACCGGCCGTTGTTCACCCAGTCGGGGGCCGCCCGGCACGGGGCGCCACTCCTCCACCGGGAAGCCGAGCAGCGAGTACGGCACCGCGACGTGCAACGGCACGGGCGCGTCCGGCTCGTCGCCCCGGCGGAACGCCTCGGCCAGCGCCGCGCGCAGCCGCTCCGGCGGCTCGTCGGGGCCCCGCGCGCGGAAGTCCTCGGCGATGGAGGTCAGCTCCCCGCTCGGGCCGGCCACGCACACCCGCCAGTCGTAACGGCCGCGCTCCCAGCCGTGCGGGGTGATCTCCAGCAGGACGAAGGGCTCGCTCTCGGCGCCGACCAGGCCCTCCGTCAGGTCCGTCTCGTAAAGCCATTCGTCGGGTTCGGCGGGCTCGGCGGCGAACCTGCGGGCGTCCCGCTCGCGGAGCCTGGCGTCCTGCTCCAGGTGCAGGTTGGTGCGGTACCAGCGGGGCGTCTCGGCGCTGGCGGCGGTCCGGTGGACCCAGTCCAGCAACCGCGCCTCGGCGTCCGGCGCGGCCGGGTAGGGGCGGTCCGCGGTGGCCGCGTACATGGCGTACCGCAGCAGCGTCTCCAGCTCGCCCGCGCCGTGCCGGGATTCGTACAGCAGGCCGAGCCCGTCGCGCCAGCCGCGCGGCGCGGGCAGCGTGCTGGGGAACGCGGGCCGGCCGAGCAGCGCGGTGATGCTCTCCTCCAGCCGCCGGGTGGACACCGGCGGCGGCAACTGGCTGAGCAGGCCGAGCAGTTCCACCCGCTGGCCGGGCGTGAGGGCGCGTCCGGTGGTCGCGCGCAGCTCGCTCTGCGCGTCGGTCCAGGTGCCGCCGGGGTCGGCGACGTCCTGGTGCCGGTCGGCGTGGTAACGGTCGTGGCCGCGCAGGACCCGCTGGTACAGGTCGTCGTGGTCGTCCAGCACGGGGTCGGCGGGCAGCGGCAGCCGGCGCAACTGCACGACGGACGTGGCCAGTCCGCCGTCGCGGCCGGCCGAGCGGCGGGCCTTGAGCACGCCGATCACCTCGCCGCGTTCGAGGTCGACGACGGGCCCGCCGGAGACGCCCTCGGGGACCTCGTCCTCGCCGCCGAGCTTCATCTGCCCCTCGCTGCCCCGCTCGCCCCGGATGGAGCAGCGCCCGCTGACGTCCTCGATCCCCTCGTCGGTCTCCACGCACCCGAAGAACGCGACCTCCCCCTGCGTGAACACGCGTGCGGTCCGCTCGGTAAGCCACACACAGGGGTGCGGGACCGGCTCCAGCAGGCGGATCAGCGCCAGGTCGGGCGCGGGCCACAGCCCACCGGCCGCGTTGTGCTCGGGCTGGGCCCACTCGACCCGGCCGGTGAGCAGCCGCTCAACGCCTCTGACGCTCAGCCCCACTTCGCGCCCTCCTCCTTCGCCGCCGCCCCCGCGAAGTGCCACGTGGGCGCAGGTGAGCACCCAGTTCGGAGCCACGAAGAAACCACTGCCCCAGGGCCGGGTTACCGGCTCGCCCCCGTCATACCCGGTGGGCGCGGCATGGATGCGTACGGTCGCGGCGGCGACGAGCGGCGCCAGGGTCTCGAAGGGGTCCGCGTCCATCGGCTGTGCGCCCCCGCTGTCCACCCATGTCATTCAGCCTGCCCCAGCTCCTCCGGTGGTCCGCCCTGCCAGGTCAGGGTCACGGTGATGGCGCCCTTGGCCTCGCCGTCGGCGAGGAGGCCCACGATCCGGCCGGCGCGGGCGGTCAGTTCGATGCCGAAGGAGACGCTGACCTCGTCGGGCTTGGCGGCGCGCAGCCCGTCGGCGACGGACGCGGCGACGCCCGTGATCAGGCTGTGCAGGCTCGCCATGCTGGTGGCGGCCCGGTCGGCGAGGCCGGTGTCGGCGTAGCCGTAGCCGGCGGTCGGCTCCGGCGCGGGGAGCTGATCGGCCCCCGAGACGCGGGCCCAGACAGGGGTCCCGTCGGGCAGGCTGACCCGAGTGATTTCGCTGCTCATACGGCCCCCCGTCGCTCGTGTGTGCATGCAGGTTAACCGCACGTGCTGACACCTGCCTATCCTGGGCTTTTCTTTCCCCATCTGGCGTTCCGGGAGCACGTCGTGTACTTCACCGACCGCGGTATCGAGGAACTGGCGCAGCGGCGCGGCGAGGAGGAGGTCTCCTTCGAGTGGCTGGCCGAGCAGCTCCGGCACTTCGTCGATCTGAATCCCGACTTCGAGGTGCCGGTGGAACGGCTGGCCACGTGGCTGGCGCGGCTCGACGACGAGGACGAGGAGTAGGACGAGGACCAAGGCTCCGGAACGGGTCGGCTTGACTTCCCCGTTACGCGATATATCGTGTCTGGCAGAGACGCGATATATCTTCGTGTGCCGGACAGCGGGGAGGACCCATGACGGAGACTGCGGAGTGGTCGGTCGCCCAGGCGCGGACCCTCACCTTCGACGCTCCCATCGACGAGCTGGACGTCCGCATCGTCCACGGCGCGGTCAACGTCGTGGGGACCGATCACCCGGTCTCGCGGGTGGAGATCACGGAGGTCTCCGGCCCGCCCCTGATAGTGCGGCGGGAGGGTTCCCGGCTCACGGTCGCCTATGACGACCTGCCCTGGAAGGGCTTCCTCAAGTGGCTGGACCGCAAGGGCTGGCGGCGCACGGCCGTGGTCTCCGTCTCGGTCCCGGCCGCCGCCCGGCTGCATGTCGGCGTGGTCGGCGCCTCGGCGGTCATCAGCGGGATCGCGGGCCCGGTCGACGTCCGGGGCGTCAGCGGCGGCTCGACGCTCGTCGGGCTGACCGGCGCGGTGCACGCGGACACCGTGTCGGGGGACATCGACGCCCAGGCGCTCACCGGTGAGCTCCGGTTCAACTCCGTCTCGGGGACCCTGACCGTCATCGACAGCCGGGGACCGCTGCTCCGGGGGGAGTCGGTCAGCGGCGACATGGTGGTGGACCTGGCCCCGGGCGAGCGCCCGGCCGGCCTCCGGCTCAACACCGTCTCGGGCGAGGTCGCCGTCCGGCTGCCGGATCCGGTGGACGCCACCATCGCGGCGAGCACGGCGTCCGGCGCCATCTCCTCGGCCTTCACCGAGCTGCGGGTCGGCGGCATGTGGGGGGCCAAGGAGCTGTCGGGGACGCTCGGTTCGGGGGAGGGCCGCGTCCAGTGCACGACGGTCTCCGGCTCGATCGCGCTGTTGCGGCGCCCACCCGCCGAGTACGACACGGCCGCCGCCTCCTCCCTGCGTAAGGACGTGTGACATGCCCCCCGTTTTCGGTCACGGCCGCCTCCGCCTCTACCTGCTGAAGCTCCTCGGCGAGTCCCCCCGCCACGGCTACGAAGTGATCAGGTTGCTGGAGGAGCGCTTCCACGGGCTGTACGCGCCCTCCGCCGGGACCGTCTACCCCCGGCTGGCGAAGCTGGCCGCCGAGGGGCTGGTCAGCCACACCGAGGAGGGCGGGCGCAAGGTGTACTCGCTCACGCCCGACGGGCAGCGGGAGTTGACGGCCCGTGAGGACGAGCTGACGCAGTTGGAGCGCGAGATCCGCGACTCGCTGGCCGCGCTGGCCGCCGACATACGGGAGGACGTCAGCGGCTCGGCCCGGGATCTGCGCCAGGAGGTGCGGGAGGCCACCGCCGCCGCGCGGACGACGACCACCACGGCCGGTGGCCGCGCGGCCTGGGCCGCGCAGGCCCGCCGGGCCAAGGAGGAGAGCCGCCGCGCCCGCCAGGAGGCGCGAAAGGCGCAGGAGGCCAGCGACGCCGCCCGGCACCACTTCGAGGAGGCGGCCCGCCGCATCCACGACCGGGTGCAGTCCCACGCCAGCGCCGGGGACTGGACGGGCGCCGTCCGCGAGGGACTGGAGGGGCTGAGCTCGGAGATCGGCGGCTGGAGCCGGTTCATCGAGCACCCGTCCACGCCCTGGCCCGTCTGGGGCCGGGAGCCGGCCGAGCCGGTGGCCGACCCCGAGCGGGAGTTGGAGCGGCTGCTCGACAAGTTCCGCGACGACGTGCGGGACGCCGCGCGCGACCACGGGGTGAGCCAGGAGGCGCTCGGCGAGGCCCGCCGTCACCTGTCCACGGCCGCCGCCCACTTGGTCGCGCTGCTGCGCTCCCCGCACGGCTGAGCGGATTCAACGACGGGTCTACGGGTTGAAGACGATCTTCCCGAAGACGTCACCGTGCGCCATCTTGGTGAAGCCCTCCTGGGCCCGCTCCAGGGGGAGCACGGTGTCGATCAGCGGGCGCACGCCGGTGGCCGCGCAGAAGCTGAGCAGCGAGGCCAGCTCCTCCTTGCTGCCCATCGTCGAGCCGATGACCTTCAGCTCCAGGAAAAAGATCCGGTTCAGCTCGGCCGAGGGCGGCGCCTGGCCGGAGGTGGCGCCCGAGATCACCAGCGTGCCGCCGGGCCGCAGGGACTTGACCGAGTGCGACCAGGTGGCCGCCCCCACCGTCTCGATCACGGCGTCCACCCGGCGCGGCAGGCGCGCGCCCGACTCGAACGCGCCCTCGGCGCCCAGCTCCAACGCTCGCTTGCGCTTGGCCTCGTCGCGGCTGGTGACGAGGACCCGCAGCCCGGCCGCCGCGCCCAGCACGATCGCGGCCGTGGCCACGCCGCCGCCCGCGCCCTGCACGAGCACGGTGTCGCCGGGCCGCACGCCCGCGTTGGAAAAGAGCATGCGATAGGCGGTCAGATAAGCGGTGGGGAGGCAGGCCGCCTCCTCGAAGGACAGTTCCTTCGGCTTGGGCAGGACGTTCCAGCTCGGCACGGCCACCTTGGCCGCGAACGTGCCCTGGTACTTCTCGGTCAGCAGGCTCCGCCGCTCCCCCGGCGGCACGCCGTGGCCGGTGGCGCCGATGACGGAGTGAACGACGACCTCGTTGCCGTCGGGATCGGTTCCGGCCGCGTCGCAGCCGAGGATCATCGGCAGCGCCTCCTCGCCCAGGCCGATGCCGCGCAGGGACCACAGATCGTGGTGGTTCAGCGAGGCCGCGCGGACGTCCACCACCGTCCAGCCGGGCGGCGCGACGGGCTCGGGGCGGTCGCCCAGCTCCAGGGCATTGAGCGGGTGTTCCCGGTCGAAACGTGCGGCATATGCAGCGAACATGCCCTCACGCTAGTCGCCGGTGACCGCCTCATTCCAGAAGCGGGCCCCGGGGTGCCACGATGGACATTCTTGGGGAGGTTGACATGGGCACAGTGTTCTTGCGGCGGTTGAGCAGGTGGCAGGCCGAGACGGAGCGGGAGGCCATCGGGGATACGTATGTGGAGGGCCACCGGGACGCGCCGGGCACGCGCGCGCTGGAGCGCGAGGCGTTCGTCCGCCGGTTCGTCGACGAGGATCTGCGGCAGCAGGACTTCGACATGATGGTCGCGAGCGATCCGGCACCGGCCGGGTTCGCGTATGGCTTCCGGGCGGACCGGGACGGCAGTTGGTGGGAGACGTTCACCGGGGTTCCCAACGAGATCGACGAACTGACCGGCGCGCGCCAGGTGTTCGTCGTGGCGCAACTGCTGGTGGCGCCCCGGCGGCGGCGTCAAGGCGTGGCGACGCGGCTGCACAAGGAGCTACTGGGCCGCAGCGGCGCGGCACTGTTCCTCGCCCTGCTCCAGCCGGGCAACGCCCCCGCCCGGACGGCGTTTCAGACGTGGGGCTGGAGCAAGGCGGGTCAACTCACGCCGCGCGACGGGGCGGAGGCCCCGCTGGAGGCGTGGGCGCGGACCAAGAGCTAACGGGCCGCGTAGCCGAGGAACGCGGACCAGGCGGAGGCGGACACCTCGAAGGACGGCCAGGCGGTGTCCTTGGAGTCGCGGACGTGCACGGCGCGTTCGCAGGTGGCGACCTCGACGCACTCGCCGCCCTGGCCACTGCTGTAGCTGGACTTGTGCCAGTCGACGGCCACCTCCACGCAGTCGCCGCCCTGGTCGCTGCTGTAGCTGCTCTTGAACCAGCTCAGTTCACTGTTCACAGTTCTCCTGCCAGCTTCTCGATGAATCGTGCCGACTCCGAGGGGGAGAGGGCCTGCGCCCGCAGGATCCCATACCGCTCCTGATAGTGCGCCACTCGCTTTTTGTCGGAAACGAGCTCACTTCCGCCCGGATATTCCAGGTAAACGAACTGCCGGTGCTCCCTGCTGGTCACCAGCGTCATGTAGCCGTTCAGCCCGGCGTGCTCCTCCCTGCTGGTCGGCATCACCTGGAGCGTGACGAAGTGCAGCCGGGCGCACTCCAGCAGATGCAGCAACTGCTCCTTGAGGACCTCCTTGCCACCCAGGGGCCGTTGCAGAACGGACTCCTCGATGATGAAACCGAGATACGGCTTGTTGTCCCGCTTGAGCAGCTCCTGCCGCTCGATCCGAGCCGCGATCTCCCTCTCGATCTCCTCCTCGCTCATCGCCGGTGCCCCCGCCCGGAAGGTGGCCCGGGCATACGCCTCGGTCTGCAACAGCCCCGGAATCAGCAGGGGCGCATAGGCGTTGAGCGCGTGACACGTGCGCTCCAGCCCCGCGTAGTCCCGGAAGAACGCGCGGTACTTCTCGGTCGCCATGTACTCCGCGACGGACGACAACAGCCCCTTGGCGTCCAGAGCCTTGTCCAGATTGTGGATCAGCGCGGTGTCCGGAATCCGCTCCCCCCGCTCCACGGCGCCGATCATCGACCCCGAGCAGTGGCAGGACTCCCCCACGTCGTCCCGGTTCAACTGCTGCTTCTCCCGCAGCATCCGCGCCTGCCTGCCGAACGACAGCCGCAGCGCGGAGATTTCCTGTTCGCTCATCTGCTTCCACCCACCCTTCAGGCCAGCCACGCATGACCGGCTGTGACGGCTTGATCACGGGTCACGCTAGCGGCGACGCCGTTGCCCGGCAGGCGAAAAGCCGGAATCCATCCCGACGGGTTACGGAGCTGTTCTCGGCTGCCACGCGGTGCGCTCGGTGCTCTTCTTCCGATTCGCTGTCAGGCGCGCGCTGCCCTCTCGGCGTCGTCCTCCATCGAAAGTCACACCACAAACAGAGGACGACTCATGTCTCACACAACCGGGGCCCGCGCGCACGGCACGGACCACAGATCGATCGACAGCGTGGCGGCGCGGCTGGACGACGAGCTCATCGCGTTGCGCCGGGACATCCACCACCACCCCGAGGGGCCCGGCGAGGAACGCCGCACCGCCGCCATAGTCGCGGACCGGCTCCGCGCCGCCGGTCTCGCCGTAACCACCGGCGTCGGCGGGCGCGGTGTCGTGGGCGTCTTGCGGGGCGGCAGCCACCGCCCGGGCCGCGCGGTCGCGTACCGGGCCGACATGGACGCGGTGCCGCCCAAGGGCCAGATCTCCGGCGGCGGCACCGAGCCGGCCCACCTCTGCGGCCACGACGTGAACACCACGGTCGGCGTCGGCGTCGCCCAGGTCCTGGCGCGGCTGCGGCACCGGCTCAGCGGCACCGTGATGTTCATCTTCCAGCCGGCCGAGGAGTCCCTGACGGGAGCCCGCGACATGCTCGACGCCGGTGTGCTGGAGGGCGGCCCCGCCGGCCCCGAGGAGATCCACACCCTGCACTGCGGCCCGTTCCCCGTCGGCCAGTTCGGCATCACGCCCGGAACCGGAATGCCCGGCCAGGACCGCGGCTCCGTCACGCTCTCCGGGCCCGGCGCCGCCGAGCGCGCCCGGCAACTGGCCGCCGAGATCAACGCACTCGCCACGGTCACCACCCCCAAGACCGCCGCCGACGTGGAACAGCTCGTCGCCGACTTCCAGACGCCGGACGGACCGCTGGCCCGTTTCCTGTTCGTCCAGGCATCGGCGAGCGAGAAGGGCGTGGTGTCGCTGTCCTACCGCTGCTGGCCGGAGGAGCGGTACATGGAGGTCCGCGAGACGATCCGCGGCATCGCACAGCGGTACGACGGCGCCCAGGTGAGCTTCCCCGACGAACCGTTTCCCGCCATGGTCGGCCCCGCCGATCTGGGGCACGCCGCGGGCCGGTACCTGCGCCGCCACCTCGGCCCGGACGCCGTCACCGTGCTGCACGCCGCGATCCCGTTCAGCGGCGAGGACTTCGCGCTCTTCCTCGACCGCGTCCCCGGCACCTACACCTTCCTCGGCGTCCGCGCGCCCGGTGCCGGCATCACGACCAGCTATCCGCACTTCGGCGACTTCGATCCGGACGAACGCGCCATCGGCCACGGGGTCCGCGCGATGGCAGGCTGGCTCGCCGAACGCGCTCGCCGCGGCTAGAACTCCAGTCTCAGATCGCTGTCGCGCCGATCAGCGGGATGCTTCTGAGCGCGCTCACCTGATGTGCCGTCAGGTGAGCGGTTCGTCCGGGGGGAGCCGTCGCCGGTCACCGCCCCGGGGCTCGCCATTCGGGGGCGAGGACCGCCCAGAGCTGCTTGTCGTAGCGCACACCCTCGTACGGCCATGCCTCGCGTCGCACGCCCTCCAGCGTCATGCCAAGCCGCTTGGCCACCGCCGAACTGCGGTCGTTGTCGGCGCGGCAGTGCCACTCGGCCCGGTGCAGCCCCCGGGACGTGAACGCCCAGTCCACCAGCGCGCCACACGCCCGCGTGACCAGACCGTGGCCCTCAGCGGACGGCTCGAGCCAGCAACCGATCTCACACGAGCCGACAGCGGCGTTGAAATCGGTGAACATCACGCCGCCGGCCAACACCCCGTCGCGCCAGATCCCATACAGGCGAGCACCGTCGCCGGCCTGGCGTTCGGCATACCGCTTGAGTGTGGCCCGCGCCCCCTCCACATCGTCGGTGACGAACGTGGGCCCGACCCACGGACGAATGTGCTCGCGAGCCCGGTCCAGATGGCCGGCGAACTCCTCGGCGTGCCAGACCTCCAGCGGACCGAGGCGAGCACCGTGGCGCAGCGACAGCGAGAACATGAAAGCCTCCATTCACATAACAAGCGTTGTGGCAATGTAGCGTGGCAGCATGGCACGCACCAAGGGAGATCACGAGGCCCGCCGACGCGACGTCTCCCAAGCGGTCTGGCAGGTCATGGCCACACGCGGCTTCGCCGGCCTGACCCTGCGGGCCGTCGCCGCCGAACTCGGCGCGACCACCGGACTGCTCACGCACTACTTCCCCACCAAACGCGCCTTGGTGGAGTACGCCCTTGACCTACTCGAACAGCGCACCATCTCCCGCCCCCGCCGCCACGCGGGCAAAGGTCTGACCGCCCTCAGGGACGCACTGCTGGACATCCTGCCGCTGACCCCCGAGGCCACCGACAGCAACCGAATCTGGGTCTCCTCCTGGGACGCCGCACTTTCCGACCCCGACCTGAGCACCGACTACGCCCGCAAGTACGCCCAAAGCCGCGACAGGCTGAGCGAGCGGGTGGCCGCAGCCCAGAAGCTCGGCGAACTGCCCCCCGGCGACCCCGCACACATCGCGGCCGGCGCTCAGTCCTTCGTTCTCGGCCTCGTCGTCCAGGCCCTGTTCGACCCGGCGACGTTCCCGCCACAGCGTCAAGTCGAGCTTCTGGACGACTACTTGGCCAGACTGACCCACCCGCGTTGAGACAACGACGAGCTGGGCGCGCACACCGCGCCCACCTGCTGACCGGGAATCCGTCGACCCCGGCTACCGTCTGCTCGTCGCGGGGCATGACGCGGGCGGCAACGGCGGTCGTTGGGCGAGAGGACGAGAAGACGTGGATGTATATGAAGCCGTGGACAGTCGCCGGGCCGTGCGGGCGTTCAGCGATGAGCCGGTGCCCAAAGAGGTACTCGAACGAGTGCTGGAGGCGGCGACGCGGGCCCCGTCGAGCGGGAACCTCCAGCCGTGGCATGTGTATGTGCTGAGCGGCGAGCCATTGGCCGAACTGAAGAGGCGCGCGACGGCCAGGGCACTGGCGCGAGACCCGGGCGATGAGCGGGAGTACCCGATGTACCCGGCCGAACTGACCTCGCCGTATCTCGACCGTTTTTCCGCCGCGGCCGCCCAGCGGTACGAAGCGCTGGGAATCGAGCGCGACGACCTCGACAGACCCACAAAGATCGCCGCCTTGAACTCGGGGGTCCCCGGCAAGGCGGGGAACCGGTCCGGGGCGCGGCAGAGTTGGGCAGTGTCTCGCGGGCCGATGGCCGGCGGTGCGGTCAGCAGCTCGCGGCCTGCGCGCACCTCATCGGACAGAACGTGCCGAGTGCTCAACGGCCGCCTGGGCGGCGTTCCGCACGGCCGGTCCGGGTGCGGTCCAGCAGATGCCGCACTTGCTCCCGGAGCACCGGCTTGCCGCCCAGAGGTCATGCGGCATGGACTCCTCGATGATGAAGTGAGGTGGGGCACGTTCTCCCGGCTGATCAGGTCCGGCCGCAGGCACCGGGCCGCGAGCTGCCTCTCGATCTCCTCGTCGCTCATCGCGGGCACGGCCGCACACCGACGGCGACACCAGCCCAACTGTGCGGGGAGACGCCAAAACGCAGCCGCCGTGGCGGAGAGCGAACGCGCACAGCGGAGGCCGGACCGATTACCCCCAGAGGCCCGCCAGGTGCGCGTGGAGGACGTCGTGCGCCTCGTGCGGGGTGAGGTGGCCGATGAGGACGTGCGTGGTGAGGCCGTCCGCGAGGGCGAGGAGGGTGCGGGCCTCGCGTTGTGGATCGAGGGGCACGGCGCGTTCGGTGCCCTCGTCGGCTTCCGAGATGAGGCGGGTGAACGCCTCCTGAAGGGCCGCGTAGTTCGCCTTCAGCGTCCTGGCGAGCGCCTCGCTGACGGCCGCCTGCGCGACAAAGGCGAGCCAGACCCTCGCCTCGGCGCGGTGCTCTTCCCCGAGCAGTGAGATCTCGGTGGCCGCGTGGCCCAGGGCGGTGCCGGCCGACTGGGCCGGGCTCCTGACGAGGCGGGCCTGCACCCGCTCGCTGATCCGCTCGCCGATGTGCCCGAGAGCGAATACGAGCATCTCCTCCTTGGTGCGGAAGCACCGCTGAACGGCGCCCATGGACACCTGCGCGCGGGCGGCGACGTCGCGGAGGGTCACGCCCTCAAGGCCGTGTTCGTCGGCGAGTTGGCAGACGGCCTCGGCGATGAGGCGGCGTCGGCTCACGTGATCCACGTGCCTGGGCATACCCGGTGGCCTCCCTGCTCCGATGCGCTCGTATCGGTTCCAGGGTACGGTTGCCGTTCCGATGCAGGTGCATTGGTACGGAGAGGGAGGAACGAAAGGCCATGCGGGACGCCCTGTGGAAGATGTCGGCCGCCGCCCAGGCGGAGGCCGTGCGCGGCGCGCACGTCTCGGCCGTCGAACTGGTCGACAGTCACCTCGATCGCATCGCCGAGGTAAACCCCCAGGTGAACGCGGTCACGCAGCTCCTGGCGGAGCGGGCACGCGAGGCCGCGAGAGCGACGGACCGTCGGCGGGCCGCCGGTGAAGCGCTGGGGCCGCTCGCGGGCGTGCCGTTCACCGTGAAGGAGAGCACCGCCGTCGAAGGCGTGCCGACCACGTTCGGCACGGCGCGCTTCCGCGATCTGGTGGCACCGGCCGACGCGCCCCCGGTGGCGCGGCTGCGCGCGGCCGGGGCCATCCCCATCGGGCACAGCAACATTCCCACCCTGATCCTGGCGGGGATGCACACGCGCAGCGAACTGTTCGGCGACACGGTCAATCCGTGGGACGGCAGCCGGACCCCGGGCGGCACCAGCGGGGGCGACGCGGTGGCCGTGGCCACGGGCATGGCGGCGCTCGGGCTCGGCAACGACTCCGGGGGCTCGGTGCGCGTTCCGGCCCAGTTCTGCGGCGTGGCCGGGCTGAAGCCGTCCACCGGCCGGTTTCCGGCGGACCACCGCGTTCTCGGCCCGGACGACCCGGGCCCGGCGTCCCAGATGCTGGTCACCGACGGCCCGCTGGCCCGGAGCGTGGGCGATCTGCGGCTGGCTTACGAGGTGCTGGCCGGGGCCGATCCGCGAGACCCGCGGGCCGTACCGGTGCCCGCGTACGGCGAAGCGCTCCCCGGGCCGGTGAAGGTCGCGGTCGTCGCGGACCCCGGCGGGCGCGGCGTCCACCCCGCGGTTCGCGGAGCGATCGAGACCGCGGCCGACGCGCTCACCGACGCCGGATACGACGTGCGCGAGGTGGGGGACGTGCCGCGGATGGCCGAGGCACTCGAGGCATACGGCCGGATCACCGTGACCGAGTTCGCCCCGAACTGGCCGGTGGTGCGCCAACTGCTCGGCGAAGGCGGGGACCGCTACATCGAGATGGCGATGGAGCGGACCCCGCCCGCGAGCGCGGACGAGCTCATGAAGCTGATGGGCACCTGGCTGGCCATTCGCCGCTCGTGGGCCGAATTCCTCGACGCGTACCCGCTGTTGCTCGGCCCGTCGTTCACCGAACCACCGGTCGAGCCGGGGCTGGAGTCGCGCGACAGGGCGGGCCGGGACCGGGTCGGGTCGGGAATGCGCCTGTGCACCGTGACCAGCTTCGTGGGCGTGCCCGGCGTGGCCGTACCGACCGGCGTGGTCGACGGGCTCCCCACCGGGGTGCAGATCGTCGGGCGCGCGTTCCGGGAGGACCTGTGCCTGGACGCGGCCCAGGCGATCGAGGACCGGCTCGGCGTTCTCACACCGGTCGACCCGCGTGACCCGGGGCGGACAGTCGACGGTCAGACGACGGCCGACTGAACCGTCAGCGTTCCGGCGGCGGTGTCGATGGTGGCCCGAGTGCCGAGCGGGATGGTCGGAGGGTGCGGGCCGTGTCCGGCGGGGAGCCCGCCGAGGACAGGCACGCCCAGGCGAGCCAGCCGGTCGCGCAGGACATCGGCGATGCCCCATCCCCCCAGGGACGGGTCATCGGCATCCCGCTCGAACCCGATGAACTGGCCCAGCGCGACACCGTGCAACCCGTCCAGAGCCCCGGTACGGGTCAACTGGGTCAGCGCGCGGTCGACCTCCCCCAGCCCTGTGCCGCGCTGGTGTTCGAGAAAGAGGATCGCCCCCTTGAGGCTCGGCAGACCGGCGCCGGCCTCGGTGCGGATCGCGTCAAGGTTGCCGCCGACCAGGACACCGGTCGCGGCGCCCTCGACGGTGACCGCCGCACTGACTTGGCCGGTGTCCCGGTGGATGACGACGGGGTCGGTGGTCATCAGCGCGCAGCGAAGCGCGTCGGCCGACGCCGGCCCACACCATGCGTCGCCCCAGTTGGCGAACGGACCATGCAGCGAGGCCAGACCGCATCGCGCCCACAGGGCAAGGTGGAGGTGGGTGATGTCGCTGAAGCCGACCACCGGTTTCGGGTCGCGCCGCAGCGCGTCGGTGTCCAGGTCGTCGACGATGCGGTAGGCGCCCTTGCCGCCCCGTGTGGCAATCACCGCACGGACTCCCGGGTCGCGGAACGCGGAGTTCAGGTCGGAGACGCGATTCTCATCCCGGCCGGCCATATACCCCCATTGGTCAAAGACGTGCTCACCCAACTCGACCCGCAGCCCCCATGAGGTCAGTAGCTCAACGCCACGGGCGACTCCCTCGCGGCCGGGTGGACTGGCCGGAGAGACGATCCGCACCCGGTCCCCGGGCCGCAACCGCGGCGACCGCACGCTCTGGAGACTGTCGAAGGAGTCCATGCCGCGATCTTGCTGCACACGTCCAGCCGAGGCCAAGCCCCGGCAGCGAGCCGGCCGTCCCGTCAGAGCGCTGTCGCACGCTGCCCCGCGGCCTCCCACTCCTGGTGCGCGATGCGAACGCGGTGCCACAGCGCCGCCCGCGCGGGGGCGTCGACGTCGGTCAGGTCCAGGTGGAACACGTCGGCCAGTACGTCGTACCAGTCGTCGGCCGAGTCGATGGTCCGCTCGTCCGTGCCTCCGGCGTCGATCCGGCGCAGCATGCGGCCGCGCAGCATGTCCACGCCCTTGGCGTCGCGGAGCTGGGCCTGGAGGACCCGGACGAATCCGGACTCGGGGGAAGTGGACAGCCGGTGGTGCTCGGCGGCGAAGGAGGACAGCTCCACGGGCTCCGGCGCGAAGACCATCGCCGTGAAGGCCCCCCGGGGGTCATGGGCGAACCGCCAGCCGCCGGGCACCACCACCGACGGGGCCATCGCGTAGGTGAACGGCCCCTGGGTATAGGTGCCTTCACGCAGCGGCAGCGGCTCGTACATTCCGCCGGCGAGCCCGGTGTCGACCAGCCACCGCTCGCCGTCGAGCCCCACGGTGAGCGCGAGATGGTCCCCGCCCGGGCCCTCGGGGTCCTCGACCTCGTCCTGCACCCCGGCCCGGTGCAGGGTCACGTCGTAACCGAGCGCCGTCAGCAGCGCGGCGAAGGCCCCGTTGAGCTGGAAGCAGTAGCCGCCGCGCCCGCGCAGGATCCGGGCCACGGATTCGGCGGCGTCGATGCCCGTCGGCCGTCCCAGTTGGTTGTCGAGGGTCTCGTAGGCGACCCGCTCCACCTGCGCCCGGTGCAGGGCCCACAGCACCTCGGCGCTCGGCGCCGCCGGCCGGGCCACCCCCAGCACGGCCAGATACCCGTCGACGTCGATCATGCTTCACCTCACCGTTCAAACGATGAGCAGCCTAGCGCCGGTACCGCCCGTCCCACGCCCCTGGGTACTACGTCACACGTGGTCCCGGGAGCCGCGATGTTCGCGAAGAGCACGTCGTACTCGTGAATGGCATAGTCACTGATCGGCCGGACGCGGCGACATCAGGCCGGGTCCTCGGTCTGGATGCCGCGGACCACGTCGAGCGCCTCGTTGACGTGCTGGCCCGTGTTGGTCAGCGAGTTGAAGACATGCCGGACCGTACCCTGACGGTCGATGACGTAGGTGACCCGGCCCGGGACGATGCCCAGCACGGCAGGAACGCCGTACTCCTTGCGCACCCGCCCCTTCTCATCGCTCAGCAGCGTGAAGGGCAGGTTGTGCCGAGCGGCGAAGGCGGCGTGCTTGCCCACCGAGTCGGAACTGACGCCGATGACCTCGGCCCCGGCGTCGGTGAAGACCTCGTGGCTGTCCCGGAAGGCGCACGCCTGGGCTGTACAGCCGCGGGTTTCGTCCTTGGGATAGAAGTACAGGACGACCACTCTTTCGCCGAGCCGGTGGTACAGCCGGACCGGTGCACCGGATTGCGACGGCAGGGTGAAGTCCGGTGCTTTATCGCCTACTTGTATGCCTCTTGCCATGTCTGTCTGCCTCTGTTCTTCCGCCGCGGAGAGGAGAGTGGTGCGGCTGCGGGTGGGGTGAGAGATCGGGTGTACCGACAAGGTAGGTGATCCCGGCACCTACTGCTCGACGGATTCCGGGCCGAACGGGCGCGGTCAGGTTCCCCGCAACCGCTCGAAGACCCGCGGAACCGACCCGTTGGTGCCCGCCCGCGCCACGACACCCGCTGGACGGTCATGTCGGGTGCCGTCGACCGCGCCCTCAGCCGGACTCGCCTGCTCCTCAGCGGACGGCAGCCCTCTCCCGTTCCGGGACCGCCGGCCGTGACGGATCGCGGACCAGGAGCGCGACCAGGGCGGCGGTGGCCACGGCCGCCAGGCCGGCCGTCAGGTAGACCGCGTCCAGGCCGTCCGGGAAGCCGGCCGGGGAGCGGCCGTCCCCGGCCGAGGTGAAGATCGTACCGAGCACCGCGACGCCCAGCGCGAAGCCCAGTTGGCGGCAGGTGTTGACCGCGCCGCTCGCCATTCCGGCCCGTTCCGGCGGGACGGCCGCGAGGACCGCGGAGACCAGGACGGGGATGGCCAGCCCCACGCCGACGCCCGTCACCGTCAGGCCGGGCGCCAGCACCGGCCACTCCGAGCCGGGCGCGATCGCCGTCTGGAGCAGCAGGCCGACCCCGATCAGCAGCATCCCGGCCGCGATGGAGACGCGCGGCGACACCCGGGCGAGCAGCCGCCCGCTGGCGCCCGCGACGACGAACGCCGTCGCCGCCATCGGCAGCACCGCCAGCCCGGCGCGGACCGGGCTCAGCCCCAACGGGCCCTGGAGCCACAGCATCGTGTAGCCGTAGTGCGCGAACGCCGCGGCGGTGAGCACCAGTCCGGCCACCATCAGGGCGGCGAACGACGGGCGGCGCAGCAACGACAGGTCGAGCAACGGCCGCCTGCGCGGGCCGCGTTCGACGGCGACGAAGGCGGCCAGGGCGACGGCCGAGGCGACCAGCGCGGCCATTGTCAACCCGTCGGCGCCGCCGCTGTTCGACCGGCCGGTCCTCACGCACGCGCCCGCCCGCACGGCCCTGCGGCGCCTGCACGAGGCCCTGGTGAACGGGGCCGATCCGCTGGTCACCGACGAGCGGCTGACCGCCGCCGTCATCACCCTGGTGCGCGGCGCCGCCACCCGCCCGGCCCGGACCGGCCGCGACGCGGGCACCCCGGCCGCGCGCCGGGCCCGCGACCTGCTGGCCGGCGCCTACCAGGAGACGATCAGCGCGGAACGGCTGGCCGACGCGGCCGGTTGCAGCCGGTTCGCGCTGTACCGCGCCTTCCGCGCGGCCTACGGCATGTCGCCGAGCGACTACCAGCGCCAGTTGCGGCTGCGCGCCGCCCGCCGCCTGCTGGCCCGGGGCTTGAATCCGGCCGATACGGCGGCGGCGACCGGGTTCGCCGACCAGAGCCATCTGCACCGCTGGTTCGTCCGCGCCTATGGCGTCACCCCGGCCGCCTACCGTGGGGCCGCGGCGGCTTAGACACGCACGTTGCCTAGACGCGCGCGGCGGCCAGCGTGCCGTCGCCGCCGAGCAGGAGCACCATGCCATCGCCCGACACGGGGCGGCTGACGTCGGTGGCGTCGAACTCGCCCTCCCAGACCGGGTTTCCGGTCTCCACCTCGACGATCGTCACCCTGGTCCAGTCGTTCTGGAGGAGCTGCGAGGTCCTCCGGTAGAGCGCGGCGTACGCGCCGTTCGCCCCCACCGCCTCGGTCCGCCCGTTCGCGTCGCGCCAGCGTTCACTGCCGTCCTCGGCGCTCAGGCACACCACCCCGTCCTCGGTGGGCAGGAGGAACCCGCCGGCCACCCCCCGGCCCCGCCCGTGCACGCCGGGGCGGCTGGGGCCGTCATAGGCCCACTTCACCTCGCCCGTCAGGCCGTCGAGGGCGACCGGCTCCGGGCGGTCACCGCCGGCCACGGGCACGAACACGGTGGTGCCCGACGCCAGCAGCTCGGGCAGCTCCTGGAACTCCTCGCGGTACGCGTCCTCCTCGAAGCCCTCCTGGAACGGTATCGACCACACCACGTCGCCGCGCCGGGGCTCGCGGAAGACCAGGTCGGTGCCGCCCTCCGCCCCCTGCTCATAGCCGAGAACGCCGGTCCCCCGGCCGAGCCCGCGCGGCGAACTCCGGGTGTACCAGGGGAAGTTGTCCGACGGCCAGGTCCGCTCGCCGGTCGCGCCGGCCAGCACCACTCCCCCATGGAGGATCAGCAGGTCGCCGACGGTGTCGACGCTGCCCACCCCGGTGGCGTCCTCGTCGGCGGTCCACCGGTTCTCGCCGGTGCGCGGGTCGACCCCGGCCATGTCCGCGCCGCCGCCGACGATCACCAGGCCGCTGGGCCGGTGCAGGCAGAGCGTCTCGCTGGTGACGGCGCGGTCCCACAGGCGCTCGCCACTGGCGGCGTCCAGGGCGTGCACGCGGTGGCCCGACGAATCGCTCAGGGCCGTCATGACGAAGACGGTGTCCGGCGTGGCCTCGATCTGCGGGTGCCCGATCGTGCTCCTCGCCCAGTCGCTGTCGAAGGAGACGTCCCACAGGCGCTCGCCACTGGCCTCGTCGAGGGCGTACAGGCGGGGCGCGTCGCCGGCCGCGAAGCAGCGGCCGGAGTTCCGGGCGGCCGGGGTCCGGCTCACATCCAGCGGGCCGGTGTCGCCGAGGCCGCGGGACCAGACGACCGGGCCCAGGGACGGCTCGCGGGTGGCCAGCACGACCCCGGTGCCGCCGAGGAGCGCGGCACCCGCGAGCAACCCGCCGCCCAGCAGCAGACCGCGCCGCGACGGCCCTCGCCTCGGGGAGGGTGGCCCGGACGGCGATCCGTTCGGGGGCGGTGGCCCCGGCGCCCGGACGGTGGGCGCGTAATGGGGCGCGGTAGCCGGAAGCGCGTTGTTCATGTGCCGCAGCGTCGCGGCGAGCGCCGCCGCGGAGCCGTACCGTTCCTCGGGGCGCTTGGCCAGCAGCGTGCGGATGATGTCGTCCCAGAGGGCGGAGACGCCGGGCGCGAGGGTGCTCGGCGCCGGGGGCTCGTCGGACAGATGCGCCGTGAGATAGCCCATCGCGTCCGGGGCGTTGAACGGCAGCCGTCCGGTGAGCATTTCGTAGAGCACACAGCCGAGCGCGTACAGGTCGCTGCGCGGCTCCGGGCGCCCGCGCGCCTGCTCGGGCGCCATGTACGGGGGCGTGCCCACCACGAACCCGGTGTGGGTCAGCCTGCCGCCCGCCGTGGAGGGGTCGGCGGCGCGGGCGATGCCGAAGTCGAGGACCTTCACCGTTCCCGAGGCGGTGATGAGGACGTTGGCGGGCTTGATGTCGCGGTGCAGGATGCCCCCGGCGTGCGCCTCGCCGAGCGCGTCGCATATCTGCACGCCCCACGCGGCAACGTCCGCCTCGTGGAGGGGGCCGCGGCGGATGAGGGCGTCGAGCCCCTGGCCGCGCAGCAGTTCCATCACGAGGAACGGCGTGGTGCCCTCGTCGGTGGCCGCCTCGCCGAGGTCGTGGACGGTCACGATGTTGGGGTGCTGGAGGGCCGCGGTGATCCGCGCCTCCCGGATGAACCTGGCCCGGTCCTCGTCGCCGCGGCTGCCGCCGCCGGCCAGGACGGAGATCACCTTGACGGCGACCGGGCGCTTCAGGCTCTCGTCGTGGGCCTCCCACACCTCCCCCATGCCGCCGTGTCCGAGCGGCCTCAACAGCCGGTAACGGTCAGCGAGTAGGCGGTTGTTCACGGACCACATCCTCGGCGCGTCGCGCATCTTCACAGCGGGCAGGGCGCATGCTAGCCGCCGAGGGGTGGGCGCGATGCGCGCGGGTCGGCGTGACCCGCGCGTTCTGATGGTCCTGACCGCCGCGGCCGGGAGCCGACCGCCGCCGCAGGGACGTGAACGGCCCTCTTACAGCACCTTGGAGAGGAACGCCCGGGTGCGCTCATGACGCGGGTCGGACAGCACGTCGCGGGGCCGGCCGGACTCCACGACCACGCCCTCGTCCATGAAGACCAGCGAGTCGCCGACCTCCCGGGCGAAGCCCATCTCGTGCGTGACGACGATCATCGTCATCCCGTCCTCGGCGAGCCCCCGCATCACGTCCAGCACCTCGCCGACCAGCTCCGGGTCCAGCGCGGAGGTCGGCTCGTCGAAGAGCATCAGCTTGGGGTCCATGGCCAGGGCGCGGGCGATCGCCACGCGCTGCTGCTGCCCGCCGGAGAGCTGCGACGGATAGTTCTCCATCCGGTCGGCGAGCCCCACCCGGGCCAGCAGCGCCTCGGCCCGCTCCCTCGCCTCGGCCTTCCGCATGCCCTTGACCTGAACCGGCGCCTCCATGACGTTCTCGGCGGCGGTCATGTGCGGGAAGAGGTTGAATCGCTGGAAGACCATGCCGATGTCCCGGCGCTGGGCGGCGACTTCGCGCTCCTTCATCTCGTAGAGCCGGTCGCCCTTCTGGCGATAGCCGACGAGATGGCCGTCCACCCACAGCCGGCCCGCGTTGATCTTCTCCAGGTGGTTGATGCAGCGCAGGAAAGTCGACTTGCCGGACCCGGAGGGACCGACGACGCAGAACACCTCGCCGGACTTGACCTCCAGGTCGATGCCGCGCAGCACCTGAACCGCGCCGAACGACTTGTGGACCCGCTCGGCCTTCACCATGGGGTGACCGGTGCCCGCGCCGTTCGTACCGACGTCGCTCATACCGTCGTCCCTCCCACCCGGCTCGGGGTGCGGAAGCGCGTCAACTGTGCCCGCAGCCGTTGCAGCGGCGTGGGCGGCTGGCTGCGCCCGGACCCCTTGGAATAGTGCCGTTCAAGGTAGAACTGGCCGATGTTGAAGATCGTGGTGAGCGCCAGGTACCACACGGTCGCCACGAGCAGCATCTCCATGATGGCCAGGTTCCGCCCGGCGACCACGTCCTGGGCCCGGAAGAGGTCGTCGTACTGGACCACCGAGACCAGCGAGGACGTCTTCAGCATGTTGATGAACTCGTTGCCGGTCGGCGGGATGACCACCCGCATCGCCTGGGGCAGCACGATCCGGCGCATCGTCTTGCCGTTGTTCATGCCCAGGGCGTGCGCCGCCTCGGTCTGGCCCTGGTCCACGGACAGGATTCCGGCCCGCGCGATCTCCGCCATGTAGGCGGCCTCGTTCAGACCCAGGCCCAGCAGCGCGGCCACGAACGGCGTGATGATGTCGTTCGTCTCGTCCTTGTAGAAGCCGAAGTTGAGCGTGTCGAAGACGATCGACAGGTTGAACCACAGCACGAGCTGCACCAGCACCGGCGTGCCCCGGAAGAACCAGATGTAGCCCCAGGCCACGCTGGCGAGCACCGGGTTCCCCGACAGCCGCATCACCGCCAGCGCGATGCCGAGCACCACGCCGATCACCATGGACAGCACGGTGATCCACAGGGTGTTGCGGGCGCCGTCGACGATCGTGTCGTAGGTGAGGTGGTCCCCCACGACGTCCCAGCTCACATCGGCGCCCGCGAACGCCCGCACCAGCAGGGCGAGCAGCACGAGCACCACGGCGGCGCTGATCCAGCGGCCGTAGTGGCGCACCGGGATGGCGACGATGGCCTCGGGCGGAGTCGCGTCCGGGGCCTCGGCGGGCGTGCCGTTACCGGAGGGCTTGTCGAAGTCGGCCACCGGTCACTCGCCGGCGTTGATGGTCGCTTCTTCGATCGCCCCGGCCTCGGCGTTCCACTCGGCCAGGATCTCGGCGTAGGTGCCGTTGTCGATGATCTCCTGGAGCGCGGCCTGGATGGCGTCCCGCAGCTCCGGGTTGTCCTTGGGCACCGCGATGCCGTAGGGCGCGGCGTCGATCTGCTCGCCCACGACCTCGAACGCGTCGCCGCCGCCGGCGGTCAGCTCGTTGTAGAGGGCCACCGGGTAGTCGGTGATCACGGCGTCCGCCCGGCCGCTCTGGAGGGCGGTGATCGAGTCGGAGTCCACCGGGTTGATCACGTCCTCGATCGGCTCGTCGCAGGCGCTCTGCTGCTCCTGGATCAGCGCCTCGTTGGCCGTGCCCTGCTGGGCGGCCACGGCCAGCCCGCACAGGTCGTCCAGCGTCTCGATGCCCTCGGGGTTGCCCGCCGGGACGAGGATGGCGGAACCGGCCTGGAAGTAGTTCACGAAGTCGGCGCCGCCCTCGGCGTCCTCGCTCGCGCCCTCCTGGCGCTCCTTGGTGTCCGTCATGGCCGACATGACGATGTCGTGACGGCCGTTGTTCATGCCCAGGACCAGCCCGTTGAAGGTGCCGTTCTCGAACGTGAACTCAACGCCCAGGACCTCGCCCAGCGCGGTGGCGATAGCCGGGTCGATGCCCGTGATCTCGTCGTTCTCGTCGTAGAACTCGATCGGGGCGTAGGCGATGTCCGAGCCGACCTTGATCTCGCCGGCCTCGCGGATGTCCGCCGGCAGCAGCTCGGCCGCGGCGCCCGTGCCCTCGCCGGCCGGCGACTCCTCGGCGGAGGAGCCGTTCCCTCCGGTGTCCCCGCCCTCGTCATCGGTCTGATCACCGCACGCGCTCAGCAGCAGCGCACCGGCGGCGACGAACGCCCCGACCGCGGCGAGGCGGGGACGGCGGGTGGTGCTGGCGGTCATGGCGTGATCCTCCTGGGGTGGCGGAAGGTCCGAGGGGGTCGAGCACGCTTCTTCGGGTGTCACGACTGTGTGCGTTTTTCGATGGAGGGCATCCTGCCATCCGGAACAGGTTCTCCGGCGCCGCCCGACGTCAAGATCGGATAACGGACACCGGGTACCGGTCACCGGGAGTGAACAACTGCCCCTCCGGCAGCGCCCTTGAGGCATGGTGAAGCCCCGCCGGGGGGCCGCTGAGAGATGCGTCACGATTCGTGCCGCGTAAGCGCCGGGAGTAGCTCCTCTTTAGCGGCGAGGCGCACGCTTTCCGTGCCCGGAGAGCGGGCGTTCATGATCCGGTTACCGAACGCGCTCGTATGTGGAGCGCCAGATCAGGTAGAACGAAGCGTTAACACCCCTCACCCGGGGACCTGGGCGCGTGTGCGACGCGTCCGGCGTCCGCTGCTCACCCTCGCGGACGTGGTGCCCGCCCGTTCCCGATCAGGGAGCGGCCACCCTCAACCTGTGATGCGAATAAGGGGTTCAACCAGTGGCATCGGAGATCGTCAATCCGACAAATGAGCTGGCGGATGCGGGGCTCGATCCCGCGTTCGCGCTGCACCGGGGCGGGAAGATGGCCGTCACCGCCACGGTGCCCGTGCGCGACGCGGACGACCTGTCCCTCGCCTACACGCCCGGGGTCGCAAGAGTGTGCGGCGCGATCGCCGAGCAGCCGGAGCTGGTGCACGAGTACACCTGGAAGTCCTCGGTCGTGGCCGTCGTCACGGACGGCAGCGCCGTTCTCGGTCTCGGGGACATCGGCCCGGAGGCGTCGCTGCCCGTGATGGAGGGCAAGGCGATCCTGTTCAAGCAGTTCGGCGGCGTGGACGCCGTCCCCATCGCGCTCGACTGCCGGGATCCCGACGAGATCGTGGAGACCGTCGCCCGGCTCGCGCCGTCCTTCGGCGGGGTGAATCTGGAGGACATCTCGGCGCCGCGCTGCTTCGAGATCGAACGCAGGCTCCAGGAGCGCCTGGACATCCCCGTCTTCCACGACGACCAGCACGGCACCGCCGTCGTCACGCTGGCCGCGCTGCGCAACGCCGCGCTGCTGTCCGGCCGGCCGCTGGCCGAGCTGCGCGTGGTGATCTCCGGCGCCGGGGCGGCCGGGGTCGCCATCGCCAAGATCCTGCTGGGCGCGGGCGTCGGCGACGTGGTGGTCTGCGATCGCAAGGGCATCGTCTCGGGCGACCGCGACGACCTGACGGACGTCAAGCGCGAGCTGGCCGCCCTCACCAATCGCGGGGGCCTGTCCGGCCCACTGGCGGCGGCGCTGGACGGCGCGGACGTGTTCGTGGGCGTCAGCGGCGGCACGGTGCCGGAGGAGGCGGTCGCCAAGATGGCGCCCGGCGCGTTCATCTTCGCCATGGCCAACCCGGACCCGGAGATCCACCCGGTGGTGGCCGCCAAGTACGCGTCGGTCGTGGCGACCGGGCGCAGCGACTATCCGAACCAGATCAACAACGTGCTGGCGTTCCCGGGGATCTTCGCCGGCGCCCTGGGTGTGCGGGCCACCCGCATCACCGAGGGCATGAAACTGGCGGCGGCGGAGGCGCTGGCGGCGGTCGTCGCCGACGAGCTGTCGCCGTCGCGCGTGATCCCGTCCCCGTTCGACGAGCGGGTCGCCCCGACGGTGGCGGCCGCGGTCGCCGAGGCGGCGCGCAGCGAGGGCGTGGCGCGGGCGTGAGCGGCGGGGGCCCGGTCGCCTCGTGCGGCCGGGCCCCCGGCCCGTGCGTCGACGCGCCGCTTGAACGCCCCACTTCAAGGCGCCGTTCGGGCCCTCACCGCAGGGCGACAACGAGGGCGTCGGTCAGGGATCTCCACGCGGTGCGCGCCTCGCGGAAGCCCGCCGTCCGCAGCGCGTCGGTGTGCCAGGCGACGGGGTGGACCTCGCCGTCGCTGTGGTCGCCGTCCGCCGGGTTGCCGTAGATGGCGAACCGCTCGACCGCCCGCTCGGCCAGCTCCGGCGCCTCGGCCACCGCCCGCCACCAGTCCGCCCAGTCCTGGATCCCGGCGGCCTTCTCCCGGGCGCGGCGGGCCTCGGTGTACGCGCGTTCGGCCGCGTTGAGCAGGGGCGTCGACTCGTCGGGCATGTGGTCGGCGTTGAGGAACACCCCGCCCGGCCGCACCAGCCCGGCCAGTTGCCCGTAGAGCGCGCGCAGCGGCTCCCCGCGCAGCCAGTGCAGCGCGGTGGCTGTGAGGACGGCGTCGTAGGAGTCGTGCGGCAGCGCGGCCGGCCAGTCGGGGTCGGTCAGATCGGCCGTGACGAACGAGACCCGTTCCTCGTTGGCGAAAGAGCCGCGCGCGATGGTCAGCAGCGCCGGATCGAGATCGACGCCGGTGCTGGCCGCCCCGGGAAAGCGCCGCAGCACGCGGGCGCTGATGCTGCCCGTCCCGCAGGCCAGGTCCAGCACGCGCGGCTTGTCCCCCACCACGGCCTCGACCACGTCCAGCATCACCCGGAACCGCTCCTCGCGGTCCGGCAGATACCACTCCTGCTGCCGGTCCCAACTGTCCTGCCACGCCTGCCAGTCAGTCATGCACCCTCCTCGGCACGGCTTGAACGGTAATAGCCGTTCTCGATCCCCGCCCCTTACTAGTACGCTGTTGACCATACCCTGCCCCCGTAAGGAACACAATTGGAACTGACCTATTACTCCGACTTCGCCGTGCGACTGATCAACACGGAGGAGCCAGAGCGCGGGACGGACACCCTGACCTCGGTGGACGCCGTTCGCGCCCTCTTCGGCGAGGCGCAGCACGCCGCCCGCCGGGCCGGCGAGGGCGATGTGACCCGCCTGCGCGGGGTGCGGACGCGACTGCGGGCCGTCTTCACGGCCGCCGCCGAGGGCGACGAGGTGCGGGCGGTGGACCTGCTGAACGCGCTGCTGCTGGAGTACCCGGCCAGCCCGCAGATTTCCGGCCACGACTACCTGGACGAGGCGGGCCGCCCGCGCTGGCACCTGCACCTGGCCGAACACCCGTCCAGCGCGACCGCCGGCTACGCCGCCATCGCCTGCATGGGGCTGGCGTTCCAGCTCACCGACCTGGGCGTGGACCGCCTCGGCATCTGCGGCGCCGCCCCCTGCCGGAACGCCTATATCGACACATCGACCAACCGGTCCAAACGCTACTGCTCCGACCGCTGCGCCACCCGCGCCAACGTGGCCGCCTACCGCGCCCGCAAGCGCCGTGAACGCACCCTGAGCGGCCGGACGGCGGACACGAGCGACCCGACCGCCACCCCCTGAGGCCCCCGGCGCGGCGACCGCAGGCGCAGCACCGCGCGCGCCACCACGAGCCCGTCGGGCACCACGCCGAACTCCCGGCTGTCGTTGGTGACCTCGGGGTTGTCCCCGACGACCCACCACCCGCCGCCGCGCCGCTCGACCGCGCGTTTGACGATCAGCAGATCGTGCTGGAACGGATGCCGCATCACCACCACGTCACCCGGCCGCACCCGCGACCCATAGCTCAGCAGCAACTGGTCGCCCGGCCGCAACGTGGGCAGCATCGACGGGTTGTACACCTCGGCAAGTCCCAGCCTCATCGCACCACCCGTCTCCTCGGCCGCCCTTGCCGGCCATCGTCCGCCATCGGGCCCAGTCAAGCACCGGACTTTCGACCTAAGCCGCCCCCCGCCCCCCGGGTCGGCCGAGAAAACCCGCCCTGCACGGAGTAATGTCGCCCGTGAGAAGACGATCACGAGGAAGGACAGCTTCATGCTCTCCCGCCTGTTTGCCCCGAAGGTCATGGTCAGCGCGCACTGCGACCTCCCCTGCGGCGTCTACGACCCGGCCCAGGCCCGGATCGAGGCCGAGTCCGTCAAGGCCATCCAGGAGAAGTACCAGGCCAACGAGGACCCGCACTTCCGCGCCCGGGCCACGACGATCAAGGAGGAGCGGGCCGAGCTTGCCAAGCACCACGTGTCGGTGCTGTGGAGCGACTACTTCAAGCCCCCGCACTTCGAGAAGTACCCCGAGCTGCACCAGCTCGTGAACGACACCCTGAAGGCCCTGAGCGCCGCCAAGGGCTCCACCGACCCGGCGACGGGCCAGAAGGCGCTGGACTACATCGCCCAGATCGACGCCATCTTCAAGGAGACGAAGAAGGCCTGATCACAGCGCCATCTGTCCGCACCCGGTCCGCGACCACCGAACACGGTGTCAGTTACGGACCGGGTGCGGTCGTTTTCCGCCGACATCGGTCCTCCGGGCCGGGCCTCGCGGCCACTCAACGTCGGCAGACCAGGATGCCGCCCAGGCAGTTGACCTCGAAGGCGCCGTTCCGAGCGATGTGGTCGATGAGGATCGCGCGGGCACGCTCGATGGTCGCATCGAAGGGCACGTCGTGCTGGTCGGCCCACGCCCGGTAGGAGGACATATGAGCGATGACCGGCTCCGGGTCGCGGACCGTGATGGTGCCGGGCAGCTCGATCGTCTCCACCCGGCCGAACACCTCCTCCAGGAAGACCGGCGCCTTCTCCAGCGAGAAGCGGGCGCTGAGCGAGATCCGCGCCGGGCCGCGTTCGATGCCGAGGACATCGCCGGCGGCTCGCTGCCACAGGTCGTCGAGTTCGGCCTTGTCGCTATCGCTGTTGGTGGAGGCGACCACCAGCCCGTCACGAGTCACCACTCGGGACAACTCCCCGACTGCCCGGGCGATGTCTGGGACGTGGTAGAGCATGTGCAGCGCCAAGGCCGCGTCAGCACTCGCCGTCGCCAGTGGCAGGCGGTCGGCATCCGCAACGGCCAGCGGCCCGGGGACACCGGCGAGGATGCCAGGGGCGATATCCAGCCCCAGCACCGTCAGATCGGGCCGGTTCCGGCGGAGCTGCCGGAGGAACTTGCCGTTGCCGCAGCCAACATCGACGACCCACCCGCGCCCGCGCACCTCCCTCAGTTGCCCGGCAACGATCCCGGGCAGGTCGTAACGGGGCGTCTGCCACCGGTAGAGCGACTGACGGGCGGCCAAGTCCCGGTCGCCGTTGTAGGCGCTCCCGACAAGGCGGTTCCGGTCGGTGACGGCGGCGGCATGTGCGGCGGACAGATCGGTCACGTCGGCGGCTCCGGAGAGTGGGCGGCGGGTAAGGCCGCAAGGACGGCCGTGTGCTGGAGTCGTTCGCGCAGGCGTGCCGCTCGCGCCGCTCCACCGTACTGCGGCCCGCCCAGTTCCCGGCCCAGAGCAGTGATCCTTCGCACGATACTGGCCGACATGCGCTCGGGCGGGGAGTCAAGGACGAAACCGAGCATCGCCTCGGTGCCGTCCAGGTCGCCGAGACGCAGATGGCCACGGGCAAGGTCGACGTGCGCGGCGAACAGGTCGCCAACCGACTGATCGTCGTCCTCGGCGCCGCGGTAGAGCTGGATCGCGGTGTCCGCGCTGGCGATTGCCTGCTGGACGTGCTCCCGGCCGCCCAAGGTCAGGTGGGTCGTCCCGGCGTACGCGAACTGCTTGGCAGTCGGGAAGGCGAAGACGCCTGGTGCCTCGTCATGGCCGGGCACTGCCTCGCGGGAGCGTGCGGCGTCCGCCAGGGCAGCCACCGCGCCTGGTCGGTTTCCGGCCATGGCCAGCGCACGCGCTTCCAGGCTCGCCAGCCGGGCGGTAATGGTGCCGCCCGCCCGGTGCTGCCGTCCGGCCCGCGCGAGCCGCCCCGCGGCCTCGTACCGCCCGGTCCAGTAGGCGATCAGAGACTCCACGGCCCGCACCCAGGCGAGCATTCCCTCGTGCCCGGCCGCCTCGGCACACGCACGGGCGGTGCGGGCGTGGGTGGCCGCGGAGTTGTAGTCCCCCAGGTCCAAGCAGACGTGCGCGGACAGCCCGCACAACCGGGAGGCGGCGACATACAAGTCAGTGGTCTGCCGAGGATGCTGGCGCCCGCGCAGTAGCTCGAACGCCCCGTCCCGCAACCGCTTGATCTCCACGTACAGCTCCAGCAACGGATGACTGACGTAGGCGCGGGCGAGCCGGGCGACATCCGCCTCCAACTGCTCAACGACGAACTGATCGGCGTTGCGCAGCGCGACGAACCGGGCGAAGTCGTCCGACATCACCGCGTCCGCCGACACAGCACCCGCGCCGGAGCGTGGAGGCACGGCAGGCCGCGCTGTCCACTCTTGCGAGAACCCGGAGGAGCTGCCCTCCTCTCCCCGAAGGCTCTTGCTGAGGGCCACAGCCCGGTCGAGCACCGCGACTTCGATGCCGAAAGCCTGAGCCAGGTACTTGCGGGTGTACGGAACCGGGATGCGCACCTCGCGCTCGTAACGCCCAATCTCTTTACCGGTCTTGGCGGCACGCCCCTCTAGGGCCTGTATCGAGTTCCCGGTCGGATCAGCCCGCGGCGTCAGACGCGGTGCATCGCAAGGCACCGGATCGCAGCTCATACTCGGCCGTATTCGCGCGATTCGGCTGGGGGCACCTCCCAGACGGAGTCTGGGGGAGCGGCGAGGTGCCGTGACTGGCGTCGCGGGCCCGGGCGGGAACTCGATACAGGCCCTAGTCGGCATGGCCAAGGTCGAGTTCGGCGACCACACCCGCTACGCCGTGAAGTGGGCCACGGCCACCTCTCTGGTGGTCCTGGGCTCGGGAGTGTTCCTCGGCATCATCTGACCAGCACGGGCGACTCGTTCTCGCACCCGCGCCCGCGTTCCCCAGGGGGTCGTGACTAGGATGAGGTGGAGTGCGCGGGGCCCGGGCACGTCCTCGACGCGGTCTGGTGCGGTGTCACCGGTAGCGCTGCCACTCGGCGGGCGGCTGACGTCAGCGGTACCACGCACCCCCCGAGGTCGGCGAGGTAAGGCTTGCCTAATATCCTGAGGTCGCTCCTGGGCCGATCAGACAGGCCCGTGGCATGTACGACAGGAACCTCATCATGCGCCCCAGCTTCCGCGGCCTCATCGCCACCCTCGTCATCTCGCCCCTGCTGGCCAGCTGCTTCGTCTCCGGCGACAGCTCCGCCTCCGACGCCGCTGACGCCGACGCGCGCCTGCGGGTGGCCCTCGCCATACCGCCGGTGCAGGCGCTCTCGCCGTACAGCAACGACGCCACCGTCCTGGACAAGCTCGCCGTCGCCGAAGGCCTCACCGTGCTCGGCGAGGACGGCACCGCAGAACCCTCGCTCGCCGAGTCCTGGACCCGGGAGAGCGACACCACCTGGACCTTCGAGCTGCGCGAGGCGTCCTTCCAGGACGGCACCGAGGTCACCGCCGAGTCCGTGGTCAACGCCCTGACACGGGCGAACGACGCCGAGCCAAAGCCTCGCGTGCTGAGCGATGTGACGCTGACCGCGACGGCCGTCGACGTCGACACGGTCACCCTCACCACCGGGTCGCCCGATCCGGTGCTGCCGCTGCGCCTCGCCAGCCCGGCGCTCGGCATCTTCTCCGCCAACGCGTACCGGGAGGACGGCACCGTCTCCCCCGTCGGCACCGCGACCGGAGCCTTCGAGATCACCGAGCTGAACGGCCGGACCTCGGTAACCGTCGACCGCTTCGACGACTACTGGGGCGGCCCGGCGAGGGCCTCCGGCATCGACGCCACCTGGATCCCGGACGGCACCGCCCGCGCGAACGCGCTCCGCGGCGGCGACGTGGACATCGCCGAGTGGATACCCACCGCCCAGGCGGCGCTGCTGGACGAGAGCACGCGGCACGAGGTGCCGTCCGTGCGCACCGACAGCCTGATCCTCAACACCGGCAGCGGCGTCTTCACCGACGCGGCGCTGCGCGCCTCCGCCCGCGAGGCCGTGGACGGCTCCGCCCTCGTCGACTCCGTCTTCGGCGGGTACGCCGACTCCGCGCAGGGCCTGTTCGGCCCGGCGGTCCCGTGGGCCGCCGACCACCGCGTCGGGTCAACCGACCGCGCCGAGGCGCTCAGCACCGCCGAAGTGAGGGCCAGGACCGAGGACAGGACGGTGCGGCTCGCCACCTACACCAACCGCGCCGAACTCCCGGAGGCCGCCACCGTGCTCCAGCAGCAGCTGGAGCAGGCCGGGTTCACCGTGCGGCAGGACGTCCGCGAGTACTCGCAGATGGAGGCCGACCTCCTCGCCGGCGAGTACGACGCGCTGGTCTTCTCCCGGGTGACGCTGCTCGACACCGGTGACGCGGTGGCGTACCTCGCCAGTGACTACACCAGCGACGGCGTCTACAACATCGCCGGGCTCGCGGACCCGGACGTCGACGAGGCCATCAGGGCCGCTGCCACGGAGAGCGACCCCGAGCGGCGACGGCAGCAGATCATGCGGGCCGAGGCAGAGATCCTGCGCACCGACGCCGTCGTCCCGCTGGTCCACCAGCAGGTGGTGCAGGGGATCGCGGACGGCGTGGAAGGGGTGCTCCTCGACCCGCGCGAGCGCTCCCTGATCGGTCTCGACACGCGCCGTGCGTAGCCGCACGGGCAGGAGGAACAGCCGGTGACTGCTGCCCTCGACGGTCTTGCCCGCCAACGCGCCGCGTGGCGGGCCGGGGCCGGCCGGGTGCTCGCCGGAACCGTAGTGCTCACGACGGTCGCGCTGCTGCCCTGGCTGTCCGGCAGCGATGCGGCGCTCACCGTGCTGCGGGCACGCTCCGGTGAGCAGGACCCGACACCGGACGCGCTGGCCGCCGTGCGGGAACAACTGGGCCTGGCCGACGGGCCCCTCGTCCTTCTCACGGGCTGGCTCGGCGGGCTCCCGCGCGGTGACGCGGGCAACTCGTGGGTATCGGGTGAGCCCGTCCTGCCACAGGTCACCGCCGCCCTCGGCGTCTCGCTCACCCTGCTGTCGGGCACTCTCCTCGTCACCCTCGCCGTCGCCGGACTCGTCTGCTTCCGCACCGTCCTCCTCGGCTCCCGGCGCCGGCTGCGGCACGACCGGGCGGGAACCGGCGCCGCCGTCCTCGCGTCGCTGCCGAAGTTCCTCCTCGCCTCGGTACTGGCGACCGCCTGCGGGGTCTGGCTGGGCTGGTTCCCGTCCAGCGGCTGGGACGGGCCGGCGTCGATGGTGCTGCCCTCGCTCGCCCTGGGGCTGCCGTCCGGAGCGATGATCGGCGGGCTGCTCGACCAGTCGCTGCCCGCCGCGTTCAGCGAGGCGTGGGCACGGACCTGGCACGCGGCCGGCTTCCCGCCGGGCCACACGGCCCGGCACGCGCTGCACCGCGCCCTGCCCGGTGTCCTGCCGCAGTTCGTCCCCACGGTCGTCGGGCTGCTCGGCGGCGCCGTCGCCGTCGAGAAGATCTTCAACATCCCGGGACTCGGCCGGCTCGTGCTGGACGCCGCGGTCTCCCAGGACCTGCCCCTCCTCCAGACCGGCACCCTGGCCATCATCCTCATCGGCACGGCCGCCGGCCTCCTGGTGCGGGCCCTGCGGCTGGCCCTGCTCGGCCCGGCGCTCCGCGACGGCGGCCTGCCCGCCCTGGGACGCCCCGCCCTCCCCCGCCGGAGGTCGCTGCGGTACGTCGCCGGGGTCTGCGCCGTCGCACTGGTCGTGCTCGTCGTCGCCGGGATGCTGCGCGACCCCCTGAACGTCGACACCACGGCCCGCCTCCTGCCACCGTCCTTCGCTCATCCGCTGGGGACAGACTCACTGGGTCGCGACATGGTGGCCCGGCTCGGCCATGGGGCGCTGCGCACCGCCGTCGCGGCGCTGGTGGTGACGGCGGTCAGCGTGCTCACCGGCGTGGCGCTCGGCCTGCTGCCGCGGGCGGGCGCCGGCCTGACGGATGTGGCGGCGACGCTGCCCGCCGTGCTGGCCGGGCTGTTGGTCACCGGCGTCACCGGCCCCTCCACCGGCGGCGCGGTGCTGGCGGTGTGCCTGGTCGGCTGGAGTCCGTACGCCGCCCAGACCTCGGCCCTTCTCGAACAGGAGCGGGCGAGCGGGCACATCGCCGCGGCGGTCTCGATGGGCGCCGGCCGGCGCCATCTGCTGCGCCGTCATCTGCTGCCCGCCCTCGTGCCGGCCCTGCTCCGCAACGCCCTGCTGCGTTTCCCCACGGCCGTCCTCGTGCTGGCCTCCCTCGGCTTTCTGGGACTTGGACAGCAGCCGCCCGCGCCCGAGTGGGGACGGCTGCTGTCCGAGAACCAGGCGTACGCCGAGATCGCGCCCTGGACGGTACTCGGCCCGGCCGCCGCGCTCACGGTACTCGCCGTGCTCGCGACCACCGTCGTGAGAGCGGACGGGCGGATGCGCCTCGCCGGGCGGTAGCCGCCGATCGGTTCGCCCGTGAAGTTGTGCGCGGTGTGCTAGGGCGCGTATTGAGTCGTGATCAAGGGGTGGTCCGGGTGAGGTCTTTGACCCAGATCATTGAGGCGCGCAGGTGGAGGCCGGCGAGGTAGCTGTCGGGGGTCTTGTCGTATCGGGTGGCGATGCCTCGCCATGCCTTGAGCTTGTTGATCAGTCGTTCAACGGTGTTCCGTTCTTGTAGGGTCGAAGGCACAACCCGCAGATTGATCACGACTCGATACGCGCCCTAGTACTCCAGCCGTAGATCGTGATCTTGCTGGTCGGGGCGGTGCGGAGACGGTTGCGGCCACCGTTGATCATCGTGAGTTGTGTCGACAAACGAAGATCAGGCGGTGGCCGCGGGTCACAGCGTAGTGCCTGCCCGGTGGCGGGCGATGTTCGATCAGTTGATGGGCCGCGTCGCCGGCCGGTTCGCGCGGGTTGAACCCCGCCGCCGCGCAACGGCGTTGGTGCTGGCCTGCTCGCGGACCTGCCAAGAAAGAACTGCTGGACCCTGGCCGAGCACGCGGGCGACGCCAGCCCGGACGGCATGCAGCACCTGCTCCACCGTGCGAAGTGGGACGCCGACGCGGTCCGCGACGACGTGCGCGCCTACGTGGTCGAGCACCTCGCCGACGACGCGGCGGTACTCGTGGTTGATGAGACCGGCGACCTGAAGAAGGGCACCGCGACGGTCGGCGTCCAACGCCAGTACACCGGCACCGCCGGGCGGATCGAGAACTCCCAGGTCGCCGTCTACCTCGTCTACTCCGCCGCACGTGGCCATGCCGCGATCGACCGGGCCCTGTACGTGCCGCGCTCGTGGACCGACGACCCCGACCGGTGCCAGGCCGCAGGCATCCCCGACGACCTCACCTTCGCGACCAAGCCCCAACTGGCCACCCGAATGATCCTCCGGGCGCTGGACGCGGGCACGCCCGCCCGCTGGATCGCGGGCGACGAGGTCTACGGCGACAACCCGCACCTGCGGGCCGCGCTGGAAACCCGCCCCATCGGCTACGTGCTGGCCATCTCCAGCACCCACCGAGTGGCCACGCGCGCCGGAAAGTTCCAGGCGAAGGCACTGACCGCGCGCATCCCGAAGCGGGCCTGGCAGCGGCTGTCGGCCGGAGCGGGCGCCAAGGGCGAGCGGTACTACGACTGGGCCCAGGTCGACATCATCGGCCCAGCCGGACGGCCCGGGCACCGGTGGCTGCTGGTCCGCCGCAACCGGCGAACCGGCGAACTCGCCTTCTACCGCTGCTTCTCACCGCACCCGGTCCCGCTGTCCGAGCTGGTACGCGTCGCCGGACGACGCTGGACGGTCGAGGAGACCTTCCAGGCCGGCAAGGGTCTGGCGGGCCTCGACGAGCACCAGGTCCGCCGCTGGACCTCCTGGCACCGCTGGGTCACCCTCGCCATGCTCGCCCACGCCTTCCTCGCCATCACCGCAGCCACCGAACGTCACGACCATCCCACACCCGACGACCTGATCCCCTTGACCGCCAACGAGATCCAGCACCTGTTCACCGCGCTGATCAGCCCGGTTCACGCCCTCCGGCACCGACTCCGCTGGTCGCAGTGGCGACGCCGATACCAAGCCCGCGCCCGCAACTCACACTACCGACGGCAGGCAGCCGCACAGCCATGAAGATCACGATCTACGGCTGGAGTACTAAGTGCCGACGACGCATACAGAGTCATCACCTCGGCACCAGGCAACCAGTCTCGCGCACCTACGACATTTCCATGCGCATTAAGCAAGGGGCCTCCGCCCTCTACGAATGTCCGTAGGAATCGTCCCGCTACTCTGCCCTGGGCACCCTGCGGGTCGTCATCGCACTGTCGGTGCTGGCATCATGACCGACCGCAGGCACCGACTCTCGGCCCCATCCAGCATCGCAAGAGATGGAGTAGAGACCTTGGGACGGTCACTGCCTCCACTCCGTCGTCACGGATCGTGTACCCGCAGGATGGGGAGTGCCGTCGTCCTCGACTACGAGACGGGCCGGGGTGCCTCCGGCTGCACTCCTTCTACAGCACGACGGGGGAGATCCTGCATCGGCCGGTGAATGACAGTCACAGGGCCCCACATCCGTCACCAGAACGACGCCAAGTCCGTAATCACGGAGATAACGCCGAGCCGCCATCAGTCCGCACCCAGTCCGCAAGACACCCGCCAAAGACCGTCGCACCCCATCGCCACCAATCGCCAAAAGGCCAGGTCAGCGACCCACAGCAAGGATCCCCGCAGGTCACCGACCCGGCCCATTATTAGGAGACGAAGAAGGCCTGATCACAGCGCCATCGGCCCGCACCCGGTCCGCGGCCACCGAACACGGTGTCAGTTACGGACCGGGTGCGGTCGTTTTTCCGCCGACATCGGTCGGCCCACGCGGTGCGCGTTCATGTCGGCGGCTCCGGGGGCGGGAGGAGCAGCCGGTGGTCGGCGTTCGCGCCGGTGATCACCACGGCCGCGAGGGCGTCCGCGAGTCGGCTGCTCAGGGCGGCCGCGCCGGCGAGGGCCGCCGCTCCGGATGGTTCGGCGATCAGGCCCGTGGTGCGCAGCAGCAGGCGCATGGCGTCGAGCAGTTGATGGTCGCTCACCAGGATGAACTCGTCGACCGTCGCGCGCATGTCCGCCACGGCGCGGGGTGCCGGTACGCGGCCGGCCAGGCCCTCGGCGATGGTGGTCGTCGGTGTCGTGCTGGGCGCCATGTCGCCGGTGTGCCAGGCGCGTTGAGTGGCCGGTGCGCCGGCCGCGCCGACGGCGATGACCCGTGTCGACGGGGCGACGGACTTGAACCACGCCGCTACGCCGCAGGCCAGGGAGCCGTTGCCCGCCGGCACCAGGACCACGTCGGGGACCGGGCCGCCCCGGGTCAGCTCCACCGCGATCGTTCCGGCGCCTTCGGCGAGCGGAGGGGTGCTGCCGTCCTCCACGAGGGTCCAGCCGTGCCGTTCGGCCGCCGCGGTCGCGGACTGCCGGGCGGCGTCGAAGTCGCCGTCGACCAGGTGGACTTGCGCGCCCAGTCGGCGCATGGCCGCGAGCTTGTCCGGGGTGACGGTGGGGGCGCTGAAGATCACGGTGGAAAGGCCGTGTTCACGTCCCGAGTAGGCGAGTCCTTGCCCGAGGTTCCCGGCCGACGCGCACACCAGGACGTCGCCGCGGGGGCGGGTCCGGGCGAGGAAGTCGGTGCCGCGCCCCTTGAAGCAGCGGATCGGGTTGACGGTCTCGACCTTCAACAGCGTCCGCACTCCCACCGCTTCGCCGAGCCGTTCGGCGAGGAACTGCGGTGTGTCGCGGAACACGGGGGTCACACAGGCGGCGGCCTTCGCGATCTGGTCGACGTCGACGAGAGGTTGGGGCATGGGATCCTTGGCTATTGAAGCAGTCAGTGGCGGCTATTAAACTAGCCACTATGGATGATCCGGTCAACGCCGTCGGCATGAACCTGCGTCGTCTGCGCGCCCGTCGGCAGTTGACGACAGCGGAGCTGGCCCGTAAGTCGGGAGTGGCGCGGGCCACGCTCACGGCGCTGGAATCGGGCCGGGGCAACCCCACGCTCGACACCCTGTACGCGCTGGCGAAGGTGCTCGACGCGTCGCTGGCGGACCTCATCGTCGACGTCCGCGCGCCCCGCGCACGGGTGGTGCGCGCCGGCGAGGGGTCGTGGGTCGGCGGGTCCGCGGTCGATGGCCGTCTGCTGGACCACCTCGATCCCCATCTGCGCACCGACCTCTACGAGTTGGTCATCCGTGCGGGCGCGCCGCGGCATTCGGAGCCGCATCAGGCCGGGGTGGTCGAGTGCTTCGTCCTCCAGGAGGGCCGGGTGCGCATAGGCCCCCGGGAGGAGCCGGTGGAGCTCGCGGCCGGCGACTTCGTGCGCTTCCCCGCCGACGTGCCCCACCTGTACGAGGCGCTGGGGGACGACGCCCGCGGGCTGCTCGTCATCCAGACGCCGTTCGGCGCGCCCGAGCGGAAGGAGGACGTCCGATGGACCGGAGAGAAGCGATCGTCGCGGTGATAAGGCGCGGCCCGCGGGTGCTCGTCATCGAGCGGGGGCCGCTGGCCCGGATGCCGGGATACTGGGCGCCGCTCAGCGGCACGATCGAGCCCGGGGAGACCCAGGAGGAGGCCCTGGTGCGGGAGGTGCGCGAGGAGGTGGGCCTGCGGGTCGCACCCGGCCGCAAGGTCTGGGAGTCGCACACCGCCGACGGAAGGTATCGCCTGCACTGGTGGACCGCCGAGGCCGGGAACGGCGACGTGGTCGTGCATCCGGGCGAGGTGAGCGCCGTACGGTGGGTCACCGCACGGGAGTTCGCCGAGCTGCGGCCCGTTTTCGAGGAGGACCGCGCGTTCTTCAACCGCGTGCTGCCGGTGCTCTGACCGTCCGGGCCGGAAGGGCGCCCGGCCTCCGCCGAGGCCGGGCGCCTTTGCCGTTCAGGCCAGTTGGGCGCTCTGGAGCGTCGTGTACGCGCCGCCGCGGCGCAGGAGTTCCGTGTGGGAGCCGATCTCCTCGATGCCGCCGTCCCGCATGACCACGATGCGGTCCGCGTTGCGGATCGTGGAGAGGCGGTGTGCGACCACGAACGTGGTACGGCCGGTGACCAGGCGGGTCAGGGCCTGTTGGACCAGGGCCTCGGAGTGGGTGTCCAGGGCCGAGGTGGCCTCGTCCAGGATCAGCACGCGGGGGTTGCGGATCAGGGCGCGGGCGATGGCCAGGCGCTGGCGCTGGCCGCCGGAGAGGCGGGCGCCGTTCTCGCCGACGACCGTGTCGAGTCCGTTCGGGAGGCGGTCCACGAACTCCAGGGCGTTGGCGTCGCGCAGGGCCCCCCGGACCGTTTCGTCGTCGGCGCTGTCCATGCCGTAGGCGACGTTCTCCCGGACGGTGCCCTCGAAGAGGATCGACTCCTGCGGCACGACGGACACGAAGTGACGGTAACTGCGCAGATCAAGTGTGTTCATGTCCGTTCCGTCCAGGAGCAGTTGGCCCGAGGTGGGACGGATGAAGCCGATGATGAGATTCAGCACGGTGGACTTGCCCGCGCCGGAGGCGCCGACCAGGGCGACCGTCTCGCCGGGGGACACCGAGAGCGTGAAGTCGCGCACCGCCGGCCGGCCGCCCTCCTCGTAGACGTAGCCGACGTTCCGGAACTCCACCGCGCCCCGCACGTCGGACACCTCGGCCTTGCCCGCGTTCTGTTCAAGCTCGGGGGCCTGGAGCACCTCCCCAATGGAACGGACCGATTCAAGTCCCTTGGTGATGACGGGGGTCAGCCCCATCAGGGTGCTGGTCGAATTGGTCAGCGTGGTGAGGAACGCGCTCAGCATCACCACGTCGCCGGGCGTGATGGGCCACACCTCGAAGTAGGCGATCAGCGCCGCGCCGGTGAGGAAGCTGACGCCGAGAGCGTTCAGGAACACCCAGGTCAGGGACGCGAACCGGCCGTTGAGCAGATCCAGGCGCTGCCCCGAGTCGAGCACCCGCCGCAGGGTGGCGTCCATCCGGCGCAGCGCGTCGCGCTCCAGGCCGTGGGCGCGAGTGATGGAGATGAGCCGCGTCATCTCGCTGACCCGCGAGGAGAGATGCTCCACCTCCTGGCGGAAGATCTCGTTGTGCCGCCGCAGCCTGCTGCGCAGCCGGACCACCAGCAGGGCGGCGACCGGGACCACGAGGAAGAAGACGGGCAGGAACTGCGGGGTCCGTATCGTGATGATGACCAGCCCGCCGATCAGCACGGTGGCCGCGCCGAGGCCGGTCTCCGAGGTCTGCTGCACCATCTGCTCCACGGTCTCCACGTCGCGGACGACCTTGGTCTGGAGCACACCCGCGCTCACCCGCGAGTGGTAGCCGATGGAAAGCTGCTGCATGCGCGTGCACAGCGCGGAACGCAGCGCGGTGCCGGTGCGGCGCACACTGCCGTACATGAGCCGCACCCACAGCAGGTGCAGCGGCGGGTTGATCAGGAGGATCACCATGATGAGCCCGGCGCTGCTCCACAGCCGGGCCAGCGGCAGGTGCAGCACCACGGTGTCCACGATGGCGGCGGTGACCAGCGGCAGCAGCCAGATCGGGCTGTGCTTGACGGTGAAGACCACGAACGCGGCGAGCAGCCGCCAGCGGTCGGCGCGAAAGAGGTAGGCGAGGGTGCGGACGGGATGTTCGCCGCTGTAGCGGTGGTCGAGTGGGCCTTCCGGCGACGCCACGGCTGGGACCTTTCATCTGGCAGGGGAGCACATTGAACGCGGGCCGGTGGTCCGGCCCCTGCTCCTCTTCCCCCTGCCGTGCGCCGCCCAAAGCAGCACAAAGACGTGATCTCCGGCCGGTTCAGCCCCCTTCCCGCCAGCCCAGCTTGATCAGCATGTTCTTCGCCTCCTCGGCCACCTCCGGGTCGGCCACCACGTCGTAACGGGCCGCGACGATCTGGCTGCGCGAGGAGAAGTCGCGGGTCCCGCGCGTGAAGGCGTGGCCGGCGAAGCCGAAGACGGCGCCGAACACCGCGCCGTAGACGATGCCGCTGAGGATCAGCACCACCACGGCGTTGCCCTCGCCGGCGAACACCGACAGCAGCAGGCCGATCAGCAGCCCGAACCACGCGCCGGTGCCGGCCCCCATCGCGGCGGCCCGGCCCCGGGTCAGCCGGCCCAGGACGGTCTCCACCATGCGCAGGTCCGAGCCGATGATGGCGGTGTGCTCCACCGGGAACTCGTTGTCGGACAGGAAGTCGACCGCGCGCTGGGCCTGCGGGTAATTGGGATACGTCCCGACGACCGGGCGGTCGGCCCGCACCCCGGGTGGTTTCTGGGTCATCGCAGGGCTCCCTTCCTCCTGCCCCCAGCGTGGCCCCGGCCCGCCGCCCCCGCAACGCGAGGCGTCGCCGGTGCGCCCTCCCCGTGGGGCGCACCGGCGCGCGTGTCACAGGACCTGGCCGCTCCACAGCGGGGTGTCCATGCTGCCGAACCACGTGCCGGAGATCTCCACGTCCCGGCCGTATGTGTCGAGGTCCAGGCTCCAGGCGTGGAGCACCTCCTGCGTCTGGCCGGGCGCCAGGGTGCCCTCCGGGAGGCCGGTGCCGTCAATGCCGACCGTGGTGCCGGAGCCGCCGGCCGGGGACTCGGCCATGAGGCGGAGCTGGGAGAGGTCGGCCGGCACGTCACCGTTGTTGACGATCGTCACCTCCGCGGTGAACGGGGTCTCCCCGTCCGGAACGAGGTCGGCGGGCCCGGGGTTGGGGTACTCGACCGGCTGCGACACGGTCACGGTGAGGCCGTCGTCCCACGCGTAGGACTCGTCGAAGTGCAGGGTGGTCGAGGTCGGGCCCCCGGGCTCCTCGCTCATGTCGAGGCTGCCGCCGTCGCTCCCCAGGTCGTCCAGATCGTCCAGGTCATCGAGGTCGTCGTCGTCGAAATCGGAGTGGCCCCCGCTGGAGCTCGAACCCCCGCTGCTGGAACGCCCCCTGCGGCCACTGCCGTCGCCGCACGCGCTGAGCGTGACGGCTATCACGACGGACATGGCGATGGTGGCGATGACGCGACGGTTCCGCACGCCCGTCTCCCCCTCGGTCGGTGGTCGCCGGGCGTCTCCCGGCGGCCTGTGCGAGGAGGATGCCCCGTCGGCCGCCGCGTTGGGAAAGTGACCGGCGAGTTCGTGACATGTCCGTGACGCCTCGGCCACGGAAGGGACCAACTGGTCGCGTGAACAGGTCATTTCACGACCCTTCACCGAACCGTCGCCCCGCCCGTCAGCGCGGCGGCCGGGCGCCCGGCGCCGGCCCGAGGCGGGCCGCCACCTCTCCTCGGTCTTGACCTTGAGGCCGGCGCGGCGGCGGTCTTCCTCATGGCCAACTCCTACGCGACCGGCTCGGTGCTGACGCTGGACGGCGGCCAGTCGCTGGCCTGAGCGAGGAGGGAACGACCGGGACCTTGACTGTTTCGTGGTCGGGAGTTAGCAACTTATTGAACAGGAAACGACCATGAAACGAACGCGAGGAGCCCGGTCATGGCCGAACGCCCCCGGTTTCTGCATGGCCTCCTCCGCGGTCTCCTGTCCCTCGGAGTCATGGCCATCGGGTACGCCCCGCGCGAGTGGTGGGACAAGCCGGGCGAGGAATGGTGGGAGCGCCCCGACTTGCCGCAACCGGCTGCCGGGACGGAATCACGGGCCGGGGCGGAATCACCGGCCCTCACGTTCCGGCGCGTGCCGGCCGTCCACCAGGAGTTCGTGCCCTCCTGGCACCCGGAACGCTGACGTTCACGCCACCAGGCGGGCGGCCAGATCGGCGGCCGGGCCGGTCGGCGGTCCGGAATGGATCAGTTCAACCCGGTGGACCAGCCGGGGCGCGGCCAGCGGCACGGCCCGCACGCCCGGTGCCGTCTCCGCCGTCGCGTGCGGCAGCACGGCCAGCCCATGGCCGGCCGCGACCAGGGCGAGCAGCCCGGCGGGGTCGGCGCCCGCGTAGCCGACCGCCGGGCGGAAGCCGTCGGCGGCGGCCGCCGCGCGCAGCCGGGCCAGCGGCACGGCCGCGGCGGGGGCGTCCAGCCAGCGGGCATCCGAGAGGTCGTGCAGCCGCAGCCCGGTGCGGGCTGACAGCGGGTGGTGCGCGGGGAGCGCGACGGCGAGAGGCAGTTCGGCCACGGCACGGGCCGTCAGCGGTGACACGTCCGGCAGATGCAGCGGATCGGTCGGCGCCACCGCGCCGTCGATCAGCCCGAGGTCCAGCTCGCCGGTGGCCACCAGCGCGGACACCGTCTCGCCCGGCAGCACGCGCAGCGTCACCTCGGCGCCCGGGTGCTGCCGGTGGGTCTGTGCCAGCGCGCCCGCCAGCGAGGGCGACTGCGCGAGCGCCGAGACGCCGACGGCGAGCCGGGCGCGCGGCGCCGCCACCAGCCGGGCGATATCCGCGCGGGCCGCCTCGACGCGCAGCAGCAGCGGACCGGCGTGCTCCAGCAGCCGCGCGCCGGCCGGCGTCGGGACGACCGGGCGGCGGCCGAGCAGCGGCGCGCGCAGATCCGCCTCCAGCGCGGCTATCTGCTGCGAGACCGCCGACTGCGTATAGCCCAACTCGCGGGCGGCGGCCGAGAACGAGCCATGGCGGGCGACGGTCACGAACGTGCGCAGCAGATGAGGGTCCACGCGCCCAGTATCAGCGACGATAAGGAACGCTGATACACCGGCCGTAAATCATCGTTGGCGCTGATGCCCGCGCGTCCCGCACCATGCCGTCATGACCTCCGCACACATCCCCCGGCTCGCCGTCGTCGGCGACCGCTCCCCCGCCGTCCGCTCCCACCTCCGCATCCCGGGCCTGCTGCACGCCCTCGCCGAGCACGAGGGGCTGCCGCTCGACACGTACTGGATACCGACCGGCGACGCCGAGCGCCCCGGCGCCCTGGACGGCTTCGACGCCATCTGGCTGGTGCCGGGCAGCCCCTACGCCAGCGAGGCGGGCGCACTCGCCGCGGTGCGCACGGCGCGCGAGCGGGGTGTGCCGTTTCTGGGCACCTGTGCCGGCTTCCAGCACGCGCTTATCGAATACGCGCGCGCCGTCTGCGGTTTGACGACCGCCGGGCACGTCGAGAACGAGCCGGGCACGACCGAGCCGCTGATCACGCCGGTGGCCTGCTCGCTGGTCGGCCACGAGGGCGAGGTCCGCATCGAGCCCGGCTCCCTGGCCGAGCGGGTCTTCGGCGCGGAGCGGTCCGTCGAGCGCTACCACTGCGAGTTCGAGCTGAACCCGGACTATCTGCCGGTGCTGCGCGCGCAGGGGCTGGCGTTCACCGGGGCCGACACGGCGGGCGCGGTGCGCGTGGCCGAGCTGCCGGGGCACCCGTTCTTCCTGGCCACGCTCTTCCAGCCGGAGCTGGCGGGCGACGGCAGCCGCCCCCACCCGGTGATCACCGCCCTGGCGCGCGCGGCGGCCGGCCACCCGGCCGCCGCGGCGGCGACACCGGCGACGCGCTGACCCCTCACTCCGCGCCCGGCCGCTGAAGCGGGCGCAGGTCCGGCAGGGGCGGCGGCGGGGGCCCGTCGCTCGCGTGCACCACCCCGAGGCGCTGCGTCGCGCGGGTCAGGGCGACATAGAGGTCGTTCAGCCCGCGCGGCGACGCGGACTCGATGCCGCCGGGATCCACGACGATCACCACGTCGAACTCAAGTCCCTTGGCCCGCCGCACACCCAGCACGTCCACGCGATCCGGCAGGCCCGCCGACCGGCCGGCCAGCGCGGGCAGCAGCTCCTCGGGCGCGATCACGGCGACCCGGCCCTCGGGCGTGCGCGCGCACTCCCGGGCGGCCAACTCGACCGCCTCGGCGGCCAGTCGGCCGCGCGGGACCGCGTGCCGCCAGGGCTCCACCGAGGTGGCGCGGACCGCGCGCGGCGCCCGCCGGGCCGGGTCGATGCGCCGCAGCACACCCGCCGCGACGGCGGCGATCTCGGCCGGCAGCCGGTAGTTGACCGACAGCTCCGCCTGCCGCCAGCGGTCGCCGACGTGCGGGGCCAGCACCCGCCCCCAGGAGGAGGCCGCGCCGCCGGGGTCGCCGGTCTGCGCGATGTCGCCGACGATGGTCATCGAACGGGCGGGGCAGCGCCGCATCAGCAGCCGCCAGGCCATCGCGGTCAGCTCCTGCGCCTCGTCCACCACGATGTGCCCGAACGCCCAGGTGCGGTCGGCCGCGGCGCGTTCGGCCGGGGTGCGGTGGTCCGCCTCGGCGTGCCGCTCGGCCAGCTCCTCGGCGTCGACCAGGTCGAACGCGGAGAGCCGCTCGGCCTCGTCGCCGTCGTCGAAGTCGGTCGCGCGGGAGCCATAGGCGATGTCCAACGCCTCCTGCGCGAAGGCCAGTTGTTCCTCCCGCTCGGCCTGCCGCGCCGCCTCGGCGGAACGGGCCGCGCGCTCGTCGGCGCCCAGCAGCTCGGCGGCCTCGTCCAGCAGCGGAACGTCCGCCGGTGACCAGCCGGAGTGGTGCGCCGGGCGCAGCAGCAGCGCGCGTTCGGCGGCGGTGAACGCGGGCGCGGCGGCGGCCAGCCGTTCCGGCGAGGCGAACAGGTCGGTGAGCAGCCGCTGCGGCGTGAGCGGCGGCCACAGCGCGGCCACCGCCGAGGCCACCTCGGGGGCGGTCGCCAACTCCCCCCGGATCGTCTCCAGGTCGGCATCGGTCAACAGGCTGCTGCCGTCGATCACATCCGTGCCGAACCGGTCGGCAACACGGCGGGCCAGGGCGTCGACGATCAACCCATGGAACACCTCGGCGGCCTGGTTGTGCGGCAGCCCGGTCTCCCGGGCCAGGTCCCGGGCCCGGCGGCAGGCGGCGGCGTCCAGCCGCGGCAAAGCGCCCTCGTGCTCGATCTCCAGGCCCTCCTCCGGCACCCGCTGCCGGTCGCGCACGGCCGCCGCCACCACCTCGGCCATCGCCGCCCGCCCCTTGAGCTCGGCGGTCGCGGGCGGCTCGGTCACCATCGCCCGGACGCCGGGGTAGAGCTCGCCGACGGTGGCGAGCAGCACGCCCGTCTCGCCGAGCGACGGCAGCACCTCGCCGATGTACCGCAGGAACGCGGGGTTGGGGCCGACGATCAACACCACGCTACGGGACAGCCGTTCACGCTGGGTGTACAGAAGGTAGGCCGCGCGGTGCAGGGCCACCGCCGTCTTCCCGGTACCCGGCGCGCCCTGGACCACCAGGACGCCGGTGCCCGGGGAGCGGATGATGTCGTCCTGCTCGCGCTGGATGGTGGCCACGATGTCGCTCATGCGCCCGGTCCTGGCGGCGTTGACGGCGGCGAGCAGGGCGGTGTCCCCGGCCGGCTCGGCCGTGGCGCCGAACTCCTCGTCCACCACCCCGGTCACCGTCCGGCCCGAGGTCCTGATGTGGCGGCGGAGTTGGACGTTGTCCGGGGAATGCGCGGTGGCGACATAGAACGGACGCGCCGCCGGCGCCCGCCAGTCGATGAGCAACGGCTCGAACTCGCCCGTGTGGTCGAGAATTCCGATGCGGCCGATATAACGGCGCTCGTCGCCGCGCAGGTCGAGGCGGCCGAAGCACAGCCCGTTCTCCACGGAGTCGAGCCGGGCCGTGCGCGCCGCCAACTCGGCGGCGGCCACGTCCCGTTCGGCCAGGCCCTGATGGCCGAGACCGGTGGTGGCCAGCACCTGGTCGAGCCGCTGCCGGGCCTCGGTGCGCAGCTCGTCGAGCCGTCCGTAAAGCCGGGAAATGTATTCCTGTTCGCCCCTCGCTCCGCCTGTTGACACGCGACTCCCCTATTCGCTAAGATGACTTCTGCGGGTCAGATTCTGCTACCCGAATTTTGGTCTCCAAACGACGGAGAATAGCGCGGAGTTCACCTCGTCGCAATTGCGCGGCGGGGTTTTTTCATGTGCGCCCGCGCGCCGCCCCGGCCTAGGCTCGGGGCATGACCACCCCCCTTCCGCCGGCCGTCGACTCGATGACACTGCTCGTGGCCGCCGTCGTCGTCCACGACCCCGACACCGACCGCGTCGTACTCCTCCGGCGCGGCCCCCGCGCCAAGTTCGGGCGCGGGCTGTGGGACCTGCCCGTCGGCAAGAGCGACCCCGGCGAGCCGATCACCGCCACCGCCGTGCGCGAACTCAAGGAGGAGACCGGGCTGATCGCCGACCCGGCCGACCTGCGGCTGATCCACGTTGTGCACGCCGCGCACGGCGTCGAGTCCCCCAACGGCTTTCTCACCGTCGTCTTCCTCACCGAGCGCTGGCGCGGCACCCTGCTCAACGCCGAGCCGGAGAAGCACTCCGAGGTGACCTGGGTGAGCACCGGCGACCTGCCGCGCGAGATCGTCTTCTCCGCGGACCAGGTCATCCGGCGCTGCCTGAAGGGCGAAACCGGCATCACGCTGCACGGCTGGCCCTGACGCGGACAGCGGCACCACGTTCCCCGCGGGGGCAGTACCATCGGCGATCATGGCGCCGCCCTCGTGCGCAACGCCGAAGAAAAACCAAGGAATTGACGCTTCCGCAGTGGCCACAGAACGCACCGAATGCATTACGATGAGTAATACAGCCGAGGTGGTCAGGACGCCGGCCGCGGCCGGGGCCAGGCGACAGGGCGCCATGGATCGCGGTAGCGTCGCAGGGCGGCCGGGGCACCTCAGCGGTGCCCGGGAGCGCTCAAACAGTGTGAGTCTCTGTGGAGGTGAGGGTGTCCCCAATCCCAGGTGAGCCCGGATCGCAGGACTTCGTGGAAGTCCGGCTGCCGGCGGCGGGTGCCTATCTGTCCGTGCTGCGTACGGCCACGGCCGGTCTCGCGGCCCGGCTGGACTTCACCCTCGACGAGATCGAGGATCTCCGCATCGCGGTGGACGAGGCATGCGCGATCCTGCTCCAGCAGGCCATCCCCGGCAGCGTGCTCGACTGCGTCTTCACCCTGGTCGGGGACGCGCTGCGCGTGACGGTCTCCGCGCCCACCACCGAGGGCCACGCGCCCGAGCGGGACACCTTCGCCTGGACGGTACTGACCGCGCTCGCGGGCGAGGTGGAATCGACCGTCGCCGAGGACAAGACGGTCAGCATCAGCCTGCACAAGAAGCGCGGCGCCGCCCCCGGAGCGCCGTGACCGGCGCACAGGGGCCGCCGGCACGGGACGAGGGGGCCGAGGTGAACGAGGTGGAACAGGCGGCGAGATCCGGCCAACAGCCGGTCGGCGCCGCGGCAATCCCTGAGCAGCTTGAGCCCGGACAACTGGAGCCCGAGCGGCCGGAGTCCGGGCATCCGGAGCACGAGCGGGCGGAGCCGGTCCGGCCCGCGCCGCGGCGGACGCTGCCCGACGCGCACGACCGAGGCGCGGCACGCGATCTCTTCGTCGAACTGCGCAAGCTGCCCGAGGGATCGCCCGAGCGCGCGGAGCTGCGCAACAGCCTGGTCCGGATGCACCTGCCGCTGGTGGAGCATCTGGCCCGCCGCTTCCGCAATCGCGGCGAGCCGCTGGACGACCTCACCCAGGTCGCCACCATCGGCCTGATCAAGTCGGTGGACCGCTTCGACCCGGAGCGCGGCGTGGAGTTCTCCACCTATGCCACGCCCACCGTGGTCGGCGAGATCAAGCGGCACTTCCGGGACAAGGGCTGGGCGGTGCGGGTGCCGCGGCGCCTCCAGGAGCTGCGGCTGTCGCTGAGTCAGGCGACGGCGGAGCTGTCCCAGCAGCACGGCCGCGCGCCGACCGTGCACGAGCTGGCGCAGCGCCTCAGCATCTCCGAGGAGGACGTGCTGGAGGGGCTCGAATCGGCGAACGCCTACAGCACCCTCTCGCTCGACGTCCCGGACACCGACGACGAGTCGCCGGCCGTGGCCGACACCCTGGGCGCCGAGGACGACGCCCTGGAGGGCGTGGAGTACCGGGAGTCGCTCAAGCCGCTGCTGGAGGAGCTGCCCCCGCGCGAGAAGAAGATCCTGCTGCTGCGCTTCTTCGGGAACATGACCCAGTCCCAGATCGCGCAGGAGGTCGGGATCTCGCAGATGCACGTGTCCCGGCTGCTGGCCCGCACCCTGGCCCAGTTGCGCGAGAAGCTGCTCGTCGAGGAGTAGACCGGCCGGGCCTTGTGGGAACGGCGTGGGGTCAGGCCGCCTGGCGCGGGCCCACGCCGAGCGCCCGGGTCGCGGTCGGGTTCATCAGACAGCCGAGGGCGGCGAGCGCGCTCGCCCCCAGGCCCACCGCCGCCACCGGCCAGAGCCCGCCGCTGCCCAGCAGCGTCCAGGTGACGGGGATCGCGAGAAGCTGGGTCAGCACGGCCGGCCCCCGGCTCCAGCGGCGCAGCCGCCACAGCCCGTGGCCCGCGGCCAGCGGCAGCACGGCCAGCGCCAGCACGGTCACAGCCCCGGTCACCGCCTGGGTCATGTCGTCCGGCTCCCCGGTCGCGGCCAGCACCAGCATGACGGCGCCGAGCGCGGCGAGCGCGACCCCCTGGAGCCCGCAGAGCAGGGCGGCGACGGTCACCGTGCGCGGCCGTGCCGTGACGGTCCGCCCGCTCTCCTCGGCGCTGTTCTCGCTCACCCCGCAAGCGTATAGCCCACCGCCGGCGCCCCCACCGCCCTGGCCTGGGTACTCTGCCTGTCATGCGCGCACTCCTCGTGGTCAACCCGGTCGCCACCACCACCAGTGCGCGGACCCGTGACGTTCTCACCCACGCGCTGGCCAGCGACCTCGAGCTGGAGGTCGCCGCGACCGAGTACCGGGGGCACGCGCGCAGGCTCGCCCAGCAGGCCGCGGAGCAGGGCTCGACGGACGTGGTGATCGCACTCGGCGGCGACGGCACGGTCAACGAGGTGGTGAACGGCCTGCTGCACGACGGGCCCGACACCGGCCATCTGCCCCGGCTGGCCGTCGTGCCCGGCGGCTCGACGAACGTGTTCGCCCGCGCGCTCGGCCTGCCCAACGACGCGGTCGAGGCGACCGGGGCGCTGCTGGATGCGCTGCACGCCAAGTCCGAGCGGGCCGTGGGGCTCGGCCTGGCCGAGGGCACCCCGGGCACCGCGGACGCCGAAGTGCCGCGCCGCTGGTTCACGTTCAACGCCGGCTACGGCTTCGACGCGGGCGTGGTGGGCCGGGTGGAGTCCCAGCGGGAGCGGGGGAAGCGTTCGACGCACGCGCTGTATGTGCGGCAGGCCCTGCGGCAGTTCTTCGGCGACCGGCAGCGGACACGGGGATCGATCACGCTGCGCCGGGAGGGCCAGGAGCCCGTCGAGGGGCTGGTGCTGTCGATAGTCTGCAACACCGCGCCATGGACCTTCCTGGGCAACCGGCCGATGTACGCGGCGCCCCGCGCCTCCTTCGACACCGGCCTCGACCTGCTGGGACTCACCCGGCTCTCGTCCGCCGCGGTGACCCGGTACGCGACCCAGTTGCTGCGCTCCTCGCCCGAGCGCGGGCTCACCGGCAAGCATGTCGTGTCCCTGCACGACGAAGCCCACTTCACCTTGCAATCGCAGGTGCCACTGCCGTTTCAGCTTGATGGTGACCACCTGGGGCTGCGTACGAGCGTCAGCTTCACAGGCGTACGCCGTGCACTGCGTGTGATTGTGTGAGCGGAACCCCGCAAACTCCTTCCACTCGAACGTTTAGTGCAGGCTCCACCCGAGGGAAGTAGGGCTGTGAGCTAGCCGACACCAAGGATTCAAAAAAAACTTTCCGGAAGGGGTTGTATCCGCAGCCCAGGTTTGCGAACCTCTACATGGCGATCGGGACGGCCGAGCCCTCGGCCCCCTTGAGAGCCCGAATCCTCTCCCCCATCCTGCGGGATCCGCAGCGAAGCTCCTCTCCTCGGAAGACGCTGAGCAACGGCTCGACTTTGTGGGGGGATTCGTGAAAGCGTTCACATTCACAAGCAATGTAACTGCAACGTGCAGGAGATGGAGCAGACATGGACTGGCGTCACAGCGCCGTTTGCCGCGAGGAAGACCCTGAGCTCTTCTTCCCCATCGGCAACACCGGTCCTGCGCTGCTGCAGATCGAGGAAGCCAAGGCCGTCTGCCGCCGCTGCCCCGTCATGGAGCAGTGCTTGCAGTGGGCTCTGGAGTCCGGCCAGGACTCCGGTGTCTGGGGCGGGATGAGCGAGGACGAGCGCCGCGCCATGAAGCGCCGCGCCGCTCGCAACCGGGCGCGCAAGGCCAGCGCCTGAGTCCACGGGACGCGCCCTAGTCCCGCCACCCGCCACTCGCTGCCCCGAGCCGCAGCACGCGCAGCACCACAAGAGGTGCCCACCGCGCAAGCGTTGAGCCCCGACCCGCGAAGTGCACGTCACCACCGCGGGTCGGGGCTCACTGCGTTGCGCTCCGGGGCCGACGGCGGTCAGCGCTTGGGGTCGCGCTGGTCGAGCGGCAGGTCGAGCACCACGCGGGTGCCGCCGCCGGTGGCGCCGACCATGTCGAACCGGCCGCCCAACTCGCCCTCCACCAGGGTGCGGACGATCTGGAGGCCGAGGTTCCCGTCGCTGTGCGGGTCGAACGACTCGGGCAGGCCACGGCCGTTGTCCTGGACCGTGACCAGCAGGCGGCCGGCTTCCCGGGCGGCGGCGTCGGTGCGGGTCGCGCCCACCTCGATCGCGCCGCGCTCGCCGGGCGGGAAGGCGTGCTCCAGCGCGTTCTGCAGGATCTCGGTGAGGACCATCGACAGCGGGGTGGCGGTCTCGGCGTCGAGGATGCCGAACCGGCCGGTGCGGCGGCCCGTCACCCGGCCGTCCGGGGACAGTTCGGCGACCATGGCGATCACGCGGTCGGCGATCTCGTCGAACTCGACGCGCTCGTCCAGGTTCTGCGAGAGGGTCTCGTGCACGATCGCGATGGAACCCACCCGGCGCACGGCCTCGTCCAGCGCGGCCCGGGCGCTGCTGTCACCGGTCGCGCCGATACGGCGGGCCTGGAGCCGCAGCAGGGCTGCGACGGTCTGAAGGTTGTTCTTCACCCGGTGGTGGATCTCTCGGATGGTGGCGTCCTTGGTGATCAACTCTCGCTCGCGGCGGCGCAGTTCGGTCACATCGCGGAGCAGTATCAGGGAACCGATGCGCTCGCCCTTGGGCTTGAGGGGGATCGCGCGGAGCTGGATGACGCAGTCGTTGCCCTCGATCTCGGCCTCGCGCGGGGCCCAGCCGCTGGCCAGCTTGACCAGGGACTCGTCCACGGGGCCGCGGGTGGGCGCCAGCTCGGCGGTGGTCGGGCCGAGCGGCAGGCCCACCAGGTCGGCCGCCAGCCCGAGCCGGTGGTAGGCGGAGAGGGCGTTGGGGCTGGCGTACTGGACGACGCCGTCGGCGTCCAGCCGGATGAAGCCGTCGCCGACGCGGGGCGCGCGGTCCATGCCGACCTGCTGGCCGGGGAACGGGAACGCGCCGCCGGCGATCATCTGCGCGAGGTCGGAGGCGCTCTGGAGGTAGGTGAGCTCCAGGCGGCTGGGGGTGCGCACGGTGAGCAGGTTGGTGTTGCGGGCGATGACGCCCAGCACGCGGCCCTCGCGGCGGACCGGGATGGACTCCACGCGCACCGGCACCTCCTCGCGCCACTCGGGGTCGCCCTCGCGCACGATCCGGCCCTCGTCGAGGGCAACGTCGAGCAGCGGGCGCCGGCCGCGCGGGACGAGGTGGCCGACCATGTCGTCCTGGTAGGAGGTGGGGCCGGTGTTGGGCCGCATCTGGGCCACCGAGACATAGCGTGTGCCGTCACTGGTGGGCAGCCACAGGACCAGGTCCGCGAAGGAGAGGTCGGACAGGAGCTGCCACTCGGAAACCAGCAGGTGGAGCCACTCGAGGTCGCGTTCCCCGAGGTCGGTGTGCTGGCGGACGAGGTCGTTCATGGATGGCACACTGGCGAGCTTACCGGCGCGCGCGAAGCGGTCCGTTGCGATCGAGATGCGATCAAGAAGCGATGACATGGACGGGGTGGGGCGGAGAAGTCCGTTCAGAGCATGGACACACGCCCGGGGTGCGGTTCAGAATGAGGCAAGCGAGCACTTCTGCCCTCCCCGCACAGGAGGGCAGAGCGGGGCCCCACGACGCTCTCTGCCCTGACGGCGTCCAGGGCCCGCATCGCTCCGGGCTGCGGTGCCGAGAGGGTTGAGGGTCCCTCCCCGGCGCCGCGGCCCGTGGGTGGCCCGGTTCACATTCCGGGCGCTCTTTTCTTTTCCGGGTCCGTTCCGGTGTCGTTCCGGATCACTTCCGCGTCTCCGGTGGCCAGGCCCGCATCGCCGCCTCCGCGACGGCCTCCAGCTCGGCCCGGCCCACCCCGTCCCGCGACTGCTGGCTCATGCCCTGGATGACGGCCCCGGTGAACCGGGCCAGGGCGGCGGCGTCGGTGTCCGGCGGCAGCACGCCGGCGGCGATGTCGGCGCGGATGCGGCTCTCGAACAGCCCGACGTTGTGCTCGCGCATGGCGGCCAGCGAGGCGGCCACGTCGGTCGCGGTGTCCGCGGGGGCGGTGGCCGAGATGACCAGGCAGCCGTGCGGGCGGCCCGGCCGGGTGTACTCCTCGGCGGCCTCGCGCAGCGCCCGGGCGAGGGCGGCGCGGGCGGTCGGTTCCTCGGCCAGCGCGCGCCCGATGAAGCCGCCGTAGCGCTCGACGTAGGTCCGGACGGCCTCCTCGAACAGCGCCTTCTTGTCGCCGAAGGCCGCGTACAGGCTGGGCGCGCCGATGCCCATGGCGCGGGTGAGGTCGGCGACCGAGGTGGCCTCGTAGCCGTGCTCCCAGAACGCCTTGATCGCCTGGTCCAGGGCGGCGTCCCGGTCGAAGGACCGGGGTCGGCCGCGAGGTTTCGCCGTCATGTCCACCATTCTATAGCGGCCACTTCAAAAAGCGTGCTAGCGTTCTTTCTGTAGCGACCACTAGAGAAAGGGTGGGCGGCGCGATGGGCGTGCTCACGGGAAAGACGGCCCTGATCACGGGCGGCAACCGCGGCATCGGGCGGGCCATAGCGGAACGGCTCGGGCGCGACGGGGCCCGCGTCGCGGTGCACTACGGACAGGACGAGACCGCGGCCAAGGAGACGGTGGCCGCGATCGAGGCGGCGGGCGGCGAGGCGTTCACGATCCGGGCGCGGCTGGGCGAGCCCGGGGACGCCGAGGCGCTGTGGGCGGCCTTCGACGAACGGGCCGACGGGCTGGACATCCTGGTGAACAACGCGGGCGTGAACGTGCCGCGCGTCGGGATCGCGGGCACCACGCCCGAGGAGTTCGACCGGGTGTTCGCGGTGAACACGAAGGCGCCGTTCTTCATCACCCAGCTCGCGCTCGGCCGGCTGCGCGACGGCGGGCGGATCATCAACGTCTCGACGGGCCTCACCCAGCGCGCGGGCAACATGCCGGACATCGTCGCCTACACGATGTCCAAGGGCGCCCTGGACCAGCTCACCGCGAGCCTGGCCAAGGAGCTGGGCCCGCGCGGCATCACGGTCAACGCGGTGGCGCCGGGCGCGATCGACACGGACATGAACGCGGACTGGCTGCGGCCCGACGGACCGGCCCGCCGGGCCATGGCGGCGGCCTCCCCGCTGAACCGGGTGGGCGTCGCACCGGACGTCGCGGACATCGCCGGCTTCCTGGCCTCCGACGACAGCCGCTGGGTCACCGGCCAGTGGCTGGACGCCACGGGCGGCGCGCTCCTGTAGGGGGTCAGCCCAGGGCCGGCGCGACGGTGGCCCCGGCCGCGCCGAGGAGGCCGGCCAGTTGTCTCGGGGTGAGGCGCTCGTGCAGCACCGCCAGGCCCAGCACGGTCGGGATGGCCGGGTACAGCGAGGCCAGCACGACGGCGATGGCCAGCATCTGCTCGTGCGCCGCCCGGAGATAGAGGATGAGGCCGAGCGCGGCGCCCGCGCCGATCGCGGCGGCCTTGGCCAGGTCGGCCGGCGGCTGCCGGAGCCGGGCGGCGCCGGCCCGCGCGGCGACCGGCAGCAGGACCAGGACGGCGGCCACCCGCCCGGCGGCCACCGCCCACAGGCCGCTGGCCGGGTCGGCCTGGCCGAGCCCGATGTACTGCACGGCCACCCCGGCGCTGGCGAGCAGGCCGTCGGCCGCCGCCGGGCCGGTGCCGGGGCGGCCGGAGACCCTGCCGCCGGCGACGAACCACAGCGCGGGCACGGTGACGACGATGCCCGTCCAGGCCAGGAGCGTGGGCCGGTTCCCCAGGAACGCCACGCCGCACAGCACCGACAGCGCCACCCGGTGACGGCGCTGATGGGGATCACGACGCTCACCGCGCCACGGCTCACGCCGCGGTTGAGGAGGAGCATGGCCGAGCCGCTGCCGGCGCCGGACAGCGCTCCCCACAGCAGGTCGCCGGCGCCGACGTGCTCGGCGGGCACCAGCGCGGCGGCCACCGCCGCGCACAGCAGGCCGCCGAGCTGTCCGGCGAAGGTGACGACGGCGAAGTGGACCCGGCGGGACAGCAGTCCGCCGGCGAAGTCCACGATGCCGTAGCAGACCGCCGAGGCCAGCGCGAGGAAGACACCCATCCACCGCGGGTGCCCGTTCCCAGGGAACCGAGTCCCGCCGGGTCAGCGCGTCTCGGTGACCTTCGACAGCGCCCGGGGGGCGTCCGGGTCCTGGCCCCTGGCCAACGTCACCTCGTGGGCGAGGAGTTGCAGGGGCAGGATCTCCAGGATCGGCTGCAGTTCCTCGGGAACGCCCTCGGTGGGCAGCGCGAAACCGGCCGAGGCCGCCTCGACCTCGGCCTTCGGGCCGATCACGACGAGGTCGGCGCCGCGGTCCCGCAGCCGGTCCAGGACCGGCCGCAGCGCCTGCCCGCCGCGGCCGTCGGTGACGATCGCGATGACCGGGGAGACGTTGTCGACCATGGCCAGCGGGCCGTGCAGCAGGTCAGCCCCCGAGTAGGAGAGCGCGGGGATGTAGCTGGTCTCCATCAGCTTGAGCGCGGCCTCCTTCGCGGTGGGGTAGCCGTAGCCGCGCGAGGTGAGGACCATCCGTTCGGCGAAGCGGTAACGGCCGGCCAGCCGCCGGACCTCCTCGTGCCGGGCCAGGATCTCCTCGGCCAGCCCGGGCAGTTGCCGCGCGGACGCGGCGCCGTCGCCGCCGCGCAGGCCCTCCACGAACAGGTAGAGCGCCAGCAGTTCGGCGGTGTAGGTCTTGGTCGCGGGCAGCGCCCGTTCCGGGCCGGCCAGCACGTCGATGTGGAACTCGGCCGCGCGCGCCAGCGGGGAGTCGGCGTTGTTCGTCACGGCCAGCGTGATGCCCCCGGCCCGGCGGGCCGCCGCCGTGGAGGCGACGAGGTCGGGCGAGCCGCCGGACTGGCTGACCGCGATGACCAGGCAGTCGGTCAGGTCGGGCCGCGCCGCGTAGGCGGTGGTGGTGGACATCGACGTCAGCCCGCAGGGCTTGCCGAGCAGGATCTCCAGCAGGTACTTGGCGTAGAGCGCGGCGTTGTCCGAGGTGCCGCGTCCGGTCAGCAGGACGAAACGGGGCGCCCGGTCGGCGATCCGTGCCGCGACCTCGCGGATGCGGGGCGCGCCCTCCTCCAGCAACCGGCGCAGCACGGCCGGCTGCTCGGCCATCTCGGCGGCCATCAGCCGCCCGGCCGCCATCAGTCCTCCGCCCGGCGGCCGGCGACGATCTCGGCCGCGGCCCGGCCGCAGACGCGCGCGGCGCCGTGTGTGGCGATGTGCAGGGCCCCGGCGGGCGGCGCGTGCGGCACGCCCATCTCGACGACGACGGTGTCGGGCCGGGCGGCCAGCAGCGCGTCCAGCGCGGACGCCATCCAGGGGTGCCGGTGCGCGTCGCGGACGACGGCCACGACGGTGCGGTCGCCGGCGGCCGTCAGCACCTCGGCCACCAGGCCGTCGGGGCCGGCTCGTTCGGCGTCGGCGCGGGTGTGGCTGCCGTGGGTGGTGCCGGGCAGCAGCCGCTCCAGCTCGGGGCCGACGCCCCAGGGGGTGTGCTCGCCGACGGCGATGTTGGCCACGGGCGGGAACGAGGCGACGTACGGGGCGCGGGCCGGCGGCTCCCAGGGGCCCGCCTCGTGGGGGCGGGTGAGGCGAAGGGCGCGGCGGGCGGCGGTCAGGCCGATGTTCCCGGCCGGCGCGACGGGGCCTTCGGCGGCGCGGCGCGCGCCGGCGGTCCAGCGGGCCAGGGCGCGAACGCGTTCGGCGGCGTCGTGGAGCCGTTCCTCGGGCAGTTCGCCGGTGCGGACGGCGGCCACCAGCGCGTCGCGCAGGCGCAGCACCTCGGCCTCGTCGGAGGGGGTGCCGCCGATGCACAGGGCGTCGGCGCCGGCGGCGACGGCCAGCACACAGCCCTGGTCGAGCCCGTAGGTGTCGGCGACGGCCCGCATCTCGATGGCGTCGGAGAAGATCACGCCCTGGTAGCCGAGCCCGCCGTCGGCGGCGGGGGCGCGCAGCAGTCCGGTGAGCACGGCGGGGCTGAGGGTGCCGGGGCGGTCGGGGTCGAGCACGGGCAGCAGGATGTGGGCGCTCATCACGCAGCGGGTGCCCGCCGCTATGGCGGCCTTGAACGGGACCAGTTCACGTTCGTGGAGGGTGGGCAGGTCGATGTCGATGCGTGGCAGCGCCAGATGGGAGTCGACGCTGGTGTTGCCGTGGCCGGGGAAGTGCTTGACGCAGGCGGCGACGCCGGCGCTCTGGAGCCCCTCGACATAGGCGACGGTGTGCCGGGCGACCAGTTCGGGGTCGTCGCCGAAGGAGCGGACGCCGATCACGGGGTTGCCGGGGTCGGTGTTGATGTCGGCGGAGGGTGCCCAGTTCACGGTGACGCCGCACTCGGCGAGGCGGCGGCCGAGCTCGGCGGCCACGGCGCGGGTCAGGTCGGGGTCGTCCACGCTGCCGAGGGCGTGGTTGCCGGGGAAGGAGGAGCCGCCGTGCACCTCCAGGCGCGTGACGTCCCCGCCCTCCTCGTCGATGGCGATCAGCACCTCGGGCTTGGCGTCCCGCAACTGGGCGGTGAGGCCGGTCAGTTGCTCGGGCGAGACCACGTTGCGGCCGAAGAGTCCGACGCCGGTCATGCCGTTCTCGAGCTGCCTGGGCAGCCAGTCGGGCGGGGCCGTGGTGCCGTCGAACGTGGGCTGGAGGACGGCGAGCGCGTCCCGGGTCACGGTGTCGGAGTTCCGAACGGCAGTCGTCATGGGCGAGCGCTATCCCTTCACGGCACCCGCGGCGAGGCCGCCGGTGACCCGTCGCTGGAGGAGGACGAAGACGATCAGCACCGGAATGGTGAACAGGGAGGACGCGGCCATGGTCGCGCCCCAGTCGTTGCCGAAGTTCGTCTGGAACTGGGTGAGCCACAGCGGCAGGGTGGCCGCCTCGGGCGCCTTGTTCAGCACGAGGACCATGGCGTATTCGTTCCACGCCATGATGAATCCGAAGAGCGAGGTGGCCATCAGTCCGGGGGCGAGCAGCGGGAAGATGACGCGGAAGAACGCCTGGGTGCGGTTGCAGCCGTCGATCATGGCGGATTCCTCCAGCTCGCCGGGCACCGCGGCGATGAAACCACGCAGGGTCCAGATGGTGAGGGGCAGCGCCATCACGAAGTAGATCATCGTCAGGCTGCCTAGGCTGTTGAGCATGTCGAGGTCACGGGCGTTCAGATAGACCACGATGATGAGGATTTCCCAGGGCGCCATCTGGGCCATCATCACGGCCAGCACCATGCCACGGCGGCCGCGGAAGCGCATCCGGGCGATGGCGTAGCTCGCGGCGAGCGCCACCGCGAGGGCCAGCAGGACCGCGCCGAGGGTGACGACGAAGCTGTTGCCGACATAGGTCCAGAACAGGTCCACCTCGGTGGCGGTGGAGTAGTGCTCGAACGTCGGCGTGAACAGGAAGACCGGATCCCTCGTGAGCACTTGGGAGTTGCTCTTGAACGAGGTGGCGAACATCCAGTACACGGGGAAGAGGAACAGCACCGACAGCGCCAGGGCCGAGCCGTTGAGCCAGACCTTCCTCATGATTGCTCCTTCTCCTGCTTGAAGATCAGGCGGAAGTAGAAGGACATGGCGACCAGCAGGATCACCAGCGTCAGCACCGAGATGGCGGCGGCGGTGCCGTACTGGTTCTGGCCCATGCCCTCCATGTACGCCATGACGGGCAGCGTCTCGGACTCGCGGTCCGGACCGCCCTCGTTCATGGCGTAGATCTGGGTGAACGCCTTGAAGACCCAGATGATCTCCAGGAAAGTCGTGATCAGGAAGAACGGCCGCATGATCGGGGCCAGGATCGACCAGAAGATGCGCCACCCGGAGGCGCCGTCCATGCGGGCGGCCTCGAGGATCTCGCCGCTGATGGTGGTCAGCCCGGCGTAGAGGTTGAGCGCGACGAACGGCACCGAGGCCCAGACGATCAGCACCGTGACGATGGTGAGCGTGGACAGGCCGCTGCCGAACCAGTTGTGCTGTTCGTAGCCGTCGAAGCCGAGGCCGCGCATGACCCAGTTGGCGACGCCGAACTGCGTGTCGAAGAGCCACTGGAACACGGTGGTGGTCGCGATGACCGGCATCGCCCAGGCCGCCACCAGGCTGATGGAGAGCAGCAGCCGCATCTTGCTGCCCAGCGCGTGGAGCAGCAGGCCGGTCAGGGTGCCGATGACCATGATCAGTACGACGTTGACGGCCATGAACGCGAAGGTGCGCACGACCGAGTCCCAGAACCGGTCGTCCTCCAGCACCGTGCGGTAGTTGTCGACGCCGGTCCACTCGGTGGTCCGCGAGATCAACTGGCGGCGGCCGAACTCCTGGAAGGAGATGAGGAGATTGCGGACCAGGGCGTAGCCGAGGACCGCGAGCATGGCCGCGACCGCCGGTGCGATCAGCAGGTACGGCACCCAGCCGGACGGCAGTCCGCGCCGCGCCCGGCGGCGCGGCGGGCCGGCGGCGGAGGCACCCGATACCCGGGACGGGGGGGCTTCCTCGATATCCACGGTCATGCGTCGGTTCCCTCGCAAGGTGACAGGGAGCGGCAGGGAGAAACGGGTGCCGGGGTGCCGCCGGGCGGGCCGGCGGCACCCCGGCGGGCGCTATTCGCGGTTGATGCGGGTGGTGATCTCCGAGTCGGCCTCCTCGGCGGCGGTCGCGTAGTCGTCGCCGTTGAGCGCCTTGGTCATCAGTTCCTTGATGGGGTTGGGCTCGGTCTCGACGTTCGCCCAGCCGGTGGTCAGCGGGGGCAGGAAGCCCACGTCGGCGGAGGCGACCATCGCCTCGGCGAAGCTGCCGGCCCCGGGCTCGGCGGTGACATCGGTGCGGTTGGGCACGACGCCGTCGTTGTTGGCGTCGACGTAACGCTGCGCCCACTCCTGGGAAGTGGCCATGCGCAGCCACTCGGTGGCCAGTTCCTTGTCGCCGGCCCGCTCGGAGACCGCGAGGTTGGAGCCGCCGAGGAAGACGTGGCCGAGTTCGCCGGCGGTCTTGCCGGGGATCGGGAAGTAGCCGAAGTCGGCCTCGCCGCCGGCCTCTTCGATGGCCGCGACGGCGCCGGCGGCCTCCCAGCCCAGGCCGATCCAGGAGGCGACCTCCTGGTTGGGCACGACCTCGGTGGACTGCTGCGGGGACGCCTCGTCGTTGTCGGTCGGGGACTCGGAGAACGACTGGAGCTCGGCGTAGAACTCCATGCCGGCCTCGGCCTCGGGTGTGTTGAGCGCGCCCCGCCACTCGTCGCCGTCCTCGACGGCGAAGCTGCCGCCCTCGTCGGCGACGAAGCCGCCCATGACGTAGTAGCTCTGGCCGGGCAGGTAGATCGGCTCGGCCTCGGTGTTCTCGTCGATCAGCTCCAGGGCCTCGATCCACTCCTCGCGGGTGGTGGGAACCTCGGCGCCGGCCTCCGCCCAGACGCTCTTGTCGTAGATGACCACGCGGTTGGCGCCGTACCAGGGCAGGGCGTAGAGCGTGCCGTCCACCTCGGCCGAGGCGAGCATGTTCTCGTTCCAGGGCTCCTCGGAGAGCTCGCTGAGGTCGGCCAGGCCGCCGGTGTTCGCGTACCCGACGGTCTGCGTGTTGCCGATCTCCAGGACGTCCACGGTGCCGTCCTCGGACAGGGCGGTGGTGACCCGGTCCTGGACGCCGTCCCACTGCTGGACCTCGACGTTGACCTTGACGCCGTGCTCGGCCTCGAACGCCGCGTTCAGCTCGGAGACCCACTCCTGTGGTGCCGAGCCGTCCATCAGCCAGACGGTGATGGAATCGGCGTCCCCGCCGCCCCCCCCACCGCTGTCGCCGTCGGAGCCGCAGGCGGCCACGGTGGCCGACAGGGCCGCTACGCCGATGGCAGCGATCAGCTTGCGCTTCACGTCACCCTCCTTCCAGTGGCCGGACCCCCCGGGGACGGCCTTCTCGCTAGTGGTGTAGACAAGAGGTGTAGACCAGTTGCACGGAGCCTAGACTAGACCAAGGTGGGGTGTCAAGGGCCCACGAGGGGCGGGTCCGGTCCGTTACCGGACCGACATCTGCCCGGACGAGCCAGGGTTGTCCGGCCCGTGTCACGATGTGAGCTGCGATGTCTCGGAGGAGCCGGTGACGGCAGAAAAGAACGAGTCGGGAAGGCGGGCGATGGCCAGGGACGGGGGCACCACCGCGAACGGCAGCGGCCCGGCCACCACGGGCAGTGACGCCACCGACCGGACGCGCACCGCCCGGGTCCCGAAGTACTACCGCCTCAAGCGGCATCTGCTCCAGATGACCGAGACCCTGCCGCCCGGCACCCCCGTGCCGCCGGAACGGACGCTGGCCGCCGAGTTCGACACCTCGCGCACCACGGTCCGCCAGGCCCTCCAGGAGCTGGTCGTCGAGGGCCGGCTGGAGCGCATCCAGGGCAAGGGCACGTTCGTCGCCAAGCCGAAGGTCTCCCAGGCCCTCCAGCTCACCTCCTACACGGAGGACATGCGCGCCCAGGGCCTGGAGCCCACCTCGCAGTTGCTGGAGATCGGCTACATCACCGCCGACGAACGCCTCAGCCGGCTGCTGGACCTGCCCGAGGGCGGCCGGGTGCTGCGCATCGAGCGGCTGCGGCTGGCCAGCGGCGAGCCGATGGCGATCGAGACCACCCACCTGTCCCAGGAGCGCTTCCCGGCGCTGCGCCGCAGCCTGGTCCGTTACACCTCGCTGTACACGGCGCTCGCCGAGGTCTACGGCGTCCATCTCGCGCGCGCCGAGGAGACGATCGAGACCTCGCTGGCCAACCCGCGCGAGGCCGGGCTGCTCGGCACCGACGTCGGGCTGCCGATGCTGATGCTCTCCCGGCACTCCCGGGACACCGACGGCGAGCCGGTGGAGTGGGTGCGGTCGGTGTACCGCGGCGACCGGTACAAGTTCGTGGCGAACCTGGAGCGGCCCCGCCCGAACGGCCCGCGCTGAGCGCTCTGCTGGAAACGCGGTCAGGGTCGCGGCTTCGGTCACGGTTGCGGCTTCGGTAAAGAATGCGCGGGCCGTCCGTGGCCGATCGCACCCACGCGGCGGAGCCGCCCGAGGTCACGATTGCGCGCCCCTCGCGGGGAGCGGTTCCGCGCCAGGCTTCGGCAAGCCCGCCCAGGTCTGTCGCTCCGCGGATCCCAGCCGGTGCCGTCGGCCCCATGGTCATCCGGCCGCAGGTGGCCTAGATTCCCCGCCGTCAGGTCAACGCGGACCGGCGGGAGGACACCGTGCATTCCCCACCATCGGCACCCCCGGGGCGCTTGCGTCCCCGTTCCATCGCCATCTGGACGGCGGTCGCCGTCGTCGGCGCCATCGGCTGGGCCATGCTGGCGCTGTCCCGCGGCGAGGATGTCTCCGCCGCGTGGATGGTGGCCGCGGCGCTCGGCTCGTACGCCATCGGCTACCGCTTCTACGCCCGCTTCATCGCCACCCGGGTGCTGGGCACGGACCCGACCCGGGCCACCCCCGCCGAGCGGTTGAGCGACGGGCTCGACTACCACCCCACCGACCGCCGGGTGCTGCTCGGCCACCACTTCGCCGGGATCTCCGGCGCGGGGCCGCTGGTCGGCCCGGTGCTCGCCGCCCAGATGGGCTATCTGCCCGGCACGATCTGGATCATCGTCGGCGTCATCTTCGCCGGAGCCGTCCAGGACATGGTGGTGCTCTTCTTCTCCACCCGCCGGGACGGCAAGAGCCTGGGCCAGATCGCCCGCGAGGAGATCGGCCCGGTGGGCGGCGTGGCCGCGGTCGTCGCGATCTTCGCGATCATGATCATCCTGCTGGCGGTGCTGGCCCTGGTCGTCGTCAACGCCCTCGCCGAGTCGCCCTGGGGCGCGTTCTCGGTGGGCATGACGATCCCGATCGCGCTGTTCATGGGCATCTACCTGCGCCACCTGCGCCCCGGCCGGGTCGCCGAGGTCACCGTGATCGGCGTCGCACTGCTGCTGGCCGTGATCGCCGCCGGCCGCTGGGTCGCCAACTCCGAGATGGCGGACACGTTCACGCTCTCCCCGCGCACCCTGGTCATCTGGCTGGTGATCTACGGCTTCGCCGCCTCGGTGCTGCCGGTGTGGCTGCTGCTGGTGCCGCGCGACTACCTGTCCACGTTCATGAAGATCGGCACCATCGCGCTGCTGGCCCTGGCCATCGTGATCACGCTGCCCAGCCTCCAGATGGAGGCGGTCACCGACTTCGCGTCCAACGGCGAGGGGCCGGTCTTCGCCGGCTCGCTGTTCCCGTTCGTCTTCATCACCATCGCCTGCGGCGCGGTCTCCGGCTTCCACGCGCTGATCTCCTCGGGCACCACCCCGAAGATGATCCAGAAGGAGACCCAGGTCCGGCCCATCGGCTACGGCGCGATGCTGATGGAGTCCTCCGTGGCGATCATGGCGATCACCGCGGCCTGTGTGCTGGACCCCGGCGTGTACTTCGCGATGAACGCCCCGCCCGCGGTGATCGGCGACACCCTCCAGGCGGCGTCGGACACGATCACCTCCTGGGGCTTCACGGTCACGCCCGAACAGCTCGCCGCCGCCGCGGAGTCGGTGGAGGAGGAGTCCCTGCTGTCCCGGACCGGCGGCGCGCCCACGCTCGCGCTGGGGCTGGCCGCGATCCTCGCCGACATCATCGGCGGGGACAGCATGATGAGCTTCTGGTACCACTTCGCAATCATGTTTGAGGCGCTGTTCATCCTCACCGCCATTGACGCGGGCACGCGCGTCGGCCGGTTCATCCTGCAGGACGCCCTGGGCAGCCTGCACCCCCGGCTCGGCAAGCTGCGTTCCACCACCTGGCTGCCCGGGGTCTGGCTGACCAGCGCGCTCGTCGTCGGGCTGTGGGGTTGGCTGCTGTGGGTCGGGGTGAACGATCCGCTCGGCGGCATCAACACGCTCTATCCGATCTTCGGCATCTCCAACCAGCTCCTCGGCGCCGTCGCGCTCGCCGTCTGCACGCTGCTGCTGGTCAAGTCCGGCCGGCTGAAATACGCGTGGGTCACGCTGCTGCCGCTCACCTGGGTGTCGGTCGTCACCCTCACCGCGAGCTGGCAGAAGGTGTTCTCCGGCGACCCGGCGGTCGGCTTCTGGGCCCGCCGCGACCAGTACCAGGAGGGCATCGACTCCGGTCAACTGCTCGCCGGGGCCAAGGACATGGGGGACATGCGGACCATCGTGAACAACGCCACGGTGGACGCGGTGCTGTCCGCGGCGCTGGCCGTGCTGGTCCTCATCGTGTTCGCCGACGCGCTGCGGGTCTGCGTCAAGGCGGCGCGCCACCCGGAGTCCGTGCGGCTGCGCGAGGCGCCGTACACCAAGTCCCGGCTCATCGCCCCGGCCGGGCTCGTCGCCACCAAGGAGGAGAAGGCCGAACTGGCCGCCGCGGGCCTCGGCCCGGGCGGCGGCATCCCGGAACAGGCGGACCGCCGGGCGCGGCAGGAGACATCGTGAGCCGCCTGATCGCCGCGCCGCGGCGGGCCGCCGCCTGGCTGCGCTGGTACGTCACCGAGCTCACGGGCGAGAACGCCTACGAGCGGCACGTCGAACGGCTCCGGCGAGCCGATCCGGCGGCCCCGGTGCCCAGCCGCCGCGAGTTCGAACGGCAGCGCGTCGACCGCCGCTACGGCGGTGATCCCCGGGAGGGCCCGCACCGCGGCTGCTGCTGACCGGTGACCGGCCGGGCCGTGCCCCTGCTCTGTGGGGGACGGCCCGGCCGTGTGTCCCCGTCGTCTCGCGCCAACCGGACGGGGGTCCTCCGGCGTGTTCCGGGTGTGACCACACGGAAACCAGCCACAGGACTCCCCCGGCGCCCGGCGGCCCCCGCCGCTTGCGTACCGTTTCCGGGGGACTCGGCCCCGCAGGGAAGCGACGGGGCCGGCGGGGAGGAGAACGGTGACTGAACAGGGCCAGGGCGCGACCGCGGAGACTCGGCGCCCGCCTGCCGCGCCCACGCCCCCCGGCGCGGACGGCCCGGCGCCCGGCGCCACGCCCGGCGGGCGAATACGCCTGCCGCGGTTCCCGCGCGGGTCCCGCCTCGACCCGTATCTGCTGGCCGTCGCCTTCTTCGCCGTCTACACGGCGATATCGGTGAGCCGCTATGTACGGCACGAGAACCGCTCCTGGGACCTCGGCATCTTCGAGCAGGTCGTGGCCTCCTACGCCCGCCTCGAAGCGCCGGTCTCGGACCTCAAGGGGCCCGACTTCCCCATCCTGGGCGATCACTTCAGCCCGGTCACCGCGCTGATCGCGCCGTTCTACCGGCTCTTCCCGACCCCGGTGACCCTGCTCGTCGTCCAGGCCGCGCTGTTCGCGCTGGCCGTCGTTCCCGTCACCCGCGCCGCCGCGCTGCTCCTCGGCCGCGGCCCCGGGGCGGCCATCGGCGCCGCCTACGGGCTGTCCTGGGGCGTGCAGCGCGCCGTCGACTTCGACTTCCACGAGATCTGCTTCGCGGTGCCGCTGATCGCGTTCGCGCTGGAGGCCGTGCTGCGGGAACGCTGGCTCGCCGCCCTCGGCCTCGCGCTGCCGCTGCTGCTGGTCAAGGAGGACCTGGGCGTCACCGCCGCCGCGATCGCCGCCGTGGTCGCCGTCCGGACCTGGCACAGCCGCCCCCGCGTCGCCTCGGCCGCGCTCGGCACCGCCGCGCTGTGCGTGGCGGTCTGCGCCCTGACGATCGCCGTGGTGATACCCGCCTTCAACACCGGGGGCGAGTACGACTACTGGACCAAGATCGGCGAGGGCGACGGCGGCGGGCCGGTGAGCCTGCTGCTGACCGGCGCGGAGGAGAAGTTCCGCACGCTGCTGTGGATCCTGGTGCCCACCACCGGGCTGCTGGCGCTTCGCTCGCCGCTGCTGATCGTCGCCCTGCCCACCCTGGCCTGGCGGTTCGTCTCCGCCGAGCCGCACTACTGGAGCACCGACTGGCACTACAGCGCCGTCCTGATGCCCATCGCGGCGCTCGCGCTCACCGACGCCGTCGCCCGCAGCCGCTCCTCCGTCCGGCCCCGGCTGCGCGCGTACGCCCGCCAACTGCCGACCGCCGTGCTGGCCGGGGCGCTCGGGCTGAGCACCGCGCTGCCCGCCGGCACCCTCACCGAGGCCGCGACCTACCGGCAGAGCCCGGTCGCCCAGGCCGGGGAACGTGTCCTGGCCGCCGTGCCGGACGACGCGACCGTCGCGGCCAACGTGCGGCCCATCGCCCATCTCACGCAGCGCTGCCGGGTGTTCTGGATCGGCGACACCGGCGACGTCGTTCCCGAGTACATCGCCTACTACGACCCGCAGCAGACGGAGGAGTCGCTGCTGGAGTACGCCCGGCAGCTCTATCCGGAGGTGCCCAACCCCGAGGTGGTTGCGGCGGAAGCGGGTTACTGGGTGCTGCGGCTCTGACCCCGACAACCGGGTGGGCGTTGTCAGACCCGGCACTCACACTGGGGCCATGGACATCATCATCAGGGACGCGCGGCCGGCCGAGCTGGACGAGGCCGGCGAGCTGACCGCCTCCGTCTATCTGGGCGACGGGCTGCTCGACTTCGGCGAGGACGACCCGTACCTGGAGCACCTGCGGGACGCCCGGCGGCGCGCGGAGCACGCCGAGGTGCTGGTCGCCGTCGACCCTCCCCCAGACTCCGTCTGGGAGGTGCCCCCAAGCGCTAACGAGGTGCTGGGCTGTGTCACGTTCGTGGGCGCGGGCGGGGAGTTCGCCGACATCGCGGCGGACGACGAGGCGGAGTTCCGGATGCTCGCCGTACGGCCGTCGGCCCGGGGCCGGGGCGCCGGCGAGGCGCTGGTGCTCGAGTGCCTGCGGCGGGCACGCCGGCTCGGCAAGCGGCGTGTCGTTCTTTCCAGTCAGTCGCAAATGCACACGGCGCACCGGCTGTACGAGCGGCTGGGGTTCGTTCGGGCGCCTGAGCGCGACTGGGAGCCGATCCCGGGCATGGCACTTCACGTGTTCGCACTCGACCTCTCCCTCAACGGAGAGCAGGAGCACAACATATAGGGGCTCTCCCTCAGCGCGGCACTAGATGTATGCTCATGCTCGCTGTCGCCGCGGGGAATCCGGTGCGAATCCGGAACTGTCCCGCAACGGTGTGCGATGGGCTGATTTATGCTGCCCATCGTCAGTCCGACCCCCTGCGGGCGGCATCGAACAAGTCCGGGCCTCGTGGAGTGGGCCGGCGGACGCCACGCGGTATGCCTTTGCCTTGCCACACGCATGCCCCGGTGCGCCCGTCGCCTCCCGCCCCCTTCCGGGGCCGTCGCGCATTCGAGGGAGAGCCACCGAGTGACCACCGCACCCGTCGCACCCGCGGAGCCGGTCACAGCCGCGCTGCCGCGCACGCTGTCCGGCCTCACCGCCGATCTGCCCGCCGCCGACCCCGACCGGGTCGCCACCGCCGTGCTGCGCGGACGCCACCCCGCGTCCGACGAGGCCGAGACCCGCGCGCTGGCCATCGAGGCGGCGGCCGGGCTCATCGCCGAGGACCCCGCCTACTCCCGGCTCGCGGCCCGGCTGTTGACGCTGGCGATCCGGGACGAGGCCGCCGCGCAGGGCGCCGTGTCGTTCTCCGCCTCGGTCGCCATCGGCCACCGCGAGGGCCTGATCTCGGACACCACCGCGGCGTTCGTCCGGCGCCACGCGGCGGAGTTGGACGCCCTGGTGGAACGGGCGGTCGCCGACGGCGCCGACGACCGTTTCGAGTACTTCGGGCTGCGCACCGTCGAGTCCCGGTACGTGCTGCGCCACCCCACCACCCGCAAGGTCATCGAGACCCCCCAGCACTTCCTCCTGCGCGTCGCCTGCGGCCTGGCGGACGGCGACTCCCCGCGGGCCCTGGCCGAGGTCGCCGAGCTGTACCGGCTGACCAGCTCGCTGGCCTATCTGCCGTCCTCCCCCACCCTGTTCAACTCCGGCACCCGGCACCCGCAGATGTCCGCCTGCTATCTGCTGGACTCCCCCCGGGACGAGCTGGACTCCATCTACGAGCGGTACCACCAGATCGCCCGGCTCTCCAAGCACGCCGGCGGCATCGGCCTGTCCTACTCGCGGATCCGCGCCCGCGGTTCGCTGATCCGCGGCACCAACGGCAAGTCCAACGGCATCGTGCCGTTCCTGCGCACCCTGGACTCCTCGGTGGCCGCGGTGAACCAGGGCGGCCGGCGCAAGGGCGCCGCCTGCGTCTATCTGGAGACCTGGCACGCGGACATCGAGGAGTTCCTCGAACTGCGGGACAACACCGGCGAGGAGGCCCGCCGCACCCACAACCTGAACCTCGCGCACTGGATCCCCGACGAGTTCATGCGGCGGGTCGAGGCGGACGCCGACTGGTCGCTGTTCTCCCCCGCCGACGTGCCCGAGCTGGTGGACCTGTGGGGCGACGACTTCGACGCGGCCTACCGCCGCGCGGAGGCCGCCGGCCTCGCCCGGCGGACGGTGCCCGCCCGGCAGTTGTACGCCCGCATGATGCGCACGCTGGCGCAGACGGGCAACGGCTGGATGACGTTCAAGGACACCGCCAACCGCACCGCCAACCAGACCGCCCGGCCCGGCGCGATCATCCACTCCTCCAACCTGTGCACCGAGATCCTGGAGGTCACCAGCGACGGCGAGACCGCCGTGTGCAACCTCGGCTCGGTCAACCTCGCGGCCCACCTCGGCGGTGACGGCTCGATGGACTGGGAGCGCCTGGACGCCACGGTCCGCACCGCCGTGCGGTTCCTGGACCGCGTCGTGGACATCAACTTCTACCCGACCGAGCAGGCCGCCGCCGCCAACTCCCGCTGGCGGCCCGTCGGCCTGGGCGTGATGGGGCTCCAGGACGTCTTCTTCCGGCTGCGGCTGCCGTTCGACTCGCCCGAGGCGCGCGAGCTGTCCACCCGCATCGCGGAACGCGTCATGCTCGCCGCCTACGAGACCTCCGCCGACCTCGCCGAGGAGCGGGGCGCGCACCCCGCCTGGGCCGACACCCGCACCGCCGACGGCGTGCTGCACCCCGACCACTACCCGGACGCCGAACCGGCCTGGGCCGCCCGCTGGCTCGCGCTGCGCGGCCGGATCGCCCGCACCGGCATGCGGAACTCGCTGCTGCTCGCCATCGCCCCCACCGCCACCATCGCCTCGATCGCCGGGGTGTACGAGTGCATCGAGCCGCAGGTGTCCAACCTGTTCAAGCGCGAGACGCTGAGCGGGGAGTTCCTCCAGGTCAACACCTACCTGGTGGCCGACCTGAAGCGGCTGGGGCGCTGGGACGACACCACGCGCGAGGCGCTGCGCGAGGCGAACGGCTCGGTGGAGGCGCTGCCCGGCCTGCCCGAGGAGGTGCGCGAGCTGTACCGCACGGCGTGGGAGCTGCCGCAGCGCGCCCTGATCGACATGGCCGCGGCCCGCACCCCGTACCTCGACCAGGGCCAGTCGCTCAACCTGTTCATGGCGGCGCCCACCATCGGCAAGCTCAGCTCGATGTACGCCTACGCCTGGAAGCGCGGCCTGAAGACCACCTACTACCTGCGCTCGCGCCCGGCCACCCGCATCGCGCAGGCCGCCCGGACCGGCGCGGCCACCGCGCTGCCCGATCCCGGCCACGGCCCCGTTTCGGCCACCGTCCCCGAGCAGGCCCTCGCCTGCTCCCTGGAGAACCCCGAGTCCTGCGAGGCGTGCCAGTGACCACCACACCCGTGAAGAACCTGCTCGATCCCGGCTTCGAGCTGACCCTGCGCCCGATGCGGTACCCGGAGTTCTACGAGCGCTACCGGGACGCCATCAAGAACACCTGGACCGTAGAGGAGGTGGACCTCCACTCGGACGTCGCCGACCTGGCGAAGCTCTCGCCGGGCGAGCAGCATCTGATCGGCCGGCTGGTGGCGTTCTTCGCCACCGGCGACTCGATCGTCGCGAACAACCTGGTGCTGACGCTCTACAAGCACATCAACTCCCCCGAGGCGCGGCTGTATCTGTCGCGGCAGCTCTTCGAGGAGGCGGTGCACGTCCAGTTCTATCTGACGCTGCTGGACACCTATCTGCCCGACCCCGAGGAGCGGGCGGCGGCGTTCGCCGCGGTGGAGAACATCCCCTCCATCCGGGAGAAGGCCCAGTTCTGCTTCCGGTGGATGGACTCGGTGGAGGACATCACCGCCCTGTCCTCCAAGGCGGACCGGCGGCGTTTCCTGCTCAACCTGATCTGCTTCGCCGCCTGCATCGAGGGGCTGTTCTTCTACGGCGCCTTCGCCTACGTGTACTGGTTCCGCTCCCGCGGCCTGCTGCACGGCCTGGCCACCGGCACCAACTGGGTGTTCCGCGACGAGAGCATGCACATGGACTTCGCGTTCTCCGTGGTGGACACCGTCCGGCGGGAGGAGCCGGACCTGTTCGACGCGGAGCTGGAGCGGGAGGTGACCGCGATGCTGCGGGAGGCGGTGGCGGCCGAGCTCCAGTTCGCGCGGGACCTGTGCGGCGACGGACTGCCGGGCATGAACACCGAGTCGATGCGCCAGTATCTGGAGTGCGTGGCCGACCAGCGGCTGGTCCGACTGGGCCTGGCGCCGGTCTTCGGCTCGGCGAACCCGTTCTCGTTCATGGAGCTGCAGAACGTCCAGGAGCTGACCAACTTCTTCGAACGCCGCGTCTCCGCCTACCAGGTGGCCGTGGAGGGCAGCGTGTCGTTCGACGACGAGTTCTAGCCGGCCGGCCGGGTCCCGCCCGGCGCGGGCCGCTCCCGCCCGCCGTATCGGGAGCGGCCCGGTGCGCCGGAGGGGGCGGCCGTGCGGGTGCCGGTCCGGCCGCGGGAGCGGTCAGAAGCCGCAGCTCGGGGCCGACCAGAAGCGGGAGGAGCGGTTGGCCAGGTGGGCGTGATCGTTGTGGTCCGGGTAGCCCGGGCCCAGGATCTCGTTGAAGCCGTGGTAGCGGGCGCGCTGGACGAGCTGGCAGAGCGTCGGGGAGCCCGTCAGGTCGATCGCGTCACCGTAGAGGTGGCGGCTGGTCGCGGAGCCGCCCGCCGCGCTGTTGCACGAGTAGGAGCGGAAGCCGCTGCTGGTGGTGATGGGCCGGTCGCCCAGCGCGTGCCGCAGCGCCTCCAGCTTCCACATGTTCACCAGCGCGTTGGCCCGGGCCGTGGCCGCGCTGACCGCGCCGCCCGACCAGTCGGAGTTGCAGCGGTTGAGCTCGGCGTAGGTGAAGTGGATCGGGGTGCAGTCGTTGTCCTGAAGGGCGTAGATCTGGTTGAACGTCTGCGGGCCGGCGACGCCGTCGGCCGACAGCCCGTACGCCTGCTGGAACCGGGTCACGGCCGCCGCCGTCGCCGGCCCGTAGTCGCCGTCCAGCGCCAGGACGTTGCCGTAGCCGGGGTAGCCGGACACCCGGATCTGCAACTGCCGGACGTCCGCGCCCGACATGCCCTGGCTGAGGGTGCGGCCCCAGGTGTAGCAGCCGTCGGCCTGCGCGGTGCCGGCCGTGGCCACGGTGCCCACGACGGCTGCTGACGTGATCATGACAATAGCGAGCAAGACACGCATGGCGCGTCTGAACATGCTTCCTCCGAGGGGAGAGAGATACGTCGCAAACGAGGGTGGCCCAAGCAGTCAACGCGCGTCAACCGCGCGGGCGTCCGCCACTGGACGAGCCCAGTGGCGAACGCCCGCGCATCGCCCGGCGGTCACCCCTCGTTGGGCACCGTCTCGTACTTCGGCGTGCCCTCGGCCATCATCTTCAGCGCCTGCTTCCGCTCCCGCTTGGAGAGCCGGTCCACATACAGCCGGCCGTAGAGGTGGTCCGTCTCGTGCTGGAGGCAGCGCGCGAAGTACCCGCTGCCGCGCACCGCGATCGGCTTCCCGGAGGCGTCCTGGCCGCGCACCACCGCGTAGTCCGGGCGCGGCAGCTCGGCGTAGGCGGTGGGGACGGACAGGCAGCCCTCGTTGTTGTCGTCCAGCACCCGGGATTCGGCGGGCAGTTCGTCCAGCACGGGGTTGCACACGACGCCCACGTGACGCACGCCGTCGTCGTCCATGCAGTCGTAGACGAAGACCTTGAGGTCCACGCCGATCTGGTTCGCCGCGAGCCCCACGCCCTCCGCGGCGCGCTGGCTGGCGAACATGTCGTCGATCAGCGCGGCCAGCGAGTCGTCGAACTCGGTCACGTTCCGGCACTCCTTGTGCAGCAGCGGATGACCGATGACCGTGATGGGCCGGACCGTGCCGCGCTCCCGGTGTGCCTGCTCGCGCTCCGCACAGTCCTGCGTGTCGTCGATGAACTCGTCGTCGATGCGCTCATCGGTCTCTTGCTGCGCCATGGTCGGCCCGTCTGCCTTTCGGTGATGCGTGTGGTGATGCGTGTCGTGCCGCGGGAAAGCCGCGAAAAATGATCCGTACAGCTTACGGCCCCCCGGCGGCGGCCCGGCCCGACCGGTCAGCACACCTCTTCGAGGTCCCGCCAGTCCCGGGTGTCCGGGCTGTCCGCGACCCAGCCGTCGAGCAGCCCCCGCACCAGGGAGCCGGGGGCGGCCAGCCCGCACTCACGCTCCGGCGCCCAGGGCCCCGCCGCGCCCGTGTGCCCCAGCGGCCCGGGCCGGCCCGGTGCGCTGTGGTCGTGCGGATCGTGCTGCGCGAGCCCGTCGCCCTCCTCGCTGGGCATCCGGCTCTCGGAACAGGACCGGCACAGCAGCCGCACCGAGGAGGACCAGTCCTCCGCGGCGTATCCGGCGTCCGCCGCCAGCTTCTCCAGGGCGTCCCGGTCCGCCTCGGTGGCCGCCTCGATCAGCACCACCCAGGTCGGCACCGCGGACGGCGCCCACAGCTCGATCTCGTCGAAGACGGGGTAGACCGAGGGCACGCCGCCGCTCATCGTCGTGCGCTCGCCGCGCGGCGCCCCGTCGTGCAGCACCACCTCGCCCCAGCGGCGCCCGGAGGAGGGCAGTGGAATGTTCTGCACCTCGATCCGCGCCGGGTCCAGCCGCCGCCCCCAGACGACCTCCGCCTCGCCCTCGGGCGACAGCCGCACCGCGGCCCCGCCCAGGTCCATGCCCAGCGGCTCCTCCGCCACGGAGGCCGCGCCCGGCACCGGCAGCCCGTACGCCTGCCACGCGCGGCGGGCCAGCGGCCAGTCCTGGAGCGCGGTCGCGGCGATGCCGACGTTCCACCAGTCCGGGGCGCCCGTGTCCTTCTCCAGCAGGGCGACCGCCCGCAGGCCCGCGGAACGCGCCTGCTCCCAGTCGTGCCGGAACTTGTGCAGCAGCGCGAGGTTGAACCAGGACTCCGACAGCCACGGCTCCAGATCGGCGGCCCGCGTGAGGAGCGCGTCGGCGTCCTCGTAACGGCCGTCGTCGATGAGCGTGAAAGCCCGGTTGGTGGCCAGCCGCCAGTCGGTGGACGGGCGCTGCCGGACCCTGCCGAAGATCCTCACGTTGTCCTGCCTGATTCCCGCTTCGTAGCGTGCACTTCACACATCTCCTGTCCGTCCCGGGCCGCATCCAACCATGGGCGGACAGGTGCCTGCTCACAGGATGGGTCAGGCGGACGCCACGCGCGAGACGACGGAAGACCAGCGGGGTGAAACGCCAGGCAGGAGGGCGGCCCCGGACGCCTACTCGGCCGCCGGGGGCTCCCCGCCGCGGATCGAGTCGATCCGCCCGAGTACCTTGGCGCGCAGGTCGGCGGGGACCTCGTCGTGGCCGCAACAGCGCTTGACGAGCTTCTTGACCGACTGCTCCAGACCGTATTTCTCCAGACACGGAGAGCACTCGTCGATGTGCTCCTGGAACTTCGCGCAGTCGCCGTCCGGCATCTCGCGGTCCAGATACTCGTACAGCCGGTCCAGGACCTCGGAGCAGTCCGTGGGGTGCGACTGTTCGCCACTCATGATCCAGAACCTTCCTGAGCCCCGGCCGGGACGAGACCGCGCTCCCGCGCGTAGTCCGCGAGCATGTCACGGAGCTGCCGGCGGCCGCGGTGCAGCCGGGACATCACCGTGCCGATGGGTGTACCCATGATGTCGGCGATCTCCTTGTAGGCAAACCCCTCGACATCCGCGAGATACACGGCGATCCGGAACTCCTCCGGAATGGCCTGAAGCGCCTGCTTCACATCGGAGTCCGGCAGGTGGTCCAGCGCCTGCGACTCGGCCGAGCGCAGCCCGGTGGACATGTGCGACTCGGCGCGCGCGAGCTGCCAGTCCTCGATCTCCTCCGCGGCACTGCGCTGCGGCTCGCGCTGCTTCTTGCGGTAGGAGTTGATGAAGGTGTTGGTGAGGATGCGGTACATCCACGCCTTGAGATTCGTGCCCTGCCGGAACTGGTGGAACGAGCCGTACGCCTTGGCGTAGGTCTCCTGCACCAGGTCCTCGGCGTCCGCCGGGTTCCGCGTCATGCGCAGCGCGGCGGAGTACATCTGATCCAGGTAGCCCAGGGCGTCCCGCTCGAACCGCGCGTTGCGCTCGGCCTCGGTCTCCTCGTGCGTCCCCTCGTCCGTCCCGGTGACCGGACCCACCTCCTCCGCCAGCGTCAGGAGCCCGGTGACGGGCTCGTCCGCTTCGGAGGATAGACGACGGCGTGCCACCCCCGCCGGTCGGGAGGACCGGTCGGCGGCCAGCCGGAGCGTCGCCCAGTCCACCTCGGCGGCCCGGCGGGTGAGCTGTTCGGCGGGGCGGGGCGGGCAGGCGATGGAACCCATCGGGGCGATCTCCCTCTCTCGCGTCGGCGAGTGTCGGGTCTGCGAAAGCTTGACGCCGGGGAGAACGCGTGCGGCGCCCCGCCTATTCCCGGGGCCGGCGGCCCCGGGCGAGGCCGGGAACGCCGCCCGGAGCGCCGTTCAGAACAGGGTCTCCTCCTCGGGCGCGGGCAGCTCGGCGACCAGCTCTGGCCCGTTGTTGCGCACGTTGCTGACCGCCGTGGAGACGGGGTACGCGCGGAACCGGCCGGGCGGCGGGGGCGCCAGCAGCGGCCGTATCTCCTCGGGCTCGGTGCGGGCCGGGTCCAGCCAGGCGTCCCAGCGCTCCGGCGGCAGGGCCAGCGGCATCCGGGGGTGGATGTCGGCGAGCGCCCCGGGCCCGCCGCCCGCGCCGGGCAGCGACGTGGTCTCCGCCTCGGTGGTGACCACCGTGCACGTCGCCCACCAGGCGCGGGGGTGGTCCTCGGGCAGCGTCCGGTCCCGCCAGAACTCGTACAGCCCGGCCAGCGCCATGACGGAGCCGTCGGCGGGCGTCACGAAGTAGGGCTGCTTGCGGGGCCGCTTGCGCTTCCCCCGCTCCTCCTCGGCGCGCTCCTCGGCGCCGGTCATCCACTCGTAGTAGCCGTCGGCGGGCAGCAGGCACCGCCGGGCGGCGAACGGACGGCGGTAGGCCGGCTTCTCGTGCACGGTCTCGGCCCGGGCGTTGATCATCTTCACGCCCATGTCGGGGGACTTGGCCCAGGACGGCACCAGCCCCCAGCGCAGCGCGCGCAACTGCCGCACGGGCTTCGGCCCGGCCTCCTTCACCGGCCGGTCGAGCACCGCGTACACCTCTTTGGTGGGCGCCACGTTCCAGTCGCCCGGGAGCGGCTGGGCGGCATCCCAGAGCTCCACATCGAACAGCCCGGCCAGATCCTCCGGCCGCCGGCTCGCCGCATACCGTCCGCACATGGCGCCCAAGGGTAGTGCGGGGGCGCATGCGAACGGAAAGGAGCACCGGGGCCCCGGTCGGAACCGGGACCCCGGTGCGGGGATGTGGCTTACTTACCGCCGGTACTTACCGCCTGGTGCCGAACGTCAGTTGACGGGCGGGTAGGCGTTGGCCAGGAGCTCCTGGAACTGAGCGGAGAACCAGTGGCCGGAGAGCGGGGCGTTCGGCAGCGCGCCGGACATGTTGAAGTTGTTGCGCGGATTCCCCTCGTAGGTGGGGTCGCACATCCGGTCGAAGCCCTTGCCCTCGTCGTTGTCGATCAGCTCGCTGGAGCCGTCCGACTCACCCGGGGGCTTGATCCACGCGTAGGCGTCGATACCCGTGGCTGGCGAGGCCTGCGGACGCTCGCCGAGACCCGCGCCGGACTGGTTGCACCAGTTGCCAGCCTGGAAGCGGCCGTCGAGACGGCTGCCCTCGACGTAGGCGTTCACGTCGGTCATCGGCCCCGGGCCGGTGGGCCGGTCGGGACCGCCCCAACCGTTGCGGGAGGTGTCGATCAGCATGCCGATGCCGGAGTCGAAGCCCTGGCTGATCAGCTCCTGACGGAAGCCCTGGGCGAAGGACTGGTTGTCCACGTAGCGGTTCCAGTCCACCCAGTCCGACTGGCGCACGGACACGCCGCCCACCGAGTCGTTGATGGAGTAGTACGGCTCGGTCGTCGGGCCGTAGTTGGCCGTGTTGACGATGAAGCCGTGGACGTTGTCCACGCTGCCGCTCTGGACGGCGACATCGTGGAACAGCTCGGCGGAGGCGCCGAAGTTGTCGTCCCAGCCGATCCAGCCGTAGTGGCCGGCGTCCACGTAGTTGTAGACGTTCGGGATGGCGCCCAGCTCCTGGAGGGCGTAGGCGATGCCCTCCTGGTAGTTGCCGTTCGCCAGCATCGTGTCGCAGTTCTCGGTGGCGGTCTCCCGCGGCGAGACGTTGGTGATGAGGTTGGGCAGCGAGTCGATCTCGACGATCGTGACGATCCGCAGGTCGGCGTAGGCCGGGTCGCTGAGGATCTCCGCGATCGGGTCGATGAACTCGTTCTTGTAGGTGTCGATGTCGTCCGCGGCCAGCTCACCGTTGGAGGCGAGCGCGGCGCAGTCGCGGCCGGGCAGGTTGTACACCACGACCTGGAACACGAAGTTCTCGTGGTCCTGCGCCTGGACCAGCGCGTTGTCGAGGTGCTCGCGCAGACCCGTGCTGTTGCCCGCGGAGCCACCGGTGATCGCGGCGCGGCGGTCCAGCCAGACGGCGGTGGGCTCGTTGGCGATGGCGTCGCCGCCGGGCTCGGCCGCGGCGTGGGCGGACCAGTCCGGGTTCACATAGACGCCAGCGTTCGCGTACGGGTTGTCAACGCGGTCGCCGGGCGGGTCCGGATCCGGGTCCGGGTCCGGGCCGCCGGGGTCCTCGTCACCACAGGCGACGCCGTTGACCGAGAAGGCGGTCGGCGCGGCGTTCGTGCCCGAGTAGGTGAAGTTGGCGCCGGCGGACACCGTCGCGTTCGGCGCGATCGCGGCGTTCCAGCCGGTGTCCTCGACGGTGACGGTCTGTCCGGACTGCGACCACACGGCGTTCCAGCCCTGCGAGAGACGCTGGTTGCCGGCGTAGTTGTAGGTGAGCGTCCAGCCGTTCGTCGCGGCGTCGCCCGTGTTGGTGATCGACACGTTCGCCGTGAAGCCGGAACCCCAGTCGTTGACGGAGTAGTCGACCTCACAGGCGAACGCGGCCGCCGCGGCCTGGCCCTGCATCAGCCCGCCGGTGCCCAGCGCCGTGGCTGCGAGGACCCCGGCCGTGAGCAGCGCGCGACGCCTGCGTCTCGGTGGGGGGTTGGTGCGGCTCATGTGAGTCCTTTCGGTGGTTGCCGAGTCGACGCCCTGCACGACGGGACGGCCGTTGCGACCGGAACGACGCCCGTCCTGACGTCCGAACTCTCTTGGAAGCGCTCCCACTGGTTGAAGGGAAGGTAACGCCAAGAGCCGCTCTCCGCCAGGGTTCTGTTCAAGAAATGTGTCGGCAAAGCGACCAGACAACGCAGTCAGGCCAAGGTAGTCACGGGTTCTGCGTGACCTCGCGTCAAAGGTCTTGACGCGTACGCGCCTTAGTCACATCCTTGGGAGCGCTCCCACTGGCCCCTTCACTCGCGACCACGAAACGCAGCGCTCCTCACCCCCTACACGAGCCGCAAGGAGGGACCGCCCACATGCGTCTTCGCAAAAGAGCACCAGCCGGCACCTCGCCCCCGTCAGGAACCAGACGCAGACGCGTCGTCCGCCGGGGGCGTGTCGCCGCGCTGATCGCACTCGCACTCCCGCTCTCCCTGACCGCCGGGCTGAGCAACAGCGCCCAGGCCGCCGATCCGGCGTGCAGCGTCGACTACAGCGCCAACGACTGGGGCTCGGGCTTCACCGCCAACGTCACCATTCACAACGAGGGCACCGCCGCGCTCAACGGCTGGACCCTCACCTACAGCTACTCCGGCAACCAGCGCCTCGCCCAGGGCTGGAACGGCCGCTGGTCCCAGTCGGGACAGACCGTCACCGTGGTCAATGAGAGCTTCAACGCGACCATTCCCGCCGGTGGTTCGACCAGCGCAGGCGCCAACTTCACCTACTCGGGCACCAACACCGCGCCCACCACCTTCTCCGTCAACGGGTCGGTGTGCGGTGAGGAGCCCGTCGAGGACCCGGCCATCGTCGCCGCCCCCACGTCCCTCGCGCTTCAGCGGGGCGCGAGCGGGACCGTCGGCCTGCGCCTGAACGCCCAGCCCACCTCGAACGTCACGGTCAGCGTCGCCCGCACCAGCGGCAACAGCGACCTGGCGATCTCGGGCCCGGCCACCCGGACGTTCACGCCGACCAACTGGAACATCACCCAGTCGGTCACCATCGCGGCGGGCACCACCGGCAGCGGCTCCGCGGTCTTCACGGCCTCGGCCCCCGGCCACGAGCCGGCCACCTTCACGGTGACCCAGCTCGGCGGCGGCACCGGCGACGGCGAGAACGAGGAGCGCTTCCTCTCGCTGTACGAGCAGATCAAGAACCCGGCCAACGGGTACTTCTCGCCCGAGGGCGTCCCCTACCACTCGGTGGAGACGCTGATCGTCGAGGCGCCCGACTACGGGCACGAGACGACGTCGGAGGCGTACTCGTACCTGATCTGGCTGGAGGCCCAGTACGGCCGGATCACCGAGGACTGGGGTCCGTTCAACGCCGCTTGGGAGGTCATGGAGGAATACATGATCCCCGAGGCGGACGAGCAGCCCACCAACAGCTTCTACGACCCGTCCTCGCCCGCCACCTACGCGCCGGAGTCGACGAACCCGGGTGACTACCCGGCCGAGCTCGACAACAGCATCCCGGTCGGTGACGACCCGCTGGCCAACGAGCTGTCGTCGACGTACAACACGGACAACATCTACGGCATGCACTGGCTGCAGGACGTGGATGACATCTACGGCTACGGCGACGCGTGCGGTGGCACGTCCGGCGAGCCGACGTTCATCAACACCTTCCAGCGGGGTCCGCAGGAGTCGGTGTGGGAGACCGTTCCGCAGCCGTCCTGTGAGGACTTCACCTACGGCGGCCCGAACGGCTACCTGGACCTGTTCACCGGGGACGCCTCGTACGCCGAGCAGTGGCGTTACACCAACGCCCCCGACGCCGACGCCCGCGCCATTCAGGCCGCCTACTGGGCCAACCAGTGGGCCACCGAGCAGGGCAACGCCTCGGCGATCGCCGGTACGGTCGACAAGGCCTCGCGGATGGGCGACTACCTCCGCTACGCCATGTACGACAAGTACTTCAAGCGGATCGGCAACTGCGTCGGCGCCTCCGCCTGCCCGGCGGGCACCGGCAAGAACAGCGCGCACTACCTGCTGAACTGGTACTACGCCTGGGGCGGCGCGCTGGACACCTCCGCGGGCTGGGCCTGGCGGATCGGCTCCTCCTACGCGCACTTCGGCTACCAGAACCCGATGGCCGCGTACGCGCTGAGCGAGGACGCCGCTCTGGTGCCCAACTCCCCGACGGCCGATGACGACTGGGCGACCAGCCTGGACCGTCAGCTCGAGTTCTACCAGTGGCTGCAGTCCGCCGAGGGCGGCATCGCCGGTGGCGCGACGAACAGTTGGGAGGGCCACTACGGCACCCCGCCGGCCGGCACCCCGACGTTCTACGGCATGTTCTACGACGAGAAGCCCGTCTACCACGACCCGCCGTCGAACCAGTGGTTCGGCATGCAGACCTGGTCGATGCAGCGGCTCGCCGAGTACTACTACGCCACCAACGACTCGCGGGCCGGCACGATCCTCGACAAGTGGGTCGAGTGGGTTCTGAGCGAGGTCACCATCGGCACGAACGGGGACTACGCGGTCCCGGCGACGCTGCGGTGGTCCGGTGCTCCGGACACCTGGAACGCGAGCAACCCGGGTGACAACTCGGAGCTGCACGTCGAGGTGACGGCGCACTCGCAGGACGTCGGTGTGACCGGTTCGCTGGCCAACACCCTGTCCTACTACGCCGCGGCCAGCGGGAACACCGCCGCGCAGGAGGCCGCCGCCGGTCTGCTGGACGCCCTGTGGGCGAACAGCGACTCGAAGGGCATCTCCGTGCCGGAGCCGCAGGCCCACTTCGAGCGGTTCGACGACGAGATCTACATCCCGCCGGGCTGGAGCGGCACGATGCCCAACGGCGACGTGATCGAGCCGGGCGCGACCTTCGAGTCGATCCGCACCTTCTACCACGACGACCCCAACTGGGGCCAGGTGGAGGACTACCTGAACGGGGGCCCGGTCCCCGTGATGGAGTACCACCGCTTCTGGGCGCAGGCGGACATCGCCATCGCCATGGCCACCTACTCCAACCTCTTCGAGGTCTAGGAGAGTTCTGTTCCTGGCAACAGGAACAGAAGGGGACGTAACCCAGTGCCCCGGAGCGCTCGCCGCTCCGGGGCATTGGCATGGGCACCTGAGGCCGCCGCTATGGTGTGCGAAACCCCCACCGGTCCATCGCAAGAATCGAGAGAGCCGTGGACTACTGCACCACCTGCCGTAGGCACCTCAACGGCGCATTGATATGCCCTGGTTGCGGGGAAATCACCTCCTTCGGCCAGGCAGGTCCGGACCGCATCCGGCCCCCGGCGCCGGCGCCCGAGGGTCCCCCGCGGGACGACGAGTTCGGCACGGACCCGGCACCGCCCCATCCCCGGGAGGCCCGCGAACGCGAACGGGCCCGGGCGCGGGCAGCGGACGAGGACCTCGACGACGGCCACGACGACGGCCTGACCGCGCCGCTGCCCGCCGCGCCGCCGCCGGGCGGCGGCCGGGCGGCCAAGCGGCACGCGGCGTCGCGCCGCACCGGCCGGCGTTATCTGGCGGCGGCGCTGCTCGGCGTGGTCGTGCTGGGCGTGGCGGTGGCCGAGGTCGGCGAAGTCGTGATGCCCGCCTCCGACTCCTCCGGAAACGACCCGGACCCGGACGCCGCGGGTTCGCCCTCCGCGGCGGAGTCCAGCGCGGCCGAGGAGTCGGAGGAGCCCTCCGACACCCCGGTGGCGCTGCCGACGTCCGAGTCCGCCAGCCCCTCGGAGGAGACCGCCGAGCCGTCCGAGGACGCCGAGACGGAGGAGCCCCCGCCGCCGGTGGAGGAGGACGGCTCGCTGGAGACCACGAGCGGTCCGACGGCCCCCTCCCCCAGCGAGCCGGGCGACGCCTCGCCCTCCACCTCCCCGTCGGAGCCGGAGGACTCGCCGTCCCCGAGCCCCACGGAGGAGGACGAGGACTGCTTCCTCTTCTGGTGCGACTGAGCCCGTCGTTCACCCCGGCGGCGGCCCTGCCGGGGTGAACGCGGAGCCGGGGCCGGCCGGGCCCAACGGGCCGGTCAGCCGCCCCCGTTGACAGATACGTGGTCGATGGCCACCTCGGGGATGTGCCACCGCTCCAGCAACTCCTGGTAGGTGCCGTCCTCCAGCAGCGCGCCGAGGGCCGCGCGGACGGCGTCGAGCAGCTCGTCCTGTCCGCGCGGGACCGCGATCCCCCGGGTGCCCCGCTTCCCGTGGTCGAAGGCGGCGTACAGCCCGATGTCCGGGTGCTCGGCGGCGTAGTACGCCGCCACGGAGTAGAGCAGCATCGCCGCGTCGGCCTCACCCGTCCGGATCGCCTCCGCCATCTCGTCGCGGGTGGCGAAGGGCCTGATCTCGACCGGATCGGCGCAGCTCGCGGTCTCGTCGCGCAACTGGCCCTCCAGTGGCCCGGTGTAGGTGGTGACCGTCAGGCCGCAGAGCTCGGTCATGTCGCCGGTGAACTGCTGGTCGTCGCTCAGCACGGCCCAGCCGTCGCCGAAGTGATTGACGAAGTCCACGCCCAGCCTGTCGCGCTCCTCGGAGTTGTCCGGGAAGTTGGCCATCGCGATGTGCGCCGCGGCGTGTTCGCCCAGCTCGACGGCCGCCTCGGCGGCGGCTTCCCGCTCGTCGGTCATCGAGAAGGTGATCTCCACGCCGAGCCGCTCCCCCATCTCCCGGGCCAGGTCCACCTCGAAGCCGGCCGGGGTGCCGTCGTCGTCGTTCTCGAAGAGGACCGGCTCCGCCTCGGACGAGATGTGCACGGTGATCCCGCCCGCGTCCAGCACGGACTGCGGGACGAGATCGGCCAGCGGCGCCGCCCCGCCCTCGCCGTTCACCTCTGGTGCCGTGCTGCCGCCGGGGTCGTCGGCCTCCGGGGTCTCCTCGCCGCCGCCCGAGTTCGACAGGACCAGCGCGACGGTCGCCGCGAGCGCCGCCGCTCCGGCCCCGGCGCCCAGGAGGTAGCCATTCCGGCGCCGCGTCGATCCGGTCGATCCCGTCGATCCCGGGGATCCCGTCGATCCCGGTGAGTGAACGGGGGCGGTGGATGGCCGGGGTGGTGGCGGCGGCCGAAACTCCCCGGAGAAATACGTGGTCTGATCGCCGCGCACAGCGGGCCCGGGCGGCGCGTTCGACGAGGTGGAGGCGGGCGCCGGCGGGCCCCACGCCGGGGACCCTTCGAACGCCCGCAGCGCCTCCGTGTCCCGCACCAGCCGCTCCGTCAGCCCCGGCGGCAGCCAGAACTCGGCGCCCGCGCGCTCCTCCGCCAGCGGCGCGATCTCCGCCGACCCCGGCCGTTCACCGGGGCGCTTCGCCAGGCAACTGCTCACCAGCGCCCGCAACTCGCCGCTCAACCGCCCGTTCTCCGGGCCGAGTTCGGGGGCCTCGTGCATCGACCGGTAGAGCACGGTGTGCACTTGGTCCCCTGAGAACGGGGCGGAGCCGGTGGCCGCGTAGGCCAGCACCGCGCCCATCGCGAAGACGTCGGCCGCGCCCGTCAGTTCCTCGCCCCGGATCTGCTCCGGCGGCATATAGCCGGGGGTGCCGATCATCGCCCCGGTCCGCGTCACCATGCTGGCGTCCACGGCCCGTGCGATGCCGAAGTCGATGACCTTCGGGCCCTCCAGTGTCACCATCACGTTCGACGGCTTCAGATCGCGGTGTATCACCCCGCTGCCGTGGACCTCCATCAGCGCGTGCGACAGGCCGAGCGCCAGCGCCCACACCGAGTGCTCCGGCAACGGCCCGTGGAGCGAGTTCACCACCTCCCGCAGCGGTGCCCCGGCCACGTATTCCGTGGCGATCCAGGGCAGGGCCGCTTCGGTGTCGCTGTCCAGCACGGGAGCCGTCCACATCCCGCCGACCCGCCGTGCCGCCCGGACCTCCGTGCGGAATCGCCGCCGGAAATCGGGGTCCCGCGCCAGCACTCCGTGCACGGCCTTGACCGCCACCAGCTGTCCGCTGTGCGAACGGCCCAGGAAGACCTGCCCCATGCCGCCCTCGCCCAGCCGTCCCAGCAGCCGGTACGGACCGACGGCGGTCGGGTCCTCTTCCGGGTTCAGCGCCTCGACTGTCATCCTCAATGCCCCATTCGGCTGCCCGCGTTGACGGGCGCCCGCTCCGGGGCCGCCTGGCCGTTGCGCCAGGCGGCCGGCATCTCGCTGTACGTGCCGTCGTCCATCAGTACCTGGCCAGGGCCGCCTACTCGTGCGGCGGGGTGCAGCGGTGAAGTGCGGCGCAGTAGTAGCCGCGGCCCTTGCAGTGCCAGCAGTTGTGCGGGGCGGCCACGCCGACCCCCCGCCCGGACGCGGGCACGTACAACGTCTCGCGGAACTCCACCCGTTGCCCCGTGCACGCCTGGCACTGCCGGTGCGGCCCCGGGCAGTCGTTGTCTGGGTCTACTGGTTCAGCCATCCCGATCCATCACAAGAGGTGCGCGCGTCCTTACTTCCGGGCCATCAGAACGTACCCCCTCCGGCCGCCCGATCGGCACGGATCGCAGTTCTTCGGCCTCTTTCCGCGAGAATCAGTCCCCGCGATGATCCCCGGTGGCCCCGTCGACGAGCTCCCGCACGATGTCCATGTGCCCCGCGTGCCGGACGGTCTCCTCCAGCATGTGGACGAGCGCCCAGCGCAACGACACGGTGGCCCCGCCGAAGAAGGCGAATGCGGTACCGAGGTCGTCGAGATCCAACGCGTCGATGGCACGATCGGCCGTGCCCCGGGCCCGGACGTAGAAGTCCACGACGTCCTGAACGGACTCCCCCGCCCCCACCCGCAGGTCGGAGCCGTCCCCCACGGCGGGATCGAACGGCAGCGGCCCGGTCTCGCGCCCGAAGGTGAGGCAGAACCAGCCCAGTTCGGCACCGCCCAGGTGCTTGACCAGCCCCAACAGGCTGTTCCCCAACGGCGTCACGACCCGCCGCGCCTGCTCGTCGTCGAGGCCCTCCAGCTTCCACAGCACCACATCCCGATGCCGGTCGAGGGCGGCGCGCAGGCACTCCTTCTCACTGCCGGTGAAGGGCACATGTCTGACCATGCGCGGACGGTAGCAGGCGGCGCCGACAGGGCCCGGGCCCTCCGCTGTGACCGTTCTGTGACATGACGGCCACCGGCCCGCGGCTCCCACACGGCTAGCGTCGCGCCCATGATCGTATGGCTCAACGGCACCCACGGCGCCGGCAAGACCACGACCAGCGCGCTGGTGCAGTCACTCCTGCCGGACTCACGGGTGTTCGATGCCGAGAAGGTCGGCGAGACGCTCATGGACATCAAGCCCGGTCTGCCGGAGACGGACAACTTCCAGCACTGGCCGCCATGGCGCCCGCTCGTCGTCGAGACCGCCCGCCGCGTTCTCGACTACGCCGGCGGCACCCTGGTGGTGCCCATGACCGTCCTGGTCGAGCAGTACTGGCGCGAGATCAGCACGGGCCTGGCCCAATACGACATCCCCGTAAGGCACTTCGTTCTCCACGCCGACCAGGACACCCTCCGCGGACGCATCCTGGGGGACACGGTTCTCGGCCCCTCCCCATTCCGTCTCAAATACCTCGAGCCCTACGCCGAGGCGGCCCGCACGTGGCTGCACGCCGAGGCCGAGGTCGTCGACACCACACACCTCACGCCCGCCCAGGCCGCCCAGCGGATCGTGGAGGCAGTCAAGGGGTGAGGCTTGATCGGCCGTAACGTGTTGCCCGGCGTGCGGGGCACCCTCAGATCGAGGGCGATCCCTTCAGCAGAGCTCCCAACGAGCCCATCAAGCGCTGCGGTCCGCACATTCGGTCCGGCGCCGTCATCGATGCCCTGGAGGACATCCGCCGCCTGCACAACCTCGCTGGTCACAATGAGTGCCTGATCACGGCGTCGCTGGTGCGCAGCGCGGCTAAGAGATCGCTGTGCAGCGCGTCTGGGACCGATCCTGCTCCGAGGGCACAGGCCCAGACCAGTTCCTTGCAGTCCGTTGTCTGCCGGTCCGTGGCGAGTGTGACGGCCAGCGAATGGCCGAGCATCTCGCGGGCCGCGTAGCCGTCCCGGGCTTCGGCGGTCCGGTGGGCCAAGTGCTCGGCGAGGCGGGGGGCTGCAGGATGCTCGGCCGAGCCAACGGCGTCGAGAACCGTGAGGCCGAGGCGGATGTCGAAGACGGTGAAGCCAGGCTCTGCTTCGCGGCGGAGATAGGTGTCCACCAGATATGAAAGGTGGTTGTCGACCGGTTGACCGGCTTCGCGGCGGCACAACACGGTCAGGCAGGCAGTGACGTTCTGTTCCCACGGATCCCCGGCGACCGTACCGGCGAGGAGTTCGGCGGCGCGTTCGGTGTCTCCCGCGGTGAGGGCGGCGAGAACGGCGACTTGGCGACCGTCCAGCATCCGCTTGCCCACCCCTCGGTGCTTCTCGATGTGGGCCAGAGCTTCGTCCCAGCGTCCCGTGGTGGTGAGAGTCCGGGTGCCATCGGCGAGGAGCACCCGCCACAGCCACGCGCGCACCTCCTGGCGATCCTCGATCGTCGCGGTGAGGCTGGCCGGCACGGCGATGCCTTCAAAAACAGCGGCGTCACCCGCACCAACCGCCTCGTATAGATCCAGGAGCCGTTGGCGGGCGTCGTCGGTACGGCCGGCCCGGATGTGCAGTCGGGCGAGATTGACGACGGGCTCCAAGCCGCGGATGGCGCTTATGGCGGGCAAGGGGCAGGAGCGCAAGTAGGCGGCGGCGTGCTGATGGCACATCCTGCGAGCGAGTTCCGGGAGCCCCAGATCCGAAGCGATCAGCGCGGATTGGTTGTAGACGGCGGAGGCCAGGCCCTGGTCACTCTTGCTCGCCGCCTTGCTGGCCAGGTCGACCAGGCCCCGCACACGGTCGGGCAGTGGCAGACAAGCCGGGCGGAATCGGGCGATGAGCGGGAAACGCTTCGCTGTCGAGCCGTGCTGGTCCATGTGCCCTCCCGGGCGATCGTGCGGGTAGGGAGACGAACCGGCGGTTCCCACCGGGTGCGGCGCACAGCCAGCGGGAACCACCCTCCGACACGCGGACAGGCTCACCGCCAGTCGACGACGATGCGGTTCAGCAGTGTGTCGATGGCGAAGAGGCCGGGCCGCTGCTCGATCGGGGGAGCGCCCAGCGGCTGGATCTCGAACGTGGCCTCGCGTCCTCGGAACTCGCGGTCCCAGGTGCGGATCACGTCGGCGACCTTCGCGGCCAGCTCATCGCTGCCGGGCCCGTGGCCGATGACGCCGAATTCCCAGAGCTTCCCGCCCTCGGGCGTCTTCTTCTCCGACAGCCGGCGGGCGAGGTAAGTGATGGCGCCCTTGTCGACGGCCGCGGTGGAAGAAGGGTAGGGGTCCTCCGTGAGGACGGTGCCCTTGACTTCCTTGGAGAACAGCATCCGGATCAGGCCGGAGGGCAGGGAGCAGGAGACGAACAGCTCCATCCATTCAGGGCTTTCCATGGCGCGGAACATCGTGCCGGTCCACTCTTCGGTGCGCGGCTGCTCCAGCACTCCGGCCAGGGCTCCGGCGTTGACGTGCTGCCCGGCGGCCGCTTGGAGCCGCACGGTGCTGTTCCTGCTGAGCGGAATGATGCGCCGACCGTCGTCGGCGATGCCCCTCCTGAGCGGCATGAAGGTGTTCATCTTGCTGCTGACGCTCGTCCAGCGGCCTTCGCGCTGCTCGTAGGCAATCGAGCGGGACACGCTGCCCGTGAGTCGCTGAGGAACCACGAGCCGTCCGCCAGAGGCGAGTTGCCGCATCCAGGCGTGCGGGACACCGTGTGCGCCGACGGTGGCGATGATCCGGTCGTACGGCGCGCCCTCGGAGTGGCCGACAGCTCCGTCGCGGGTAAGGGCATCGACGTTGGTGAACCCCGCTGCGGCGAGGTGGGCGCGGGCGCCGTCCACGAGGTCTTCGTCAACGTCGATGGTGGTGACGTGACCGGCCTCGCCGACCAGGTAGGCGAGCAGGGCGGCGTTGTAGCCGGTGCCGGCGCCGAGTTCGAGAATGCGTTCGCCGGGCCGGGCCTCCAACTGGTCCAGCATGAGGGCAACGATGCTGGGCTGGGAGGCGCAGGAGATCGACGTGCCGTCGGTGTCATATTTGATGTCCACGATCGCGTTCGCGTAGGCGGCTTCGAGCGGCGCGTCGGGCACGAACAGGTGGCGGGGCACGGTGCGCAGCGCGGTCTCGACAGCGGGTGTGCGGGCGTACCCGGAATCGCGGATCTTGTTGACCAGGGCGTTGCGGAGCCGTTCGGCGTCGGCCTTCGGGGTAGCGATCACGTTGGCGTTCACGACACTGACGCTATCGGCCTCGGCCGTGGCATCAGTGGGTGACGCGGTGTTGTCTCTCGATCCCATAACTACCTCTCGTGCGATGTGGGAGATGGCGTGCTGCTCGTCTCGGAGGAGACCTGCGCGGTTGGCGTGGAAGATCACATGGTGGGTGATGACGGCTCGCAGACCACGGGTCAGGCCATTGCTCCTGGCGAGGTGGGCGAGCGTGGCTCCCGTTCGCTCGAAAGCGCTCACCCACTCGGTGTGCCCGTCGAGCGGGCCGTTCGGCCGGCACAGGCTGTGGGCGTCGCTGGTCATCAGCTTGCGCATGGCCGGGGCCTGAGCAGTGGCCTTCTCCGGAGTGAGCGGTTCGCTCGTGGTCGGGCGGAGTTCGGCGACCTTCGCCCAGACGTCGCCCTGCTCGAACCAGTCCAGATCAGCCGCCCGCATCATCGCGCTCATCAGGAGAACGGCGGTCTCCCGACGGCCCAGATGCCCCGGGCCAGGCTGGTAGGTGAGCAGGTGGTGGCTGTCCTCATGGAACAAGTCGTGGGCGGCGCGGTGCCTGTCAAGTCAAATGAAACGAATGTGATGCTATGAACTCTGTTGTTCGATTTGGTGTCGCTTGGCGGGGTTGTTGATCCATGTCTGGTGGGGGATCGATGGCGGGACGGGGCGGCGGTTGA